>CAVGWH010000046.1:24000-115464 GCA_963633065.1 Oribacterium sp.
ACGATCCCGCGCGTGCCATCGATGGAAAGCACGTCTCCCTCGTGGATGACGATATCCGTTCCGTCGACCACGACCTCCTTTGCCTTTGCATCGATCCTAAAGGCTTCCACACCGCAAACGCAAGGCGACCCCATGCCACGTGCGATAACAGCTGCGTGGCTGGTTTTACCACCATGACTGGTTAGGATGCCTTCTGCCGCGACCATGCCCTTCAGATCATCGGGGTTGGTTTCCCAACGCACCAGAATGACCTTTCGACCCTCCGATGCCGCCGTAACGGCATCGTCGCTTGAGAATACGACCTCGCCGACAGCCGCGCCCGGGCTCGCATTGAGGCCAGTGGCTAAAACTTCAACGGTGCATGAGGAATCGAACTGGGGATGCAGCAGCTGATCGAGCTGTGCGGTATCGATGCGCGCAACCGCCTCTTCTTTAGAGATCAAGCCCTCATCGACCATATCGACCGCTATCTTGCAGGCGGCTGCTGCAGTGCGCTTGCCAACGCGGGTCTGAAGCATCCACAGCTCACCCTGCTCAATGGTGAACTCGATATCGCACATATCACGGTAATGCTTTTCAAGGAGCAGGAAAACACGTTCAAGCTCCTCCCCTGCCTTCTCAAGCCCAGCGGCATGTTTGAGATCGGCAATGGGCTCGGTATTGCGAATGCCCGCAACAACGTCTTCACCCTGAGCATTGACTAAGAAGTCTCCATAGAACTCGCGGGTACCATCAGCAGGATTGCGCGTGAAGGCAACGCCGGTAGCCGAAGTGGCGCCCTTGTTTCCGAAAACCATGGCCTGAACGTTGACGGCGGTTCCAAGGTCATCGGAGATGCCGTGCTGTGCACGGTATAGACATGCACGCTCATTCATCCAGCTACCGAAAACGGCCTCAATGGCAAGTTTGAGCTGCACTCGCGGATCCGCTGGGAACACAACCCGCCCGTCGGCATCCACGAGCTCGGGATACATATTTCCGGAAACATGCTCAGAGAAGATGCCCTTGAACTCTGAAACCAAATCTTGAAGGTCGCGCTCACTTAGATCCGCATCGCTACACACGCCAGCGACAAGACGTTTTTCCGTTAAGGCATTCTCGAACAGATCGGAATCAACATGCATCACGACGTTCGAGAACATCTGGATGAAACGACGATAGGAATCCCATGCAAAACGGGGGTTCTGCGTCTGCTGGATCAAACCTTGGACCGAATTATCGTTAAGTCCAAGGTTAAGCACGGTATCCATCATACCCGGCATGGAAAACGGCGCTCCTGAACGAACGGAGACAAGTAAAGGATCGCCGTCATCGCCCAACCTCTTACCGCAACGGCGCTCGAGATCGCAGGTTGCTATCTCGATCTGATCGAGAACCCCCTCAGGCCAAACGTTGTGGGCATCAGAAAATTCAACACAGGTCTGGCAGGTAATGGTAAAGCCGCGGGGAACCGGAAGCCCGATCTTGCTCATCTCGGCAAGGTTGGCCCCTTTTCCACCTAAAACGAAGTTTTCTTGAGCGGATCCATCGGTTACATCGTTCCCGCACTCGTCCTTGCCGAAACGATAAACCCTTTGCAAGTCCTTCACGATCGTCCCCTTTCAGCGGAATCCTGCAACTCACGTGTCACCCATGCCTCATGGGCTTGAAGGGACTATACGGCCCTAAGTATTCAGTTTTGCGTTGGCTATATGCATAACCGCCAACGGGTCGATTTGTTCCGCAGGCGGTATGGTAAGTGGATACTTAATGAAGATACCACCTCATTAAGCCCCAGCTAGATCACTATGGATAAACGTTTTACCAGTAATTTATTTCAAATTTTATCTTGATGGACTCGATTGCGCGCACTGCTGATACGATGCAAATGTTCAATGATTTCATGCGCTGATTCCTCGATTGATTTCTCCTCCGTATGGACGATGAAGCACCCCAGACGCCTCATGTACTCATGAGCTTCCTGCATCTCATCGTATACAGACAGACGATCGGCATAACTGCCGGCAACGCCGCGCGCAAAATCGGATCCAAGACGCGAAGAACGGATTCCCGAAATAACATCTACACTCGAAAGCAGACCGACAAGTTTCGCGGGGTCGACGTTTTCGAGAGACGCGGGCGGATTGACCCCGTGCGCCAAGGGGATATTGGCAACCTTGTAACCCAAATAGGCCAGATACATGGAAAGCGGGGTTTTCGATGTGCGCGAGACGCCGATCAAAACTATCTCAGCTTCATCCAGATCGTCCGATTGCCTTCCATCGTCGTGTTCGACGAAATATTCCATAGCTTCGATACGCTTGAAATAACGCTCGTCCGTACGATGTATGGAGCCGGCGATACCCGAAGGCTCACGATCGGTTAAAGACGCCAGCGTAGCGATGGCGGGCCCGATAAGGTCGATCGAACGAATATGCAGCATGCTGAGATAATCGAGAATCTGCGCACGCAAAACGGGGTTTACGATGGTATGGAACACCACGAGCTTGCGCTCTCGATCGATATGGGGGCCGAGATACGACTTCACTTGATTGACATGGGTGACCTTAGGCAGGCGCGCAATCCGAAACGAGCCTTCAGGAAATTGCCCGGATGCCGCAAGCACGACCTCACATGCGGTATCTCCAAGTGAATCGGAAATAACATGTACCGTCGGCACGGCATCCGGGCAATTCATAATCGCACCTCTATGTGGATCTGAGCTTACTTCTTGCGCGCAAGCTCCCCTATGTTAGCAATCGTGGCGAACATGCCTTCAAAACGGTTGAGAAGCTTGAGACGATTATCGCGCAAACGAGGATCTTCATCCATGACCATAACGTCATCGAAGAAGCGATCGATAGGCGCACGCAGGGCTGCAAGAGCTGCGAAAGCGGCGGGATAATCATCAGACGCAAGAGCCGAGGACAACTCCTGTGCGCCGATTTCAATGGCATCGGCAAGAGCAAGCTCCGCCTCGCCCATCAGGCTTCGATCGAAATCAACTCCAAGCTCGGGCTTGGAGATATGAGCTGCTCGTGCATAAGCAACGGCAAGGTTTTCGAACGTCTCGGGATCATCCTGACGCGCGGAATCGAGAGCGGCGCAGCGATCGAAAAACGCCTTGGGTGCAATGATGTCGACATCAGCGACAGCGGCAACGGTATCAGCGGGAATCTTCTCATCCTTCGCCATACTGACCAAGCGACCGCGGAAGAACTCGCAAACGGCCTTCTCGACAGCTTCCTTATCGAAGGAAATGCCCTGTTCAGCATAGAGGTCAAGCGCGTCGGAGATAAGCGGTGCGACATCGATACCGAGACGCAGGCGCAAGATATTGATCACGCCGATGGCAGCGCGCCTAAGAGCGTACGGATCGGAAGAACCGGTAGGCGGCTCACCTATAGCAAAGATACCCGCGATGGTATCGAGCTTATCGGCCACGGCGACAACGCAACCGACCTTACCCTCAGGCAGATCGTCGCCGGCGAAACGAGGACGATAGTGATCACGGATGGCATGAGCGACCTCTTCGGTCTCCCCCGCTGCAGTTGCGTAGTAACCACCCATCACGCCCTGCTGGCTGGTGAACTCGACAACGGCATTGGAAACGAGATCTGCCTTGCAAAGATGGGCAGCACGGGCGCAATCACACGTCAGCTGTGCCCCGAAATGGCAGGTTTTTGCGATGGAAAGCGCCAGAGACTCGATGCGCTCGGACTTCTGCAGCACGTTACCGAGCTTCTCCTGGAAGTTCACGCGGGCGAGGCGCTCGCGGAATTCATCGAGCGAGACCTTAAGATCCTCCTCGTAGAAGAACTTGGCATCATCGAGGCGGGCGCGCACCACGCGCTCGTTGCCGTCGATGACGCGCTCGGCGTTCTCATGCTTAGAATTGGAAACAACCACGAACTCACGCGTCAGGTTCCCCTCGGCATCGTAAATGGGGAAATAACGCTGGTTGGTGAGCATCGACTCACAGATGATCTCGTGGGGAACTTCCAAGAACTCCTCATCGAACGTCCCGACGAGAACATCGGGCCACTCGCATAGGTTAACGACCTCATCGAAAACCTTCTTAGGCGTATCGACGTGGGCACCGTTGCGCTCAGCCTCAACGGCAGCGATACCCTTGAGAATCACGTCACGGCGACGTTCGGCGGAAAGCACGCCGTTGTCTTCGAGCACGCGCTCGTACTCTTGGGGAGACGGAACGACATGCTCACCGGGGCCGAGCACGCGATGGCCGCGCGTCGTATTGCCGCTTTTCACATCGGCATACGAAACAGGAACGATCTCTTCACCCAAAAGGCAGCAGATCCAACGTACGGGTCGCACGAACGTCGCGCGCTCGGACGCCCATCGCTGACTGCGGTAGTTTGGCCACTGCAGGTCGGCGATAACCTTCTCACAAAGCTCGGAAAGGATCGTCGTGGCCGGCACGGAAGGGATATTCTTCTCGGCAAAGACGTATTCGTTGCCGTCGGTGTCGACCTTACGGATGAGCTCGTCAGCGGTCGAACCAAATTTACGCGCAAAGCCCTGGGCAGCCTTGGTGGGGTTACCGTCCCCATCGAATGCGATCTGGGTCTTGGGTCCACGCATGACCTCGTGAACCTCGTCGGTGGCTACAGCGACATCTGCGACGACAACGGCGAGACGACGCGGGGTAGAGAGAACGCGAAGATCACCGTGCGCAAGGCCAGCTGCCCCCAAACGCTCGGGAAAGAGTTTTTCCAGTTGCTTGACAGCATTGTTCAGAGGAGCCGAAGGCATTTCCTCGGTACCGATTTCAAAAAGAAAATCTTTCGTTTCGGCCATGGCTACGCCACCTCGCCTTCATTGACCTTGACATTATCCTTTGCGGCAACTTCCGCAAGATACGCTTCGCAGCAAGCTTTAGCGACCGAACGCACGCGAAGTATGTAATTGGCGCGATCGAGAGCGGAAAGGGCGCCACGCGCGTCGAGCAGGTTGAATGCGTGGCTGCATTTCATGACGCAATCATAGGCGGGCAACGGAAGCTTGCGCTCCAGGCAGCTATGGCATTCGGCCTCGTAATCATCGAACTTTTGGCGCATCATATCGATGTTGGCGACCTCGAAGTTGTAAGCCGAGAACTCGCGCTCGTTCTCAAGGAAAACATCGCCGTACGTCATGGGCGTTCCGTCGGGAAGGTAGCTCCACACCAAATCGTAGACGGAGTTGACGCCTTGAGCGTACATGGCGATACGCTCAAGACCATAGGTGATCTCAACGGGGACGGGATTGACCTCGATACCGCCCACCTGCTGGAAGTACGTGAATTGCGTTACCTCCATTCCGTTGAGCCAAACTTCCCAACCAAGGCCCCATGCACCAAGTGTCGGGCTCTCCCAGTCGTCCTCAACGAAGCGCACATCGTGGTCACGCGGATCAAGGCCGATGGCGGTCAGGGAATCAAGATAGAGCTCCTGAGCGTTATCGGGAGACGGCTTTATGAGAACCTGGAACTGATAGTAGTGCTGCATGCGGTTGGGGTTTTCGCCATAGCGTCCATCAGCGGGACGACGGCACGGCTGCGCGTAGCAGGTGCGCCACGCATCGGGGCCAAGCGAGCGAAGCGTGGTCGCCGTATGGAACGTACCGGCACCCACCTCGGAGTCGTATGGCTGCATGATGACGCATCCCTTGCTACCCCAGTATTGCTGAAGGCGCAGGATCATTTCTTGGAAGGAAAGAGCTGAAGCATCCATGCCTCTGAATCCCCTCTATGTGTCGAACGATACGGTTGTTTAGTGTATATCAAATGTGATAGCACCATCGAGGCTGCAGATAACCCGCGGACTACAAGGTGCCTATGCGGCCGAACGGCCAATAACGGAAGATTCCGACCGCGATAAGGTTGTCCTCGGATACCGCTCCGAAATAGCGAGAATCAGCAGAATTTTCGCGATTATCGCCCATAACCCAGATACATCCTTCTGGCACGGTATAGGGATAGGAGACATCGGAGCCGGAAGAGGTGACCGAAAGTGGATAGGAAGAGCCCTGCGTGTAATCCTCTAAGAGAGCCTCACCGTCTACGACCACCTTGCCATCTTGCAAGTCGACGGTCTGCCCCGCCGTGGCTATAACGCGTTTGACCAGAACGTCATGCTCAGATGAAGCATCGGGGTTATGGAAGACCACGATATCGCCGGCTTGCACATGCTGGCCCAGCTCAAGCGTAATCTTCTCACCGAGAATCTGATCACCGATCTGAATGGTCGATTCCATGGATCCCGTGGGGACAACGAACGGTTCGATGACGAACGTTCGAATCAGGACGGTAAACACGAGCGCAACGACTACAATGGCGACCCACTCGAGCAGGCTACGCAAAAAAGAATGTTGCGTTTGAAGCATTTAGAGCTCCTCCATTAAACGTTGAGCATAAGCTCGCTCCTCAGGCGTGAGTCCGGCGGTCTCGATCAGATCGGGACGCCATCGGACAGTACGCTCGATAGCATTGCGTCGGCGCCATGCGTCGACCTTCGCATGATCGCCCGACAGCAACACGGGAGGAACATCGATCCCCTCATAGCTGGCTGGACGTGTGTACTGAGCGTATTCGAGAAGCCCGCCACCGTCCGCAGTGGCAAACGACTCATCGACGTTGCTCATAGCGTCACCGAGAGCACCGGGAATAAGCCTTACGACAGCATCGGCAACCACCATAGCCGGCAACTCACCGCCGGTAAGAACATAATCTCCGATGCAGAGACGCTTATCCGCAAGACCGTAAGCCCGCTCATCGATTCCTTCGTAGCGGCCGCACACCATGAGGATGCGTTCAGATTGCACGAGCTCCTCAGCAACATGTTGCGAAAAGCGCTCGCCGCAGGGTGTGAAGAAGATGACCGTGGGAACAGGCCCTTTAGATGAGATCTCGGTAATGGCTTCGGTTATGGGCGCAACTTTCATAAGCATGCCCTGACCTCCGCCGAACGGTTCGTCGTCGACGGTACGATGCCTGTCGTGGGTCCAATCACGAAGGTCGTATGCATTGAATTCAAAGAGCCCCCGTTGCCTTGCCCTTCCCAAAATGGAGGTGGACATGACGGGCTCGAACATCTCGGGAAATACCGATAACGTTTCGATGAGCATATGAATCAGCAATCTGCGTCGATGAGGCCATCGAGAACGTGGACTTCGATGGGGCCCTCGTCAGGAACGGAAGTAACGACCTGCTCTATAACAGGAAGTAGAACCTCACCATAGGAGCCATTGACCACCCACACATCGTTGGCGGGCGTCTCCATGATCTCGGAGAGGGTACCGATGGAGCCATAACGCTCATCGATCACCTCGCGTCCGACGAGTTCGGCGAACGCTCTATCCATGGGCCCCAAATCAATATCGTCTACTGAGGCGAGTACGTAATCTCCCACGATGCGCTCTGCGGAATCGAGAGAATCAACGCCACTGAACCTTACGCGATACGATCCGGAATAATCCGATATCGCCTCAACGTTATGGAACCGATCGCCCTTTAAAGCAGGAGGGGTTAGCGCCACACGCATACCTTCAGATAGAAGAAAAGGGAGTCCCCGCAGCTCAGCCACGAGGACATCCCCCTTTCGCCCATGAGTCGAAACCACGCGGGCGATATTTTTATATGTGCGCATCGAAACTAGCCCAAAACCTCGACCTCGACTGAAGTGTCGAGACGAGCCGCCAGAGCGCGAGCAAGTGTACGGATGGCTTTAATGGTGCGACCGCGACGACCGATGACCTTGGCGACATCGGATTCGGCAACGGAAACCTCGATAGTGGAAGCATCGTCACCATCGATGACCTCAAGGCTAACGGAATCAGGATCATCAACAACCGAGACAACGAGATACTCGACTAGATCGGCGATGCGATCGGAAAGCATCTCCTCGTCTTCGAGCTGAAGTTCGTCAATCTCAGGCACGGTTGTTACTCCTCGGCGCCCTCAGCAGCCTCAGCGGCGGCCTTGGCAGCCTCAGCCTCTTTGGCAAGCTGCTTCTTGGACTTCTTCTCGACGGTCTCGTTTTTGGGACCCTCGGCTGCGGCCTTCACCAGAGCTGCGACAGCGTCGGTGAGCTGAGCGCCGTTGGCCTGCCACTCGTTGATCTTCTCGATGTCGAGATTGATGGTCTTGGGGGTGGTCATGGGGTTGTAACGACCAACCTCCTCGATGTAACGACCGTCACGGGGGCAACGGCTATCAGCAACGACGACACGGTAGTACGGACGCTTCTTAGCGCCGTGACGAGCAAGGCGGATCTTGACTGCCAAAGGAAACTCCTCCAACCAAGCAGCATAGCTGCACTTACGAACAAACGATTTGCAATGATACGCCAACGACGCGGGCAGGTGAAGTCCGTGAGAGCAACTTCTTCGGAAAAGTCGCAGGCAAATACATATCTTATTCATGTTTCTCGTAAAAGCAAGCATTACATGCAGCCCACACGAACGCCCTCCGATATACTTAGCGCATGGAAATGGGCGAACATACATACGGTTACAACGCATCACAACCAGTAGATGCCGATACCTGGACAGGTCCTGCCATCGGCCTTCTTGACCTTGATGCGTTTTTTGCGAGCGTGGAGCAGCTTGATCATCCCGAGTGGCGGGGCAAACCGGTGATCGTCGGCGGCCCCTCTTCAAAACGCGGAGTCGTTTCCACTGCCTCGTATGAAGCCCGTCGGTTCGGAGTGCACTCCGCCATGGCCTCCGCGCAAGCCGAGCGCCTTTGCCCCCAAGCAATCTGGACCGAGGGACATTTCGATCGATACCGTGAGGTAAGCGCCTCGGTTATGCGCATCCTCTCCGATGAGACCCCTTATGTGGAACAGGTTTCGATAGATGAGGCATTTTTCGATATCACCCCGGGTCGCTTCGCAAAGGAGGACCCCATCGACGTTGCCGAACGCATCATGGCAAACGTCAAAGAGCTTGGGATAACCTGTTCGATTGGACTTGGAATCAATAAAACCGTGGCCAAGATCGCAAGCGAACGGAATAAGCCGCGCGGTCTCACGGTAGTACGTCCTGGTGAAGAGCAGGCATTCCTCGCTCCCCTGCCCGTAAGCGCGATGAGCGGGATAGGGCCAGCGGCAGCCGAGCGTCTCAACAAATCCCATGTCTTCACACTGGGCCAGCTTTCCCGTGCCGACGACATGATCATCAAACCGATTTTCGGAACGCATGCACAGCACATGAAAAAGCGGGCCGCCGGGAAAGAACATTCGCCGGTACGCGCTATAAATGCCAAGGAAGAAGTAAAGTCCGTAAGTAACGAACGAACTTTCGCTCACGACCTCACCGATCGTGAAGACGTGTACGCAGCGCTCAGTCTCTTAGGCGAATCGGTGGGAAGAAGACTCCGCCGTCGAAATCTGATCGGCAGCACTGTGACCGTGAAACTGAAATTCTCATACGGGTCGGGACGCACGATCCAAACCAAACTCAAGCATCCGACGGACGATGAAAACATTTTCGTGGACGCAGCGAAAAATCTCTTGGATGGAATTTGGAGCGAGGACATGCACGTGCGTCTGCTCGGACTCGGAATGAGCGATTTCAACACTTCGGGTGGATGTCAAACCGAGTTCTTCTGCACCTTCGATGAACGAGGTGCACAGGTAAGCGAGCAGCGCGATCTGTCGGTGACGCTTGACAAGCTGCGCGACCGCTTCGGAGATGCGAGCATCTCATTCGGTCGCGCAAAACGTTTCGAAGATGATATTGTCAGGCACCCGCGCAAATAAATGCAAAGGCGTGCGGGTTACATGAGGTCGAGATCGAGCAAGGGGGCGTCTCCCCAAAGCTTTTCGAGACGATAGTACTCGCGCGTCTCGGGTGTGAAAACATGCACTAAGACCGAGCCGTAGTCCATAAGAATCCAGTTCTTGTCCTCACGACCTTCAATGGAAAACGGGTGCTCTCCATAAGCGGTGGCAACCTTCTCCTCCACCTCATCGACAATCGCATCGACAAGACGATTGTTGGAGCCGGTCGCAATGACGTAGTAATCGCAGACATCGGAGAGTTCGGACAGATCGAGCACCTTGATGTCTTCAGCCTTCTTATCGTACGCAACTTGTGCGGCACGGCGCGCAACATCCTCAGCTGACACCCCTGCTGCGGAAAGCGACGCGGCACCGCGATCGACCGAAGCGTTTTCGGATCGGCGCTCTTCAACAACGTCGAGAATGGTTTCTTCAGACATATAAATCCTCCTAGCGCCTTTCGGCGTAATGGTTGTAGATATCTATTGCCGTGGGATACATATAGCGGCCCGTTTGAATAACGTAGACGAGTCCCTGGGCAAAGCTTTGAAAAAACAGCTCCTCAAGCGTGACCTTACCTACGAGTTCGCGCAACCCGACGGCATAATCGCCATGACGGTTTGGCTCGATGCAGTCGGCGATGAACACTACCATATCGAGCGCGCTCATGTCGCACGCCCCGACCGTATGGCGATCGACCGCCTGAAAGACCGGTTGAGGAAACTCAGGGAAAAGTTTGGGTAGCTCGACCGCAGCAACGGGGCCGTGCAGAAGACCTACCGCATGAGACGGGCTGCCGCTGATCTCCACGCCGTACATAACCGCGCGAGCCATAAGTTCGTGATCGTCCAGAACCTTATCCCAATCGTGTACTAAACCAGCAGCGGCGGCTTGATACTGGTCGACGTTATAGATCTCTGCCAGATCATAGGCGGTCTGGGCGACACCCAAAGAATGCTGGTAGCGCTTCTTCTTATCTTTCATGCGACGTTTTAATAGCTCGCGCGCATGTTTAAGAGAAGATGCTTCTTCTCCCTTGAAGCGCTTCTCGATATCCCCCACGCTCTACCTCGCTCTACGTTCGTCTTTTTCGTTTTCCTGCGCGTACAGACCGTTTTTTCGGATGAACCCCATCACTGATTCGCTGGTGAGATAGCGAATGCTCTTGCCCTCGCTTACGCGCTCGCGCACGTTCGTTGAGCTGATGGCAAGCGCGGGAATCTGAATGTAGCGCACATCGAAGCTTAACCCCGACGCCTCGATACGGGATCGTGCCTGCTCGATATCGTAACCGGGGCGCGTTGCGGCGATCAATGTCGCCAAATCTGCGATATCGGCTGCATCATGCCAGGTGACGATATCTAAAATCGCGTCAGCCCCAGTAATGAAATAGAGTTTGACGTTATCGGGATAGTACGCGCGAAGCTCACGCAACGTGTCCGCGGTATAAGTGGTTCCCTCACGATCGATCTCAAAACGACTTGCCAAAAAAGACGGATTGGCGGCAGTCGCAAGTACCGTCATGGCATACCGACTTTCGGCATCGGTAACAGCCTTATCAAGCTTGAAGGCGGGCTCACCTGCCGGCATAAACAGAACGACGTCTAAATCGAGTGCCTCACGCGCCTGCTCGGCCGTGACAAGATGTCCGTAATGAATGGGGTCGAACGTACCACCCATAATTCCGAGACGATATTCACGCGTACCGTCCTGCCCCAGATCGGGAAGCTTTTGGGAAAACGCCGGCATTACTCGGTGCCTGTCTCGATAGGAGTGCCATCGGCGTCGGAAGAGATCGATTCGGCATCGGCGGCAGCGCGATCCTCGTCAGTGAAGACATCGTCATCCTCAAGATCCTCGGCTCCTTCATAATCAAAGGCATAACCGAGAATGCGGACCTCATCGCCCATACGGCAACCGGCTTTTTCAAGCGCATCATCGACACCGGTTTTGGAAAAACGGCGCTGCAGATACAGTACGGCCTCGTCATTGCCCCAATCGGTTTGGATAACCATGCGCTCAACCGACTTACCGACCACTCGATAGGCATGGGGCTCTTCCTGAATGACCTGGAAGCGCTTTTCACGAATCTTGCGCTCGCGTTCCCAACGCTCGTAATCGACAACGGTATCCTCGGGCGTCTCGGCAAGTTCGGCGCGAAGGCGAGCAACCTGTTCGCCGCATGCGAGCATAAAGGTCTTGAGACCCGCACCGGTGACAGCACTGATAGCGAAGAAGCTGTGTCCATCGTCAAGGACCGCGCGCTTGAGCTCCTGCACGCGGTCATTCATACCCGAGACATCGCACTTATTGGCGATTACGATCTGGGGACGATCCGCAAGTTCAGCAGCATAGCGCTTAAGCTCTTCATTGATGACGTGATAATCCTCGACGGGATCACGGGACTCGAAACCGCCCGTGATATCAACCACATGGATAATCAGCGCGGTGCGCTCGATGTGGCGCAGGAACTGATGTCCCAGCCCCTTGCCCTCGCTTGCGCCCTCTATAAGGCCAGGAACATCGGCAACGACATATGAGTACTCACCGGCCCGCACCATACCCAAGTTAGGGACGAGCGTAGTGAAAGGATAGTCGGCGATCTTGGGGCGCGCCGCACTCATGCGCGCGATGAGCGAGGATTTACCGACAGAAGGAAAACCGACAAGCGCGGCATCCGCCATGAGCTTCATCTCAAGCTCAATCCAATGCTCTTCAGCCGGTTCACCGAGCTGGGCAAACGCCGGAGCACGGCGCACCGAACTCACGAAATGGGTGTTTCCCAAACCGCCGATGCCACCAGGCGCCACAACAACGCGCTCCCCATCATGCGTGAGGTCGGCGATGGTATAAAGCGGCTCTTGCGTATCGGGATCGAGCTCGCGCACAACAGTTCCCATGGGAACTTTAAGCACGAGGTCATTACCGCTGCGACCGTTGCGACGCGAACCTTGACCGTGCGTACCGCGCTCGGCGCGGAAATGATGCTTGAAACGGTAATCGATGAGAGACGAGAGCTGGGCATCGGCCTGGATTATGACATCGCCGCCCTTGCCACCATCGCCGCCATCGGGCCCGCCTTTAGGAACAAATGCCTCGCGGCGGAAGGACATGCATCCGGCTCCGCCGTCTCCTCCGCATACATTGATACGGCTCATATCGGTAAATTGGGACATAAGTCACCTCAAAAGAAAAAAGAGACCCAGAACGCAAAGCGTCTGAGTCTCCCGCATATGCTTGCTATGAAGGGTCTGCTACGCGTTCACGACAGGGCGAACATGAACCTTGCGCTTGATGCCCCTGGTGAATTCGACAGTGCCATCAGCGAGAGCGAACAGAGTGTCATCCTTGCCACGACCGACATTCTCGCCGGGATGGAAGTGAGTGCCGCGCTGACGAACGATAATCGTGCCCGTCTTTACAGCCTCGCCGGCAAAGCGCTTGACGCCAAGGCGCTGACCGCGGGAGTCACGGCCATTACGGGAGGAACCGAGTCCTTTTTTGTGTGCCATTTAAATTACCTGCTCTTTCGAAACGAGTGTGAATCTACTCGGCGACCGGAGCCTCGACCGGAGCCTCGACCTTAGTAGCCTTGCGGGCACGCGAAGTAGCCTGAACCTTGGTGATCTTGATCTTGGTGAGCTGCTGACGGTGACCCTTGAGACGACGATAGCGCTTACGCTTGTGGAACTTGAAGACAAGCTGCTTCTCGCCCTTGAACTGATCGACGATCTCGGCGGTAACCTTGGCCTTAGCAAGCTTATCGGGATCGGTGACGATCTTCTTACCGTCGTTCAGGAAGAGAACGGGGAGCTCGACCTTGTCGCCCACGTTGCCCTCGAGCTTCTCGACGGTGATAACATCGTCGGTGGCGACCTTGTACTGCTTGCCGCCCGTGTTAACGATTGCGTACATGTTATTACTTACCCTTCATGCATCAGTAGTGCAACAGCCGATTAGGATAGCAGCAGGATAAGGGTGCGTCAATGAGCATTTTCCCTAAATCCCCTGCTCATTCACAAATGCTACGCTATTAGGCGTGCCAGGACATGGTATAGGGTAAACAAGAGCGCCAGCTTCGTCCTCGCCCATCTGTGAAATCCGTTCGACATCATAACGCTCAATCGAGAGAAGGTCCTGCATACCGCATGACACAACGGCTTCTCCATTATCCGAGGATCGCGGGAAGAGTTCGAAATCGATACTCGTCATAAGAAGCTCGGGCCGCATGGCGCCATCATTATCGGCATGGGTGTCGACGGTAAGCGTCAAACCGTCCTCGCATTCGTCAACGCTATAGGAAAGAAGCGTTCGATCGAGATCGAGGGTCTTGGACTTCTTACCACGAAGGTATTCGATCGTATGGCGCGACCTCACGGAATCGAGCGCATGCACAAAGGTAGCGACATCGGCAAGAGATTCGCTCGGTTTGATATCGATGCGATAGACGAGACGCGTGAGAAACGCCGTGAGAGCCGGCGCCTTGACGTCGATATAGGCAGCCTCAGTTGGCTTGAGGTCGCAAGGGGACGCCTGGGCAAGGCGCTCGAGCGCGGACGCAACCGGTACCTCTTCGGTCATGAAAAGATCGAACCACTCACAGGTAGACGAGGTTCCAACCGGAAGCGCCGAAGAATACCCCGTGCGCATATGAGGAGAAAACCCCTGGGTAACGGCATACGGAAGGCCAGCACGCCTGACGATGCGTTCGATGGTGTGCAGTACCTCGAGATGACCGAGGTATTTAAGGCGTCCCTGTTTGACATAGCGAACGCGTAAACGATAGATCGCGCGGTTGGAGTCTCTCATGCGCGTGCCTCCTGGAGGACATTGTGGGCATGAAGCGTGGGGCAGATGCCGCAACCCGTGCACGAGGTGCGCGTGCAATCGGGCGTGGTTTCAGCCATAAGCGCCTTGCGATACTCGCGCTTGAGGAAGCCTTGACTTATCCCCGGGCTCACATGCTCCCAAGGAAGGTGATCCTCGAGGTCGAAGGGCGTGTGTACGATCTCACGCAAATCAAGTCCATGATCTGCGGCCGCTTGCTCCCAGCGTTCAAGGGAGAAATGCTCACTCCATGCATCAAAACGTGCCCCACGTTTCCAGGCCTCTATAATGACCGGATTCATATCGCGCCCGCAGCGGCTTAACGCCGCCTCTACAAGCGACGTCTCGGCATCGTGATAATGCACGCGTACCGCACGGTTCTTAACACTTGTCACCAAAAGGTGTTGACGACGTTTGACTTCATCGTAATCGAGCTGAGCGCACCACTGAAAAGGCGTCGCCGCCTTAGGAATGAAGACGGAAACGGAAATGGAGACGGAGATATTCCCCCGTCGGGCCTTGGGCACCACAGACCGCCCCAGTTCAAGGACATGGTCGGCAAGGTTTGCAATGGCCACGATATCATCATCGCGCTCACCGGGAAGCCCCATCATGAAGTAAAGCTTCATACGATTCCAACCCGCTTCGAATGCTGCCTTCGCCGCGCGGTCGAGGTCTTCCTCGGTAACGTTTTTATTGATAATGTCGCGCATGCGTTGGCTACCGGCCTCGGGTGCGAAGGTAAGGCCGCCTTTCTTCTCGCCGGCAACGGATTCAGCCATATCAACACCGAACGAGTCGAGACGCTGCGAGGGGATCGATACCGAGATACCGGTACCCTCAAGTTTCTTATTGAGCTTCCCCAATACATCGCGAATACAGGAATGATCCGTCGTGGAAAGCGAGGTGAGCGAAACCTCGTCGTATCCCGTCTCCTCAAGCCCCTGAAGCACCGACGAAACGATCTGATCGCTTGAGCGCTCGCGCACCGGACGATACGTGATGCCCGCCTGGCAAAAACGACAACCACGCGCGCATCCGCGCAAGATCTCGATGGAAAGCCTATCGTGTACAAGCTGGGCGTAAGGAATGCACGATTGCGCCAGAGGGTTAGTTGCCCCGAAATCCTCCACTACGCGTTTGTAGACCACATCGGGTGCATTACTCCCCGCCTTCGGCACGGTGTATCCATGCTCGGAGCATCGACCTTCATGCGACACCTCATAGAGAGAGGGAACATACACGCCGCCCACCGAGGCGAGGGCAGCCACTATTTCGGCACGGCTTTTCCCCTCATCGCGCAATCTCCGATGAAGCTGACAGACCTCGACGAGTTGCTCCTCACCCTCACCGATCAGCATCGCATCAAAGAACTCCGCCAGCGGCTCAGGATTGTAAACCGAGGGTCCACCGGCGACGATAATCGGATCGTCCTCCGTACGCTCAGCAGCAGTCAGGGGAATGCCAGCGAGATCGAGCGCTTCAAGGTAGTTGGTGCAGGCCATTTCGTGCGGGACATGAAATCCAACCATATCGAACGAGGCAACAGGCGCCGCGCCCTCAAGCGAAAGAAGCGGAATATGGGACGCCCGCATGGCATCTGCCATATCGACCCAGGGAACATAGCCGCGTTCGCAAGAAATGCCATCCACGTGATTAAGGATGTTATAGAGGATGGCGATACCTTGATTGGGAAGGCCGACCTCGTAGACATCGGGATAAATCATGCAGATGCGGTAGTCCGCATCTTGCTTGGAAAGCGTCCCCCATTCGTGATCGATATAGCGACTCGGCTTTTCAACGTGTGCAAGCAATGGCTCCAGCTCGTGAAACCGATCCTCGTAGACATAACGCATATGCAATCCTTACGCAGCCGCTTCGACATCTTCGATGGTTGTTGCGAGAGGCTCGCCTTTGCAGGCATCGTTGACGAACGTCCAGGCGTTGCGTACGTGACCAGCGACCGAAGCCACCGCTTGATTGGCGCGCGTATAGTCAACATCACGCTCGTAAAGAGCCACGAGCCCCTTGCCCATGGCATATGTTCCCGCACCGGCGACAAGCGCCTTGACCAAGAAGGAGATATGCGGCGTCTGCTTAACGACGCTGCGCGTGATCGCACGCAGAACGTAGCCACTCGCAACAATGCCGGCAAACTCGTATCCGCGCTCCGGCTTCATGGGCTTCCCGAAAATAGAGGCAAGCTGCACGAGCATTCCAGCCTGCGAGAGCACCATGACGGGGAAATCTGCGCCGGGGATGAACACAAGCGCACCCGTCGCCATGTTGGTAAGCGCGCAAGAAGTGATTATCCGGTTGGAGGCCGCGATGCGCATAAACGGGAAATTCGAAGCGAACGCGACGTCCTTTTCAGTACGGTCGAGGATCCAGCGAGCCAGCGTTTCCAAAAGGTAGGTTTTATCGCTCGAAGCGACGAGACCGAGCATGGGCGTCCCCTCGTCTTTAACAAAGGGAGCAGCTGCTGGATCTTCAGAGAGGATGCAGACGGGAGCACCGCCGATGACGATCTCTTGAACGGCAGATTGCAAGCGGTCCGATCCATTGGAAAGGACGAGCGCCACGTCCGTATCGGTTTTGGGGACGATTTCCGACTCTTCTATGCGCTCCACGCGAACGATGCCGCCCGTCGTCTGGGGAACAAATGCTTCACGCACGCAAGAGACCAGAAATGGCGAGGCGGAAGCATCGAGATATACCGAAACCCGTACCGGCGTATCAGATTCCTTCTTCGCACTACCGGCGGTACGGACCAATTTGCTCAGTTTGTCTACAGGGATCTTCATAGATATTCCTCCAAACGGGTTAAACGGTGCTTGAGCGATGTCGCCAAATCGATTGTATGATACCCACCGTAGCGATCTGGATCATCATCGATGAGGAACCGTAGCTGATAAAGGGCAGAGGGATGCCGGTGATGGGCATGAGGGAAATGCACATACCGACGTTCTCGAAAATCTGAAACGTCCACATGCCGACGATGCCAACTGAGGAGAGCTTCAAGAACAGCGAATCGGTTTTGATGGCCACGCGTATAGTCGAGAGAATCATGACGACGTACAGCAAAAGCAAAAAGGAGGCTCCGGCAAAACCGAACGTCTCGGAAAGAAGCGCGAAAACGAAGTCGGTATGCGCTTCGGGAAGAAATCCCCCGGTTGACATGGTGGCGTTGCCGATGCCCTTACCGAAAAAGCCACCGGAGCCAACGGCGGTAAGTGATTGCTGAAGGTTATAGGAATCGTCCGAGTCGACTCCATCAGGATCGATAAAGACCAAAAGACGATTCATCTGGTACTGCTTGATGAGCACATCGCGGCCGAGCGCGCTGTCCAAAATGGAGTCGAGCGCCAAAACAACGGAAACGAGGCCGACCATAAGCGCGAGCGTAGCCAAAACCCACTCTTTCCGCGCTCCGCTCATGCAGATCACGATGGCGCCCGAGACCAAGACGACGAGGCCCGAACCCAGGTCGCCCATGATGACGACGCACAGAAACGGAATGGCGAGCATTGCGCAAAGTTTGACGTAATTGCGAAGCGTATCGATGCGCCCGTTATATTGAGCACCCAAAGCGGATACGAAAAAGATAGTCAAAAGCTTAGCGAGCTCAACTGGCTGAAACGTAAGGCCGACAAGCGGAATCTTCACCCATCCCGTCATGCCTAAACCACCTGTATAGGAAAGTCCAGGGATCTTGGGACTGAAAATGACGATGATGTCGATCACCAGAAGGGTTGTTGAAATATTGGCAAGCCCTCTAAGGTCGGTTCTCCAGATCATAACGGCAAGCACAACGCCGATGCCGATGCCGAGAACATGGCGTGAAAAGACCGCTTCGGCAATGGAAAGCGATGCGGACCAGATTACAACAGCGCCGTAAGCGATGAGAAGCATTGCGGAAACGAGAACGCCTACGTTCACGTTTTGACGAAAGGTGTTTCGTCCGGTGCTGATGTGCTTGTTAACGCGATCGAGGCTTTCTTTTGAGCCCTTCTTTTTCTGGAAAAAGAGTTTCATCGGACTCCTATCTCACGCCATCGCTTGCAGCTGTAGAGGTATCGGGCTCGTTATAGATGACACCAAGCACGTTGCGTACGCCATGCAGGGCGCTGTCGCTACCATAGCCGCCATGTTCGACGTTACAAACGACTACATACTTAGGATCATCAGCGGGAGCATAGGCGCAAAACCAAGCGTAGGGGTCCTCGTTACCTTTCTCGCCCGTACCGGTCTTGCCCGCAACGGTCACAGAGAGATTGGTGAAGTGAGAGGCCTGCGAAGAGCTTTCCTCGTAGATGACACCATAGAGTCCGCGCTTCACGAGGTTGATATCATCCTGGGAGTTGATCTTGACCTTGCGCCTGACTTTTTTACCAGAGGAGTTGTACTTATATGCATCCGACCCCTCGCCGTCACGTGAGACCGCAGAAAGGAAAACATGCGGCGTGTAAACGGTACCCTCGTTTGCAAGCCCCATATACACGCAGCCCATCTGCATGGGTGTCACCAAAATATCGCCCTGACCGATGACGATATTGGTCATATCGCCTGCGTTCCAGGTACGCTCGTCGGCTGAAGAGCTCTTAAAGTAGCTCTCCTTCCACTCTTTGTCAGGGACACGACCCACACTCTCGCTTGGAAGGTCGATGCCGGTTGACTCACCGAGACCCCAACGCCTGAACATCTCCTGCAAGCCCTCGGGATTGTTCTCATCATAAAAGAATGCCTTACCGACATCGTAGAAAACCGGATCGCACGAGTTGATAATGCCCTGCTGAAGGGTTTGTGTGCCATGGCCTGAATGCAGCCAACAGTACTTACCGCTACTTTTTCCAAGCCCCGTCCAATAACCGGTGCAGACAGTGGTCTGCGTGGAGGTGTACACGCCGTACTCAAGACCCGCGAGGGCAGAGAGCGGCTTGATGGTAGAGGCAGACATATACTGTCCGGAAATCACGCGATTGATGAGAGGATGTGTGCCGTCGTCGGCGTTAAGCTCATTCCAAACATCGGTTGAAACGCCACCGATAAACACCGAGGGATCGAATTTGGGGTAACTGGCAAGCCCAAGGATCTCGCCGTTAGTGCAATCGATGCAGAGGCAACTTCCGGCATCCGCTTCGTAACCCCCTTGTTTACCGGCCTCGATAGCCTGCTCCAAGCCGTCCTCGCATGCCTGCTGGATGGTCTTGTCGATGGTGAGTTTGATATCGGACCCCGGCTTAGCGGGAACGGAAGCGGTCTGGGCCGTAACGCTTCCGTTCGCATCGATCTCGACGGTCTGCTCGCCCCTGATTCCCTGGAGGATACTCTCGTATTTGATCTCCACGCCAGCCTGTCCGACTATATCGCCCGATTGGTACGAAATGGTGCCGGCGCTCTCATCAGACGACTCCTCACTTGAAGAGGAACTCTGGGCTTCAAGCTGCTCTTTGGTTATAGTTCCCGTATAACCCAGAACATGGGCAGCGAGCTCGCCGTTCGGATACAAACGCTCCGTACGCTCCGCGATCTGGATACCCGGAAATTCACCGGCATGTTCTTGCAGGTAGGCAACCGTGGAAAGCCTTACATCCTTGGCAACGGTATGCAAGCTTTGCGCGCCCTCGGTATTATCCTGAATGTTATGGAGAACCGCCTTGTACGGCATACCGAGAACATTTGCCAAATGATGTACCAGCGTGGTGTTGTCGCCCAGGTCACGATACGCCACGACAGTCAGCGATGGCCGGTTGGTGACGAGCTCCTCGCCATTGCGATCGAGGATTCGACCACGAGCGGCGGGCGTTGTCACCGTGCGCGTCTGATTCTGACGGGCCTTCTCCTCGTAATAGTCGGAAGAGACCATCTGCATGGACCAGAGCTTGACGATAAGCGCCCCGAAGAGCGCGCAAACGCCCGTCGTGAGCATGGTGAAACGTCCCTTGAAGGCAACGGAAGAGGTATTGCCCTCCCCTTCCGAAGCACGAGGGTGAGTTCCGCCTTGCGTATCGTAGGTATATTTTCCTGAACCGGTTCGCGCGAAAAACATCGCCGCAGCGATGGCGACGAGAAGCACGAGGCCGGCAATGACAACCACCATTTGAGCGCTCATGAACAGCCTCGCCTACTTAAGGCTTTTCGTCTTCGTCTTGAATCGCGTGCCGCCCGCCTTAGGGGAAAAACCCATTGTGCGTGTGGACACGGGGAACAAAGCGATAAAGAGCAACGTTACAAGCGTGGTGAGAACAGACGTTGCAAGACCGTGTCCGAAGACGGCGAAAAGGATACTTGTCTGAACACCCATGGCGAAGAGCAGAACGCCGAAGGCCACGTGGGCGACCAAGCAATAGCCGAAAATACCAGCCAAGCGGTTTGAAGTCGAAGCGTTACTGCGAATGCCCGTGGAATGCGCAAGCGCAAATGAGCAAATCGTCAGCACAAGCGCCATAAGCCCAACAGGCGTAGACCCCGTCAAGTCGAAGAAAATGCCGGACAGAAACCCTGTTACGACAACAGGCGCCACATCAGCCCTGAGTGCCATGAGAAATACGAGCACAAACATAAAATCAAAGGTTCCGCCACAAATGGTAACCTGCGGCGACAACCCCGCCTGAAGAATGAGACAGACGATGATAAGGATGACATTGGTGTTGTTACCAGCGCGCTGATCACGAAGTTCCATGAAGCTCACCTACTCCCCTGAGGACGAATCAGACGAGGAATCCGACGAAGAGGAGGCATCGCCGGTGTCGTCAGTGGAGGATTTAGCGCTATTGGCAGCAGAATTCTGCGCCGAGTTAGCCGATGCGACATCGTCATCAGAAGGCTTCTGACTCTCGGTGAGAGAGGTGATCACCAAGACCTCTTCGTTATTTTCCATCTGAGCGGACGTGCGCACGACGATCGTGTAATAGATGGAGTTGACATCTTTATCAACCGAGGTAACCGTGCCTAAAGGCAGGCCCTTGGGATACACGCCGCCGATACCGCTGGTAACGATGATGTCGCCGACACTCACGTCGGAATCGGTCGTCACGTAATTGAGGCGAAGCGAACCGTCCGCTTGACCCTGCAAGATGCCTTGAGCACGAGTGTCCTGCACCATGGCGGAAATACCGGAGTTCTCATCAGTGAGCAGACGCACCGTGGAAGTATTACGCGAAGTCGAGATGATCTGCCCGACAGCGCCTGCCGAACTTGCAACGGGCATATTGACCGACATTCCATCGGCCGTTCCTTTATCGATGGTAACGGTACTCGTCCACGCATCTCCCGATGCGCCGATAATACGAGCTGCCGTTGAAGTAAGGCTATAAGTTGACTGGATACCCAGAAGCTTCTCAAGACGCTCCGCGGTCTTACTCGACTCCTTAAGTTTGGCAACCTTAGCCGTAAGCTTTGCGTTTTCCTTCTTGAGATCGTCCAAGGTTTCCTGCGAAGCGGTGAGGTTGGAGACGACATTTCCCACGGCGTTGAACGGACGCGCGGCAAGTGAGCCGACATAGCGCACCGGAGTAACCACGGTATCGACGCCGGACCGCACAGAATGCACAAGACCAGTATCCCCCTCACGGATATAGAGCGTGAGGATGAGAACCGACAGCAGACAGAAAACAATCAACGGGCCCATACCCGTTGATTGCCTGCGCGTATTCAGATTTGTTGAGAACCCTTGTTTACGAGCCAAAACGTACCCAAACCTTAGGCGCTAGTCTGGACGAAACCGCCATCGAATGCATTGGCCTCAAGCACACGCGCGCAACCGTTGACGACGTTATCCAACGCGGTGGGGCTAACGTTAACCGAAACACCGGTCTCATCACGAAGACGGACATCAAGTCCGCGCAAAAGCGCACCGCCGCCGGTAAGCAAAATACCGTAATACATGAGATCAGATGCGAGGTCAGGAGGCGTGGCGTCAAGCGCATCCTTAACGGCCTTCGCCATCTCGTCGAGCGGCTTATTGAGGGCGCGGCGGATCTCCTCGCTCTCGATGCGAACGGTCTTGGGTAGACCCGTGATAACGTCGCGGCCGTTGACCTCGACATCGAGTTCGTCTTTAAGGGGAACGGCGGAACCGACCTTGATCTTGATATCCTCTGCCGTACGCTCGCCGATAGCAAGGTTGTAGGCATCACGGACGTGCGTAAGGATCGCCTGATCGAACTCATCGCCAGCGATACGAATAGACTGAGAGACGACGATGCCGCCCATAGCGATAACAGCAACCTCAGTGGTGCCACCGCCGATATCGATAACCATCGATCCGGTCGGCTCTTCAACAGGAAGATCGGCACCGATAGCTGCGGCCATCGGCTCCTCGATCAGATAAGCCTGGCGGGCGCCAGCCTGAATGGTCGCTTCGAAGACGGCGCGCTTCTCAACGGACGTGACGCCGGAGGGAACGCACACGACAACACGCGGACGGGGCGTCCACAGATGATGCTTCTCGGAAGCCTTATCGATAAAATAACGAAGCATTGCCTCGGTAACATCGAAATCGGCGATCACACCATCCTTAAGAGGCCGCACGGCCACGATATTGCCGGGAGTACGGCCGAGCATGCGCTTCGCCTCGATACCGACAGCCAAGATGCGATCGTCATTTTTATCGATAGCGACAACAGAGGGCTCGCGGATAACGATACCCTTGCCACGGACGGAAACAAGCGTATTGGCTGTTCCCAAATCGATAGCGAGATCGCCACCGTACTGTCCGAAGAACATGTCCATCAAAGAAAACAAAGCGACTCCTGAAGTGCTCGAGAATTGCGCTGATCAGCGTTACAAGTGTAATGCAAGGGCATACGCACATCCGAAAGGAGCGCGCTGCCCTTGCAAAAGACCATATGAGCTAGTTAGTGCTGCTGAAATCGGTATCGATCGACGAGATAACCCAGCCGATATGATTCGATCCACGCGTGAAGACGACCTCGTAATCCTGCGTGCCACCCGCAGAAAGCTTCACGGAGACCTTAGCAGTGCACTCGGTCATCGACTTGTCCATACCGGAGATGGTAGGGGTTGCACCCGAGGGGATGGAAGAAACAATGAGCGACTTGGACTGATCGTCAAGATTATCGGAGATCAAAGACTTGGCCTCATCGGTCTTTCCATCGGTGACATCTTGGAAAAGTTCAGTCAGCACCGACTCCTGCGAGGGAAAACCAAAGCCCTGCGTATAGCAGAAACCCAAGGCTCCAGCCGCAATGATAAGCAGCAAAATAATGACGAGGAAGACCTTGAGTCCAACATGACGGTGGCGACGGCGCACCTTAGCCTGAGCACGATCCTGCTGGACCATCTCGGCCTCAGTAAGCGAGAAAAAGCCGGTATCGGAAGGATCGGGCATGAACTGACCGGACTTACCCATGGGATCGAGAGGATCCACCTCAGCGTCCTGATCGTAAGCCGAGGCAGGATTGGGAGCGGTTTGCGAGATGGCGGTCTGCGCAGCCGCGGCATCGAGTTGATCGTGCACGCGAGCAAGGTCATCTGCCTGCTCGGGCGTAAGGCGATAGATACCATCAGCCGTTGCCTTCTGGAAGGCGTCGAGCGCGTCGGTGGCACGACCGGCAGCAGCAAAAGCCTGGCCAAGACCGGCATTTATACCGCGAGCATCATCGCGAGGGCCGACGTAGTCAAGTGCCATGCGATACGACTCGATGGCATCGAGAGGACGGCCCATGGAGACGAAGCAGGCGCCGAGCTTTGAGAGCGCAGTCGCAGGTGCAGGGTTGGTTCCGTCAAGAGCGGCTTGACGATATGCGGTGCCGGCTTCGGCGATACGACCCGAGGAGGTGTAGGAATCGCCGAGACCCATGAACGCCTTGTACGGCGTGGGATAGGTGGTGTCCTGCGTGGCAGCAGAGAAAGCCTCAGCAGCGGATACTGCATCGCCCGCTGCGAGCAAAGCCTTACCTTGATTGGTGAGGAGCGCTCCCTTCTTGCCATAGGCGGCATCGTCCAATGCGGAGGCGTAGGCCGCAGCGGCATCATTAAAGAGGCCGAGATGCATCAGCGCGTTTCCACGCAGATGATCGACTTCGCCGGCAACCTCACCGGGAGCCTTAACAGCGGAAAACATGCTTGCGGCGCCGGAATAATCACCTGCGCGATAGGCAGCACGTGCCTGTTCAAGAATCTGGGTGTTCATCGGGTCTCCTTACTCGTGAACGATCTCGACATGCACGATCTCGTCGCCCGCACGGAGCTGTTTGATGACATCGAGACCCTCGATCGTGGTGCCGAAAACGGTATAGCCGGAATCGAGATTATGCTGCGCGCCAAGGCAGAAGTAAAACTGCGAGCCCGCGGAATCGGGATCCATGGAACGCGCCATGGCAAGCGCGCCGTCCACATGGCTGTTGTGCGGATTGGTGGCAAACTCCCCCTTGATGCAGTAACCGGGACCACCCGTGCCGGGCATACCGTCAGGACCCTCGACACCGGCAGCAACATCAGCACCGGACATATCGCGCGTGTTGGGATCGCCGCCCTGGATAACAAAACCAGGAACATAGCGATGGAACTTAAGGCCGTCGTAGAAGCCCATTACGGAAAGCTCGCAGAAATTCGCCACATGGATAGGCGCACCGGCGGCATCGAGCTTGACGCGCACGGTGCCGCGAGACGTCTCGATCACCGCAGTCTCATCGCCTTGGGGCTGATACGCAGGAGTGTAAAGCTCTTTCTTGAAACCGAACACGTGGATCCTTCCCTCATGGTAATGTCGCTAAATCTTGTTAAGTTTAGCAATAATGAGACAGGTTCACCAATTCGGCACGCTAAGAGCTGTGTTTACGCGGGCGGTACTGCGTGCGATAGGCATCGAACTGCTCAAGCGCCGTATTTCCTGCTTCTTGCAGAGGTTCGAGGATCTCATCTTGATGAGACGAGACCGACTCGCCCTCGGCAATGCCAAGCGAGACATCCCAGCTCGCACATATGGCATCCACGCGGTCGTACATCCATTGTGCCAACTGGCGTAGATTCTTGATATCGGAGATGTAGGCGCTATCTTCCTTTATTTTGATGCCATCGATCTCGTCAATGGTCTGCTGCACGCGATCACGCAGGCTGTAGGCACTCTCCGAGGCCGCTTTGCGCTCGTCGAGGCTCGAAAGCAAGTAGCCCCCGTTGAAATCGTCGATTACCTGACCGATCTCGGACGAATTACTGTAGGCGATGACATCCTGATAGAGGCTCTCAAGATAATCGTAAAGCTCATCGCCGTCGAGAACCTTGGTATCGCTGACCTCGGTGACATCGGTTGAGGACGCGTCATCGCTATCGGAAGAACCCGTGGAAGCGCCTGATTCACCCGTGCCGGCGGCAGACGCCTCGCCGCGCTGCCGCGACGGGAACATCTCCTTCGCAGCCTTACCGAACTCACGGTAAAACCCGGGCATGACGCCAAGCGGATCAAAAGAAACGAACGCATAGCCTCCGGCGATGCAGACAACAAGAAGAAGCGCTGCAATAAGGCGCTTGGGAATCTGGCGTTTGTGCTTGTGGTACGCATCTTCATCTTGATGCGTCTTCTTTTTCTTTTGCTTGTTGGGATGCGCTCTATCCGCTGGCTTTGGATCGACGCCATCGATCGGCGCCATGACCGTGGTGACATTGGGGTCCGCGGCATCGGAGATCAACTCGGCAGCGCTCGTGATGTCGCGCATCTCAGCAAGTTCGATCTGGGCTTTGGTAAGGCGCGGGAAACTCGCGGTGCGTCCGGCAGCGAGATCGGCGGCGGCGGCGGAACTGCTCAGGATGCCGGGAGCTGGCCTGCCGCATTTGGGGCATGTGCGGTCGTGCGACGAAAGCCTGGCACCGCATCCCTCGCAGAAGATGAACTCGGTCGCGAGCGAACTGTGCTCCTGGTCAAGGCGCGCGCCACACGCGGGACACGAAGAGCCGGTCGCATCGATTGTTTCGTGGCAGTGCGGACAGATCACGCTTCACCTATTCATGCCTAAGCGGATAGTACGGACAAAAAGCAAACGCAAGAATACCATTGCAACAGAAGCGTGATACGAGTCCCTCCCTTTTGCTCAGAATCTACGGACGCGTAAGGCTCTACAAGCCGCCCTTGCCAGCGCGCTTCTTCGATTTGGGCATCACAACCCGAATCCCATGCGACGACTGCGTGACCGTGCGCCTCTTTCCGCGCTTTGGCTCGAGCGCTTGCTCAGCGTGCTCCTGAGCTTGGTGTTCCGCGCTTTTCTGGCGCTGCTTGGCCACTGTTTCGCCCAGCTTGAAGGCCATGCGCCGAGGAGCGGAATCATCGGCGGAAACTTTCCGTCCTCGCCTACCGATACGGACGCGGACACCGCGACCGAACCCCGTAGCCGCTTTCGTCTTTTTGAACTCGCGCTTTTCCGCGAAGTTGGCAAGTTGAAAGAAAAAGATCAGGCCGATGCCGATGATGATAGCGAGTTGCGCAAGTGAGCCCAGCGAAAGCTCGGCGATGGAAAAGAAATCCGGGAACCCGACAACACCCGCACAAAGACCGCCGACAACGAAGATGAAAAGCGCCACACGTAGCGGTGTGAAGGGCTTGGAGATGCGCCAGATCAAACCGGCGCTCATGGCACTCGAAGTCACCAAGCACATTGTAGAGAGCGTGAGCTTCGATGCCCCCAGAAGATTGCAGCAGAACATATCGAGACAAGCCGTAAGGATAACGGCGAGCGAGGCGGGAAGCGCCTTCTTGAGGACGTTGGCAAGGAAGCTTCCCTTGACACGCGCCTTATTAGGCTCCAAACCGAGCACGAAACCGGGAGCCCCGATACAGAAGAAATTAATAAGCGACATCTGTACCGGCTCAAACGGATACGGCGGAAACGCGATGCAGATCGCCGCAAGCCCCATGGAAAAAAGCGTTTTGGTGAGAAAAAGCGCCGCCGAACGTTGGAGGTTGTTGATGGAACGTCGCCCTTCGGCAACAACGGCGGGCATGGAAGCGAAGTCGTTGTCGACGAGGACGATCTCGGCGACATTACGCGCTGCATCGGCACCGGCCGCCATAGCGATAGAGCAGTCGGCCTCCTTCAAGGCAAGGACATCGTTCACACCGTCGCCCGTCATAGCGACCGTATGACCCCTACGTTGGAGCGCTTGCACAAGAGAACGCTTCTGTTGCGGCGTAACACGCCCGAACACGTGGTAACGATCAGCAGCCGCATCGATCTTGGAAGGCGTGTCGAGCTTCGTGGCATCGATATACGCATCTGCGCCGGGAATACCGACAACACGCGCAATCGAGGAGACTGTGCGGGGATCATCGCCGGAGATGACGTTGAGCTCAACGCCCTGCTCGCAAAAATACCCAATGGTCTCTGCTGCAGAAGCGCGAATCTCATCACGGATGGTGACGAACCCGATAGGGTCGGCATCGCCCACCATGTCGCCCTCCTGCGTAAATCCATTCACGCGAGCGACAACCAGCACGCGACAAGTATCCGCAAGCTTCGAAACCTCATCTTCCACCAGAGCGAACGCATCGGGACCCAGTACGAACTGGGCAGCGCCCATAACATAGGAACCCTCCGCGAACGAAGCTCCCGACCACTTCTTAGCTGATGAGAAGGGCACGACGGTAAGCGGGTCGGAAACGGGGCAGTCAAGGCCCGCATAATGTTCCAAAAGAGCTTGGCACGTCTCATTGGCGTCGGCTGAGGTCGCGCGCGCGACATTGCACAGGGCGAAATCGAGCTCATAGACCCCATCCAGCGAGAAGGGAGCGCGCTCCCCTTCATCGTCGGGTCGGTCGAGGGGATAAGTCCCCTCGACCTCCATGCGCCCCGAGGTGATAGTGCCTGTTTTATCGAGACAAAGCACGTCGACACGCGCCAGCGTTTCAATGCAATACAGCTGCTGCGCAAGCACCTTACGGCGGGCAAGGCGCACCGTGGCGATAGCGAGAACCGAAGATGTGAGCAGAACGAGTCCCTGCGGAACCATGCCCAAGAGCGCACCTACCGTCGAGAGCAAAGCGGAGCAAACATCTGCATCACGGAAAAACAGTCGCTCGATACCCCACAGGACAACCGATCCGGACGCGGTGTCCGAAGCGACGAAAAGCTCGTGCACGCTCGAGTAGAAAAGCGCTAATCCCAAAGGAATCATCACAATGCTCGCAAACCTCACGATGGAGTTGAGCGAGGTCATGATCTCGGAATTGACTTTTTTGACGTATTTGGCCTCGTTGTTGATCTTGGCCACGTAATTATCGGCACCGACATGGACGACGCGCGCGCAAATCAGCCCCGAGTCGATGAAGCTGCCGCTCATAAGCTCGGCGCCCACCTGCTTGCGGATAAGGTCGCTTTCGCCCGTAAGCAAGCTCTCGTTTACTTGGGCCTCACCCGAAACCACCACGGCATCGGCGGGAATCTGACAGCCGCGTCCGAGCTTCACTATGTCGTCGAGGACGATCTGATCGAGATCGAGTTCGATCTCGACCCCCTCGCGGATGCAAACCACCTTCTTGCTTGTAAGCAAGGTCAGCTTATCGACCATGCGCTTCGAGCGCAACGACTGCACGGTACCGATACCGGTGTTAAGGAAGACGATGAACAGGAACGTGAGATTCTTCCATGACCCCGTAATGCAGACGAGGATGGCCAAAACGAAATTGACCAGATTGAAGATCGTGCACAGGTTTTCAATGAAGAGCTCGCGAACCGACTTGGTCTTGAGCTCCATATTGGCATTTACATGACCTGCAGCGATACGCTCTTCAACTTCGGCTTGGGAAAGGCCTTCGATAGCAAAAGGAGCTGACATGGTCCCCCTCGGTTTCGCATCGAATATGCGCTCGAAATAGGAAAGCCGCTCGTCCCAAGACGAACGGCCACAGCAAACGAATGGTGCCCCATGTTGGATTCGAACCAACGGCCTTCTGCTCCGGAGGCAGACGCTCTAATCCCCTGAGCTAATAGGGCACGCGAAGGGAATTATACCCAACAGCGCTCGCGTACACAAAGTAAGCCCATCTGCGCACAAATGGTCACTTCGGTTAACTAAAGCCCCTCGATAGTATAAACTTCATCTACTTGTATCAAATTACGGAGCACAAAGGGGACAAGCTCGTGATCGCTATTCTCAAAAAGGAGGCCTCGAACGAGGCGGTAGGCCATATCGTCAGCTGGATCGAAAAGAAAGGCCTGACCTGTGATGTCTCGCGCGGTGAGAACGAAACCGTCATCGGTCTGGTTGGAGATACCACCAAGATCGATCCGTTCCTTCTTGAGTCCATGGATGTCGTCGAGCGCGTTCAGCGCGTCTCCGAGCCTTTTAAAAAGGCGAACCGCAAGTTCCATCCGGAGGATTCCGTTATCGATTGCGGTCACGGCGTGAAGCTCGGCGGTAACCACTTCCAGGTGATTGCCGGCCCCTGCTCGGTGGAAGGCGAGAACCTCATCCGTATCGCCCGCCGCGTGAAGGCCGCTGGCGCCACCATGCTTCGCGGAGGAGCCTACAAGCCGCGCACCTCCCCTTACGCTTACCAAGGCATGGGCCCTGCCGGTCTCGACCTTTTGTGCGAGGCGTCCGCCGAGCTCGACATGCCCATCGTCACCGAGATCATGGACCAACGCGATGTGCAGTTGTTCCTCGATAAGGGCATCGATGTCATGCAGATCGGAGCACGTAACGCCCAGAACTTCCCCTTGCTTAAAGAGGTAGGCAAAACGACGACTCCCGTCCTTCTGAAGCGCGGCATGTCAGGCACCGTCGACGAGCTGCTCATGGCTGCCGAGTACATCATGAGCGAGGGCAACCCCAACGTCATCCTCTGCGAACGTGGCATCCGCACGTTCGAGACGCGGACCCGTAACACGTTCGACCTCAACGCCGTACCCGTACTGCACTATCTTTCGCATCTTCCCGTCGTAGCCGATCCGAGCCACGCAACCGGCTATACGCGCTACGTCGAGCCCATGGCTCTTGCCGCAACCGCCGCGGGCGCCAACGGCCTTGAGATCGAGGTGCATGACGATCCGAGCCACGCCTGGTCCGATGGCGCCCAGGCGCTCACGCCCGATCAGTTCGACCGCACCATGGAGCGCATCCGCGCCATCCGCGCTGTTATCGAGCCTATGGTCGATGAGGCCTAACATGGGCGAAGTACGCAACGCGAAGGTAAGCGAAGGCGGCCCCGTCTGCGCGGGCATCGTCGGGCTCGGACTGATCGGCGGAAGCTTCGCTAAAGCCTATGCCGCAGCCGGCGTCAAGGTGCTGGCAACCGATCCCAACGAAGACGTGATGTGCGCCGCCCAAATGGGCACGGTAGCCGCCCCCCTCACCGCCGACAACCTAGCCGAGTGCGACATCATCGTGCTCGCAGCCTATCCCGAAGCCTGCATCGACTGGCTTGAGGCAAACGCACAGGCGCTTGCCGACGCCACGGATACCAAAGGCGTGTGGGGACCCGTCGTCATCGATACCGGTGGCGTCAAAAGCGTGATATGCGAACGGGCTTTTGAGCTTGCACGCACCCATGGCTTTTACTTCGTCGGTGCTCATCCCATGGCGGGAACGCAATATTCCGGTTACGCACATGCACGCGCCGACCTCTTCGAAGGCGCTCCCCTCGTGCTGGTCCCTCCTCAAATGGACGACATGCTCAAACTGGATGTGCTCGGTCAGGTGCGCGAGATGGTGCGTCCCCTCGGCTTTGGGAAATTCAGCGTCACCGACCCCGAAACCCACGACCGCGTGATCGCGTTCACCAGTCAGCTGGCTCATGTCGTCTCCAACGCCTACGTCAAAAGCCCGACGGCACAAGAGCATCATGGCTTTTCGGCAGGAAGCTATCGCGACCTCACGCGCGTGGCGCATCTCAACGCGCCCATGTGGTCGGAGCTTATGATCGATGACGCTGAACCTCTCGCCTTTGAAATCGACTATCTCATCGAATCTCTCGCGGCCTATAGCAAAGCACTCAAGACGCGCGATCGGGCAGAACTCGAGCGTCTTCTTGCAGAAGGCGATACCATCAAACGCGCGCTTGACGACAAGCAAGATAAAGCATAAGGAGCGTCATGGAACATATCGTCCCCATCAACACCGGTCGCCCCTACCAGGTTCATGTCGGCACGTTTCTACTCGAAAAGACCGGCGATATCGCCCGTGAGACCGCTGGCGGGCAAAAAGCCGTCATCGTGACCGACAGCAATGTCGGACCCCTATACACGCAGCCGGTGAAAAAAAGCCTTGAGGATGCTTCCTACCAGGTATCGATATTCACCTTCGAGGCGGGCGAAGAACGCAAACGCATGACGACGCTCACCGACATCCTCGAATACATGGCCCAGCAGGAGCTTGATCGTAACGATATCGTCGTAGCTCTAGGCGGCGGCGTCACCGGCGACATCGCGGGATTCGCCGCGGCAACGTACATGCGCGGCTGCTCCTTCATCCAAGTTCCCACGAGCCTGCTCGCCATGGTCGATTCGTCCGTCGGTGGGAAAACCGCAGTCGACTTGGAAGCCGGCAAGAACCTCGCCGGCGCCTTCTGGCAGCCAAGCGCCGTCATCGCCGACATCGGCTGCTTGGCAACCTTGACGGAAGACCAGTTTGCCGATGGATGCGGTGAGGTTATCAAGCACGGAGTTATCGCCGACGCCGAGCTCTTCGAGGAGCTTGAGAAGACCCCTCTGACACGCGAGCTCCTACTGAACGACACGGCACGCGTGGCGTCCTTGGTCGCACGTAACATCGAGATAAAACGTGCGGTGGTTGAAACAGACGAGCGCGAACTCGGACAGCGAAAGCTACTCAATTTCGGGCATAGCATCGGACACGCCGTAGAGGCCTGCGAGAGCTACAAGCTCGGACATGGCAACTGCGTCTCGATCGGTATGGTTGCCATCTCACGCTCCGCCGCAATCCGCGAGATCTGTGATGCCGAGGTGCCTGAGCGCATCGAGCGTCTCGCTTGCCGTCATGGCCTCAGGACCACTTGCCGCTTCAGCGCTGACGAGGTTTTCGCGGAAGCGCTGCACGACAAGAAGCGACATGGCGACAGCATCAGTCTTGTGCTCCCCCGCAGGATCGGCTCGTGCTCAATCGGCACTGCGCCCATGAGCGAATTCGCACACATCATTTCCGAGGGACTGGAAGAGAAGGGAACGCGCTAGCCCATGATCGCGCATATCACACCCGGAATGCTTAAAGGCACCGTACCCGCCATCGCCTCGAAGTCGATGGCACACCGCCTCATCATAGCTGCAGCGCTCGCCAACGGCGAAACGCATGTTATCTGCAACACCACCTGCGCCGACATCGAAGCCACGGTTCGCTGCCTCGAGGCTCTCGGAGCCCGCATCGAAACCAGCGATGACGGCTTCGATGTGCATCCGACCATGAAGAGCAATGAATACGGCATCCTGCGCGCTCTTGCGGGAGGTACGCTCGATTGCGGTGAATCTGGATCTACGTTGCGCTTCATGCTCCCCGTGGCCTGCGCCTTGGGCGCGGAAGCGACGTTCACGGGCAGGGGGCGCCTGGGCGAGCGCCCGCTCTCACCGCTTTCCGACGAGATCATAGCCGCCGGATGCGAGCTCGAAGGCCTTGGCGGATTTCCCCTCGTCACCCACGGGCGCCTTCGTCCCGGCACGTTCAAACTCCCCGGCAACGTCAGCTCCCAATACATCTCAGGCCTGCTTTTAGCGGCACCGTTGCTTTCCGGACCTACCACCGTTGAAGTCAGCGGCCGCATCGAAAGCCGCCCCTATATCAACTTGACCATCCAGGCACTCAAGGCATTCGGCGTCAACGTTGCGGTGGAGCGAACCGTACATGGCGAAGACGACGAAGAGCTCACGCGCTTTGTCGTGGATTCCGAGGGATACCGCACGCCGGGCGAAGTGAAAGTCGAAGGGGACTGGTCCAACGCCGCCTTCTGGCTCTGCGCGGGAGCGCTCTCGAACGAGTCCGTGACCGTCGATGGCGTCTCGCTTTCATCGGCCCAGGGAGACCGCAACGTGCTCGCAGCGCTTTCGCGCTTCGGCGCTCGTATCGTGAGGTCGACCGACGCCGCCAAAGTGCAACCCGACAAACTCAACGGCTTCGACATGACCGCACAGGATATCCCCGATTTGGTTCCCGTCATCTCAGCCGTCGCCGCATTCGCTGCGAGCGATACCCGCATCAGGGATTGTGCGCGCCTGCGAATCAAAGAATCCGATCGCCTTGAAACCACATCCCATGAGCTGAAAGCTCTTGGCGCGGATGTCGAGATAAAGGGAGACGACTTGATCGTGCACGGGCGCTTGAGCCTTCAGGGCGGCCACGTTAATTCGCACAACGACCATCGCATCGCGATGATGGCTGCAGTCGCAGCCACGCGCTGCACCGGAGATGTGTATATCCACGGTGCCGAAGCGGTCAACAAGTCGTATCCCGATTTCTTCACCCATTTCGCCCAACTCGGCGGACACGTGGAACTCATCGAGGAGTAGGCGATGGCATCTACATTCGGCAACGTACTTCACTTAAGCATCTTCGGTCAATCGCACTCCCCCAGCATCGGCTGCGTGCTTGACGGCATCCCCGCTGGCATCGCAATCGATGAAGAGAAGCTGCAGACTTTTTTGGAACGTCGCGCCCCGGGGCGTGACGAGACGGCCACCAAACGCAAAGAACCCGACCGCGCGCATTTCGTCTCGGGTCTCGTCGATGGTCATACCTGCGGTGCTCCCATTTCCGCTCTCATCGAGAACACCAACACCCGCTCGAAGGACTATGCGGGGCTCAGGCGCACACCTCGTCCCGGGCATGCCGATTTTCCTGCACGCGTGAAATACCACAACCAGCACGATGTTGCCGGCGGTGGCCATTTTTCCGGACGCCTCACCGCACCGCTCTGCATCGCCGGCGGCATCGCCCTCCAAGCGCTCGAGCACATGGGTATCCACATCATGGCCCATATCTCACAAATAGGGTGCGCATCTGACCTCCCCTTCGATGACACCGTCTACAGGGACGATGATCGCGCCGCCATACTTTCCAACTCCCTGCCTTGCATCGACCCTGAAGCCGCAGAAAGGATGCGCGCCGAGATCTTGGCCGCGCGCGATGACCTCGATTCGATCGGCGGCATTGTGGAATGCGGCGTTTACGGACTTCCCGTAGGGTTGGGCGATCCGATGTTCGACGGCATGGAAAACCGTATCGCAAGCATCGCCTTTGGCATCCCCGCCGTTAAAGGCGTCGAGTTCGGAGCGGGCTTTGCCGTTGCAGCCATGCGCGGCAGCGAGAACAACGACTCTTTCCATATCGACGAAACGGGAAATGTAACTGCATCCACCAACAATGCCGGAGGCATCTTGGGTGGAATCACCACGGGAGCACCTCTTATCTGGCGCATGGCAGTGAAACCGACGCCCTCGATCGCACGCGAGCAGGAAAGCGTAGACCTCGATGAGGGATGCGACACCACGCTCTCCATTCAGGGACGGCACGATCCCTGCATCGTGCCGCGCGCCGTTCCGGTAGCCGAAGCTGCCGCAGCACTCGCCGTGCTCGACGCCATCCTGGAAGATGGACGCTTCGAGTCGCTCTACAACCGAACGAAATAGGATTCATATGGATTTAAACGAAGTGCGCCAGCGCATCGACGCCATCGACAATGGCCTTATCGATCTTTTCGAGCAGCGCATCAACATCGCCAAAGACGTAGCCGAAGCTAAGATCGAAATGGGGAAAGCCGTTTACGATCCGACACGCGAGCGGATGAAGCTCCTCGATATCGCAAGCAAGGTCCCCGAAGAACATAAGGACCAGATACTTTCGCTGTTCAACCTGATCATGAGCATCAATAAGGCCGAGCAGCAAAAGATCGTGAACGATCGCGCTGGCACAAGCGTGGCGGCAAAGGCTCGCACCACCTACGTTGCAAGCGACACACCGTTCCCCACGACGGCAAGCGTCGCCTGCCAAGGTGTCGAGGGCGCTTATAGCCAGATCGCGGCATGTAAGCTCTTCAAAGTCCCCGGGATCTCTTACTTCGACACCTTTGAGGGCGTGTTCCGCGCGGTGCGTGACGGTTTTTGCGAATACGGAGTAGTTCCCATCGAAAACTCCACCGCCGGTTCGGTCAACGCCGTATACGACCTCTTGGCAAAGTATCGTTTTTCGATCGTCCGCAGTCTTCGTCTGAAGATCGACCATAACCTACTGGCGAAACCGGAAACGGACCTTTCCGAGGTGACCGAGGTATTCAGTCATCAGCAGGCTATCGCGCAGTGCAAGGGCTATCTCGAAAAACTCGGCGTAAAGCCGACAGTTGTGGAAAATACCGCTATGGCGGCCAAAATGGTTCGCGAAAGCCCGCGCAATGATGTGGCGGCACTCTCCTCGCGCAGCTGCGCTTCCCTTTACGGCCTCAAAATGCTCGATACCGATGTGCAGGACAACGGCAACAACTACACACGTTTCGTCGTGATCTGTGCCACGCCGCAGATCTACCCCGGTGCCACGCGCACCTCGCTCATGCTCACGACCTCAAACGACCCGGGCTCGCTCTATCGCGTGCTCGAGCATATCTATGCCCTTGGTATCAATATCGTCAAGCTCGAAAGCCGCCCTATTCCCGGTCGCGATTACGAGTTCGTGTTCTACTTCGATCTCGACTGCCCCGTTGGCTCCAACTCGCTCGACTTGCTGCTTGACTCGCTTGACACCGTATGCGAGCGCTTCACCTACTTCGGTAGCTACACGGAGGTGCTCTGATGTCCTCTCAACATTTTGGGGTGCTGGGACGTACGCTCGGCCATAGCTACTCCCCCATCATCCACACAACGCTTGCAGGACTCGATTACACGAGCTTCGAAAAAGAACCCGAAGAGATTGCAGGGTTCATGGCGAGCGGCGAGTGGGACGGCCTCAATGTGACCATCCCCTACAAGCGTACCGTTGTCCCCTATCTCGATGAGCTTACCGAGCGCGCAAAGCGACTCGGAAACGTCAACACCATCTGGCGGGACGGCTCCGGCCGGATCCACGGTGACAATACCGATTACTTCGGCTTCAAGATGCTTGTGGAGTCTACCGAAGTCGATGTTTCCAGACGTACGGCTCTCGTTCTAGGGGCCACGGGCGGAGCCGGAACCACGGCATCTATCGTGCTCGAGGATATGGGTGCAAACGTTGTCCCCGTAAGCCGCAAGGGAAGCGTTACCTACAACGATCTAGGTGCCTATACGGATGCGGTCCTCGTCGTCAACTGCACGCCGGTGGGCATGTACCCCTCCTGTCCTTCCTCGCCCATCGATCTTGACCCTTTTACCAAACTTGAAGCGGTATGCGACATCGTATACAACCCCGCGCGAACAGGGCTTATACTCCAGGCAGAAGAGCGCGGTATTCCTGCGGTCAACGGCCTTTTGATGCTTGTTGCTCAAGCGGCTGAGGCCGACAGACATTTTTGCGGAGCGAGGATTTCCGCTGAACGCATCGCTGAGGTAACCGACCTGCTCACCAACACCGAGCAGAACATCGCCCTCATCGGTATGCCCGGATCGGGCAAGACACGCGTAGGCGAGCACCTGGCAAAACTTATCGATCGCGAACATATCGATATCGACAAAGCTCTTCAGCAACGTTTGGGAACATCTTGCTCAAGCTACATCCTCGAGAACGGCGAGGCAGCGTTCCGCGAACAGGAAACACTTGTTTTATCGGAAGTCGCACGTTCATCGAGGCTCGTCATATCGACAGGCGGCGGTATCGTGACGCGCGAGGAAAATTACCCCTTGCTGCATCAGAACAGCATCATTGTGATGCTCAACCGCAAACTCGAGGAACTTTCCCATAAAGACCGTCCCATCACGGCGCGCGATGGTGTGCGCAAGCTTGCCGAAACGCGTATGCCCCTCTACCGCGCGTGGTCCGATCTCATCATCGATTCGCGTGAGTCCGCGGAAAGCACGGCTCGCGCCATCACCGAGATGCTTCCACCCACACTCAAGCGTTAGGAAATCTTATGAAAGCATTGGTCATCAACGGACCCAATATCAACATGCTTGGCATTCGAGAGCCAGGTATCTACGGGTCCGAGAATTTCAACACCATGATTGAGCTCTGCAAGAGCACGGCCCAGCAGCTCGGTTTCGATGAAATCGAGTGCTACCAGTCCAATCACGAAGGGGATCTGGTCGATAAGATCCAGGAAGCCTACGGAACAGTCGATGGCATCGTAATCAATCCCGGGGCTTACACCCATACGAGCATCGCGTTGCTCGATGCGCTCAATGCGGTCGGTATCCCCGCTGTCGAGGTACATATCTCCGCAGTGGAAAAACGCGAGGACTTCAGGCAGGTGAGCTACGTGCGACTTGCATGTTTCGCCACCATCACAGGAGAGGGCATCCAAGGCTATGCCCATGCACTCGAGAAGCTCAAAGACAAAATCGGCTTTTAAGCTTTTCGACAGCGGGCGCAGGAGCATAAGCCCACGGTGCATCCAACCTATAGTTTCTGCCCTGCGCCAACGAGCATCTGCCGAGCGTGCTCCAAAGAGACCTCAGACGAATCGCCCGAGAGCAATCGGGCGATTTCCTTAAGGCGTTTGTCACCCTCAAGCTCGATCAAATGCGTTTCGGGAACGTCTCCCGACTCCTTCTGAACCGCGTAATGCTTGTCACCCATAACCGCGACCTGCGCCAGATGCGTGACCACAATCACCTGATGCGATTGAGAAAGATCCTTAAGCACCGAAGCCAACGAGCGAGCGGTAGAGCCGCCGACACCGGCATCGACCTCGTCGAACACCAAAGTACCGATTCCGTCAGCATCACCGAGCACAGTCTTGCAAGCAAGGAGCACACGCGAAAGCTCACCACCTGAGGCAATCCTTCGCAAAGGACGAGGGGTCAGCCCCGCTGAAGCGCGATAAAGAAGCTCGCCTCCCTGAGGTCCCATGAGCGTCCACTTTTCACGCGGGAGATCGCGTGCGTCCCAGATAAGCTCGGAGCCCTTCATTTCAAGTCGCGCAAGTTGGCTGGCGACCTCACGGCAAAAACGAGGTGCGTACTGCATACGCAAGCGGGAGAGCTTTTTAGCCGCTCGATACAGGCGGTCTTCAGCGTCATCGAGCGCCTGCTGCGCCTTCTTGATATGCGCCTCTCCGTGGTCGACAACCGCAAGCAGCTCACGAGCGCGATCTCGCGACTCGAAAACGTCTTCCATGCGAGGCCCCCACTGGCGAAGAAGCCCCTTTAAGGCAGCGAAGCGCTCTTGCATTGAATGCAACTCTTCCTCATCGAAATCGATGCGTTCGCGATAGCGACGTAAATCAGCCGTTGTGTCCTCGATGACGATAGCGGCACCGGTGAGCGAGTCGGCAAAGGAAGCAAGCTCCGCATCAACGGAACCCATATCGGAAAGCTGGGCGATCGCATAATTGAGGCGGTCGAGCACGCCGTTTTCACCCTGCAAGGTCTCTTGAGCCTCGAAAGCGGTGGAGATGAGCATCTCGGCGTGCTCCGCACGCGGGAGCGTTTGCTCGAGTTCTTCGAACTCGCCTTGTTTTGGATCGACCTCATCAACGCGCTCGCATATAAAGCGTGCCTCCTCAACCTTGGATCCCTGCGCGCGGGCAGCCGCGCGTACACGCTCCAGTTCCTTCGCGCACGCGTTCGCGTTACGAAGAGCATCCTGATACGTTCGCAACGCATCGGCCACCGTCGACCCAGCCCACGAATCGATCATGCCGATATGTCTTGAGGGATCAAGCAAGGTTTGATGCTCGTGCTGTCCGCACAGATCGATCAGTTTGTCCGCGCGTTCCGAAAGCGCCTTAACACTCGCAATCGACCCATCGATCTTGACGCGACTGCGACCATCAGACGAGATGGTGCGTTCAACGGTAAAACCATCGATATCATGCGAATCCTCGAAAAATCGAGCTGAAACAAGCGCTTTCGGTTCTCCTTCGCGCACCATGGAACTATCGGTTCTCTGACCCATGGCAGCCTTCAAAGCCGAAAGCAATGCAGTCTTACCCGCACCGGTTTCACCGGTAACTACCGTAAGGCCCGGCGCCGGCTCGAAATCAGCCTTGCGGATAAGCGCGAAATTCTCGACATGGAGCGCATCAAGCATGGTGCACACCGTAAAAAACGCGAGATACCGAGTTATAGAAGCTCTCGGGACCATAATCAAGCAGCAGGACATCACCGGGTCCACGCCTCACGGTAACCCTATCGACTTCGCCCTCGCAAGTCATGAATTGACCATCGATGGCAATAGCGGGAACAGAGGGGCGATCGCGCGACATGGTGATCTCAACGACATCAGATGGAGAGGTCAGAAAAGCGCGCGCCTGAATGGTATGGGGGGCGATGGGCACGCACACCATACCCGTATAATCGGGACTAACGATGGGACCGCCCGCCGAAAGAGCGTATCCGGTGGAACCAGTAGCCGTCGACACCACCACACCATCACCGCGCAGGCGATCGATATGATGCCCCGAGACGGTGATATCGAACTCGACCATATCCGACAGAGGACCGCGTGTCAGCGCCATATCATTGAGGGCGAATGCACGGACGATATCTTCGTTTCCATCCTCACCATGCGAAACGACGTCGCAAGCGAGCGTAGCCCTTCTACTGACGTGCAGCTCCCCGGCAAGCGCATCGGATACGACGCCAAGCACATCGCGCTCCTCCGGACTGGCTGCCGTAAGGAAACCGAGATGCCCATACGAAAGCCCCAAGATAGGGATCTCACGATAATTCACGATACGCGCGGCACGTAGAAGCGTACCATCGCCACCAAGCGTGATCACCAGGTCGCAGTCGCTGATATCGGGGGTGTTGGCGATTTTCGAGCGTTGATCGGCAGCCCACACAACATCGTAACCCTGGCGCGAAAGCCAGAGTTCGAGCATAAGCCCGCTCTCAACAGCTTCCTGCTTGTAATAATTGGGAACAAGAAGGACCTTCATAGCTTCCCCGCTTTCCGCTTCAAAACCTCAGCCTGATCGTACGCATCGACTTCTTGAGCCAGGGAAGAACCGCACATGCAGCCGTAGAGGAAATACTCGACATTGCCCTTCGCTCCATGGATAGGGCTTACGCAGACATCAAGAGGGCAAAGCCCCTTATCGCGGAAGAGCTCGATATTGCGTTCAAGCACACTGCGACGAACCTCATCGTCACGGACAACACCGCCGTCCCCCACCTCGGTCGGAAGAGCTTCGAACTGCGGCTTAACCAGCGTACAGAAAGCACCGTCTTCAGCAAGAAGCCCTATTACGGCATCGATAATATGAGCGATGGATGTAAAGGAGACGTCGCACACCGCCAGGTCAATGGCACCGGCATAGCCAAGCTCGGGAAGGTCCACCACGTTAGTGCGCTCCAACAGTTCAACACGCGCGTCATTCCGCAGTGACCAATCGAACTGGGCGCGTCCCACATCGACGGAAATCACTTTCTTGGCACCGCGCTGCAACAGACAGTCGGTGAATCCGCCGGTAGAGCATCCTATATCAACGCAGGTAAGCCCCTTGACATCGATATCGAAAGCGTCGAGCGCCCCTTGCAACTTAAAGCCGCCGCGACCCACAAAAGGACTCTTGCCTTTAACATGCAATTCAATGCCAGGAGCCACTTTCATACCCGATGAGGTCAGCCGCTCCCCTCCCGAGGAGACCAAACCCGCCATGCAAGTACGAAGGGCATCCGCGCGATCCACGCAGATGCCCTGGGCGATCAGTTCATCATCGAGCCGAACGCGCTTCATCAGGATTCGTTTTCGCTAGCGTCTTGTTCGTACTCTTGCTCAAGTTGCTCAGCTTCACGAGAGGAGAGCTCGAACTGGTCGACCATATCAACCGCCTGGGAGCCAAGCTTGATAGCCTCATCGAATAGGTCAAGGGATCGCTCGAGCGACGTATCTTTGGAACGTACCGTCGAAACGATCTCATCAAGACGAGCCGTGATGTCATCGAAGCTGTTGTGCGAAGGGGCGTCCATGACTACTCCTCAGACGTCTCAACGGACTGCTCATCCGCACCATCTGTCGGAGCGGCCACGCCCTCGGAAGACTCGACATCCTCCTGCTTCACAGCTGCGGCAGCGCGCGCAAGCTCCTGAGCCACCGCTTCTTCGTGGGCTTTATCCTCCTCAAGGATCTTTTGATATTCATCCTCGCCGGGAAGTACCTCAGACGAAGCGATACGACCCAAAACACCGTTGATGAAGCTCGAAGAGTCGTCGGTACCAAAGGCCTTGGCAAGCTCAACGGCCTCATTGATGATCACCGCATCATCGATATCGTCGTCGCTAAGAAGACGCATCTCATACACCGCGATACGCAGCAGAGCGCGATCGACGCTCGGCATGCGCTCAAGCTTCCAGTTTTTGGAAACAGTGCGTAATGCGGCATCGATACGATCGATATTGTCGTAGGCACCACGGCACAAGACGAGCGCGTAAGGATCAAGCGGACCTTTTGAAATCAGATAATCGTTCTCAAGGACATCCTCAAGTGGACGATCGAGCTGCTCGGCCTGGAAGAGAAGCTGAAGCGCTTGGCTACGGGCAAGGGTGCGCCCGCGATAGACTTTAAGGCTCACGCGCTACTCCTTGGGGAACACGAGACCGTCGATGCAAACATCGACACGCTCGACCTCGACACCGACCTGGGCGTCGATCGCAGCCACAACGGCCTCACGAACGCTTTGGGCAAGCTTCTTGAACGGATAACCGAAGAACACGACCACGCGAACAGTCAATGCGAGCTTGTTATCGACAACCTCTGCATCGACAGCGGGCTCCGACGAAGCCGTTTTCGCAGAGAGCACCATTGACACCAGATTGGTGGCGAGATCGGTAACTCCGACCGACGCGATACCCTCGACATCACTCGCGGCACGCGAGACTATGGCGCACAGGACATCGGGTGCGATACCGATACCGTCGATCTTAATTTCCTGAGGCATAGCTCCTCCTAATAGGTTCTTATGCTAGACACGCGAGACGAACTTGCCGTCACGGGTGTCGACCTTGATCTTCTCGCCCTCGTTGAGATACATGGGCACCTGAACGACCGCGCCGGTCTCGATGGTCGCAGGCTTAGTGGAACCCTGAACGGTATCGCCTTTGAAACCGGGATCGGTCTGGACGATGGTGGTCTCGATGAACATCGGAGGCTGGATACCCATGAGCTCATCGTCGGCAAAGAGCAGCTGGCAGACATCGTTCTCGCGCAGCCACTTGGAGTTCTCGCCCACCATCTCATCGGAAACGGGAACCTGCTCATACGTCTCATTATCCATGAAGATGTAATCGGTACCGTCGTTATAGAGGTACTGCATCTCGTGAGTGGTCAGCATGACGGACTCGAACTTGGTACCGGCATTGCAGGTGTTCTCGACAACGCGACCGGACTTGATCTCCTTCGTCTTATAGCGAACGAAAGCACCGCCTTTACCGGGTTTGACATGCTGGAATTCAACGATGGTGTAGATCTTGTCCTTGATGCGGAGACCGAGACCGTTCTTAAAATCGGCAGTGGAGATGGTAGCCATGATGACCTTTCTAACTTATTCGTGTGGATACCGACGAAATACAAACGAAAAACAGTATACCGCTTAGCAGGGAATAACCTGAAGCTCGTGCGGCGACTGCGTAAAGGGCTCATATCCCTGCTCGGTGACGACACCATAGTCCTCAAGACGCACGCCGCCCACACCGGGCAGGTAAACTCCGGGCTCGATAGTGATAACCGAACCTGCGGGGATATTGTTGCTCCTGCGCCCGAAATTCGGCATCTCATGGATATCGATACCGACGCCGTGACCAAGACCATGGTTGTAAAAGTCGCCGTATCCGGCATCCCCTATGATCTTCTTAGACAAGTTGAAGATGTCCATGCCGTCAACACCGGCATGGACTGCCGCGGCGCACTCTTCATGGCAACGTTTGACCAACGCGTAAATCTCGAGCTGTTTTTCGTTAGGGTCACCGACGCAAACGGTGCGCGTCATATCAGAACGGTAATCCTTATAGCCCGCACCGTAATCCATCAGGACGAAATCGCCCTTCTCGATCACGCGATCGGAAGGAACGGCATGGGGATTAGCGGTATTGGGACCGGAAGCGACGATGGAGCCGAAGGCGAGCGAATCGGCGCCGTTGGAGAACATATAGTTCTCAAGCTCGGTTCGCACCTCTTTCTCGGTAAGGCCCGGCTTGATGAAAGTCAGCATATGGGCGAACGCAGCATCGGTGATCGATTGCGCATGACGCATGAGCGCGATTTCCTCTTCATCTTTAACAGCGCGCATCAGACGGATGTCGTCATGCATCTGGGGAAGTTGCGCCACGATGGAAAGATCCTCAAGTCCACGCAGGATCCCTTGATAGAAATTGAGCTGCATGTCGTCTTCGATAGCGATGACGCGGGCACGCGCATCACGCGCGCGGCGAGCGACCCACATAGGAATAGCGCCATCATCCATGTCGACTTTCCAGGGAGATCCGGAAGGCAGATTCTCTTCGAAACTGTTGAAATACCGAGAATCGGTATGAAGCAGGCAGGCATCAGCAGTGATAAACGCCGCATGGGGAAACTCAAACGTGTAGTCGAAAACACCCTTGCAGCCGGTAAGCCAGCGCAGATTAGCCTCGTCGCGAACCACGATCGCGTCGTAGCCGCGCTTCTCCATCATGGCGCAAACTCGCTGGAGACGACCAGCGGGACCGGAAGCAAATTCAACCATATCGATTCCTTTCTTTAAAAGGTGATTAACCGAAATCAGGGGGGGCTACGAGAGTCTTGTCAACTCGGAACGCGAAGCGAGATAGGCACGCGCATGGCGCTCGAGAACCTCATCCTCCACCGTGGCCAAACGAATGCCGCCGACGCAGGGCGGAAGAGCGAGCATGAACCTGTTGCTGCGCTTGAAGCGCTCTGAACGTAGCGCATCGATGAAAACATCGAGGTCGAGGTTAAAGGGAAGCTCATCAACGCCCAAATCCTCGAGGCGATCATCGAGTTCGAAGACGTCATCGACCTTAAAATCAACGGCATCGACGGCGACACGGGCCTCGAAACGCATGCCTTCAGCAAGAAGCTGATAACGCGGGATGTCGTCACCCAGCAAGCTTTTAAGTGCGCGCGCAGTCGTAAGACCGAAATCAAGACCGGCACGCGCGCTGATGTTAACGGCGCCGACAACGTCCTTACGCGCTGACTGAGCTTGGCAGATGGCCTCGATACAGGCGACCTCATCGCCGTCGAGGATCCCCGGCATAAGCTCTGCGAAGCCATCCCACTTGCGGCGGCTATCGGCCAGCATCGAAAGAAGCAGCTCGACGTAACCCTCTCGCAGCTCATCCGGCGAATTATCGGCAAGAAGATCGATATCCGTCACGCACAACTCGGCGCGAGGGGCCAAAGAAAGCATGTCATCGGAAGACGAAACGCCAAGCCCATGCATGACGGTAGTAGAGCAGACCATAGAGGCAAGCGTTGTCGGGATAATCACACTTGAAGTGCCGGCGCACCAACTGTTAGCGCACCAGCACGTGAGAGCAGCGATGTCACAATCTCCCAGAGCCACGATGACGTCATCCGATGTGACGCCCTCCGCCTCGAGCTTCTCGAATAAACGAACCGCTTCAGAAAGTGTATTAGCCTGCGTCGTATCATCGATGCAGAAATATGAAACGGAAAAACCGGCATCGATGAGCGATCGCTCGACCGTTTCACTGTAGCGATCACGCGTGCCGGATCGACAGACCACGACTGAACGCTTGGGAACCGTTACCACACCCTTGAGAAAGCGAGGCAACTCATGGAAGGCACCGGACCCGACACGGCAGTCGGTGGACTTTGATTTGAAATTAAGCAACTGACGACGCACCGTCATAGAAGACCACGCTCCAAAAGAATTTCGGCACACGAATACGAAACGTCCTCGAACGAACGGCCGCGGATATCCAATGTAATATCGGCAACATCTCGATACAGTGGCGCACGATGTTCGAGCAAGCGTGCCGCATGCTGAGGAGAGCGGAAATCGGGACGCGTATCGCTTCTCCTGATCTGACGCAGGGAATCATCCAGATCGCCTTCGAGATAAACACAGTAGCCCATCTCTTGGATAAGGACGCTATTCCCCGGGGTCTCGACGATGCCTCCCCCGCATGAAACTAAAAGGCTGCGCTCAGACTTAAGACTCGCCAAGGCCCCGGTTTCCAGAACGCGAAACCGCTCCTCACCCTCCGTCTCAAAAATCTGCGTGACCGATTTACCGCAACGACGCTCCACCAAACGATCGGTGTCGACATAGCGCCTGTTGAACATGCGTCCCAAGTTACGCGCCAACGTCGACTTTCCGGCACCGAGAAAACCAACGAAGAAGATATGGTCGCAGCCGCGTTTACGTACCCGATCCATAACGCTACTCCTCGCAGGTCAGGCCTTTGAGTGCACGGCGCTCGAAAATGCGGAAGACCTGCGTATACCACAGATCGACCCGTGTTTGCGGCTTGACGAGGATGGTGTCAACGTGAGCGAAATTGCCCGACCATACATCTGTGTAAAGCTGGTCGCCGATCAAAACGGCCTCATCGGCAGAAACACCGAGACGCTTAAGTGCCGCACGCAAAGCGAACGGTGCAGGCTTCATGGCATGGCTTATACCATCGATACCAAGCTCGGAGGCGGAGCGCATCACCTGGTCACGATGCCAATTATTGGAAACCATGCAGAGTTTGAAACCACGCTTCTTGGCTTGTTCGAGCCATGCCGAGACGGACTCAGGGGCACAAGAGCGATCACGCGGAACCAAGGTGTTATCGCGATCGAGAAGAATGGCACGCTTGCCCGAACCCCACAACTCATCCAAATCGATAAGCTCAACACGGGCAACGTAACGCTTAGGAGAAAAGAGCCTCATTATTTATTCGCCTCGATGGCCTGAAGATGCTGGTCATAGGTTTCGGAAAAGTACTCGTTACTCGAAGTAATGAAGAAGTACAGGTAATTGGTATCAGCAGGCTCAAGCGTCGCCTTCAGCGAGCTGATCGAAGGGGTGCAGATAGGCGTCGGCGGAAGGCCCTTGTTGAGATACGTGTTATACGGACTCTCGGTCTTGAGATCGGAAGCCGTAACCTCGCCGCCGGTGACATAGCCCATAACCGCATCGCTCTGAAGCGCCATATCCTGTTTAAGGCGATTGAAGAACGTTGATGCGACCTTATAGCGCTGCTCTTCGGTAAGGGCCTCACGTTCGACGATCGAAGCAAGCGTCAGGATCTGATAATCGTCAAGCTCAACCCCGTACCGGTTCTTGATGGAAGCCTCGGCGGTGGCGAAATCAAGAGAACGGTACTCCTTCTGGTATTGATCGAGCATAGCGGTGATAACCGTATCGGCCGTGGTCCCCGAAGACGGGAACGTGTATGTCTTGGGGCACAAGAAACCCTCGAGCGAATCGTTGGCAACCCCACTTAGGAAGCCGTACTTGTCCTGATAGTTCGAGGCTTTGTCCTGAGCTAAGAAATCCTCGGTGGAGATACCGCAGGCTGAGCTGACCTTGGAGGCCACCTGGGAGACGGTAAACCCCTCGGGAATGACGAGCTTGACGCTCGCATTGGGGCCTTCTACAAGTTGCTTGACCACGCTTTCGGCATCGGAGAGCGTCTTGAACTCATACGTTCCGGGCTGAAGGGAGGAATCGGCATTGAGCTTTTTAACGGCAGCATAATATTCTTTCGCCGTAGCCAGAACATGAGCATCGGTAAGCGCCTTGGCGATCTGATCACCCGATGATCCCTCGGCGATCTCGACCGTTACCGCAACCCCGGACTGCACCGTCTCTTCCTCAGGAAAGAAAGCGTTTTGCACCGCGGGTACGATTACGAGCACAACCCCCAAAACGACAAACAAAACTACGAGCGCGCCTACGATCTTGGGCACGACGGACTTTTTTCGCTGGGGCGCACGGCGTCCCGCGGAGACGCGCTGACGCGATACGGCAGAGGAATACCCCGAGGAGCGCCGAGCTGTCGGAACGACACCAGAACGCGTTCCCGATGCCGGTGCGACGACACCGCGCTTAGCGTGCGTACGCGTTGCATTAGAGGGCGTTCGCTTTGTATATGATCCACGTTCGGAAGAAGCGAAACGCGAATTAGACGAGGACGACTGATGCGCCTGCTTAAAGCGCTTACCGGACGGAGCCTGAGAAGCGCCCGCACGGGAAACATTGCCGCGAGAGTGCGAACCCGAGCGCGTGTTATTGTTCATGGTTCTCCTCCCTCAAGCGGCGGTCAAGCCACGATTGCAAAAAAAGACTGGCAGCGATGCTATCGACCTTGCCGCGCATCTGTTTTTCCGAAAGACCCTGGGCCCTCAGAATACGTTTTGCTTCGGCGGAGCTCAAACGCTCATCCTCAAATTCCAAAGGAAGCCCGAGGTTCCTGGCAACATCCTCTGCAACACGTTCGACGCGTTTTGCCTGAGCCCCCTCTTCTCCCGCCATCGTCATGGGCCTACCAGACACCACGATATCGGGATCGTAGTCCTCGACAAGGTAACGGAACGACTTCGCATTGCCGATCACCTCGGCGGCAGGAAGCACCTTAACAGGCATCGCCACGCGACCGGAACGATCGGACACAGCGATGCCTATACGCGTCTCACCGATATCGAGAGCAAGGGCGATCAAAGGTGCCACCTAGGCACCCAGAGCCGCTTTTGCAGCTTCAAGCGCCTCTGCGATGGCGCCGGCGTTTTTTCCACCGGCCTGTGCCATATTGGGTCGACCGCCACCGCGACCGTCGATAACGGGGGCAATGGACTTGATGAGATTACCTGCATGGAAACCAGCGGCAACGGCGTCCTCGCCAGCAGCGGCCATAAGAGCCGGGGTACCCTTTTCGGTTACAGAAGCGAGAACGCAAGCGGCTTTGGAGCCGAACTTGGCATGAACGGTATCCCAGACATTACGAAGGTCGGAAGCCTCGAGGCCTTTGAGTTCGGCCACGACAAGCTTGTAACCGTTGACATCAAAGGCAGATTCGACGGCAGAAGCGATCGCGTCGGATGATCCACCGGTGAGCGCCTTCTTAAGCTTGGCGTTCGTCTCGCGAAGCTCACCCTGGAGCGTGTCGATGCGCGTGCAGACCTCGTCGGTACGGCACTTGAGCCGATGGGCAACCTCATCGAGAAGCGCTACGCGCTCTGACAGCCAGCCAAGAGCGCCCTCGCTTGTGACTGCCTCGATACGACGTACATTAGAGCCGGTGGAGGACTCGGATACGATGCGGAACAAGCCGAGCTCAGCGGTGTTGCGAGCATGGGTGCCGCCGCAAAGTTCACGGCTGAAGGGAGCGTCCTCGGTACCGCATGAAACAACACGCACCACATCGCCGTATTTCTCGCCGAAAAGCGCCACAGCACCGGAAGCCTTAGCCTCCTCGATGCCGCACACGCGAGTAACAACGGGTTTAGCGGCAAATATCTGCTCGTTCACAAGGCGTTCGACCTCATTGAGCTGATCGGTCGTCAGCGCCTCGAAATGAGTGAAATCAAAGCGCAAACGCCCGTCACCGCAAAGCGAACCGGCCTGGCTCACATGCTCACCAAGGACGGTCTTAAGAGCGGCGTCAAGAAGATGCGTTGCGGTATGGTTGCGACGGATGAGCTCGCGGCGATGCGAATCGATCGAAGCGGTAACGTCGTCGCCCACATGGATCGAGCCGGATTTAACCTTGGCGACGTGCGCGAAAAGGCCGTTATGGCCCTTGGTATCGGAAACCTCGAGCTCGCAAGATGCACTGGAAAGAACACCGGTATCACCGATCTGTCCGCCCATCTCGGCATAAAACGGCGTTCGGTCAAGAACGACCTCAACATCCGCACCAGCGTCAGCGATATCGACGGATGCCCCATCGGAAACGATAGCAAGGACCTTGGCGCCGCAGACTTCATCGTTCTCATAACCGTCGAACGACGTAGGGGCAACGCTATCGGAAAGCTCTACCCAGACATCGTTGAAGAAACCCCAAGCATCGCCCTTGGCAGCAGCACGCGCACGCTCCTTCTGCGCGGCCATAGCCGCATTGAAACCGTCCATATCGACCGCATGGCCACAGGAAGCAGAAATCTCCACCGTCAAATCGATGGGGAAACCGAACGTGTCGTGAAGCATGAACGCGGCATCGCCCGAAAGCGTCTCATCGTCAGCAAGCTTAGCAAGCTCGTCTTCCAGATACGTACGACCGTTGTCGAGCGTGGTCGAGAAGCGCTCCTCCTCAGCCGCCACGATTCCATGCACGAGCGAAACGTTCTTCAAAAGCTCAGGATAGGCCTCGCCCATGAGGGAATTGACCTCATCGATGAAGGTGTTGAGGAACGCACCCTCGATACCCAACAGGCGACCGTGGAACACGGCACGACGCAGAAGACGACGCAAAACGTATTCACGACCCTCATTACCAGGCAAGATACCATCAGAGATCATGAAATCGACCGCGCGGGCGTGGTCTGCGATGATGCGCAGCGACCTGCTTGCCCCCTCATAGGAGTCGGCAACATAGGTCTTACCCGAGATCTTCTCGCCAAGGGCGATAAGGCCCTGCATGAGGTCGCCGTCATAGTTGGCACTCTTATGCTGCATGATAGCGGCCATACGCTCCAGACCCATGCCCGTATCGAGATTACGATGCGGGAGCTCAGGCATAGAGCCGTCCTCCTGACGGTCGTACTGGGTGAACACAAGGTTCCAGAACTCAAGGAAGCGATCGCAATCACAGCCGGGGGCGCAGTCGGGGCTACCGCAACCGACATCCTCGCCCTGGTCGTAATAGATTTCGGAGCAGGGGCCACAAGGACCGGTAGGACCAGCGGCCCAGAAATTGTCGTCCTCACCCAAGCGGGAGATATGGCTGTCCTCGACGCCAAGACCGCGCCAAATGTCGCTTGTCTCATCATCCTCGGTGAAGACCGTGAAGTAGAGACGGTCGACTGGAAGCTTGAACTCCTTGGTGATGAGCTCAAAGGCCCACTCGCAGGCCTGCTGTTTGGAAACGCCGCCGAAGGAGAAGTCGCCGAGCATCTCGAAGAAGGAAAGGTGACGTCCGTCCTCGCCGATGCAGTCGATGTCGTTGGTACGCACGCACTTCTGACACGAGCAGGCACCGATCTCCTTCATCGTCTTCTTGCCCTGGTAATACTCCTTGAACTGATTCATGCCTGCGTTGGCAAGGAGCAGCGAGGGGTCATCGGGCACGAGCGAAGAACTCGGGTAAAGCTTAAGACCGCGCTTCTCGAAGAAGTTGAGGAAGGTGGAGCGGATCTCCGCGGTGGTCATGGGCGCAAAATCGGTACTCATATGCGCGTATCTCCTAGGATCTCAGACAGTTCAAACGGATTGATTCTATCATCTTGCGCACACAGGGTAACGCAAAGCCGCGGAGTTCACGCATATGTCTAAAAGCAGGAGAAAGCAGGAAGCTTCAATCGCGTTCAGGAGAAACTAACGCCCGTCATCATCAGTTGAATCATCATCGCGAGTATCGTACTCATCCTGCTTGCTATCCTGAGCGAAGGGGTTCCAAAACATCATATTCGCGCCAGGTTGCAACGCAGCGAGCTTTTCCCAAGGGTTATCAATGGAAGGCTTAGGGGCAGCTTCGCCTTCGGGAACGACATCTTCGGTAATAAGTTCGGACTCGTCCACAAAACCGGTATCGCCAAGCGCATCGAAAGCAGCGACGGGATTGCCCTCGGCATCCAAAAACGGCGTACCCTTGAAAATCGCCCCTTCGTACGAAACGATCTGGCGTTTCGTCGACTTCTCGAAATAGAAAATGAAAAGCCCTTTAAGCGCGGCGGAAAGCGGGATGGCGACGATCATCCCGATAGGACCCATAAGCGTTGAACCGATAACGAGAGCGGTTAAGCTCATTGCAGGATGTACCTGCACAGCGGATTGCATGACCTTAGGCGAGATAACGTTGTCGGTGACGTTTTGCGCGATAACGGTAACAACAAGCGTGGTAAGACCGAGCATCGGCTCGTAGATAAAACCGAGAACACATGCGATGGCCGCAGAGATCCAAGGGCCGACGACCGGGATCAGGTGCAAGATTCCCGTCGTAACGCCCATAAGCGCTGCATAGGGATGACCGACGATCAGAAACCCGATGTAGGCCAGCACTCCTCCGCAAAACGAGGTTATAACCATGCCGCGCATGTAGCCGCCAACGCTCTGGGAAAGAATGGCCACCATGAACCGGTACGAGGTCTCTTTGCCCTCACCGAGCACCACGCACATCTCACGATGCATGCGAGGGTAATCACAGGCAAGCCAATAAGCCAACACGAGTCCTAGGAAAATAACGAACATCTGAGAGGCGAACGCGGAAATGAGCGGGAACATCCCCTTCCCCAAATCACCCGCTATCTGCGTGACGTACTTAGTGGCGATGCTGGTCGCAGAAGCAAGCGCGCTGTCGAGCTGTGCACCCATAGGGCTTTCATAAATAGATTTGAACCTCGAGAGCATGTCACCCAAGGCCTCGCTGACCATACGCATCTGAGCCGGCAGCCGGGTAAGGATCTCCATAATCTGACTGAAGAAGATGGGAGAAATCACCATGACGAGGCAGACGAGCAGCGCCAGCACGAAAAGGAGGCCGATAAGCGCCCCGACACCGCGTGGAACACCATGGTGTTCGAGGAGCTTGACGATCGGCGACTCAACGAAGGCGATAAGCGCACCAACGGTAAGGAACTCGATAACAGGAGCGAGCACGCCCAAAACGTTAAGCAGGAACAACCCCAAAAGGCACAGCCCCACCACGCCCCAAACACGAACGGCAAAGGAATGCGCACCGTTCATCGAAGTTTCCTGTTGGCGACCACTCATTTTTTGGACATGACCCCCTCGGGATCGATCTTGTCCTGGATCTTCTTCAGCGTACGACGCAAAAGACGCGAGACTTGTACCTGAGAGATACCCAGGCGCTCAGCTATCTCGATCTGCGTCATGCCATTGATGAAGCGAAGTTCAATGACCTCGCGCTCACGCGGAGAGAATCCTTTGAGTGCTTCCTCGATCACCAAACGGTCATCGGTGAAATTAAGCGCGTTATCTTCGGTTGCATAGCGATCGATAACAGAGGGCGCATCGTCAGAGTCGCTGTTGCCGCCACCCTCAAGAGGAACCGAGCTGTAAGCACTAGACGACTCCATGGCCTCAAGCACCTCGTCGACAGAAACGTCTAGATACGCAGCGATCTCCTCGACCTTAGGGGAACGCTGAAGCTCATTGGTGAGTGTATCGGTTGCCTGATTGACCTTTGCCGAAAGTTCCTGCAAACGGCGAGGAACGCGCACGCTCCATCCCTTATCGCGAAAATGACGCTTGATCTCACCCAAGATGGTAGGCGTAGCATACGTGGTGAACTCAAGGCCGCGATCGGGCTCGAAGCGATCGATAGCCTTGAGAAGACCAAGATAGCCAACCTGGATAAGGTCATCGATAGGCTCGCCGCGGTTTTTGAATTTATTGGCCAGGAAACGAACGAGATTCATATGCGACATGACGAGCTTCTCGCGCGCTTCCATATCGCCATTCTCTTTATATTTACGGAAAAGCTCTCGCGTCTTTTCCTTATCCCAAGCATCTTTAGTCGTACGGGACCGTTCCGTCATAATCAGACATCCGCCTTAATAAGGAGCTCGAGACGCAAAGGATCATCAAGCTTCTCGTAGGAGTCACACACACTCGCTAAAATCAAATCAGCATAAGCCGCCGTCTCTTCATCGGCCTGACCGGTATCGGCCGTGGTCGCCAAATCGACATGCATGGCCACACGCTCGTCATCGACTTCGAAAGCGATAGTGATCTTGGGGCAATCTTCCAAGGAACATGCGTAGATAAACGCTTCTTCCGCCGCCATGCGCACATCTTCAACACGATCAACCGACATGGAGGAGAGCGTAGCCGCGTTGGCAGCCGTCATACGCACCAGACGCGCGAGCGCAGGATCGGTTGCGACCGTCAGTTCAATGGGATCGAGCAGGGCGCTAGTCATTGTCGGCCTCCGAATCTGCCGCCTCGGTTGCATAGGTGTAGTACTGCTGAGGGGCACCGTCATCTGAGATCTTCTCGCCAGCCGTGATCTCCTCGACAGAAGCGGACGTGGTGTCCCCCACCAAAATGCGCTCCTGTTTATCAGATGCGCCGGTCACTTTATCGATCAACTTGCTTACCGCAGAGGAAGCGGAATCGGAAAGGGCGCTCACCGCATCGCCCGCTGAAGCCGCGGCGCCCGACACCGCGGAGACATCGCGTACAACACCCTCGACTTCGACGATGGTGGAGGTGAGCGCTGCGACCGCATCGTTAGCGGATGTCACCAACGGCTCCACCTGTACGAGCGCAGGCTGCAGTTCATCGATGGCACCATCAAGTTTAGCCACGATGGGCTGCGCTTCGGCTAGCGTGTTGTTGAGGTCATTTACCGTTTTATCGAGACTATCGACCGTGGAGCGTGCACGACGCAAAACGAGTGCGAGCTCGATAAGCGCCCAAATGCCCGCAAGCGCCAGGACGATAAGAGCGATTTGGATCGGTTCCATATATCCTCCGTCACCGAAAACGTTCAATCTCGAATATACTACCCCAAATCGCGAGAGTTACCGCATCGATGCACACGGCTACATCGAGCCCGCGGTACCTGTAGACGAGCCTCCGCGATCTGTAGACGAGCCTCCGCGATCGCGCTCCGAGATCTCGATACGCCATTCTTCCCAGCCGCGTCCAGCGGGTTTCCAAAATGCACCGCGCTCAAGACCTTCGGGCAAATAGCGCTGATCGACCCAACCCTGGGGATAATCGTGAGGATAACGGTAAACGCCGTATTCATCAGATCCCGGCCTGTGCCGATCGCGCAAATAGCTGGGGACCTCACGAAGTCCGCTCGATCTGACATCGGCGAGCGCGGCATCGATAGCAGCCTCGCAGGCATTGGATTTGGGCGCAAGGGCCACATACAGAGCGGCCTGCGCCAAATTAATACGACATTCGGGGTAACCGATGACCTCAGCGGATTTAAAAGCCGCCTCTGCAACGAGAAGCGCCATGGGATCAGCATTGCCCACATCTTCGGATGCATGGATCATGATGCGCCGCGCGATGAACTTAGGGTCTTCACCAGCATCGATCATGCGAGCAAGCCAATACACCGTGGCATCAGGATCGCTACCGCGCATCGACTTGATGAACGCCGAAATGATGTCGTAGTGCATGTCACCCTTTTTATCGTAGCTGAAGCCACGCCGCGGGTTTGCCATCTTCACGTCGTCGAGAGTGATGACGACGGGCTCCTCTTGGGCACTTTTATCGTCATCCTCATCATCCGACCGACAAAGAGCGATCTCGCTTGCGAGTTCAAGCGTGGTCAGGGCGGATCGGGCGTCGCCCGCGGCAAGGGTGCAGATGGTTTGCAGCACATCCTCAGCAAGGGCGTAAGCCCCATTAAGACCGACTGGAGACGCAAGCGCGCGCTCAATGAGCTTGGAAATATCCTCATCGCTCAGATATCCAAGTTCAACGACGCGCCCACGCGAGAGAAGAGCCGAGTTGACCTCGAAATAAGGATTCTCAGTTGTAGCGCCGATCATGATGACCGTGCGGTTTTCGACCGCATGCAGAAGGGCATCCTGCTGCGACTTTGAGAATCGATGGATCTCATCAATAAAAAGGATCGTCCGTCGATCATACGTGAGCAACCGATGCTTGGCATCATCGATCTCACGACGAAGATCCTTGACGGTACCGGTCACAGCCGAGACCTCAACGAACTCGGAACGCGTGTGCGCCGCGATGATATGCGCGAGCGTGGTCTTTCCCGTCCCCGCAGGCCCGTACAGGATGACGCTCGAAAGGACATCGTGCTCGATGGCCGACCTCAACCATGAGCCTTTACCCACAGCCTTTTCCTGCCCAACGTACTCATCAAGCGTTCGGGGGCGCATACGCACGGCCAAAGGCGCATTCTTAAGCGTACGTTCCTTCTGTTGTGAGGAAAAAAGGTCGTCCATTCAGCAGGTCCCCATCATTTGAACTCATTGATATAGGTGCGTTGCGGAAAGCGCAAGTCGGGAAAAAGCTTTTGCGTCAGCTCAGTGAAATAATCATCGGTCATACTCGCGATATAGTCGACAACAGTTTGATCCAGATCGTTCTCCCAATTGTAGGTTTGGCCATAGAAGGATAGGTGATGTTCGATCCGTTTGATATGGTGCCGATAGATAAACGATGACTCGTCCCCCGATGCGAGGTCATCGAGACACCTTGCATATAAGCGTTCGAACGCCTCTTGCAATACGTCTTCGCAATCGCCCTCGATGCCACCGGCGCTGTAGATCTTGGCGTAATTTTCCGCCTTGGCGCGGCGAAGCTCGTCAAAAAGCTCCTCGGACATCTCGATACGATCCTTACCATAGCTATGCTCGATGATATCGACCGAGGCACGGCTTAAGATCCACGAGTTGTATGCTCCCCCCAACCCGTCATCGAAAGCATCGGAAGCGAGCAACCCCGCCTCGATGGCATCCTGACGATCGCGCCCCACGTAGGCGATGATATCGGAGATGCGCACCACGCAACCTTCAAGCGTCATTGGTCGCAGATGCTTAATCGCATCGTTGCCTATTTCATAGCAGGAAGTAATAGCTTCGTCGAAGTCATCGAAACCGACCCTGTCGGAAAGCTCGAACACCCGCTGCTCATATTCGCCATTATGGCAAAGCGCCCCATCGAGCGTCTGAAGTGAGACGTTACGCCCGTACAGGACGTCAAGAACGCGAACCGAATGCACGTTATGATAGAAATAGCGCCCCGTGCGCTCATGAAAGATGTTGTTGAGGAAACGCTCTCCCGCATGCCCGAACGGGGTGTGCCCCAGGTCGTGGCCCAACCCGATAGCCTCGATAAGGTCGCAGTTAAGCCCAAGTGCATAGCCGATATCGCGCGCGATGCGTGCCACCAGCTGGACATGGAGCCCTCGACGCGAAAGGTCGTCATTGCTTCGAAAACTGAACACCTGCGTCTTTCCCGCATAGCGGTTATAAGCGGGCGTATGGATGATCTTCTCGACATCGCGTACGTAGGCAGTGCGCCAAAAAGTAGAACGATCTTCTTCCCTATCGAAGCGTCGCTCCGCTGCAGCGTCATCGCAACGGCAGGGATTGACCCAACCGTGCGCGCGATCATCCTCCATACGCTCAAGAAGCTTGGATCCCAAACTGTCGGGCATGGCTTGCAGACGCCGGCCCAAGGGTGATGCATCGTCTGGCAAGCTAACCATTCGAGCCCCTTCTCTCAAACATGTGTTCGTATATTTTCGCATGAACTGCGCCATGCGTCAAAGGTCTATATCAGGTAATGAACGATACAGAAAGCCACCGCTATAAAAGGGAGCGCCGGTAGTGCTCGACTTCCCGCCATGAAGCCTATAAGCGCCAGCCCAAAAAGCCCTAGGCCAAAAGACAAGACACCTTCAAGTGGGCCGACGACCATCATGAGCGCGAAAAGTACCTTGATGTCCCCCATACCGATGCCGATAGATCCCCTGTGCCTACGCCAAAGGATCTCAAAGGCAACGAGAAGGGCACATACGAAAGCTGCTTCCACAAAGCGATGCAGGCAAACCTCAAGGCCGCCGTCTAAGTACGCGATCGCAATAGCGCAGACGGCCAAGCCTCCCGCGAGAGGATTGGGGCAACGGCGCGACCGGACGTCGATTACCGACGCTACCGCCAGCATTGTATAGAAAAACAGGTAAAGAACTCGCTGCATCTGTCCGCCTCGCAGCCGAATAAGAAAACTACTTTACCCCTTCGATAACCTGCTCGAGGTTAACGGACACGCTATGAGGAGTCGGCACCCAGTCAACCTTAAGGAAGAGCGCGGCGAGCGTCAGCGGGAAGTACGTGAACATGAAAAGAGGATAGGTGAACAAATTGGTAATCAAGCGCCACTTTTGAGGACAATGGATGTGTTTGCGCTCGGTGATCGTCGTAAGAAGTCCACGCACGAAGTAGGCGATATAAAAGTACCAAAGCGTGATCAAGATGGAAGCGAAGCACGAATTGAGCTCAGCCTCGGTCGCCAGAAAACCGTGTGAAAGCCCGCCAACGATAAGGAACGTAGCGTTAACCAGCACCGTAACCAACGTCAGAAGGTTACCGGGAGCAACGGTCATGAACAGATCGTAAGCGGGAAAGCGCCTGAACTTGAAAATCGATTTGAGGAATTGCCCCGTGTAGCTGAAAAGAATCTGATAGAACCCCTTTGTCCAACGCATGCGCTGTTTGATCGAAGGACCGAGCTTGACAGGTTGCTCGTCATAGAACTCAGCGGGGGCAAAGCCGATGCGAACGCCATGGATGGCACAGAAAGAGGAGAACTGGATGTCCTCGGTGAGCGTGTGGAACTGCCATCCGTGCATCGCCTCGACGATTTTCGCAGAAACCAGATACCCCGAACCCGAGACGGCACACGATGCCCCGAGCATCATACGCGGGGCGTTCATAAAGCGCGCCTCACACAAAAAGCTCGTGGCATAGCCCGACGACACCCACGAACTACCGAAGTTCTTAGAGTTGCGATAGCTCGTGAGCGCCATAAATCCTTGATCGAATGCATCATTCATGATGGTGAGGTAATCATTCGAAAGAAGGTTATCGGCATCGAAGATGATGAACGCCTCGTGTTTGCCCGGGTATTCGGTGAGAATACGGTCGAAACCGTAATCCATGACCCAGCTCTTGCCCTTACGTGCTAGGTCATTGCGCTCATAAACGATAGCGCCCGCCTCGCGCGCGACACGCGCCGTGTCGTCGGTGCAAGCATCGGCGACGACGAAGATGTCGATAAGCTCCGAAGGGTAATCCTGGTTTTTAATGGACGCGACGAGGTTGGCGATAACCGACTCCTCGTTGTGGGCAGCGATGAAAAACGCATATCGATGCTGTATTTTGGCAGGCACAGGTCGCACGGGCTTGCGAAAAAGACCAACAAGCATGTAGATGAACTGATACGCGAAGCAAATCGCGAATAGATTGCCGATAATCAGGTTGAAGACGACGATCGGTGTCACGGACATCCCCTCGGAAACAAATCGATTTGAATAGAGCAAAGTATACGTCAGGTAAAGATCAAGCCTTTGACCTTGCGCATCAAAAGCACCATTCGAACGATTTAATATCCAAGCAAACGTGGAATGATGATCTTGCCCGCATCGGTCGTGCCTTCAGATCGCTCCTCAAGTTCATCCAGAACGGCGGCGAAATCCCACGGCAGCACATCGGTCAAAGCGATCCGCTCGTCCGTTACCGGATGCTCAAACGCAACGCTCCAGGAATGCAGGAACTGCCGATCGAGCCCAAGATTGGAACGCTCATCCCCGCGCCCATACAGGGGATCGCCCACACACGGATGATTAATGTGGCGCATATGCACGCGGATCTGGTGCGTACGGCCCGTAAACAGATGGCACTCGAGCAACGTGTACCCGTCATCGAAACGAGCGGCTTCAAAGCGCTCGAGCACACGGAACGTGGTAATCGCCTGGCGAGCGAACGGATCATCGGAAACGGCCATTTTCACACGGTCTCGCGTGGACCGCGCGATGCCGGTATTGATGGTCCCTTCATCCATCACGACGTTGCCGTGAACCAATGTGATGTAGCGACGGTCAAGCGTTCGCGTGCGAATAAGGTTTTGAAGTGCGCGCTGAGTGTCGTCGTCTTTGGCAGCAAGCATCAACCCCGAGGTATCACGATCAAGTCGATGCACGATACCAGGGCGATCCTCACCCTGCACCGTTCCCAAATGATCGATCCCGCAGTGATAGACCAACGCGTTGGCAAGGGTGCCCGACTCATGACCGTGAGCGGGATGGCACACCAGCCCGCGCTGCTTAGAAAGCACGATAAGATGCTCGTCCTCAAAGCGGATATCAAGGGGAATGGGCTCTGGAATCACGTCGCAAAAATCGTGCTCCTCGGGAAGATCGACGACGATCCGATCTCCCGCAGATACGATCTGTTTTTTCGAAAGGCACACATCGCCATTGAGCGTGACGTTCCCCGCCTCGATCAACTTGGCAGACGCAGATCGCGAAGGGCAGACATCTTGGCACCCGAGGTAAGCATCAAGCCTGGAACCCGCTTGATCTTCGGTTACAAGCAGATTCGTCTCCTCAGCCATCAGGCATCCTTCTTATCAGCATCGTTGCCAACATAAGAGCAACCCTGCGAGCCACCCTTGCGCTCACGGCGGTTCATGCGCTCGGCGTCACGTCGGTTAAGCTCCGCCGTCGCGTCCACGCGAGAAGCCGGAGAGAAGAACATGAAACCGATGAAAGCAAGCGCGACACCAACCGTGATGCCGATATCGGCGACGTTGAAAACAGGGAAGTCGATGAAAACGGTAGCGAAGAAATCGGTGACGAAACCATGTACCACACGATCGATAGCGTTACCGACCGCGCCACCGACGACCATACCCATACCGATCGCTTCAAGAAGGGCAATGCGGGGCGTACGCGCCAGATACCAAACGATAGTCAGGGTGACCAGTATGGCAAGGAGCGCAAAGGCCCCTCCGAAACCCTCTCCCAGACTGAATGCCGCACCCGTGTTGGCGCAGAACCGAAGGCGCAGCACGCCAGGGATGAAATCCACCGCCGCATGTCCCATGAGCTGGGAACGCACCAGTGATTTCGTGACCTGATCGACAAGGAGGAAAAGCGCTGCGATGGTTCCTGCGATAACGAACCTCAGGGTTAGGCTCGGCTCAAAATCGTTGTCGTCATCTTTCACGCTGTTACTCCCATCGATACGAATACGGGGCCGCATGGAAAACATCCCCACGCGACCCCAACTTGCCTAGACGTGCTCTAAGCTTCAAGCGCCTCGGCGCAACGCTTGCAGATATGCGCGTGCTCGCCATAGGAACCCACCGACGTGCGGTAATTCCAGCAGCGATCGCAGCACTCGCCCTCGGCGGCAGCGATCTCGACGGAAAGCTCGTCGCCCTCTTCGAGTTGGACATCGGAAACGATGTAGAACTCAGCAAGATCGACAGCTTTCTCGCCCGTCAGCAACGCATACATCTCGGCCGGCACGGTGGCACTCACACGCACCTGCTGGCTCTTGGTAAACGTACCCGCGGTGCGCGCGTCCTCAAGCGCCTTGGTGACAGCGGAGCGAAGCTCAAGCGAGGCTTCGAGGACACCGGCGAACTCGTCGGCCTTCTCGAGCGAGATGGGGCTCTTGTACCAATCGAGAAGCGCAGCGTACTTCTGGTTGTCGACAATACCCGCCGGCGCGTAGGCCATAGCCTCATCGCATGTATAGGCGAGGATGGGCTGGAGGTCTCGCAGAAGCATGCTGAAAAGCTCGGCCACGACGGTCTGGGCGCTACGGCGCTCAAGCGAGCCGGGCTTCTCGCAGTACAAACGATCTTTAAGAGCATCGAGGTAGACGTTGGAAAGCTCGGTTACCACGAAATCATACAGCGCGCGGTAGGCGCGATTGAACTCGTAGCACGCATACGCGTCGTCAACCTCGGCCTGCACCTGCGTCAAGCGCGCGACCATGAGCTTATCGAGCGGCAGCAGCTCATCAAACGGCACCGCGTCATGTTCGGGTTCAAACTGGCCCTCGAGCTCGGAGAGCAGGAAGCGCAGCGTGTTGCGGAAACGACGATAGGCATCCGAGGTGCGCGCGAGGATCTCGTGATCGATGGCCACGTCGGAGCTCGTATCGACCGAAGACGTCCACAGGCGGATGATGTCAGCGCCCATCTCGTCGCATACCTTGTTGGGGTCGATCACGTTGCCGAGCGATTTGGACATCTTGCGGCCCTCGCCATCGAGCGTGAAGCCCTGGCTCACGACAGCCTTGTACGGCGCGACGTCGTTAGCGCCTACCGAAGTGAGGAGCGAACTCTGGAACCAACCGCGGTGCTGGTCAGAGCCCTCGAGGTAGACGTCGGCCGGGTACTGGAGCTCGGGTCGGAACTCGCAGACGGCCTTCCAGGAGACGCCGGAATCCCACCACACGTCCAAGATGTCGCGGTCGGGCTTGAGGTTGTGCCCGCCGCACTTGGTGCAGGTGCAGGCGTCGCCGAGATAGTCGGCCGGCTCATCGGTGAACCAGGCATCGGAGCCCTTGGCATGGAAGAGCTCGATGACAGCGTCGAGCGTGGCATCGTTCATGACCTTCTCGCCGCAATCGGCGCAGGTGTAGCTCGGGATGGGCACGCCCCAGTTGCGCTGACGGCTGATGCACCAGTCGGGACGCTGCTCGACCATGGCACCGATGCGGTTGGCGGCATGCGCCGGATACCACTTGACGTGGTTGCGGATCTGGTCGCCGGCGGTCTCGCGCAGGCCCGTCTTGTCCATCGAGATGAACCACTGGTCGGTCGCGCGGAAGAGCACCGGCTGCTTGCAGCGCCAGCAATGCGGGTAGCTGTGCGTGATCTTCTTCTCGAGCACGAGGGTGCCGCGCTCGCGAAGGAACTCGATGATATGCGGGTTGGCCTCGTCGGTGTCCATGCCGCTGAAGGGGCCACCTGTACCGAAACCATCACCCGTGTAGAACTTGCCATCATCATCGACCGGCATGCAGATGTCGGTGATGCCGGCATTGAGGCAGGCAAAGTAGTCATCGACACCGTGTCCGGGCGAGTTGTGGACGATACCGGTACCGTCATCGGTACCGACATACTCGGCAAGCAGGGCCACGCCCTCGACCCCATCGAAGACGGGCTGCTTGTAATGGAGGCCGGCAAAAGTCTCAGCGGGACGCACGTAGTTCTCGCCTGCCACCTGAACCGGCGTGTAATCCCAGCCGAAGAGCTCGCAGCACTGAGGAGCGAGCGCCTCGAGCATGATCTCGGCGCGACCATCGTGCTCAACGGCCACGTAAGCGGCGCCCGGTTTCAGGGAGACGGCCTGGTCGGACGGGATGGTCCACGGTGTCGTCGTCCAAATGACGAAATCGACCGGACCGTCGAAGTCCTCGAGACCGGCCGGCTTGCTCGTCAGCTCAAAGCGAACGAAAATCGAAGGTGAGGTCTCGTCGGAGTACTCGATCTCTGCCTCGGCCAGAGCGGTGTGGCAATGCTTGCACCAGTGCACGGGCTTATGGCCGCGATATACCATGCCCTTGTCGAACATGGCCTTGAAAACCTCGATATCGGCAGCATCGTGCTGGTGATAGAGCGTGAGATAGGGGTTATCCCAGTCGCCGAGCACGCCCAGGCGACGGAAGCCCGCCTTCTGAAGCTCGATGTTCTCGACAGCGAACTGATTGCAGAGCTCTCGAATCTCAGCTGTGGAGGTCTGGTTGAACTTTTCGGTGCCGAGCTTTTCCTCGACCTTATGCTCGATGGGCTGACCGTGGCAATCCCATCCGGGAACGTACGGGACCTCGTAACCCTGCATCATCCAGTAACGGTTGATCATGTCCTTAGAGATCTTGTTCATGGCGTGGCCGATATGGATCGGGCCGTTGGCGTACGGAGGACCGTCATGAAGCACGAACTTTTTATGGCCCTTGTTCTTCTCCAAAACCTGCTGGTAGACCTTGTTGTCCTGCCAGTCCTTGAGCCTTTTGGGCTCGGACTTGGAAAGACCGGCTCGCATGGGGAACCCGGTCTTAGGCAGGTTCATGGTCTGCTTGTACTCGTTTGCCACGAATACCCCTTCCCTGTTGCGAACGCTCTCGCGCCCTTGATGGGCACTAAAAAAGCGCCCGTCCCTAAAAGCTGGGACGAAGCGCCACAAGCACGGACAAACCGTGAAGCTCTTCGTTTAACCACCCAGCTTAGATGCCCTCACATGCATGCATGCTCGCATCCGTTACTCGGCTGGCCCGTATCGACGGCCATCTCGGCGGCACCTACTGGGGCAAAGCCCGTTCGAACCGCAGCTCCGGGGTGATTTTCACAGGGCACGCGCACGGGCTCTCAGCAACTCCCGCTCTCTGTGGCGCGTGTTGACCGGTTACTCGTCCCCATCAACGCTCCGCAGAGATACTAGCACGCAAAGCCGACAATGGCACGCGCATATCAATGGGATTTACAAAAGGTACGTGTCGAGTGCCTCATCGGGCGTCATGACGGAATAACCCGCCTTCAGGAGACGATCGACGAAAACCCCGTTACCGCGCCTGAGAACGCCGGAAAACGTGCCGTCATATATTGCCCCGAATCCACATGAGGGACTTTTGGGCTGCAGGATGCAAATCGTGCACCATGGACACGAACCTTGTGCCTCCATTGCAACGAGAGAAAGCTCGGCACCCTCTTCAAACTCCTCGGTGACGTCAACGCCGTCGCATGTGAGGACGCGATCTCCTATGCGTTCCGCCGGAGACCGAGGGCAACTGAGACCGCCGGACATCTCGGGGCAGACCATGATAGGGCTGATGCCCCGCTCGGTCAGACGATCGACAAGCGCCTGGTTACGATTGCTGCCACCAGACCATTTGCAGCACTCCCCCATTAGGCACGCACTCACCACAACATGCATCTCACTCACTTAGCCGGCACCTCATATCCGATCCATTGCATCCGCTCGGTAACATGATGGAAACAAGAATTTAAAATTTACGCTCCCTAACACCCCTCGCTGTATCAGAATAAAGCGCATTGCACTCAACGCGCACAGAAAAGGGAGATACCTATGAGAACAATCGAGATGAGCAACTACACAATCGGGGAGGACTGCTTCGACGCCCTCCCCGAGGTCCTCGCGTCCCATAAAGCCAAGAAGATCATGCTGATCGGCGGCAAGCGCGCTCTCGCCGCAGCCGCTCCGCGCATCCGCGCCGCCCTCGAGAACACCGATATCGAGGTGCTCGGCGAGCACGTCTACGGCGTCGACTGCACGCGCGACAACATCGCCAAGATCGTCAACTCCCCCGAGGCCCAGGCTGCCGACGTGCTCTTCGCCATCGGCGGCGGCAAGGCCATCGACACCGTGAAGACCGCGAACATCGAGCTCGGCAAGACGGTCTTCTCCGTCCCGACCATCTGCTCCAACTGCTCGGCCGGCACCGCCATCGCCGTCGTCTACAACAACGACGGCTCGCTTGAGGGCTACAGCTTCCCCAACTGCCCGACCCACATCTTCATCAACCCCGCGATCATCGCCGAGGCTCCCGAAGAGTATTTCTGGGCCGGTATCGGCGACGCCCTCTCCAAGCAGCCCGAGGTCGAGTACGCCGCAAGCGCCGGCAATCTCACCCATACCGGCGCCCTCGGTCTCGCCCTCGCCCACACCTGCTCCGAGCCGCTCTTCGAGTACGGCGAGCAGGGTCTGGCCGACGTGCGCGCCAACAAGAGCTCCGAGGCCGTCAAACAGATCGCGCTCGACATCGTGGTCAACACCGGCTATGTGAGCAACCTCACCAACCAGCCCGACTTCTACTACAACTCGAGTGTGGCGCACGCGTTCTACAACGCAAGCTGCTCCATCGAGCGCGAGGGTCATCACCTGCACGGCGAGGTCGTAAGCCTCGGCGTTCTCGTCCTCTTCGCCTACATCGGCGACACCGAGAACCTCAAGCGCTATGCCGCCTTCAATAAAAAGCTCGGCCTGCCCGTCACCCTGGCCGACGTTCATCTCGACGAGAGCCATATCCCTGCGCTCTGCGAGGCCGCTCACGCCACGAGCGAATGGAAGCACGGAAACCCCGTTCCCTTCACCGACGAGAAGTTCGCCCAGGCCATCAAGGACGCCGACGCTTACGGCCGTACGCTCTAAGCTCAATCACAACGCGTCAAGCGTATAAGAAAAATCCCATCACCGAAACGCGCCCTGAGACTCCCATCTCCGGGCGCGTTTTTCATGCGTCTAAGACGAGTTGCCGGCACGGAGGCAAACTGCTTCCGAAGAGCACCAACGCTTGCGAATAACTCACCTCCTCGGCTCATCCATTTGATACAAAGAAAAGGCCGGCCCACAAGTGAGCCGGCCTTCGCGAAACATGAAGCCGTACGATTGACCTACTGTGCCTTAGGCATCAACGGATTCTCACGTTGCAGGAGGTTCATGAACTCATCGCCTGTAATGGTTTCCTTCTTATACAGGTAGCGAGCAAGCTCATGCAGCTTGAACTTATTCTCACGCAGGATCTGGATAGCGCGCTCATGAGCCTCTTCAATCAGCTTAGCCACGATCGCATCGACACGCTCAGCGGTTCCCGGTGCGCACGTGAGCGAAGTATCCTGGTTAAGATAGGCATTCTGCACCGTTCCGAGCGCCATCATGCCGAACTCGTCGGACATGCCGAAACGCGTCACCATATTGCGCGCAAGCTTGGTGGCTTGCTCTATATCGTTGGCAGCGCCCGTCGTCATCTCGCCGAAGATCAACTCCTCGGCAGCGCGGCCGCCGCAATACACGGTGAGCTTGTCGAGCACTTCCTGCTTGGTGGTGAGGAATTTCTCGTCCTCTTCCACCTGCATGGTGTAGCCCAAGGCACCGCTCGTACGCGGAACGATGGTGATCTTGGTAACGGGAGCCGATTCCTTTTGGCGCGCGGCCACAATGGCGTGCCCGATCTCGTGGTAGCTTACGACCTGCTTTTCGTGATCGGAAAGCACCGTTGACTTGCGCTGCTGACCGGCGATGACAACCTCAACGGACTCCTCAAAGTCTTCCTGAGTGGCACGCTTGCGCCCTTCACGGACAGCCCGGAGTGCACCCTCGTTGATGATGTTAGCCAGATCTGCACCCGAGGCACCCGGCGTCGCGCGAGCGATGGCGGACAAATCGATAGGAGGCTGCACCTTAACGTCTTTAGCATGGAGCTCGAGGATGGACTTGCGCCCTGCAAGGTCGGGAAGTTCAACGGGAATACGGCGGTCGAAACGACCAGGACGCAGCAAGGCGGGGTCGAGAGAGTCAGGGCGGTTGGTGGCCGCCAGGACAACGATGCCCTTATGGTTATCAAAACCGTCCATCTCGGTAAGCAGCTGGTTCAAGGTCTGTTCGCGCTCATCGTTTCCCGAGAAGCCGCCGCCATCACGCTTCTTGCCGATGGTATCGATCTCGTCGATGAAGACGATGCATGGGGCTTTCTCTTTAGCCTGCTTGAACAGGTCTCGTACCTTGGCGGCGCCGCGGCCGACGAACATCTCAACGAACTCGGAACCCGAGATGCTGAAGAACGGAACACCGGCCTCGCCTGCCACCGCCTTGGCGAGCAAGGTCTTACCCGTTCCAGGAGGTCCCACAAGCAGAGCACCGCGCGGCAGCTTGGCACCGATCTCCTCATAGCGCTGAGGCTTCTCAAGGAAATCGACAACCTCCTTAAGGGACTCCTTTGCCTCTTCCTGGCCGGCAACATCCTTGAAAGTAACGCCCACATCTTTGGAAGCGATAACGCGAGCACCGGATTTACCGAGTCCGCTGCCACCAAAGCCACCGCCACCGAAATTCATGGACGGGCCATCATCACCCATGGCCTTTTTCATATGGCGGTTGAGCCACCATCCGATGAGGAAGAAAATCACCATGGGCAGCACGAGCGTCAAAAGGTAATAGCTCATCAAGCTGCTGTTCTTATCGGGAACAACCGACTCGAGAGACGCACCGGACGCAAGAACACGATCGGTGAAACCGGAGTCGTTGGGCACACCCGTGGTCTTGTAGGCGATATTGTCCGATTCACCCTTCTTGGTGTAGTAAATCGTGTAATCGTCCGTGTTGTATTGGACCTCATCGACGTCTTTCTTCTTCAACGCTGACACAAACGTCGAGTAGTCGGTCTCTGTGATCTGCTTTGTCTGGCCGATGTTGGGAAACAGCACCGTCGACAAAACGAGGTAAATCACAAAGGCGATGAGAACGTAGAGAATCATATTTCGTCTACGTTTGTGATCATCCATCTCCATGTGCAAAGCTCCACTCTTGGGGTTGATAATGAGTTTCTGGTACCCAGACGGGAAATGCGTAATCACACCCAAGGACGAAAGGACGGAGATGGCATCACTCGAGGTGGGAAAGGTGCAGATCTACACCGGCGACGGAAAAGGGAAAACCACCGCGGCGCTCGGGCTGGCATTCCGCGCCATGGGATTCGGCCTCGATGTCCTCGTGCTGCAATTCGCCAAGAAACTGCACTGCGCGGAGCACGATGCCGCCGAACGCTTTGGCATGCGTATCGAACAGGCGGCATCGGCAACGCCGGAACTTTGCGCCCAGGAAATCATGGAGAAGGCACGCGTAGCGCTTTCAGACGATGAAGGGAAACGTCCCGTCGATGTTTTGATATTGGACGAGCTAGGCGAAGCCATGCGACGCGGGTTTGCGACACGCCGGGATATAGAGGACCTCATCAACCGAAAACCCACAACGACCGAGCTGGTGCTAACCGGTCGCGGGCTTCTTCCGCTCGCCGACCTCGCCGATCTGGTAACCGAGATGCGTCCGGTAAAACACTACTTTGACGAAGGCCTGCTCGCACGAAAAGGCATCGAGTACTAACCCGAGAACACGAGGTCACACCCCTGCTAGCTCTTCTTGGAAGCGCGGCGAAGCCAATTTCCGAACTTGTAGTAAGCGACAAAGAGCACAGCGGTTAGGGTCCAGGTGACGGGGTACACCAAAAGCAGGGCATCGAGCACATGCCAGAGCGGAAGCACGGCCTCCACCCACACAATGCGGAATACGCAGGTACCGAGGAGTGTGAGCATCATAGGCTCGAAGCTCACCCCGGCACCGCGGATCAGACCGGAAGTGTTCTCGACAATACAGAACACCGCGTAAAACGGTGCGATATAGCCGATCATAACGGTGGTATAGCGAACCACCTCGGCATCGTCGATAAAGAAGCGTGCAAGGGGTTCCACGAAGCACATAAGCAGCGCCGACGTGGATCCCACCAACACAACAGCCATGGCGGTACCGATCTTGAACCCTCTACACATGCGATCGTAGTTGCGCGCCCCGAAGTTTTGCGCCGAAAACGTGGTGACGGCCACACCGAAAGCCTCGGTGATCATCCAGACCAGACAATCAAGACGGCTGCAAAGCCCCCAACCTGTCGTGGCATCGGCACCGAAGCCGTTGACGGAAATCTGAACGAGTAGGTTTGAAATGGAATACGCTGCAGATTGAAGCCCCAGCGGCAAACCGCACGAAACCATGCTCTTGCATATGGCGGAATCGATACGGAGCAGGCTCGGACGCAAGCGCCAAGGGCCGTCGGCCGTCATCATGCGCCTCAACATCATGCAGCAATTGATGAAAATCGTAAGCGAGGTGGCGATACCGCAACCCAAAGCCTCAAGGTGCAGCCAGGCTACGAACACCAAATCGAACACGACATTGAAGGCGCAACCACTTGCGATGATCAGGGCAGGTCCCTTGGTATCCCCCACGGCGCGCAAGAGCGCCATACCCATATTCATCATGAGCGTGAACACGATAGCACCGAAATAAAGACGCGCGTAGGCAACAGCCTCGGGAAGAAGCGTGCTCGGCGTATTCATTGCGATAAGGACAGGTTCGACGAAGAGGATTCCCCCGATTGAAAATGCAATGCCCATCAAAAGGGAGAGGCACATGGCCGTATGCACGGAACGACTCAGTCGCTCGTCATCGTGCTGGCCGAAATACTGACCCGCGATAACGGCGCAACCGGCACCGAGCCCCACGCAGAATCCAACACACAGCTCAGATAAAGTGGCGGTGCATTGCACACCGCCAAGAGCATTCTTGCCTCCGAATCGCCCCACGATATAGGTGTTGATGAAGGCGTACGCCTGCTGAAAAAAAGAACTGAAGAAAATCGGGATGCAAAGCGTCAAAAGCTGACGCCAAATCACACCCGATGTCACATCGGCAGCACCGCTATCGGAACGCATCGCCCTCCCCTTTTCGCGACACGAAACAAAACCGCCGACATGGTAGCACCCCGTGCACAACGGTACCAACTATATCTAGTGGTACAGCCCCGGTCGGTAGTGATAGGCGTTGCTCACATGCGGACACAGCTGCCAGAAGGCCACAGCGCTTGCAGCCGCCACATTGAGAGAATCAACTCCATGGGCCATAGGGATACGGATCGCCTTATCACAGCCGTCGATCGTCTTGGCGTTGAGGCCGGCGCCTTCCGTTCCCATGAAAATGGCCAGACGGTCGATCTCCTTCAGGGAGGGATCATCAAGGGAAACCGAATCATCGGTCAAAGCCATGGCGGCACAGGTAAACCCGGCAGCGCGAAGCGTCGCAAGTCCATCGTGTGGCCAAACATGCGCCTCGGAGCCGATGCGCGTCCATGGAACTTGAAAGACCGTCCCCATGCTCACGCGCACAGCGCGGCGATACAGGGGGTCGCAACAGGTAGGGCTCACGAGGATACCATCAACGTTTAGCGCCGCCGCAGAACGGAAGATCGCGCCCACATTGGTGTGGTCCACGATACCCTCGAGCACGCATAGGCGTACGGGGAGGGATCCCGCGGCATCGACGATACCGTCCAAAAACTCATCCGCGGGAATCTGGCGCGGGCGGCGAAATGCAGCAAGCGCACCGCGCGTCACCTTAAAACCCGTAAGGCGCTCCATGAGCTCCATAGACGCCACAAACGCCGGAACCACCTTGCCCTTGGAATCGTTCGAGACGCGCTCGAACAACGGCTGGAAAAATTCAAGCCAACGCTCACCCAGAAGAAAGCTCAACGGCTCGTAGCCCGCATCGAGAGCCCTCTCTATGACCTTGGCGCTCTCGGCGATGAATATGCCCTTTTCGGGCTCCAAGACCGAGCGCAGCTCACGTTCGGTCAGCTTGGTATAGGCATCGAGTCGCTCGTCGGCAAGCGAATCGATAGTGATGATCTCTACCGCCAAAACGATCCCCTACCGCTGCTCGGCTTGACGTTTATAGGTAACGAACTCAAAGAGCAAACCTTCATCGCCTTGGCCCGCCTCGACACATTGGGTCTTTCCTGCGGCAGCGATGCTCCAATCAGGATCTTCATCGAGATTGGGGAAAAACGTATCGACCGAACGCTTGCAATGGTTGCGCGTCACCTCGGCTTCGGAGCAATACGGCAAGAACTGCGCATATATCGCACCGCCACCGATGACCCAGGCAACCTGCTCCGGCTCCACGGCATCGAGCGCTTCCTCAACGGAGTGCACAACCTCGACGCCTTCTCGCTCAAAGGCTTCGTCGCGCGTAAGCACGATATTACGGCGATCCTTAAGAGGCCGCCCGCCCGGAAAGCTCTCGAGCGTTTTGCGCCCCATGATCACGGCATGACCCTTGGTACAGGAGACGAAATGACGCATATCGGCACGGTTCGCCACCACCATATCGCCGGCAAGGCCGATACCCCAGTCGTCACACACCGCGACGATGCACTTGATCTGGCACCCCATGGGCTACACCGCAATGGGAATGTTCTTGACCTGAGGACCGTGCTCGTATCCCTCGACGATCAAATCATCGGTCGTGAAATCATAGAAATCATGCACCTCAGGGTTAAGCGAAACCTTCGGAGCTGCGAACTGAGGACGTCCGATAAGCTCACGGATAACATCGACATGGCGATCGTAGATATGTGCATCGGCAATCACATGCAGAAGCACGCCCGGAATCATATCGACGCTTTGCGCAACCATCATGAGCAGCAGTGCATACTGGCAGACGTTCCAGTTATTGGCGGCAAGGATATCCTGGCTGCGCTGGTTGAGCACCATGTTGAGCGTGGGTTTGGAATCCCCCGGATGCTCGGTAACGTTATAGGTGACGCTATAAGCGCACGGGTAAAGATGCATCTCGGAGAGATCGGAAAACACGTAGGTGTTGGTCATGATGCGACGGCTGAACGGCGTGTTCTTTAAATCGAACAGCACGCGGTCCATCTGATCGAAATCGCCCTCGGGATAATGCGATTTCTGAGCGATCTGGTATCCATAGGCCTTACCGATGGATCCCGTCTCATCAGCCCACGAATCCCAAATGTGCGAATTGAGGTCATTGATATTGTTGGACTTCTTCTGATAGATCCACAACACCTCGTCCATCGCGCTTTTCAGCGCCGTTCGGCGCAGCGTGATAGCCGGGAACTCTTCGCGCAGGTCATAACGTGCCGTCACGCCGAACTGCTTGATGGTATAGGCAGGCGCGCCGTCCTTCCAATGGGGACGCACCTTTTGCCCTTCCGTTGTGGTGCCGTTCTCGAGGATGTCCTCGCACATGGCCACAAACTGTTGATCAGCCTTGCTCATAAGACTTCCTCCAACCTATTTCTTACGAAGCTGCTGTTCCATCTGACGGAGCATATCCATATCGCTCATACCGCCGCGGCCCATAGAGCCACCAAGCCCCATCGCATCGAGGCCGGGAATGTTAGGCATGCGCATCTTCTTGCCGCGCTTGCCCTTCTTACCTTTCTTGCCGCCCTGAGCTTGGTTGGCCATCGAACGCATCTTGCCCATCATCTTGTTCATTTCGCCCCATTGCTTCATGAGGACGTTCACCTCAGTGGGGGTAACACCGGCGCCGCGCGCGATACGGGCGCGTCGCTGGCCGTTGATGATGGAGGGCTTCTGACGCTCTTCCTTGGTCATCGACATGATCATGGCTTCGTTCTTATCGAACACGCTCTCGTCGACATTGCCTCCCATCTGGTTGAGCGCACGTTGACCGCCGGGAAGCATCCCCAAGATGCCCTTCATGCCGCCCATCTTCTTGACGGCTTTCATCTGATCGAGCATGTCGTTCATCGTAAACCCGTCGCGGAGCATGCGCTCGGCAGCCTCAAGCTGTTCGGCGTCGGCCATCTCCTGCGCCTTCTCGATGATGCCGACCACATCGCCCATGCCGAGGATGCGCTTGGCCATGCGATCGGGATAGAACACCTCGAGAGAATCGGGTTTCTCGCCCATGGAGACGAACTTGATGGGCTTGCCGGTAACGTGACGCACGGAAAGCGCGCCGCCGCCACGAGCATCACCGTCGAGCTTGGAAATGATGACGCCATCGAAGTCCGTACGCTCGGCAAAGGTCTGAACGACGTTGACGATATCCTGACCGGTCATAGCGTCGACGACCATAAGGACCTGGTCGGGCTTAACCGCCTTCTTGATGTCGACAGCCTCCTGCATCATCTGCTCATCGATTTGCAGGCGACCGGCGGTGTCGACGATAACGACATCGCGCATGTGGTCAACGGCCTCACGGATGGAGCCGCGCGCGATCTCGACCGGATCTTTACCGTCACCACGGTACACGGGGACACCGATCTCGCCGCCGAGGGTGGCAAGTTGGTCGGCAGCGGCAGGACGATAGACATCGCACGCTGCGAGCAGCGGGCTCTTGCCTTGCTTCTTGAGCAAATAAGCGAGCTTCACGGCCGCCGTGGTCTTACCGGAGCCCTGAAGACCGACGAGCATGATGACGTTAGGGATGCGGCTCGAAAGCACGAGCTTGCTCTCGGTGGAACCGAGGAGCTCGGTAAGCTGGTCGAGCACGATTTTCACGACGTTTTGCGCAGGGGTCAGCGAATCCATGACCTCGGAGGTCAGGCATTTCTCCTTGGTAGCGGCAACGAACTCCTTGACCACCTTGAAGTTGACATCGGCCTCGAGGAGCGCCATGCGGATATCGCGCATAGCGGAGGTGATATCAGCCTCGGTGAGCTTGCCCTTGCCACGCAGGCGGTCGAAGGTATCGTTCAAGCGGTCACTCAGTGAATTGAACACGCTTCTCTCCAATCAATACGGCGCCACGCGCCCACATGGTCTATTCGTCGGTCCCCACGAGCGCGCGGCAGAAATCGTGCGCATCAAACTGCTGGAGGTCATCGACCTGCTCGCCCACACCGATACGGTAGATGGGGAGCTTGAGCTTCTCGGCCACGGCAAGGGCGATGCCGCCCTTGGCCGTACCATCAAGCTTAGTCATGATAATGCCGTCGAGGCCGAGTTCACGGTTGAACTCAAGCGCCTGGTTAAGGCCGTTTTGACCTGTAGCGGCATCGATAACAAGCACCACGTGCACGGGCATGGAACCGGCAGCGCACTTCTCGGCGCGCTTGCGCGTGACGTTGACCACTTTGGCAAGCTCGCGCATGAGTTCAGGGCTCGTATGAAGACGCCCCGCTGTGTCGATCAGCACCAGATCGCTCCCGAGCTTATCCGCCTCGTCGAGAACGTCATAGCAAACGCTCGCAGGGTCAGACCCACGATCACGCTTGATGACGGGGACCCCGGCACGCTCACCCCACACATCAAGCTGCTCGATAGCGGCGGCACGGAACGTATCTGCGGATCCGATCACCACATTCTTACCGGCAGCGGCCGCGGCACTCGCGATCTTACCGACCGTAGTGGTCTTCCCCGCCCCGTTGATGCCGACGAAAAGCACGCAGCTCGGGGTATCGGTAAAGGGATCGCACGTGACGGGAGTGAAATTCTGCTCAAGACGCTCGGCGAGGGCACGACGCAGTTGATCGGCTGTCTTAAGGTTCTTTTTGGCCGCGAGCTCGCGCAGATCATCGGTGACGTCCATGGAGATCTCGGCACCCATATCGCCCATCACGAGCGTGTCCTCAAGATCCTCCCAAAAGTCCTCGTCAACCTCGCCTCCGAAGTAGAAAACCTCGTTCAAGGCCTCACGGCTGCGTTCGAGACCCCGCGAGAGCGCATCGAAAAATCCCATTATGCATTCACGACCTTTCCGGTTTCGCGATCGAGTTTCTGACTGACCACGCGGCTCACGCCGTCGGCCTGCATGGATACACCATAGAGCACATCGGCGTCTTCCATAGTGCGACGCTGGTGCGAGATGACAAGCAACTGCGTCGAGCGGCGAAGTATGTCGATGGCACCGATGAGTTTGGAGAGGTTGGCGTCATCGAGTGCCGCCTCGACCTCATCGAGAACATAGAAGGGCACCGTACGCGTGCGGTATACGGCAAAGAGAAGGGCCAAGGCGGTAAGTGATTTCTCGCCGCCCGACATGAGCATCATCTTGGTGATGCGCTTGCCACGCGGCTGCGCCACCACCTCGATACCCGTCTCGGCCGGATGTTCGGGGTCGGTCATCTCGAGATGAGCCTGTCCGCCCGGGAAAAGCATCTCGAAGATCTCACGGAAGTTGCGATCGACCTTCTCGAAGGTGACGAGGAAACTCTTGCGCATCTTGCGATCGATGGCAGCGGTGATCTTGGTTAGCGCGCGGCGGGCGTTCTCAAGATCCTCAAGCTGCTCCGAGACATAGTCGGCACGGCGCTTGAGCGTCTCGTACTCCTCCATCGCCACCTGATTGACGGGGCCAAGATTATTGATCTGACGTACCAGCTGATTGAGCTCCTCTTTGGCGGCGACGGGGTCTTCGGGGGCGGGCAGCGTGAGTGCTTCCTCAAGCACCGTTGTACCGTCCTCGGTGATGGCCTTGATAGCGGACTCCACCTGCACCTCAAGCCTACCGCGCGCAACCTTGACATCGTTTTGCGCCGCTGTCGCCGCATCCACCTTTTCCTTTGCCGCGCTCACTTCGCCCTTGGCATCCTCGATGGTCTTCTTGAGGCTCTCGCTATCGGCCTCCTCAAGAGAGGCTTGATCGCGAAGACGCGCGGCCCAGTCCATAGCACGCTCAAGGATGGCGGTATAGCGATCATGGAGCGGGTCGACGCGCAGACGCAGCACCTCGAGCGAACGCGCACCCTGGCGTGTTGCGCGGATGCGACGATCGATGCCCTCGAGCCGACGCGTAAGCTCGGGTTCACGCCGCTCAAGAGAGCGCAGCCGCTCCGTTGCCTGAGCGCGGCGGACCTTGGCCTCAGCGAGTTTTCCGGACGCCGCGGTGTCGTCACGACGGATACGGTCGAGCTCATCGTTGGCTTCAGCAAGCTTGCTCGCGTACTCACCCGCTTCCGCACGCGCTTCATCGCGCTCCTTCGTCAACTCATCGAGACGCGGCTTAGCCTGGCGGACGGATTCCGCCGCCTCGGTACGACGGCGCTCAATGCGAATGCGCTCGGCCTCGCTGGAATCAAGCGACTGCTCGAGACGCCCGATCTCGGCAAGCAGCGAGCGCTTCTCGCCCTCGAGACGCGAGATTTCGCCCGCGGCATCGCTCTCAGCGGAGCGAGCCTCCTCTAGCTGCTCTGTGGCCTCCTGAACGCGAGCGCATGCCTCGTCGAAGACCACCGACAAGTCGGGCTCGAGACCCTCGAGCTCACGGATACGACGCTTACGCTCGAGCGTTCCCTCAGATTGGGTATCCCCTGCGCCGATACGCACGATACCGCCCGAAGACACGCGCGCGCCATCGGGCGTGACGTAGAGAACACCGGGGATGACGGGCGCGCCCAATGCGCTCTCAAGCGATTCCACCACGTAGACGTTACCCAAAAGAGCTGATACGGCATGCGCGTACCCCTCGCGCACATTGAGTCGCTCAACAAGGCGATACCCTGCGGCGTCCTTAAAAGCATCGCCGCACTCGGCACCGCGCTGCATCAGCAACGCCTCGCCCGTGGTCTTCTTCTGCGCGAGGGCGACCTCTCCCGCCGCTGCAAGCGACGATGCATCGTCGAAAAGCAAGGCATCGATATCAGTAGCCAAAATACGCTCAACGAGGCCTTCGAGTTCCTGGGGAGCCTCGATTACATCGCCCAGACGCCCCGTCACGCTGTCGCCCAGCCCTTCGGCCAAGCGCGCCATAAGCGGAGAGCTATCTGCCAGACGTTCATCGAGTTTCTTCCGACTCACCAGCTCGGAATGAACCTCGGATAGTTTAGTTCGAGCCGCTGACTCGGCCTCACGCAGCTCACGAAGGGAGGCAGTGGCGACCTCTGTAGCCTCATGGGCCGTCTCCTTGGCCTGACGCGCCGCGTTAAGCAAAACGTCGAGCTCCTCGGAACGCTCCTGACGATGCTCCAAAGAGGCTTGCACCTCCTCGGCCGCGCTCTCGATCTGCTCGAGGCGAGAAGCGTACATGCCGTCCTCGATCTCGGCGTTGGAGAGTGAGTCCTTGACCTTCGCAAGTTCAAGCGCGGCTTTATCGGCACGGCTCTGGGCATCGCGTTGAGCACGCGTTAACTGCCCGATCTCGGCATCGAGCTCGCCGCGGCGCTGATTTAGCTTGTTGGCCGCAGGCTCAAGCTCCTCGACATCGTGCGTTGCGACATCGAGTGCGGCGCGCATCTCATCGATCTGCCCACGGATATCCTCAAGCTCCTCAGAAGCACGCTTGCGCTGATGCTCAGAAGTTGAGAGCTGCCCGCGCATGTCGGAAAGGCGCGCCACCATGTTGCGGCCCTTTTCCTCGAGCAGACGCATATCGGAATTGATGCGTCCGACCACATCTTGCATATGACGGCGCTGCTCGCCGAGATCGCCCACGAAGAGGCCCTTTTCCTCGAGCATCACCTGCAGCTTCTCAAGCTCACGTTCCTTCTCGCCCAGACGATAACGCGCAAGCTCAAGCGCGGCCGCCGCCTCTTTCGACTGCGTCTCGATCTCGTTCCACTGCGCTTGCAAGCGACGCAGTTCGTCCACGGCGAGCATCTGGGTCAACTCGCGGGCGCGTTCGGAGAGCTCCTTGTACTTACGAGCGCGATCGACCTGGCGTTCAAGCGGACGCAGCTGCCGCGCGATCTCCTTATTGATATCGCGGGCGCGCGTAAGATGCTCATCCATGGACTTGATCTTTTTAAGAGCGCGCTCTTTACGACGCTTATGCTTGGAAATTCCCGCCGCTTCCTCTATGAGTGCACGTCGCTCCTCGGGACGGCTCTGCAAGATGGCATCGAGCTTACCTTGGCTGATAATGGAGTGTGTGTCCTTGCCCAAACCGGAATCATGCAGGATGTCCTGGATGTCCATAAGGCGGCATGGACTCGAATTGATGAGGTACTCCGATTCGCCCGAACGGTACATCCGACGCGTCACGGCGACTTCATTGAAGTCGACGGGAAGCATGTGGTCGGAATTATCAAGCACCAATGTGACCTCGGCCACGCCCACGGCTTGGCGCGCAGACGAACCCGAGAAGATAACGTCTTCCATGGCCTGACCGCGCAGCATCTTGGCACTCTGCTCGCCCAGTACCCACAAAATGGCGTCGGAGATATTCGATTTACCCGAACCGTTGGGGCCCACGATAACCGTAAGGCCGGGTTCGAATGACATATGGGCGCGGTCGGCAAACGACTTGAAGCCCTTGAGCGTCAGCGACTTTAAGTACACGGCTCCTCGCTAGTCTATCTTCTCGGGTGGAATGACCCCGTCCCTGGTGTAACCGAGGCGCTCAAGCGCATCGAGCGCCGCTGCGGCCTCGGCTTCCTTTTTAGAGGAGCCCGATCCCCTGCCCTGACGTGCGCCGTCGACCAAGACAACGGACGTAAAGGTAGGAGCATGCGCGGGACCCGACGAATCGATCATCTTGTACGCAGGGGGCTCATGCCCATCGGACTGCACGCATTCCTGCAAGTACGATTTGGGGTTAAGAGGATGCTCGGCGCGCTCGGTGGCGAGGTGCGGCTGCAGAGTGCGTACGACAAAATCGCGCGCAGCATCGAAACCGGCATCGAGATAAAGTGCTCCGACCAACGACTCGTACACGTTTTCGAGTGCGGAATGAAGACCGCGCGCGCCCGTCCCCGTCTCTGAGGCACCGAAGAAGATGCACTGATCTATGCCGAGTTCAAGCGAAACATCCGACAACGTGGCTCCCGAAACCAGCGAGACCTTGAGCCTGGTAAGCTTTCCCTCATCGAATTCGGGATAAGCCCGATAAAGCTCGAGAGCGACGATCATACCCAAAATGGAATCGCCCAAAAACTCAAGGCGCTCGTAGCAAGCGGTGATGGGCTGCCCCTCAACAGCAGAAGGATGCGTAAGCGCCGAGCGCAGGAGCTTTTTGTCTTCGAAGTCGTGGCCCAAGATCTCCTGGGCACGCGCGAGGCGTTTGGAAAGAGCCAAGATCCTAGTCCTCCTTGATGGACTCGATCACATCGAGCGCATCGGAAACCGAGGTAAGGGACTCGAGCTTCTCATCGGGGATCTCGATATCGAACTCATCCTCGAACGCGGTGACAAGCTGCAAGCGCTCCAGCGAGTTGGCATCGAAATCATCGAACGAAGTGTCCTCGGAAATCTCATCGGCCTCGACGCCAAGCACGTCGCTCGCGATATCTACGACCTTTTCAAAAATCTCAGTGCGATCCATGGATGCTCCTCTCTTGCCCGGGCAAGATTCATTGCAGACAAAGTGACTCTGATTCTACCCTATTGTCTTGCTCCGAAAGCCAAGGGCCGGGCATCATATGGGACCCAAAGGCGCTACGCCACGATGCCGTCGACCGAAACCGCGATGCTCTCCACAAGACCCGCACGCACCGCGTCAGCAGTTGCAAGCGTGCCGTTTTTGATGGCTTCCACCGAAGTGGCGCCATGTCCGATAAGCACAACGCCCTTAAGACCGAGCAGCATGGCCCCGCCCTTCGCATCGCCCGAAAGTTTTGCCTTGAGCTCCATGAGCTGATCTTTGAGCAAAAGGGCCGCAAGTTTGGTCTTAACACTCGACATGAAGGATTTCTTAAGCTCGCTCATAAGGAATTTGGCGGCGCCCTCGGTTGCCTTAAGGGCGACATTACCGGCAAAGCCATCGCATACCACGACGTCTACATTGCCCGACGTGATATCGCCACCCTCGCAGTTCCCAGCAAATCCCACAACCTGCTCCTGCAAGAGCGGGAAACATTCCTTGGTGAAATGAGAGCCCTTGGTATCCTCGGTGCCGTTGGAAAGCAGACCGATTCGCGGGTTCTCGATCCCGCAGACAACGCGGGCATAGGCCGCCCCCATCTGCGCGAAACGTACGATATCGGAGGGTTCCACATCGGGATTGGCGCCCATATCGCACAGAATGGTGAGACCGCCCGCGCGATTGGGAAGAGCGCTGGTGATGCACGGCCTCACCGGGCGCTTCTCGCCATCTTCAACGTATTTGAACGGGGTGACGTAAGCCGTAGCGGCAGCCGTGATGGCTCCCGTGGCACCCGCCGAGAAAAACCCGTCGGCATCGCCTTTCTTGACGGCGCGGCAGGCTTTGACGATCGAAGATTTGCGCTTCTTCATGACCGCGTGGATGGGATCGTCCTCCATGGTGATTACGTCGGGCGCAACAAGAGCCACCACGCGCTCATGAGCGGCAGCAAACGGCGTGACGATCTCGTCGGGACCGGCGGCAATGACCACCAGATCTTGATCGGCTTGCAACGCCGCGGTGATACCCTCGAGTACGACCTCAGGTTTCTCATCTCCGCCGACTACATCGACGCATACACGAACCTTATCCATGGTTCTCCCTTAAACATAAATGGCCGACTCGAGGAGCCGGCCATGTCACACCCATTTTGAACAGGAAGTATCGTACCTACTCGGTGACGATGACCTCGCGGTCCTTGTAGTAACCGCACTCGGGGCATACGTGATGCGGGAGCTTAGTGGCACCGCAACGGGGGCAGGTGCTCTTGGAGGCAGCAGAAATCTTCATGTTCGCAGAACGACGACGATGCGTGCGAATGCGGCCCTGCTTTTGTTTAGGTACTGGCATGATGACCTTCCTTAAGTACTATCTAACGTGGCGATTACGCGCAAGTAGCGAGTCTAACACAGATGCAGGCTGCATCCAAAGACTTTTTGATATCAGCACGCTCTTGACCACACGTTTTGCAAATTCTAGGAGTCCAGCTTGAGGTTTTTGAGCGCGGCAAAGGGATTCTCGGGGCTATCGACCCAATCCTTCTCGGCCTCAGCAGCACAAGCGCACGATCCCTCGTTGAGATTAGCGCCGCAGGTTGGACAAAGACCTTTGCAATCGGGCTGGCAAAGAACCACAAACGGCGTATCCATCACGATGGCGTCATTGATAGGCTCAGAGAGATCGATAACACGGTCCTCGTCCACCAGCTCATAGCCGTCCTCGTAATCCTCGGGATCCTCAGGCTCCTCAAAGAGATAGAATTCCTCGATCTCGCCCGCGATATCGAACTCGGCGGTATCGAGACAACGGTCGCACTCGCCCTTGACGTGAGCGCGCACCATGCCGGTTACCAAGATACCGGTGCCGGCATTAGTGAAAACCACGTCATAGCTCGCGCCATCGGGAAGAAGATATTCCTTCTCGCCCACGCGATAGGTACCAAAGGAGACGTTTCCGCTGACGGGATACGCATCACCAGGATTATCGAGCTTTCCGATGAGGTCGACCTCGACGGTAACGGGAGCATCCATTACCAAGCACCGTTCTGCTGACCGTTGCTCGCGCCTTCGTTGAGCTGCTGACGGCACCGCGCGACGGTACTGGTGAGGCTCTTCAAATTCTCCTCAAGGTGCGTGAACACCTGTTCGGCGTAATCTTCGGCAGCATAACGGGTCTCGCGCTCGTATTGCTGGGCGCGATCGCGAATATCGTCTGCCTGGCTCTGAGCCAAACGTACGATCTCCTGCTCGCCGGCGATGGTAAGCGCCTGCTGCTGAGCGTCCGCGATTATGCTGTCGGCCGAAGCGGTAGCGGAAGCGATGAGCTCGTCGCGCTCCTTGAGAATGCGACGGGACTTTTGCCACTCATCCGGATAGCTCATGCGGATCTCGTCGAGGATATTGAAGAAGAGATCGGCTTCGATGACCTTGAACTGGGAGTTCCTACCCAGCGGCGGCTTAGCCTCGACAATAAGACCTTCGAGCTCGTCAACCAGGCTCACGATCCTATCGCCAGGAAAATTTTCGCCCGGCATCCGGTCTCCTTTCATTGGGGTCATAACTAGAGGGTAAGTGTATCACAAGGAATCAGATAGGCTCCTAGAACCGACATGCGAGCGCTTCAACCACATTTTGTGGGACGAACTCGCTCACGTCTCCGCCGAAGGCGGCGATTTGACGGATCACCGAGCTTGAAATGTACCCGTACTGCGGAGCGCTCATAACGAAAATCGATTCAAGCGAATCATCGAGACGGTAGTTGAGGTCCGCTTGCTGCAACTCGTATTCGAAGTCGGTCATGGCTCGCAGGCCCTTAACCACGGCCTGGGCATCGATCTGGCGCGCGAAATCAACCAGCAGCCCCTTAAAAGGAAGCACGTCAACACCCTCAAGACCGTCGAGGGCACCGCGGGCAAGCTCCACACGCTCGTCAAGCGAGAAAGTGGTGCCGACCCCGTTTTTCCCTAACGACTCGGCAACGGCGACCGTAACGCGAGGACAGATGCGAAGCGCGCGGCGCACCACGTCGACATGCCCATAGGTGATGGGATCGAACGTACCGGGAACCAAAACGTGCTCGATGGTATCCGACATGGATTCTCCTTTATATCAGGCGGTAAAGCGCAAGAGGTCGACTGCGGTGATACCGTAGCGCTTTTCGCGTTCGAGGATAAAACCAGCTGGCCTTGGCCCCTCGTCAGCCGCAGCATGTTCGCACACGGCGATAGCGCGCTCAGCCAAAAGGCCATGTCCCGACAGGTTTTCAAGAAGCTGGCATACGGGTCCCGCCCCAAAGGCATACGGTGGGTCGAGAAGCACGAGATCGAACGGCGCCGCGCCCACACGCCCGCGCTCCGCAGAAGCGAGGATATCGGCCGCGTAAACACGATAGCGATCGCGAGCGCAGCCTAAACCCTCAAGGTTCTTGCGAACGAGCGAAGCGGCACCACGGTCGATATCATATGTGCAGAGATGCGCCGCACCACGCGAGAGCATCTCGATGCCCAAAGCGCCCGAACCCCCGAAGGCATCGAGCACACGCGCCTCGGTGATATCGCAATCGAGCGCGGAAAGCACCATGGACGCCATGGCCTCACGCACCCTATCGGTGGTAGGGCGCGTCACATCGCGCCCGCGCGGTTCGGTGATCCTGCGCCCACGCCATTCTCCCCCGACGATCCTCATCCGCCGCTGACCTCCTTGAAAACGTCTCCGTAACGACGGATGACCTCATGCTTAAGCGGAAGCGTCGCCGTCGCGTCAAGGTTATGAGCATAGCGCAAGACCTCAATCGCGTCACGATGCGCCCATTCGATCAGTTCGGAGTCGGCATCAAGGTCGACAAAACGCAGCGTGAAGCCGCCGGACTGGCGAAATCCCAGGATATCGCCCTCATGACGCAAACGAAGATCCATCTCGGCAAGAGCAAAACCGTCCTGGGTTTTCTCAAGCGATTCAAGGCGTTCCTGCGCCGACGAGCGTGCGCCGTTCCCCTTGGCATGGGTGATAACGAAGCAAGTGCCGGGAATGTTACCGCGCCCCACGCGTCCACGAAGCTGATGTAAGGTGGCAAGCCCGAAGCGCTCAGCGTTTTCGATGATCATGGTGTTGGCATTGGGGACGTCCACACCGACCTCGATAACCGTAGTGGAGACAAGAACATCGATCTGATGGTTTCTGAACGCGTCGATGGCTGCCTCTTTGTCGCGTGCGCTCATGCGCCCGTGAAGAACCCCCACCTTTGCGTCACGAAAGAGGTTTTGCAAGCGCACAGCCTCGGTCTCGACATCGTGAAGTGGCACCGGCACCTCGATGGACCCGTCATCTGCGCGCTTCAGTCCAGGAACGTCATCGAGTCCATCGGTTGAATCCGACGGAGCGACGAGAGGACAGACCACATACACCTGATGTCCCTCGGCCAAAGCTGTGCGGACGGCACCATACGCGACATCTCGGCTCGAGTCGGTAAGAACCTTGGTGGTGACGCCGGCACCGGCAACTGGGCGATGCCTGATGATGCTGGTATCGAGATCGCCATAAACCGAAAGTGCCAGTGTGCGCGGGATAGGCGTAGCCGTCATGACCAAAAGATCGGCACCGAGACCTTTTGCGCGAAGCGTGTTGCGCTGATCCACTCCAAAACGATGCTGCTCATCGATTACCGCAAGCGAAAGATCCTTGAAGCGGACATCATCGGATAGGACGGCATGCGTACCGAACAGCACGTCGATAGCTCCTTCAGAAAGACGAGTCAGGATGTCGGCACGTTCGGATGCAGGGGTGGCCCCGGTAAGAAGCGCCCAAGTGATACCCGCAGCCTGCAAAAGCGGACCGCATTTCACCGCATATTGCTGCGCCAGCACACTCGTCGGCGCCATAATGCACGCCTGCATGCCGCTGTCGGCGCACGCAGCAACGGCAACCGAGGCAACCGCCGTCTTACCGGTGCCGACATCGCCCAAAAGAAGACGGTTCATGACATGGGACCCATCGGACATGTCATGCAATATGTCGGCAACGGCAGCATCTTGCTCGTCGGAAAGCGCAAAGGGAAGCGCCCGACGTAGTGCTTCGACATGCTCGCCGGGCGTATGGGCAACGGGAGCGACACCCAAGAGGTTGGCATCGTTGCGCAAGCGCAGGCCAAGCTGCAAATACAGCGTCTCATCATAGGCAAGACGACGACGCGCGAGCTCCTTCTCGCCAACCGAGGAGGGGAAATGGATAGAACGATACGCACGGGCCAAGCTCATGAGGGAGCGCTTGACACGAAGCCGCACAGGAAGCGGATCTGCAAAAGATCCGGCATGTTCAAGGGCGCGCGAGACGATGCGACGCATCCAGGCGACGCTCACGCCATCGCTAACGTAATGCACGGGAAGAAGGAGGCAGGCGCCACCCGCCTCATCGAGCTTCTCGTAATGGGGCGATGCCATCTGCTTGAAACCGAAGTTGAATTCAACCTTGCCCATAACGGCCAGTCGATCGCCTTTGCTGAGCTGCTTGCTCAACCACGGCTGTTTGAAAAACGCAAGCTGAAGAACACCCGTCTCATCGACGAGCGAGACTTCGGTCACGTGGATGCGGGCATGCGGCTTCGAAACGACGCGGTCGATGACACCGATTACCGTGCATACCTCACCAAGCGGCGCATCCTCGATATAGAACCGTCTAGAAAAATCGAGATAACGATGCGGGATGTGCAAAAGGAGACTCTCCACCGAGTGGATCCCCAGACGACGGAGGGCCTCCTCACGCTTACCCGAAACAAAGGGAAGCCGAGACACATCGTCGCCCAACGCAACGGAACGCATCAAGCGATCGGACGCGGCGGGCATATCGTACATGTCCGGCATATGCGACGTTACTCGATAGAGAAGATGATGGGATAAAGCGGCTGCTCGCCACGGTGCGGGTCGATCTCAAGATCGGGCTGCTCCTCGGCGATGGCATCGCAGATATCCTGGAACGCCTCATCGCTCAGCTCTTCACCTGCAAGGATCGTAAGCGTATCTCCCTCTTCATCCTCCTGCATACGGTTGATGCAGTCGATGGTCACCTGTTTGACATCGCTACCGACCACATCGATGGACCCGCCGATGATACCCATGACATCGCCATCATGGATAGGGCTTCCGTCACTCGCAGAGGAATCGCGCACGGCACGGGTGACCTCACCATCGCGGACATCCTGGAGTGCCTCAGTCATAGCTTCCGCGTTATCTTCAAGGCTACCCTCGGGATCGACCGCGAAAAGCGCACTGAACGCCTGCGGGACGGTCTTGGTGGGAACAACGGCAACCTGCTTATCCGTGCATGCAGAAGCCGCGGCCTCTGCGGCCATGCGAATGTTTCCATTATTAGGCAGGATGATAACAGCCTCGGCATTGACCTGATCGACAGCCCCGAGCAGATCGGCCGTCGAGGGGTTCATGGTCTGCCCGCCCGAGACGATGACATCGACACCGAGAGATTGAAGGATCTCGGCCTCACCGGAACCGGCGGCAACGGCAACGAAGCCCAGAGGCTTTGCCGGTTCGCGCTTAGCATCCTGGTCCTCGTGGATCTTAGCGGTACGATCATGGGCCTCCATCTCCATGTTATGGATGAAGACCTCGTAGATCTGGCCAAGCTCGAGCATGTGCTCCAGCACCAGGTTGGGAGTGTTGGAATGAACATGGATCTTGTAATCGGGATAGCTACCGACCAGCAGCTCGCAATCGCCCATCGTAGCGAGGAACTTAAGGCAGGCGTCCTCATCAAACGGCGCATCCGCCTTGAAAAGGAACTCATTGCAGTAGCGGAACTCGGAACCCTCCCAGTCGTCGTTGGCCTCGATCTCCACGCGACCGAGTGCGACATCGCGAGCGGAATCGGCGGTGTCGAACGTCGCCGAGAAATCGGAAATCTTGGAGCTGCGGCCGAGTGCCGCAGCAACGAAGTTCTCCACGAATATGGCGAAACCGAACGCGCCCGAGTCGACGACGCCGTTCTCCTTGAGCACCGGAAGGAGGTCAGGGGTGCGTGCCACGGACTCATAGGCCTCGACCACGACGGCATCGAGCGTTTCCTCGAGCGTGAGCTTCTTCTTCTCGCACGCATCGGCCTTAGTGGAAATGTCACGCAATACGGTGAGAATGGTCCCCTCGACCGGCTTGCGAACGGCTTTGAACGCAACCTTGACGGCGCGACGCAGCGCTTGAGCCACATCGGACGCGGTTGCGGGCTCGGAAGCGCCGATGAGGCCTTCCGCGGCACCACGCAGGATCTGAGAGGTGATGACGCCCGAGTTACCGCGGGCACCCATGAGCGAACCATGGGTGATCGCACCGGCGATCGCCTCGATGTCGGCGCTAGCGGGAAGGGCGTTGAGCTCCTTCACCACCGAGGCCAAGGTAAGCGACATGTTGGTTCCTGTATCGCCATCGGGCACAGGAAACACGTTGAGCTTGTTGATCTCTTCTGCTTTTTCGGAAACGGCAGCCGCGGCGATGGGGAAGCAGGTGCGAATGGTCTTTGCAATCATGAGGGTAGAAATCTCCGAATTCACGCTGTATTAGATGCGGCTCTTGAGGCCGTCGATATGGATTCCAACCGTAAGGCCGGAAGGATCGATCTCGGCAATCTCCTGCAACGTGAAGGCGACCGAGCTGGAAAGGTTTTGGCACACGGACTTCATGTTGACGCCGTTCTCGAGCACGACATGAAGATCGACGGTGAGACCGTCGGCATCGGACGAGACCAGCACCCCCTTACGAAGACGCTGCCCCTGAAGCAGGCGCACGGACTCAGCGCCCTGGGACTGTTCGGCCATGCCCACCACGCCATAGCATGACATGGCAGCATACCCTGCGATATCGGCGATTACGTCGTTGGACACGCTCAGCGTGCCTTTGATGGTATCAGACACAGGTATCTCCTTCCGAGTGCCAAACAGCACCGTATGACGGGAGCAAACATGTCCAACAGTTTACTGCAATGAGCGAGCACGGAAACGCTTATCACAAATAAGAGATAGAGCGAAAGAGCGGAGCGCGTGCAAGGCAAGGCAACCCCAGACCGAAAGCATGCGCTAGGCACCCAGAAGAGAAAGCAGGTCCTCGCGCGAGACAAGCGCCGAAGCTGCCCCCTCTCCGGAAAGCACCGCGTCGGCAAGGTCGCGCTTGCGCTCCTGCATCGCAAGGATACGTTCCTCGATGGTGTTCTCAGCGATGATCTTATAAACCGTCACATCGCGTTTCTGGCCGATACGATAGGCACGATCGGTTGCCTGGTTCTGAGCGGCGACATTCCACCAGGGATCGAAATGGATCACGATATCGGCACGCGTGAGATTCAAACCGACACCGCCCGCTTTAAGCGAGATGAGGAAAACGTCGCACTCCCCCGCTTGAAAATTCTCGACACGACGTGCGCGCTCCGCTTTGGAAGTGGCACCCGTCAAGGTCACATAAGAGATCTTCGCACGGTCAAGACGTCGCGCAATCAGTGGAAACATGCTGGTGAACTGGGAAAACACCAAAACCCGATGTCCACCATCGCACGCGTTCGAAATCAGTTCGATGCAGGTATCCAACTTCGCACTCGGTCCCGCGTAGTCCGCAAAGCATAGACTCGGGTCGCAACAGATCTGACGCAGTTTGGTGAGCTCGGCAAGAACCTGCAGCTTATGCTTCTTCATCTCGTTGGGAAGCTCACGCGCGATCTGCAACGCCAAACGGTCCTCAACCGCACGGTAGAGCACCTCCTGCTCCCCTTCCAAGCGAGCGCAAACCACGGTTTCCGTCTTCTCGGGAAGGTCATCGATGACATCGGATTTAAGACGGCGAAGGATAAACGGGGCCACCAGATCGCGCAGCTCACGCCTCGCGTCAGCATCCTCGTTCTCACCCGGATTGGCATAACGCTTGACAAACGGCCGATACGCGCCCAACAACCCGGGAACCACGACGTTGAAGATGCTCCATAGCTCGGAAAGACGGTTCTCGACAGGTGTTCCCGTGAGAGCGAAGCAGCACTCGGCAGTGATGGCCGTAGCGGCCTTAGCGACTTTAGTGAGCGGGTTTTTGATGTACTGCGCCTCATCGAGCACCAAAAGGCGGAACCTGCACGCTCCATACGCATCGACGTCGCGCCGCAGCAAATCGTATGAGGTGACGAGCACATCGTATTCCGACGCATCGGCAATCAACAAGTCGCGTTGGCGCTTGGCCCCGATAACCGAAGCGCACGCAAGTGAAGGGGCAAAACGATTGAGTTCCGATATCCAGTTGTAGACGAGCGAGGCGGGGCAAACGACAAGCGTCGGAGTCCCCAGTCCATCTTCCTTTCCCGCCAGGATACAGGCTATAACCTGCAGTGTCTTTCCCAAGCCCATGTCATCGGCAAGGATACCGCCGAGCCCCAGATGCTCAAGGGTTCGCAGCCACTGATAACCATCCACCTGATAGCCTCTGAGGGTGGCCTTAAGGGAGCCCGGGACGGAAAAACTCATACGCGAAAGCTCATCGAGTGCACCGGCAAACTCGGTGAACGCCTCGTTCTCGCTCGTCCCGATGCCGAGCTCCCCACCTCTAGCGAGCATCGCCCTGACAAACAGGCTCCTGCTTTTCGGAAGCTGTTCCAAACCACGTGCAAGCTCACGCGGCGTCGCACCCAAACCCTCGGCCAGATGTTCCACGGCATCAAGCTGAGCGCGCACGGCGTCATCGATGCGAAAGATATCCCCGCCCTTGAGCCTCACGAACTTTTGCGCCGGTTTATAGGCAGCCAAAAACTCCTGGAGCTCATGGGGCTTCATCCCGCTTGCGCCCAACTCAACATCGAGCAGGCCATCGTTGAGGCGCGCGCCCACATCGAGACGCGGCGCAGGACGCACTGCAATAGAACGCAGGCGCTTATCTATGAGGATCTCCCCCTGCGCGGAGAGCGTTTTCAGACCATCGGTCAACAGGTCATAGAGCAGCTCATCATCTTTGAAATCAAAGCAAGGGAGCGCTCCCCCCTCGGGAAAATACCTGACAACCGTGACCAGAGCGCGTGCCTCGGCGATTCTGTCGCGTACCGGATCGGAGCCTTCATCCCTCCCGTCCGCAAACACTTCAAAGCTCCGCTCGGCATATGAAACAAAAGTCTGGCAGGCCACATTTGAATCATCGATCCAGATCTTAAAGGTGAAATGCGCCTCGGGCACCATGTCGTTAAGCTCGGCGGGATACCGCAGGTCAAGACTTTCCTTGAGAGGCTTTAGGAGATTTTTGCAAAACCGAGGCATATCCTCAGCTTGGATATGCAAGGGAACGCCCTTGCTCAAAAGGGGGCGAAGCAGCTCCGTCGTGTCATGTTCCAAAACGTCAGAGCAATCCCATGCGCACTTTTGGTTGGCCAGATAACACCGGTCCCCGTCCTCGAGGCATATCCACCCAGATGGCAGGATCAAATCAAACCCGGTAAAGGTCTTCTCGATACGCGCCGACATGCGCGGCATGCCCTCACGAACCTGAAGCTTGCCACGCTTACCCCATGCGATCGTCTCCCCCTTGTAGCAATCGATGAGCTCGATTAATGCTGCATCCGAGAGAGGAATACTGTCGTCAAAACGATCGAGCCCGCCCTCTCCATGCAATGCGAACATATCCTCAAGGCGTGCGTACGCACGCTGCAAAACCGCGAGTATACGCAAGCTCTTATCGTCAAGCCCATCGAACGACAGGAAAGTATTGCCGCCCTTGCCAAGACGAAAAGGAGCGCGCGAGCGTTGCGCCCGCAACAGATCGGGGATAGACGCCACTCTGAACGCCGCGCGTGCAGCCGAACCGCGATACAGGGAAAGTGAAACACACCACGAAAACAGGCTCGAGAAGAGCGGATCATAATAAGAATCCACATGCGCTTCGATACGAAACGATTGCGTAGTCCTTTCGCGATCGGAAGCCCCATGCGTCCCTTCCAAAAGAGTCCGCGCCCGTGCTTCCGCCGCAGATTCGAAAGCGCCCATAGCGTCGAAGATCTCTGATGCGGTGCGCTGCTGAGTGGTGGCGGGAACACGCACGACCCCATCGTCTCCACTCTTTATAGGATCCCGATAATCCGGCAGGCGATCTATATCGCCCAAATAGCGCAAAGCAAGTGCTATTCCATGCTTGCAAAGACCCTGATAACGATGAGCGGCGGGACAGGTGCAACCGTAATCGATTAGCTCGTTGCCATCCGCATCGAAGGTAATGAATGTCTCATAAGGGTCTATATCGGAGCCTCTGACATGACCTTCGAGCATGACGCTATGGGAGAGCTTGCCCCTCTGTACGCTATATCCCACGATAGCGTGCCCGCGGGCGATGCTCTGCGCTCGCGAAAAGGTGCTCTCAAGCGCCGCCTCGCGCCGGAGCATATCGATAAGTTCCAACGAACTAGCCTCCCCCACGATAGATGCAGGTGAAATCTATTGCTTGCGCGACACCTCAAGACCGAGATACAGAGGCGGCTGCTTGTCCTCATGAGAAACAAAGGCATCGGGTGCTAGCTCGGGACGCGTAAGATTAGGAAAGATCCCTTGTTTGAAGTACGCCTTGCGTTTATGACGGTCGACCTTGCCGATCACCGACTCGAGTCCCACCAATGGTCCCGAAAGCACCTGAAGACTGCCCGAACGCATGACTCCACGGGAGAAACCGACGACGGAATTGAATGCCGTAAGGCTATGAACCAGACGAGCTTCGTCATCGGAAAGCGCGCGGATGGAACAGGCGGGATCGACATCATAGAACGTAGTACCCAAGATGTGCGCTATACGGGTGTTATCGAGTGGCGCAAAAGAGCTGACGATCAAATAACCGGGGAACAGGACCGATGTGGTTGGCACCCAAGCGCCTTTGCCTCGACGAAGGTAATCCTTCATGGGCATGCGCGCATCGACCGACCCAAAGCCGAAAGCGGCCTTGAGCTGTTGCAAGGCATCGCGTTCCATGCCTTTATAGACAGCTACCGAGTACTGCATACCCACCCAAAATCGAGACGATACCGATGTCTACATAAAAGCGCCGCTCCGATGAACGACGCTTATGCACTTAGCTCTCTATGTAGTCGCGCAGCTTGCCCGAACGGCTCGGATGTCTGAGCTTGGCCAGCGTCTTGGACTCGATCTGGCGAATACGCTCGCGCGTGACACCGAACTCCTTGCCCACTTCCTCGAGCGTGCGCGGATGCCCGTCGACAAGCCCGAAACGAAGCTCGATGACCTTACGCTCGCGATCGGCCAGCGAATCGAGCACCTGCGTGAGCTGCTCTTGCAGCATGGAGAAACTCGCGGCATCAGGAGGAACAACCGCTTGCGAGTCCTCGATGAAGTCACCCAGCTGGGAGTCCTCTTCCTCGCCGATAGGAGTCTCGAGCGAAACCGGTTCCTGGCTGATCTTCTGGATCTCACGTACGCGATCGGCGGTCATATCCATCTCGGCGCCGATTTCCTCGGGGGTCGGGTCGCGCCCCAGATCTTGCAGCAGCTGACGCTGCACGCGCACAAGCTTGTTGATGGTCTCGACCATGTGCACGGGGATGCGGATGGTGCGAGCC
>CAVGWH010000047.1:0-39003 GCA_963633065.1 Oribacterium sp.
CCGAAGCGGTCGGTAAGATCGGCCATACGGAACTCCCTTCGTATCGGCACCGCGCGATCTGCGCGATGTGGTTACCAACGAACGAATCAGAGGTTAGACGCGTCGTGTTTCGACTCCATTAACGAAATGTTGCAGGCTCGAAACTTATGGGTGAGGTTACCGCAAGTATTCATAAAACCACCCCATTTGAGTCATCGGGTGCATAAAAACCACGGCGCTCACCGTTTTATACACGAACGCACACGACCATAGTCGCCGCCTTCGCTCAGACGTGCAGCCATATCCAAAAGCTAATGCTGACCATCTGATATTCCGATCGCAAAGCCTGCATGGGAAGCCCGGGCGGCATGCGACGATGCGGTAAAATCCTTCTTCAGCATAAACGCACGCCCGCGCGCACGCGGGAACTACAGGCACGGCGAGGGCGCACCCCTCATCCTGCCTTAATGGAAAACCGAGGAGCCGACCATGCGCATCGATGACATTTTCAAGCAGGCAAAGGCCTCCGGCGAGACCCCGTTCTCGTTTGAGATGTTCCCGCCCAAAGGCGAGCTCACGCTCGATCGCGCACGCGAGGTCGCGGGCGGGCTGGCCAAGCTCAAGCCGAGCTTCATCTCGGTGACCTGCTCGGCCGGCGGCTCGGGCAACGGCGCCACGACCGCCCCCATCGCCGGCATGATCGCAGACGAGTTCAACACCCCCGCCGTGGCGCATCTCACCTGCGTGGGTCGCACACGCGAGGATGTTGCCGAAAAGATCGCCGAATACCGCGCCGCCGGCGTGGAGAACGTGTTGGCACTGCGCGGCGACCTGCCCAAGACCGAGGACGGCAGCGTCCCCGCCTCCGACTACGCCTACGCCAAGGACCTCATCCCCGAGCTTGTCGAGGCCGGCTTTTGCGTCGGTGCTGCGGCGTACCCCGAGGGCCACATCACCTGCGACGACCTCGGGCTCTCCGTGCAGCACCTCAAACAGAAGCAGGATGCGGGCGCGAGCTTCTTCGTGACGCAGCTCTTCTTCGATAACGAGTGCTTCTACCGATTCCGTGAACTGGCCGACCGTGCCGGCATCACCGTACCTATCACCGCAGGCATCATGCCGTTCATGGGCAAGTCGCAGATCAGTCGCATGGTCTTCATGTGCGGCGCCTCGCTCCCCTCGCCCGTGATCAAGATCCTCGCCAAGTACGAGGACGATCCCGAAAGCCTCAAGGCAGCCGGCGTGGAGTATGCCGCATCGCAGCTCGAGGACCTCAAGGCCCATGGCGCCGAGGGACTCCATCTCTACACCATGAACCGACCTTCCATCGCCGCGACCATCGCGGAGCGCCTGCGCTGATGAAGACCCCGCGCGGCAGCGAGCAAAAGGGCCCGCGCCCCGTATCCCCCGACGGCGGCACCGTTGCGGGGGATTTTCCGCCGTCGCGCATCGGCACCGACAACCAAAAGGACGCCACCACGAGCACCGCAACCATACCGCCTGCACTCGCAAGCCCCGTTCTCTACCGTGGGAGCGAGGGCAGGCGCCCCCGTGTCGATCGCAACGAAATGCTGCGCTATCTCGGCTATGGCGGGCAGCATATCGATGATGAGCTCGTGCGACGCATAGAGCTCGTGGTCGAGGAGCTTGAGCTTTCCGTTGAACCACGCGGCGTCCGACAGGTCTTTGCCGTCGACGCTGCAGGAACCGATGCGTCCAGCGCCCCCTGCATACGCCTTGCGGGTACCGCGATCGAACTTGGCGGGCGCGATATCTACCGCCATCTCAAGGACGCGCGCCTCTGCGCCGTCCTCGCTTGCACGCTCGGCATGGAGTGCGAGCGGCACCTGCGCACGCTGGGTAGTCAGCATCCCTTGGAAAGCGCCGTCTACGATGCCGCGTGCTCGGCCTACGTGGAAGCCGCCGTCGAGCAGATGGACGCACGGATTCGCGCTGATGCCCGCGGCGTTGGACTCAGTACCAACTGGCGCTTCAGCCCCGGCTACGGCGATTGCCCGCTCGAGGCGCAGCCGCGCATCCTCGGTGCCCTCAACGCAACGCGCCTGCTGGGTCTCACCACCACCGAGACGAACCTCCTCATGCCCACTAAAAGCGTGACCGCCGTCATCGGGCTCTTCGAAGGCGACGTCCACGATGCGAATACCCGCCCCACCTGTGATATCTGCCGCATGCGATCCCATTGTCGTTTTCGCGCTGTCGGGCAAACCTGCTATGGTAGGCCCGACAAACGATAGAGAGGTTTCCGAAGCACGCCTCACCACCCCGCACACCGTCGAATCCAGAGGATCAAGATATGTCCATCCCGCTCATCACCACCGATGCAGAAGGCAACGCACTGGTTGCCCCCATCAACGAGGCGCGCCTCAATGGCCGCGTCTACACGCCGCGCACGCTCGATACCCTGACCATTAAGGACGACCGCCTACGAGCCGCCCTCGAAGGCACGGGGCATTTGCTCTTCGATGGCGGCATGGGCACCATGCTGCAAGCGGCGGGCATGGAGGCAGGGGCTCTACCGGAACTGCTCAATTTCGATAAACCGGACATCATCACCGACATCCAGCGTCAATACGTCGAGGCCGGCTGCGACGTGATCACCTCCAACACCTTCGGCGCCAACGCGCACAAACTCGATGGCGCAGCCAGCGTGCACGACGTCTTCGCCGCGGCCGTCAAGTGCGCTCGCGAGGCGGGCGCACGCTACGTGGCGGGTGACATCGGACCCATCGGAGCGCTCTTACGTCCCCTGGGAACACTCTCGTTCGATGAGGCATACCTGTTATTCAAAGAAGAAGTCGAGGCAGGGGTTGCAGCGGGCGTGGATCTCTTCGTTATAGAGACCATGACCGATCTCGCCGAGATCAAGGCGGCCGTACTTGCCGCGAAGGAGAACTCCGACCTCCCCATCTTCGCCACCATGACCTTCGAGGAGGACGGACGCACCTTCCTCGGTACGAACCCCGAGATCGCCGCCATCACGCTCGATGCGCTCGGAGCCGATGTGGTGGGCATCAATTGCAGCCAAGGCCCCGCCGAGCTCGGGCAACTCGCAAAACGCATGCTTGCGGTCACCGACAAGCCCGTGATGGTGCAGGCAAACGCCGGCCTCCCCCATGTGGACGGATGCGGGTGCACCGTCTTCGATATCCATGCCCCAGAATATGCCGAAGCCGTCGCAGGCATGATCGAGGACGGCGTGAGCGTAGTGGGCGGATGTTGCGGCACCACACCCGAGCATATGGCCAAGCTGCATGAACTCATCTCCGTGCACACCCCATCGCCGCGCCACCATGCACCCACCACTACCGTCACCAGCGCGCAGGCCGTGGTCGACCTTCCCTGCGGCGGCCACAAGATCGCAGTCATCGGCGAGCGTATCAACCCGACGGGCAAAAAACGCCTCCAGCAAGCGTTGCGCGACGGCGATCTCGACTACGTTGTGAGTCAGGGCATCTCCCAGCAGGAACAAGGTGCCGACATCCTCGATGTCAACGTCGGCTTGCCCGAGATCGATGAAGTGAAGATGATCCAAGCCGCCACCGAGCAGCTGCAAGGGTCGGTGTTGCTCCCGTTGCAGATCGACTCGACCGACCCCGCCGCCGTCGAGGCGGCAACACGCCGCTATGCCGGCAAACCCATCATCAACTCGGTAAACGGCAAGCGCCAGATCATGGACGAGATCCTGCCGCTCGTGGCGCACTACGGCACCAACGTCATCGGCCTCGCACTCGATGAAGACGGCATCGCGGATACGGCGGACAAGCGTTTCGCCATCGCCGAGCGCATCGTCAACGAGTGCGAGCGCTACGGCATCGGGCGCGACCGCATCCTCATCGACTGCCTGGTCATGACCGCCTCCACCAACCAAAAGCAGGTGGTGGAGATCCTTCGTGCCATGAAGATGGTGAAGGAGCGCCTCGGCGTGAAATGCGCCCTCGGCGTATCAAATGTGAGCTTCGGCCTGCCGGCACGCCCACTCCTCGGCTCGACGTTTTTGGCCGCGGCGTTCGGGGCCGGCCTCGATGCGCCCATCATGAACCCTGGCTCCGAGCGTTTCATGGATGCCGTGCGCGCCTATCGCGTGGTGAACGGCGAGGACGAGGGCTCCGTGGACTATATCGGCCGCTACGCCACCTGGACCGACCCCTACAAGATCGCCCGCGATCCGCACTTGGCAGGAGCAGCTCAAAGCGCTGCCGAGAATGCTGGCGCCACGCCCTCCACGTCCGAAGCCGATGAGGATCCCATCAAACGACTCGTCATCAGCGGACGAAAAGGCGAGATAGCCGCCACCACCGAGGAACTCCTCAAGACGGTGGCACCCATGGAGCTCATCAACGAGCATTTCATCCCCGCTCTCGATGAGGTCGGCGTGCTCTTCGACCAAGGAAAGTTCTTCCTCCCGCAGCTCATGGCCTCGGCGGAAGCAGCACGCGTCGGCTTCGACACCATCAAGAGCCTCATGCCGGCAGGCGATATCGAGGAGAAGGGGCAGATCTGCATCGCCACGGTCAAGGGCGACATCCACGACATCGGAAAGAACATCGTCAAGATGTTGCTCGACAACTATGGCTACACCGTCTTCGACCTGGGACGCGATGTCGATCCGCAAGAGGTGCTCGCCTGCGTACGCGAGCGCGATATCAAGCTTGTGGGGCTCTCGGCGCTCATGACCACCACCGTGGCCAACATGGAGGAGACGATCAAGCTCCTTCATGCCGAGGCACCCGATGTGAAGATCATCGTGGGCGGCGCCGTGCTCACTCCCGAGTACGCCGCACAGATCGGTGCCGACTACTACGCCAAAGACGCGGCGGAAAGCGCACGCATCGCCGAAGAGGTCTTTGGCAAATAGTAACGAAACCGTGTATTCGCCCAGCATGTGTGAGGGAACGGTAGAATATAACGACTTTAGGCTCAATGGAAAAGGAGCGCCCATGGCGATCACGCCCCAAGAAATCGCGGAAACCCGCGGCATGGTCGAGGAGCAGAACCTCGATATCCGCACCATCACCATGGGCATCTCGCTCATGGGTTGCGCCGACGAGAACCTCGAGCGCATGTGCACCAAGGTCTACGACCATGTGACCTCGACCGCCGAGCATCTGGTGGAAACCGCCGAGAACCTCGAGCGCGAATACGGTATCCCCATCGTCAACAAGCGCGTTTCCGTGACGCCGGTGGCCCAGATCGCCGCCTGCTGCAAAGATGAGGACCTCACCCCCATCGCGCACGCCCTCGATCGCGCGGCCGAAACGCTCGGTATCGATTACCTGGGCGGCTTCTCGGCACTCGTGCCCAAGGGCATCGGAGACGCCGACCGCCGCGTGATCCAGTCCATCCCCGAGGCGCTTGCCCAGACCAGCCGCGTGTGCTCCTCCCTCAACGTGGCAACCCTCCGCGCCGGCATCAACATGGACGCCGTTCTTCTGGCTGCACAGACCATCATCGACGCCGCCAAGCTCACGGCCGATCAGGATTCCGTGGGTGCGTCCAAGTTTGTCTGTTTCGCCAACATGGTCGAAGATTCGCCCTTCATGGCCGGCGCCGTACATGGCGGCGGCGAGGCCGATGCCGTCATCAACGTGGGCGTCTCCGGCCCTGGCGTGATGGCAGCCGCCCTTGAGAAACTCCCCGATTCCGCCTCGATGATGGAGGTCGCCGAGAAGATCAAGCAGACCGCCTTCAAGATCACCCGCGCGGGAGAGCTCATGAGCCGCGAGGCCGCACAACGCCTTGGTGTCCAGAAGGGCATCGTCGACCTCTCGCTGGCCCCCACCCCCGCCGTGGGCGACTCCGTCGCCCGCATCCTCGAGATCATCGGCGTCGGTCAGTGCGGCGGCCCCGGTACCACCTGCGCGCTCGCCATGCTCAACGATGCCGTCAAGAAGGGCGGCGTCATGGCTAGCTCCAGCGTCGGCGGCCTTTCGGGCGCATTCATCCCCGTATCTGAGGACGCCGGCATGATCGCCGCGGTCGAGGCCGGGGCGCTCTCACTCGAGAAGCTCGAAGCTATGACTTGCGTCTGCTCGGTCGGCCTCGACATGATCGCCATCCCCGGCGACACGTCCGTCGAGACCATCGCCGGCATCATCGCCGATGAGATGGCCATCGGCGTCATCAACAACAAGACCACGGCCGTGCGTATCATTCCGGCCATCGGTAAGGGCGTCGGCGACGACGTCAACTACGGTGGCCTGTTCGGTCGCGCACCCATCATGCCGGTCAACCCCAACGCGGGCACGGTCCTCGCGCATCGCGGTGGACGCTTCCCCGCTCCGCTCAACTCCCTCAAGAACTAGGTTGAGGTTGCGGCCGATCGAGTTCGCAGACACGCTTTCTTTGCGAACTCGACCGTCCCACCTCTTACCACCTGCATATCTACGCTATCGTTGCAGCGTTCAACTTCACCCGTTTCATTATGAAAGAGAGACCCTATGGCGCTCACCGGCCCACAGATCAGGCAGCTTCGCAGCCTTACGCATCATCTCAACCCCGTCGTCATCATCGGCAAGGGTGATATCAACGCCGGCACGGTAGAGCAGGCCAACGAGTATCTCGAAGCGCACGAGATCATCAAATGCTCCGTACTGGACGGCTCAAGCCTCAACACGCGCGACGCAGCTAACGACCTGGCCGAGGCATGCCATGCCGATGTCGTACAGGTCATCGGCCATAAATTCTCGCTTTACCGCGAGACCAAGCGCACCGATATCGACAAGATCAAGCTTGTTTAACGTCTTGCAGCCGCTATAACGGAGAAGATCTTGGGGCGAACCGCATAAGCCACGGTTCGCCCCATTTTTTACCCGCATTTTTGCGTGACGGGAAAACATTAGGAGAACAACCGAGACAGCCGACAAGCCATGGTTTCACAAGGGCAGCGATAAGGCCGCGCAAGCGGAAGCGCGCTAGAGCAAACCGCGCTGTTTCATGTCCTTCACCACTTCGCTATAGGCCATACGGGTCTCCAATTCAGGCAACTCGTTGACCTCGCGCTCGAGATGGGCGAAATGCGCGCTGTATAGATCGACCGCCTCGCGCCTTCTTCCACCCAGCTCGAAGACACGCAAAGCGCAACGCACCACGTCCTCGCGTGTGGAACCCTGTCTAAGGGCCGCTTCCACCAGCCAACGCGCCGTCGGCAGATCCTCCTCTTCTATGGCGAGATTCGCCCCCTTGACCATGCAGTCGAAGAACCTCGACTGCGTCACATCGCGTATCTGCGTGAAATACGTAAGGTCACCCGCCTCGGGAACGATAATCGGCCCGACATAGAGTTGCTCGGCACGAAGAGCGAACTCGATCACCTTTGCCGAAGGCACGTCCGTGCGCGCAAGCAATACCTCGCGCGCCAGCTCGTTGAAAAGCCCCACGTCCGAGTCGACGTAATCGGCATTAAAACCAAGGCAATCACCCTGTGTTACCACGTACTGAGGACCATCTACATGCTGTCCCAACGCACGGCGCAACGACGAGAGCGTCACATAGAGGTTCTCCCGTGCACGCGCATAGCTGAGGCGCGGCCACATCTCCTCGGTGATCGTCTTTCGGCCTACGAAGGTATCGCCCGCAAGCGCCAGCCGTGCCGCCAGCACGCTGCATCGCTTGCGCTTCCACGCCAAATCGCACAGCGTATGCCCGTTGCGCTCCACCTTGAACCCGCCGAAAAGCCTGAAAGAGATGTGCCCCATATCGGGTTCGAGCACCACGGGACGCTCAAGGAGACGAACTCCACACGCCGCAACTTCCTCTTCCGCACTCAATACGTAGGCGGCATAGCGCTCCTGCGGAATCAATCGGCGTAGAGGATCGGCCTTGGCCCCCATCGCCTTGAGTGCAAGCCTTGCCGGGAGACGGATGTTATCGTCAAACAGCTGAGCCTTATGCAACGAACACCACGCTCCGAGTTCAGCATCGTAGCGTGCCGCTGAAAGCAAAAGCGCCCCGGACCACGCCTCCACCGGCGATACATCGGCAGCCCCCAGATCGAGCGCCTCGGCCTCCTCGCACGCACGGATCCGAGAGCACTCGCGAATGTGCGCAGTGGAGACTATCAGCGCGGCCCATTGGCGAGGCAATGTCGCCCCTTCCGGCGCAAGCTTGCGAACCTGGTTCGCCCGAAATGCAGCGTTGGTCGTCTGCCCGGCGAGCAGCGCTTGCCAGCCTTCGAGCGTCATATAGAAAAGCTGCAAGCCCGTATCGCCGCAACGCAATGCCTCATTGGACGCTTCGGCAAAAACACCCGACTCGTCCACGAATCCGCCGGCAAATAGTTTCCGGAGCGCGATCGTAGCCTCAAAACGCAGGTACAAAGGCTTGAGCTTGCGCGCCTTCAACTCATCGGCTATCTGAACCAGCAGGACGTCGCGCTCGTCGCAGGCACCGAAACAGCTTCGCGAAGCTTCCTCCATCAGACGCAACGAAAGCAGCAATGCCCAAGGAATGTTCAACACATTTGAGGCAGAGCATCCCTGCATATCGGTTTGCAGAAGCGTTGAGGAACCCCTGCCCTCGAGTAGGCTCTCTTGAACGCGCCGATAGGTTTCGAGCATGCGGGCAGATTCGCACGCCGCATCGACAGTGCAGTCGATATCGGATAGACGTGCTCCCGAGACACCCTCCCAAAGCGCTGCAAGGGCACGGGCACACGCCCAATCCTCGGGCGCTATCTCCCTCTCGATCTCATCGCATCGGGCGTTGAGGATACCGTATGCGACCTTCATCTCACGATAATCACCTAAAAGCAAAGCCGCCGCATAGTCGGCAAGCACGGCCGTCAGCTCCAACTTACCGCGTTCATGCAGGGGCCCTTGGGCATCCACGATGCGCCTGACATAACCCGCATGCCCGGCCAACACCAGCTTCATCGGAAAATGTACCAGCAGCTCATAAGCGGCCTCGTCACTTAAGAACCGGCTCGCAAGGGCAACAGCGGCATCAACCCGCCCCACATACATATGGATGCGCAGGGCGCGGAATAGAAGCTCCGGAAAGAGCGCTACGATCGCTTCTCGGATCTCACGGCGCGCCCCCGTCTCGGTTCCCAGGCACCTAAACGCGCCGGTAGCGGGATCAAGCTCGACAATACCCAGCTCGCGCCGTATCCGCGCCCCTTCCTCTGCACTTACTTCGACTCCGGCGCGGCGCAAATCGTCCGTGTTCCCCTCACCGATGAGATACATAAGACATAATGCCTGCAAAAGAGGGCTGTCACTATGGACAAGATCCTCAATGACCGCTCCCACGACATCGACGATCGCGCTCTCGAGCAAGCGCTTACCATCCTCAGGCGGGGCGGCCAGCGCTTGCAGCGCCGCAACAAGACGCGGCACCCCCTGAGTAAGACCGTACACATCGAGCGTGGACGACAGCGAGAGCGTCCTCACCCAGTCGGAATATTCTTTTGCCTGCACGCGCAACGCCTGCGCATTCAATTTAATCGAATCGCCCAAAGCATTGACCAGCGCCCTGTTCGACGGCAGACACGTGACGATGATTGCGAATCCACGAGCGCGCAAGTCCCGCAGGCATGCGACGAATCGCTGGGTCGCGTCCACATCAAACAACGGCACATTATCGATTGCGACAAGGGGCGCCGATGTCCCCCGGGCCTCCTCCACGATAGCGTCAATCGGCACGAGCAGCTCCTCGACCTCAGCCCCTTCCCCCTCGATAAAATAGGCATGCCCACGCTCCGGATCCGCTCGAACCGCCTCGACACACTGCAGCAAAATCGAGGTCTTGCCAAAACCACAAGGAGCGTAAAGAACCGCGATTCCCGCATCATGCCCTCTTGTCATCAAGTCTTGCAGCAAACGTTTTCGGTGCACTACATAAGCGATTCCGCGCCCACGTCCTTCCGGCACACCCGTGCCCATCAGCTCATCTTCCATCCCAGCTCCAATCTGCAACAGGTTCCTTCCTTTCCAACCCCTGTCCGAATTGTAAGAATGCAACCTGTTACCCAAGGGAGATGCGCTGTTCGGGGCATAGATACGACCGCCCACGAACACGACTGGCAAGCACACGCCCACATATGCTATGGAAAAGGAGCCCCGGGCTAGGCCCGAGGCTCCTTTATCGTTCCGCGTTATGGGGCGCATCGCATATTCAGCGATGCCGTGCTGTGCAATACGCAAGCTAGCACATGGCGAGCGCTTCTTCATCGGCCACCACAACGCAATTAGGATGCAGCTGCAGAATGGAAGCCGGGCACTGGGGCGTTACGGGACCCTTGCACATATCGTGAACCGCCTGGGCTTTCTTGGGGCCGTTTGCCACCACAAGGATCATGCGAGCGTTCATGATCGTCTGCACACCCATGGTATATGCCTGACGCGGCACGTCATCGATGTTGTCGAACAGGCGACTATTGGCCTCAATGGTGCTTTCGGTGAGGTCCACGCAATGCGTGCCCTTTGAGAAGTGATCGTCGGGCTCGTTGAAACCGATATGCCCATTGTTTCCAATGCCGAGAAGCTGCAGATCGGGATAACCCGCCGCCGCGACCATCTTGTCGTAGGCAGCGCAGGCGGCTTCAGCATCCGGGTCAGCACCATCCGGAACATGAGTGTTATCAAGATCGATATTGATGTGATTGAAAAAATGCTCACGCATGAAATAGTGGTAGCTCTGTGGGTCGTCGTGCGTGAGACCGCGATACTCGTCCAGGTTATAGGTAACGACCTCGGCGAAATCGACATCGCCCTTTTCGTACCATTTGACCAGCTGCTCATAGGCGCCGATGGGTGTGGAACCCGTTGCCAAACCCAACACGCAATTGGGCTTGAGGATAACCTGCGCCGAGATGATATTGGCCGCCTTACGGCTCATATCGGCATAGTCTTTTGCTGCGATGATCTTCATTACGCGTCCTTTCTGTCAGACTGCGGGACCTATCTGCATCCCGCCGACGGCTTTACCGTCACCAACGTGATGCGGCCACCAGGGCGAGGTCGCGTAATGCTATTTGTAAACGATGGACCGCCGCGTCGAGGCCCCTGCCCGTCCACGGCGGCTCGAAGCGTCGCTTCGATCGGCTTTATAATGACACGGCGCCCCCGCTCAAAGCAAGGGCGCCGATGACAAATATCGCAACGGTTAATGGAATCTAATCAGCGCTCGCGCACCGTTATAAGCTGCTCAAGCTCGTTCACGTCTTTACCGATGTTGCCCTTGATGCTGGCGAACTCCACGGAATTGCACACCAAGATAGGAACGGTCACGTCAAAGCCCTCTTCGCTTATGGCGCCACGATCGAACTCGATGAGCACCTGGCCCTGCTTGACTTGATCGCCCACCGATGCGTGCACCTTGAAATGCTTGCCAGCAAGCTTGACCGTATCGAGCCCCACATGAATCAAAACATCCAGACCGTTTGAGGTATGCAAGGCAACCGCATGCCCTGTTGGGAAAATAGCCTCGATCTTGGAATCAGCGGGGGCAACGACCCTGTCACCCGTAGGCTCGATAGCCACACCTTGCCCCAACAAACCGGCAGCGAATGTCTGGTCGTTTACATCTGAAAGCGGGATGATGGTACCGGAAAGCGGCGAAAGCAACGTCGTGGTTCCGCGCGCGCGCAATCCCATCGATCTCAAAACCTTATTGAGCATGTTCCCCCAAAGACGTTACCGCCCGCAAAACGCATTCGTTTATCATTGTACCATCTAGACAAGGTTGCAAAAGAACTTCCCCGCGCCTAGCCGAGCTCGCGCTCCACCACCGCGACGATCCGATCGACCACGCTCTGGGTGAGCTCCTGCGTCTCGGCCTCGGCCATTACGCGAACCAGGGGCTCGGTACCGCTCGGACGTACCAAAATACGCCCACGATCGGCCAACTCGGCCTCTTCGGCGCGCACTGCCTCCCAGACACTCTCGCACCCATCAAGCTGTTCTTTATGCTCAACGCGCAGATTGACGAGCACCTGTGGGAACTTGTTCATGCAACGTGCCAGATCAGCCAGAGAGCGCCCGGTGCGCTTCATCACCGAAAGAAGCTGCAGAGCCGTAACCAGACCGTCACCCGTGGTGTTGTGCTCAAGGAAGATGATATGGCCCGACTGCTCGCCGCCCAAAACGGCACCATCGGCGATCATGCGCTCGAGTACATAGCGATCGCCCACCGCGGTCTGCACCACATCGAAGCCGGCACGCTTCATGGCCGTCGAAAAACCGAGGTTGCACATAACGGTCGAAACAAGCTCGGAATTGGCAAGCTTGCCCTGAGCTGCAAGGTCGGAGCCGCAGATAGCGAGAATATAGTCGCCATCGATCTCGTTACCCTCGGCATCGACGAACAGTACGCGATCGGCATCGCCGTCGTGAGCGAGACCCACATCGGCACCCGTACGCAGCACCAGCTCACGAAGGGGCTCGAGATGCGTGGAACCGCACCCGACGTTGATGTCATAACCGTTGTAGTCCGTATTGATCGCATGCACAGTGGCCCCGAGACGCTGAAGCGCCGCGGGAGTCGTGCAGCACGAAGCACCGTGCCCGCAGTCGACTGCTACGACCAGCCCCTCAAGAGAGAGACCATCGAGCGTTGCCACCGCATGGTCGATATAGCGCTCGCGCGCGTCCTTCATCTTCACGATATGCCCCACGCCGTCACCCGACGGAAGGGAATCGGTTGCCAGGGCGTCCTCGGAAAGCACCCATGCAGAGATACGCTCCTCGAGTTCGTCGGGGAGCTTCATGCCCTTGGAGCTGAAGAACTTGATGCCGTTGAACTCGGGAGGATTATGCGATGCGGAGATAACGATGCCGCCATCGAGCTCGCCCTGCACGGTAAGCAACGCCACAGCCGGCGTGGGGATGACCCCGCAGCAATGCGGGCGTCCGCCCTCGGCCATGATTCCTGCGGTAAGCGCGCTCTCGAGCATCGTACCCGAAAGACGCGTATCGCGACCGACGCAGATATCGGGCCCCAAAAACTTGGTTGCCGCGCGACCAAGACGAAACGCCAGGTCACAGGAAAGGTCGACGTTTGCAACGCCGCGAACGCCATCGGTGCCGAAGATGTTCTGAGACATGTACAAATCCCTTCTTCTTCACAGGACCGCGCACGGCGTCGACAAGCCCATTTGAGTTGGTTGAATACGTTGCGTATTCCGTTGAAAAGGTTACTACATAAAACGGGACCCGCCGGAATTCGGCAGGCCCCGTTGTACGTTGCATCTTCTTGAAAAGATACAGAAAAAGATACGGCTTAGCGCTTGGAGAACTGAGGAGCGCGGCGAGCCTTCTTGAGACCGGCCTTCTTGCGCTCGACGACGCGCGCATCGCGCGTAAGGAAACCGGCCTTCTTGAGGTCGGCACGGTAATCGCCGGCGTTAAGAAGCGCACGGGCGATACCGAGGCGCAGAGCGCCAGCCTGACCGGAGATGCCGCCGCCATCGCAAAGAGCGATAACGTCGAACTGACCGGCGGTATCAGTCACCTTGAAAGGAGCAAGGGCGTTCTCAAGAAGCTGGTGACGGCCGAAGTACTGATCGGCGTCGCGCTTGTTGATGGTCACCTTGCCGGTGCCAGGGACGAGACGAACACGAGCAACGGCGTTCTTACGACGGCCGGTACCCTGGTAAACAACGGTATTCTCAGCCATCATTAAGCCTCCAGCTCAATCTTCGTGGGGTTCTGGGCAGCATGCGGATGCTCGGGACCAGCGTAGACCTTAAGCTTGGTCATCTGGGCACGACCGAGAGTGGTCTTGGGGAGCATGCCGCGCACGGCGCGCTCGATGACCTTCTCGGGATGCTTCTCCATAGCCATGCGGAAGGTCTCAGCCTTGAGACCGCCGTTGTAGCCGGAGTGACGGTAGTAAACCTTGCTGTCGGCCTTGTTACCGGTAAGCTGGACCTTATCGGCGTTGATGACGACAACGAAGTCACCGCAGTCGGTGTTGGGGGTGAACTGCGGCTTGTTCTTGCCGCGCAGGATCATAGCGATCTGGGTGGCAAGGCGGCCGAGAACGGCACCCTCAGCGTCGACGAGAACCCAGTTGCGCTGGACCTCGCCCGGCTTGGCGTAGTGAGTCGATTTCGAAATCACTTAGACTCCTCCATGTACAGTACGTGTTGTTACAGAGATTTCACGGGGCTCTGCAAGTAACCCGTCAATAATAACCCGCACGATTGTGGAGTCAATCAGTTTTTAGTTCCACTCAGAGTTTCTGCACAAGCTTATGAAAAGCAACCGTCCTGTCGATCCCGTCGCAAGCTAGCCTGCTAAAAAATCCCGCAGACGAGGCAGCAAGCGCTTTGCGACTTGCCTGCCCTGAATGTAAAGATCGAGCAACTTGGCCGCATCATGCTCGACATGCCCCACTTCTACAGGGCGATCGGGCACGACAACCAACGCCCTCCCCTGTTTTTCGTAATCCCATATGTGCGTGCGCTGCTCGTTGTAGCGCTCATGACGCGTTTCCAAGGCCTCTAGCAAATACGGGTAGTTTCCGTATGCGGCACGCGCGGCCGGTGTGAACTCGTACGGCCCCTTTACATAGGTGCGGTCTTGGGTGAGCACCACGACGGCACGATCGAATCCCGCCTCTTCGAGCACATGCTCCACCGGTACCGAATCGGCAACACCGCCATCTACGTATTTATGGCCGTCGAGCTCGACCATCGGGGTCACCAAAGGCAACGACGTCGAGGCGCGCACGGCATCGATATCGAGCACCGAGCTCTTCACCGGAAGATACGCCGCCGTGCCGAAAATGGCGTCTGTCGCCGTCACGTACAGTTCCATGGGATTCTTCCCAAATGCCTCGTTATCGAAGGGATCAAGGCGATCCTGCACGTCGTTGAGCAGAAAATCGTAGCCGACGATGCTCCCCGTGGTCATGAGCGATTGCGCCCCCACATAGCGTCCGTCGTTACAAAACGCCAGGTTGACACGGCAGCCGCGCCCGATCTGACGCGATTTAAGGTTGAGTCCGTTGAGAGCTCCCGCCGACACGCCGTAGCATGCCGCGAAGTTATCCAGACCCTCTTCCAAAAGAACATCGATCACGCCCGCGGTAAACTGCCCGCGAAAGCTCCCGCCCTCGAGAACGATGGCTACCTTACCGGCATTCTTCGCGGTATCTTCAACGCTCATAACGACTCCCTATCGATTTCGTCTACACCTGTGCGTTGTACCCCAAATAGGCGGACCGACCGCTTGAAAGCAGACAAGTTCCCGAACGAGAGTCCCGAGCGGCCAAGCCTTCGGCGGCCTCGCCCGCTCGCTAAAGGTGCTCCGCGTTTTCTTTACGCTCGCGCCCTGCATAGGCATCGATTCTCCGCAGTACGAACAAGCAATAAAAAAGCAGGTAGATAACTGTATCTACCTGCTTTAAATCCTTGGTGGAGGTGCGGAGAATCGAACTCCGGTCCACGAAAGCTCCCTGATCGGCGTCTCCAAGCTCAGTCGCTGGTTTGGTCTCGGATGCGTTGCGCGCAGCGACACGCTCGCGGCATCCCAACCGGTTCGGTCTTAGCCCGCGCCATACCGATTACGTGCGCGGGAGCATTCCCCTAAAATGACGTCGCACCGATGGCGGGGAAATCATCGGGTTGACGCGCCAGCTTATAAATTAAGCAGCGAGAGCCAGAGGCTCATAAGAAGAGTTGTTGTCAATTCAATTTGACGGTACCCCTGTTTAACGAGGCAAGGAGACCTCGGCTTGCTTCCTCTCTCAGAACTATCGTGTCGAAACCAGTCACCCCCTTGTGTAAGAGGGACGGCGCCCTAAACCGCACGACACGCGGCAAAGGCAACGACCTGTCAAAGAACCCGAGCGACAAAGACGCCGCTCAAAGGATGTATATCGTAGCACATCACGATGGTATGGCACGCGTGCGCTTCTCATGCACTCCTCATGAAAGGACACGGAAAACCCGCCCGATTCGGTTATCCTTTCGGCAAACCTGAAAAGAAACGGAGTCATTCACCTATGAATAGGCGCAACATCGAACTCGTCGGTGCCCTTGTCAAACTCGGCGGAACCATCACCCATGCCATGGATGCCGACCCTGAATTCGTACCCTGCGGACGTCCCGCCGGCATCGTCATGGATAACGTATCGGCGCTTGCCCTGAGTATCTCCGCCGACGAGCTTGCAAAGCGCGTTCAGATGGTAAGCGCCCTCGCTGAGCACGTGGAGGATCACCACGGCGCTGCACCCGCTCGCGCCATCGATGCGACCAAGCTCTCGGCCAAGCAGCTCGCCTTGGTCGAAAATCTTATCGATCTTGCCGGCGTAGCCTATCCTGCCCTGAAAAAGGACGCCTCCGACCCGAACGTCAACGCCTATTTCTATCGTGCCCTCGCCGCGCTCGATGGCACCGATACGGATGCCGAGGTCTGGATCGAGCGCTACATCGCCGCCAAAACGAAGGCTCAGAAGCTTCTCGCGCTGTAAATCCTTATACAAGGGTTTCGCACGATGAAAAGGGCCTCGGGGGATTTTTCCGAGGCCCTTTTGCTCTAATTAACCAGCTTGAAGACTTTATCCTTCTCACCGGTAAGGTAATAAACGATATTCTGGCACGAGAGGCGCATCAGATCCTCGAGCGACGTGGTGGAATAGAACGCCGAATGCGGCGTGATGATGACGTCGCTCCTCCCCACCAATGGATGGTTGGCGAGATCCGGCGTCTCATCGTAAAGCACGTCGGCACCAAAGGAACGAACCGTCCCGTTGTCCAGTGCCTCGAGCAGAGCATCCTCATCTACGCTCAAGCCTCGTCCTAGGTTGATGAGGATCGGTTTGCGCTTCATCTTCGAGAACTTGTCGGCATCGAAGAACCTGGTGTTCTCGTCGGTCAGGCACATGTGGTTGACGATGACATCGGACTCGGCCAAAAGCGAACGTTCGGCCAGATCTGGATCGTTATAGGCAAAACCGAGGTTGGTAAGTACGAGCTCACCGGGCATATAAACCGCGTAGCCGTTGTAATCAGGAGGGCAATCGACGATACCCACGTTTCTGACCTCGCGGGAACCCGCCCCGTCCGGCGCCGAAGCGGGTTCCACATTTTCAAAAGAAGGCAAGGCGAGAATATCGGCAACGGTGATCATCGGGGGCCTCTCTATCGGCGGTCATGCTTGCGCCCGTGGCATTCAGCCATAACGGAGCCCGTATTAGCGCTCGTATACCAGCTTGCCGCCAAGATAGGTGGCAAGCACTTCGGTCTGCTGGATCTCTTGAGGGTCCACGGTCAAAAGATTTTGATCGAGCACCGCAAAGTCGGCGTACTTGCCCACCTCAAGGCTTCCCAAATTATCCTCGTCACTTGCAGCGTACGCGCTCCCCAGCGTGTAGTTACGTAAGGCGCTCGCTGCCCCGATGCGCTCGGTCGGCAACCAACCGCCCGTCGGCAGATGACTGGCGGGGTCTTGACGCGTTACCGCGGTGTAGAGCACGTTCATGCTCGTAACAGGCGTGATGGGCGAATCGGTACCAAACGCCTGCACGATCCCTTTGCGCTCGTAGGTAGCAAACGGCCACATAATACGGCTACGCTCCAAGCCCAGATCACGCTCAGGACCGCCCGGATCGAGCGTGATATGGCACGGCTGACTCGAAGCCACCACCTTGAGCTTCTGCAAACGGTCGATGTCTTCGGGTAGCAGGTTCTCAAGATGCTCCAGCGTGTTGTGCCCGCGCTTAGGCAGACCGTAGCGCTCAGCCGCCTCCTCGAAGATATCAAGAGCCGCATGGATAGCCGCATCGCCGATCACATGGATGCGCACCACCTGTCCGCGCTCCGCAGCCGCCAAAACCAAGGAACGCATACGCTCTGCAGGCACGGTAAGGTGTCCACGATCCCCAGGGAAACGTGCATTGGTATACGGATCGGTAAGGTATGCGGTATGCTCGCTCGATACGCCATCGAAGAATTGCTTGAACCCGGGGGCGCTTAGATAATCGTTACCACGGTAACGGGCTTGCAGACCCTCAAGACGGCTTTGATCGTCCAAAAGCGTCGGAAACAGATGGGCACGCAGCGTCAGATCGCCCTTGCGTTGCAGGTTCTCGTACACATCATCGCGAATGAAGTCGCAGCCCTCCATAGGCATGAGCGACATATCGCAGATTGATGTGATACCCTGGGCCGCCATGCGCTGCATCTGTTCGGCGTAGGCGCGGGCGATGCGACCCTCACTCAGCCACTCCAAGCATCGGGGCAGAAGCTGCATGGCAGCGGCTTCGTGTGCGATGCCCGTCAGCTCGCCGTTGTCGAATTTATCGAAGCTTCCGCCCGCAGGGGGCTCGGTATCGGGCGTGACGCCGAGCGCCTCAAGCGCACGGGAGTTAAGCCATAGCGTATGGCCATCACCCGAATACATAACGCAAGGGCGATCAGGAAAAGCTGCATCGAGCGAGCGCTTGGTGGGATGCTCGGCGGGCGTCCAGCGATAATCACGCCAGCCCTGGGTAACCACCCACGCATCCGACGGTAATCCATGCGCGAACTCCTGCGTCTTGCGCACCAAGTCAGCTTCGCTCTCGCCCATCTCCATGAGCATATAGGGCGAGCCGCCCACCGCGGTATGGAAGAAATGCAGGTGTGCATCGTGGAACCCGGGGCAGATGAAGCGCTCCCCATAATCGATCACAGGCGTTCCCGCGGGCGCCGTGGCAATCACCTCATCGGGATCGCCGATCCTCACGATACGCCCCGACGCTATGGCAAGCGCCAACTCTCGGTCTTCCGAGCCCCCGTGTGCAGCGGCGGTGAACACATGTTTTGAGCGAACGATCAATTCCGGTTTATCCATAGGAGCACCTCATGTAACCAAACGGCATCACGTGCGCGAATTCGGCAAATCGCGCGGCGACGTTTTCACTGTTCACTATACTAAGTCCAACCATCCGCAATCACCAAAGAGGGTGTTATCTATGTCGACCACTGTGGCTCAGCAGATCAAGGCGTCTCACGAAACGCGCCGACCTGACGAGATAACCGATGCGATACGCGCCATCGCCGCCGAGTTTGAGTCCTATATCATCAAACAACGGCGGCATTTTCATAAGCATCCCGAGCCGAGCCTACACGAGGTGCATACCACCAGTGACATCTGTCAGCAGCTCGATGCCATGAATATCCCCTACGAGCGTCCACTCGAAACCGGTGCCGTCGCCACCTTGCGCGGTACCGCCGCGGACGCGTACCGCGAGGACGGAACGCCGCGCAAACGCATCCTTCTGCGCGCCGACATCGATGCGCTTGCCGTCACCGAGCGCACGGGCGAGAGCTTTGCCAGCGTCAACGACGGCTACATGCACGCCTGCGGGCACGACTGCCACATCGCCATGATGCTGGGCACGTTGCAGATCTTGCGCCATATGACCGACGAGCTGCATGGCGAGGTGCGCGTGGTCTTCCAGCCATCGGAAGAAAACGGGCAGGGTGCCAAGATGATGATCGGCACCGATGTGTGCGAAGGCGTCGATGGAGCCTTCGCTCAGCACATCTGGAGTGAGGTCGACGCCGGTACCGTAAGTTGCGAACCCGGACCGCGCATGGCCAACACCGATTGGTTCCGCATCGACATCCGCGGCACCAGCTGCCACGGCGCCATGCCGCAACGCGGGCACGACGCGGTGATGGTAGGTGCCGAGATCATCAACGCGCTGCAGACCATCGTCTCGCGCGAGGTGAGTCCCTATGAGCCCGCCGTGGTGACGGTAGGTGAATTCCACGGCGGCACGGCGCGCAACGTCATCGCCGGCACCGCCCATCTCACGGGAACGGTACGCACCTACGACGCCAAAACGCACGATATGATGCCAGGGCTCATCAGCCGCATCGTAGAGCACACCGCCGCGGCCCTGGGAGCAGAGGCCGAGCTTTCGGACTACACCATCGCCAACTACAAGGTCGAGAACGAGCCGGCTTCTTCGGAGCGCTGCCGCCAAGCCGTCGTAAAACTCTTGGGCGACGACGGTGTGGGGAGTTACCAAGGCACGCTTTCGGGTGAGGATTTTTCGGAGTACCTGCACGAGGTTCCCGGCATGCTGGCCTTCCTCGGTTGCCGCAACGCGGGGATCGGCGCCACCTACGCGCAGCATTCCTGCTTCTATAAGATCGACGAGTCGGTGCTTGCCAAAGGCGCCATGCTCTCGGCGCAATACGCCATAGATTTCCTCGCCGAACCGACACAGGCCGAGCTCGATGGACCCACCATCAGCGCCGTTGCCGAAAAGAACCCCGTTCTCGCCAGCAAGCTCCGCTCTGCAAAGGCAACGGCTGCCGAGGCACGTGGCGCCGTGCACGATGCCCGCGCTGCACGGCACGCGGCAATCCACGGTATCCACGAAGCGCGCAAAGAAGCCAAACATGCTGCAGACGATGCTGGCGATGACGATGACGAGTAACACCTAAACGGCAAACGGACATACATAAAACGAGGGGCACCGAAGACCTTTATCGTCCTCGGTGCCCCTCGTTTTCACAACGGTTTTCAAAAGTGCCGGTTACTCAGCGCCCTCCGTATCGTTTTCCATGGGAGCGTCGATGGCCGTGGGAGCCTCAACGGCTTCAGCGGACACATCGTTGTCAGGCACGGCCTCGGCAGGCGTGTCCTCGACAGATGAATCGTCTGCAGGCACGTCCTCGACAGGCACGTCCTCGACAGCCGTGTCCTCAACAACCTCAGCAACAACCGTCTCGGCTGCCGACGCAACCGAACCAGGCTCCGCCACGGAAGCGGCCTCGACGGATACGGCCTCATCGGCCACCGCATCGGTAACTACCGTCTCTACAGGAGCCTCGCCCTCCTCGACAGGCGCAACCCCCTGCTCGCCTGGGAGCTTGATGAACGGCTCATCGGAAACATCTTCATCGGCCCAGTCCGATGCGTAGCGCGCCGCCCAGTAGCCCACGGCCCTGTAGTTGAACATGGTCGCGAACACGTCGAGCACGACACCGACGAACACCGTGCACACCAAAAAGACGATGAGCACCAAACCACCCGAGGAAAGGATGGCGGCGATTCCGCTCGGCTGATACGAGGCGCCGTAACCGTAATAGCCATAGTACTGCGCCAGCGAGGCAGCTGCGAACACCCCGAAAATAACGGTCACGATCCACTCGAGCACGGTCTTCACCACGCCGACGATCAGCGCGGGGCACACCGACGCGCAGAAGAGCTTACCCAGGTTGGCCTTATATGCCTTCCAAACGCTCTTGAGCGAAAACGCCGATTCCATGCGTCCGGTGACGGCAAAATGCATCACCGCTGCATCGGCGAACATACCGAGAAAGACCGCAAGTACGACGGTCGCGAAGGCAGCCAGCAAAAAGAGTCCCAGCGATGACACGATAAGGCTCTCGATAGCGCTATCGGCATAGCCCCAAATGATGGAAGCTCCCAGGCTGGAAATAGTCGTCCCCAGAACCGAAAGCAGGGCACCGATCAGCGGCAACGCCGCGATCAAACCCAACAGATCCTGGAAGATCTTGCCGAAGAAGCCCAGAGCAAACGTGCCCGGCCGCATGAGGGGCATATCGATGCTGAACTCGCTCTTTTGATGCGAAAGGTCACGGCCCCACTCGATGGCGTAGCCGGTGCCGCACACGTAGGCGACATAGGCCGCGACGAAGCAGATGGCCGCCAATAGACCGCCGATTACCGGGATGAAAACAAAAACGATACCGACGATCGCGATGAGCGCCGGCAAGAAGCCGATTTGGCAGACACGCTTGAACACGCCCGGAATCTTCGTCATATCGTGGAACGCCTGAGCGACGCAGCCACGCTGCTTAGGCTGCTCGGAACCACCCTTGGGGTAATCGAAATTCTGCGGCGCCACATCGGGGTGCCCGGCAGGCGAAGCCGTCGTCTGGGCGCCGCACTGGGGACAGAACCGATCGGTATCGGCCAGCTCTTGCCCGCAATGAGAGCAATACATTACAAGGATCTCCTTTTCCTATGCTATTCCTCGGAAGCGTGCTTCTTGCTCGCCTCGTACTCCTCGGGCGTCACCACGTCCTCGATACGGAGGTTGATACCCGCCACCGAAAGGCCGGTCATGGCCTCGAGGCGCTCGGTGACACGCTCCTTCACGTCCTCGAAGATATCGGGGGCATACGAGCCGTACTCGATGATGACCGAGATGTTGACCACCACACGGTTGTCGTCAGTGACCTCGACCGACACGCCCTTGGTGAGGTTCTCGGCGCCCAGCTGCTCTTGCACGAAATGCATGAGATTGCCCTTCATGCCCAGCACATGCGGCACCTCACGCGTGGCCAAGGCAACGATCTTCTCGATCACACCATTGGAATACGTGAGCGAGTCCTCGGATTCCTCGAGCTCGTCTTCCTCTTCATCGAGGTCTTCGGCATCGTCCTTCTCAGACGGCACCTCTGCGGATGCGACCTTAGCGGGAACAGCAGGCGCAGCCGTATCCTCAGCAGCCCCTACGGTCTCCTCGAGCACCTGGTCTTTGATATCTTTGCTCTCATCGGTCATGGCAAATCCTCCATACCTTGCATGAATGGTTATAAACGATCGGCATCGGCGGCCACTCGGAAGCGTCGGTCAACGAAACCTAGTGTCTTCCGCCGAAAAGTCGACCGAAGAAGTTGACGATGCTGTTATCGCCATCGCGGATCTGACCGATCAAGGCGCCGACGACAACGAAAACGACGATGACGATCGTCGCCCAAAGCCCTACCGTGAGGATAAGGACAGCAGCGATGAAACCCGCCAGCGCGCCGATGGCCGTATGCGGGTGTTTGACAGCGTAGCGCCACGCAACAGAACCCGCGCCTTTCACGAAGCCGACGGCGTCATCCAACTCATTTGCCGCAACGTCCGTTTCCGAGACCTCTTCCCTGCGCTCGGAAGCATCCTCGACGGACGAATTGTGCTCGATATTCAACTTGGGCACGTTAACTCCCTTTGAATCGTTACCGTTATTCATCGGTGACCTCTCTTACCTGCTCGGTAGTACGAGAAGGCAGAAAACGAACGCGCGTCGAAACCTTCGAGACGCCCAACATGGCACCGCAAGCATCTTCGATACGGCGCTGCATGGCCTGCGCGCGCGCGTTAAGGTCGTCGTCGACGAGCGCGATCGCATCGATCTTGAAACGCGCCGAGGCCTGATCGGAGCCTACGATACGGCCCTCTACCTGTTCGATCAGCACGTCCTCATCCTCAGCAGCGGCCCTGCGGGCACATGATTCGAGCGCGGCCAAGCTCACTTCGATATCGGCATTGCCCTCGATGCGAACGCACTTGGGTTCGCGACGGCTGAAAAACAGACGGCAGAAGCCAATGAGCGCACCGAGTGCCGTAATGCCGAGGCAGATAGCGAGCACGATGGGGACGATGTGCCGATAACGGTAGAAAAGCATTGTCAACCTGCGCGCATAGGGCGAGTAGACCCACGCGGCCATACCACCGAGGCTCACAACCGCCGCGAGGAGGTAGAGAAGCGCCATGAGTTTCTTGATGATCCGCAAAGGCCTTCCTTCCCGATGCCTCACGTACAGGGACCCATTATAAGACGAGCCGGGATCGGCATCTGTGCACGAACCCGGCTCATTTACCATGACAGGCTTAAAAAAGACTTGAGGAGCGCTTGCCCTACTCGTCCTCCTCCAAAGCGGCGATGACCTCGTCGGTCATATCCATGGTGCTGTAAACATCCTGGACGTCGTCAAGCTCCTCGAGGCGGTCGATGAGACGCTGAACCTTCTTGGCATCGGCGCCCGAAACCGCGGTCGGGGTGGTCGGGATCATAGTGAGTTCGGAACCCTTGACCTCGATACCCCGGGCCTCGAGAGCCTTGGAGACGGCCATGAGATCGTTGGGGGCGGTGGTGATGACCCACTGATCGTCGGCGTCCTCGTAATCCTCGCCATCGGCCTCGGCCACGGCCATCATGAACTCGTCCTCGTCGCCGGCGGCGCCGTTGGCGATCATGGTCTCCTTCTTGGCGTTGGGGTCGAGGATCTCCTTGGCAACGACGATCTGACCCTTGCGCTCGAACTGGAACGCAACCGAGCCGGTGGTGCCGAGGTTGCCGCCTGCATGCGAGAAAGCGGAACGCACATCGGCGGCGGTGCGGTTACGGTTGTCGGTCAGGCACTCGACATAGACAGCGACACCTGCGGGGCCATAGCCTTCGTACACGATGTTCTCGTACACGGCGGCATCGGCGCCGGTGCCGAAAGCCTTATCGATAGCGGACTTGATCTTGTCCTTGGGCATGGACTGGGCCTTGGCCTTGGCGACAGCGGCGGCAAGGGAGGCGTTGTTGTCGGGATTGGGATCGTTGCCAAGGCGGGCGGCAACGGTGATGTTGCGGCTCAGCTTGGAGAACAGCGCAGAACGCTTGGCGTCCTGTGCGCCCTTACGATGCTTGGTTGTGGCCCACTTAGAGTGTCCGGACATGCGAGGCTCCTATCGACAACAGTTAAAGCACGCGACGGTGATGACGCGGGCAATGTAAACATACGGCAGTAAATGATATACCTGTTAGCGCGGCAAAGAAAGGTTTTTATACGCGCGGCGCACCTTCCGCACCATCGCATGCGGTACCCCTCGACGGTTTACGCTTGGTAAAGGTTGCCGCCCACACAAACGGCAGAGCCAAAATCGCAGGATACAGATAGCGCATATACGTGGATCCATTGCACGGACCGATAAGGCATATGGCGAGCACGCCCCACAACGGAACCCACAATGCAAGATGCGTCCACTGACGTCGCCGCAGCATATAAACCGCGCAGACGACCATCATCCATACATACGTGGCCGAACTGAGCAAAAGCGATAGCACGGGGACACGCTGGAAGATCGTCCGATAGACCCCCACCAGATGCCCGCAGACCTTGGTGGCTTCGCTTTCGTTGAGATGGAAGTTGAAATAAAGCTGGTTATCGGGACGCGCCATCACCGATTGGCTGAACACGTTGCCGTACACCCAGGCATCCTTTTCGCTGGGATAGAAATAGCCGTAATAGTTGCTCACGAATGCCGACACATAGCACCACGGATCTTTCCAGAACATCTCGGCCCATGCCTTGAAATAGGCCTTGAGATCCTCTGTACTCGCAGCTTCGTTGTAGCAGTTCTTCACGGCGTCGGCCTTATTGGGAGCATAGCGACGCGCGAGATTGGCATATCCCAAAACCTTATCGATAGCCGCACGCTCCTCATCGGTTACCAGCCCATCGCTCACACCTTCGGTAAGTCCCGCATTGATGCCGTCGTGTTTTTGCACGAAACGCGCCGTCTGCTGGAAGGGAATGGAGAGAACCTCGCGCTTTGACCCCGGCGTGATCTGATACGCTGGCACGACGATGTTGGTGAAAGCCCAGTTGCAGGCAAAGCAAATCGCAGCCACCGCCACAATGCCCACGATACGGCCTCGACAGACGCAACGGATGGACAGTGAGCCCTCTGGGGTGCATAGCGCCCGTTGCGCCGCCTTGCGCCCCCGCAACAGGTAGATCACCGCAGTGAGAAGGCCGATCGTCAGCGGAAACACCAGTCCGCCGTTGCGCATGAACGTGGTCACAAGGCCCGCGAGCAGACAGATCAGCCAATCGCAACGACGCCATGAAACCGACTCCGAACCCTGCTCTCCGCGTGTGCTCAGTACAAGCTTGGCCATCTGCACCAAGAGCACGAGAAGGGCATCCGCGAACAGTACATCTTTGGTGAGCAGCACCGCATAGTTGGAGTACATCGGCATAAAGGCGAAAAACGCCAATACCGCAGCACGGATCGTCAGGCTCACACCAAGGTGCCCAAGCGTGCTCACGGCATAGGCGACCGCGAGCACACTCACGGTGTACTGCAACGTGGTATAGATCAGCAGGCCGGCATTGCAGTCGTTGAAATACGTGATGCCCAGCTGCACGCATGTTCCTAAAAGAGCGGTATGCGCAACGGGATGATGCGTGTTAAGCAGCACCTTAGGGTTCACAAGGCGCAGATACGAGCTCGTTCCGTTGGGAAGGTTGAACCATTGACGGATCTGGGCCCCGCTGTCGCCCATGAAAATTCCCGGCATGCACCCGACAAAGGTAAGGAGCCATGCCACGGCAAGCACCGCGCACGGCAAGAGAAACGAATGCCGATCGAGTATGAATTCGAGCACCCGTGCGAGACGAGCGTAGCGCCCGCGCGACAAAACGACCTCATGAGCCGAAAGCCAATCGAGGCACTCGAATGCAAGATAGGTGGCCACATAGGCGACAAGCGCCCAGCCAGCCCCCGATATGAACGCACAGATGACGCGCGCGTGGTTGCTCAAGATAAGATCGGCCGTGTTGCTCAAATCGTAGCTGCGTCCCAGCACCATACACAAGGCGAAAAACAGCGAAGGAAAGACCACCGAGGGTCGCCAGGAATCTCCGCGGCCGAACAGCACATAGCGAAACGGCAGCGTAAGCAAGCAGCCGAGCGCCAGCAGCGCCACCGCATCAAAGTGCCCCGCAAAAGACAGCAGCACCTCATAGCAGACAAAAAGCGCACCCGTGGCGGTGGGGTCTATGGCAAGCACATCGCCTTTGGTAACGTAGTACGGCTCTGCGGAGAGTGCCGTGGTGGCGAAGAGCGCCAGGAGAAGCGCCGCGATCGTCTGAGATGCCGGGTAACGTTTAAACCACAGGGAGCGCGCAAGATCGCGCGCCGGCGTGCCCCCGATGGGACCGGACGACTGGATATCCTGCGTACGAGCGTCTACGGCATCCGAAGGAGAACCCTCGATCGGACGCTCCCCCTGTTCCCGAGATGCCCTCCCCGCAGGAACGCATTTTCGCGATGGCTTGCAGAACATCAAAGCAGCTCCACCTAGCTCTCGAGATACACGATCTGCGGACGAGCCGTCTTATGCGCGTACGTGATCAGCGCGATACCGGCAACCACCAACGGCAGCGACAGCAGCTGCCCCATGGTGACAGCCCCGCCGAAGAGGTATCCCAGCTGCGCGTCGGGCACGCGCACGAACTCAACGAGGAAGCGCACGATACCGTAGCCCAAAACAAAGACGCCGATAAAGGTGCCTTGCGGCAGCAGCGGTTTACGCCGGCTCAAGACCTGCAGCACGCAGAAAAGCACAATGCCCTCGAGAAACGCCTCATAGAGCTGCGACGGATGACGCGCGACGTCGCCACCGACGCCGCCGAAGACCACGCCCCACGGCAGATCGCCGCAGGGCTTTCCCCAAAGTTCACCGTTGACGAAGTTGGCGCAACGCCCCAGGCACAAAGCCAGCGGCGCTCCCGTCACCGCCAAATCGGCGATGGTCCAGGCACTGATCTTAAGAGAGCGACAGACGAGTATGCCGCCGACGATTCCTCCCACCAAACCGCCATGGAAGCTCATGCCGCCTTTATTGACGGCCAAGACTTCGAGCGGATGGGAGAAATAGTAACCATCACCATAAAAGACGACGTAGAAGAGGCGCGCACCGATCAACAGACCGAACACGACGCCTACCACAACCGTCACCAAATCATCGATGGTGATATCGAACCCCCAGCGCTTCTGCGTGCGGTACATCACAAACCCCGTCAGAAATGACCCGACGACATAAGCCAAACCGTACCAGTAGATGGTGATAGGCCCCGCCGAGAACGCAATGGAGCTCAGGGAATGATACAAGTCGTTAAGCACGCGGTGCTCCCTTATACAAAAACGGTTGCGGGCACATACCCGCAACCGCATCAACGTTCGAAATCGCGCCGAAGCGCATCGTTCACGACCTCCTTAGAAGGGGGCGTACTCATCGTATAGGTCGCCCGCATCGTCGTTGCCGACCGCTTCGACACGCGTTACCCCGGGCACATGCTCTTTGAGAATGCGCTCGATGCCCATCGAAAGCGTAAGCGAGCTCATGGGGCAACCGGCGCAGGCGCCCTGCAGCTCGAGCTGCACAACACCCTCGTCGTCCACGCCGATGTAATTCATATCGCCGCCGTCAGCCTGCAGGTTGGGGCGGATCTCTTCAAGCACCTTTTTGAGAAGCTCTTCGTTAACAGCCACAAGGGCTCCTTTCCCGACAAAGCATGCACGGGCACCGAGCCCGCAGCCTGCTAGATGTTACTACAGCGCCACGCGCGCCCCGAGCGGAATCGAGGGCACCACGCGAGGGGATCACATACTCCTAAGTACGTCTTAAGCCTCGACGATAACCTGGCGATACGAGATCCCGCACGAATCCAAGATACGGCGGCTTATGCGCCCATCGTCGGTATCGGCGTACTTGTTGTCCTGGTACACCACCTCGCCGATACCCACCTGCGCCAGGATCTTGGCGCAATCGTGACAAGGGAACAGCGTGACGTACACCGTCGAACCCTCGAGGTCCTTGAGCGAGCCGCGGTAGTTGAGCACGGCATTCGCTTCGGCATGCACCACGTAGTTATGTTTGTCCTCGAGCGGATTGTCCGAGGTACCCCAAGGGAAGAAATCATCGTTGAGCGCCGAGGGCGTTCCGTTATAACCAACCGAGAGGATGCGATGGTTGGTACTGGCGATACATGCGCCAACCTGCGTGTTGGGATCTTTACTGCGCAGTTTGGCCGCAATGGCCACGCGCATGAAAAACTCGTCCCACGAGATAACGTTCTCGCGCTTGCTCGATCCGCCTTGTGTGTCCGCCATACGAGCACCTCCATCCAAGAGCGATTTGCCCCACTGATTGCCTCATTGTATCCATAACGCGCACATGATAGAGCTGCACGGCAGCGGTACCACGAAGCAAGCAGATGAGAGCGGCGTTGCGCTAAGCGTGCTTGGAAGCACGCGCATTGAGGCGGTAAAGCTCGGCCAGACCGCGCAGGGTCAAGGTGTCCTCGGTCGCCACTTCATGGTGCAGCAGCGCCGCCATCGCCTGCGCGTTATCTCCCGTTATGACGACGGGGACGTTTTGCTCTTCGCCGGCGGCACCGACCTGCCTCATCTCGGCCAAGACCATGTCGAGCATGCCGTCGATACGCGCGACCTCTCCCAGCACGATTCCCGAACGCATGGCATCACGGGTACTGCGGCCGATCACACGGCGCGGCGCGTGCAGATCGACCATGGGTAGGCGGGCGGCCGCCACGGAAAGCGAGCGCGCTCCGAGTGCCAGCCCCGGCGCGATAATGCCCCCGGCAAAAGCGCCGGCAGCATCGATCACCTCGATATTGGTGGTGGTTCCCATATCCACCACCACGCACGGCGCACCGAAGAGCACGCGCGCCGCCACGGCATCGGCGATGCGATCGGGACCGATCTCGGACGGATCGTCGTAGCTCAGCGCCACGCCCGTCTTCAGCCCGGGACCCACTACATAGCAACGACGTATGCATACCGATGCAAGAGCCTCGTTCCACGCATGCTCGAGCGAGGGCACCACACACGAAAGCACGCCCGCAACGGGACGCGCATCGAGCTGGCCCGCGTGGAGTTCGGAACCGGCAAGGACCGAGAGAACCTGCGTCAGCTGCATACGCGCTTCATCGGGCGTTATGCGCGCGGGCGTCGTCACCTCCCACGTCTTCAACGCCTGAGCCGCAGCTCCGATACCGCCCTGGGCGAACAGGCCGAAACGCGTGGATGTATTTCCCACGTCAACCGTCAACACACATGCACTCGGCACGATCTGCTGCTGCACGCCTACTTTCATGCTCGCTCCGTTCGGTCGTCTTCTTGAGGCAGTTTACCCCCTGCTGCGCTCAGGCTATACTAGGGCGCTGCACGGGCGCGCTCAAGCCCGTGTCCGTAGGTAACCCGACTTTCCGGCGAGGCTCGCTGCCCCGCCGCAAGGGAAAGCGGATATACGAAAAGGAGCTATACATGAGCAATTCCAACGGCCGCGCTTCGGTGCGCGGGCAGTTGACGCTGCGCGGAGTCATCATCGGATGCCTCGGCTGCGTCATCATCACGGCGAGTTCCGCCTACACGGCGCTCAAGATGGGCGCACTCCCCTGGCCGATTATCTTCGCTGCGGTCATCTCGCTGTTCTTCCTCAAACTCTTGGGAAATGCCAGCCTCAATGAGGCCAATGTCACGCATACCATCATGTCGGCCGGCGCCATGGTGGCGGGCGGTCTTGCCTTCACCATCCCCGGCGCCTGGATGCTCGGCCTGGGCGACCAGATCGGATGGGTCGAGATGTTCATCGTGGCGCTTGCCGGCACCGGTCTGGGGCTGGTGTGCACGGCCCTCATCCATAGGCATTTCATCGTCGACGCCGCACTTGAATTCCCCACCGGCAACGCCGCCGCTCAAACGCTCGCCGCAACCGAAGCAGGCGGCAAGACGGGCAAGCAGCTCTTCGGGTCGATGGGCCTCGCCGGCGTCTACTGCTTTTTGCGCGACGGCCTGGGGCTTGTTCCCAGCATGCTCTGCAACCTTCCCATTCCCGGCGTGACCTTCGGTATCTACAACTCGCCCATGCTGCTCTCCGTCGGCTTTCTGGTTGGATTCGCTCCCGTGGCATTCTGGTTCGTCGGAGCGCTCCTCGGCAATTTCGGCATCATCGTCGGCGGCACGGCCATGGGCCTCTTCTCGCTCGATACCGCTCAAGGAATCGTCAAATCGCTTGGCATGGGCCTCATGATGGGATCGGGTATCGCGGTGGTGTTGAAGGATATCGCGCCGCAAATCGGTGGCATCGTGCGCGGTCTCCTTGGAAACGACGGATCTCACGGCGACGCCAGCGCGGAAGCGAACTCGGCATCACTCGTGAGCGGTAACGTTAAGTTGGATGCCGGAATCCTGGGTCTCGCCACCGCCGCCGTTGCCGTCATCATCTGCTTTGCGCTCGGTTTGGGTGCGCTGCCCGCCGTGGTGGTCACGCTTCTCACCTTCGTCACCACCATTATGAGCGCACAGAGCTGCGGTCAGACGGGAATCGATCCCATGGAGATATTCGGCCTCATCGTCATGCTCATCGTTGCGGCGTTCGCTCAGCTCGCACAGGTAAAGCTCTTCTTCATCGCCGGCGTGGTAGCCGTTGCGTGCGGCCTTGCCGGCGACGTGATGAACGACTTCAAAGCCGGCGCCGTGTTGGGCACCAGCCCGCGTGCCCAGTGGCTTGGGCAGGCTATCGGCGGCCTGGTCGGCGCCGTCGTGGCGGCTGCCGTCATGATGGCGCTCGTCACCGCGTACGGCCCCGACGCCTTCGGCCCCGACAAGGCGTTTGTTTCCGCCCAGGCAAGCGTCGTCGCCACCATGGTTTCCGGCATCCCCAGCGTGCCCGCCTTTATCGTGGGGCTCATCGCAGGCATCGCGCTCTATTGGATCGGCCTGCCCGCCATGATGGTCGGCCTCGGCGTCTACCTGCCGTTCTACATGTCTCTCACAGCCTTTTTAGGCTCGCTGGCAAAAGTCCTCTACGATAAGTTCGGACACAACAGCGATCCCGCCGCCTTCCAAGAGCAGGGTCTGGTGGTGGCGAGCGGTCTTCTGGGTGGCGAATCCATCATCGGCGTGATCCTGGCCTTTGTCTCGGTTGCCGCCAACCTATTGGGTTAGAACAACTCGCAGGATTGATCCGCCTAGGTTCCATCGGCGGCTCAATCCCCCTCGCCTTGATAAGGATCAGCAGGCACAGCAAGCGCATCGGGCGCATCGATCCCATCTTTCGCCCGATGGCTCAAGCCCTTCACCCAAGTAAAACATCATGAGAAACGGCCTCGAGCGGATATGTCCGCCCGAGGCCGTTTTACTAGCGTTCACGCAAAGGCGCAAGCACGCCGGCATGCCAACCTCTGCACAAACCTTCGTGAATGTCTCGCTATGCGAAGTAGTAACCAGTGAAATCGTACTTGTATACGCGGTATACGTACTTCTCGGCATCCATCTTGAAGGTCTTGATGGGCAGACCGTATCGGTCGTACTCAACGAAGGTCTTGGCCTGGCCGGAATCGACGAACACGTTACCCGCAGAACCGACCGACTGCACGCTGCTCACATACGCGGAGAATGCGACCGCGATCTGATCGACGAGTTCGTAGGTACGCGCCGACTCGTCCACGATGAACCAGCGCGCAAACGAATGCGTACCCTTGCCGTACTCGGTGACCACAGCGGCGCCGAGCTGGCTCCAATCGAACTTGGGATAGCTCTCGGCGCTACCGAAGTTGTTGTCGAACACGAGCAGGCGATACCTGCCCTCTCCAAGCGTCTCATCGGGCACATAGGTAATGCTGTGCTGGCCGGCGTTCTCGGAGAAATCGCCCACCTTGGCAAGCAGCTTGTCTTCGAAGCCCGACCCATCCCAGAACTCCGTGTTGCCCATGAGGTAATCGACCTGGGGCTCACCGTAGATATCCGTTACCTTGATGATGGTGGACGTCTCGCGCGAGCTGAGCAGCACCGCATCGTTGCCCAGCCACTGAATGGTATTGATATGGATCCAGTCAAGGTCACCATCGCTTGCTACCTTGGCCTTTTCCTTCAGCTCGGCAAAGAGGTCGCCCAGGTCGAGCACCTCGGTCGCCTCGCCCGTGGTGACGTCGACCTTGATGACCTTATCCTCGACGTTCCTGCGCGTAGCCGAGCTTTTGCTCGCTTTGCGATCGACGTCCAAGTCGGCCTCTGAGCCCTGGTTGCTCGCCAGCACCAGCAGGTTGCCATCGCCGTCGAACACGTAATCGTGATGCAGCTCCCAGTCGCCCGTATCGAGCACCTTGACGACCTGACCGAGCGCATCGACGCACGCGATCTTCGTGGTGGAAGCGCTGTAGTACATACCGTTATCGTCAAAGAGCAGGCGATGGCTGCGGTAGCCGATCAGCGGAACCTCACCACGGATGCAGCCGGCGTTGTCGTAGTAATACATAAAGTCGAGTTTGGACGAATCGTTACCGAGAATGGCCATAAGACCATCGGCAAGCTCGGTGTTGGACTCGCCTGCGGTAACCTTGAGCTTAAGCGACTCGCTACCCTTGAGCGACGACACCTTGGGCTTGACGGTCACCGTGCGCTCGGTGCCATCCTCGGTGGTGAGGGTCAGCGTCACCGTGTTGGTTTTGCCAGGGACAAGACCGATAACCTGAAACTCGTGCTCCGTGGCCAGCTGGTCACCGCCCTTGGGCGTTCCCGTAAACGCGGCAAAACCATCGGCTTTGGACGCCTTGACGCGATAGCTCACCTTTACAGGCACATCGGAGGCAAAGCGGATATAGCACGAAAGCGTATTGGTGCCGAAGGGATCGACCTCAACCAAGGGGTTCTCTTCATCGTACGAATCCGCCTTGTACTTCTTATCGAGCTTTGCGCGGATCTTCGCCTGATTTTTGACGTTATAGGTGGCGACAAACTGCTCGTGCAGCTTCTTCTGCTCGGAGGTGAGCTCATCTGATGAGCTTGAAGACGCAGCGAAAGCAGGGGTCTTAACCGCGAGCGCGGCTACGGTCCCCAGCGCCCCCGCGCACACGCCGCGACGCGTGACGCCCTTGGTTGCCAGGCGTTTGGAAACCAATGCGGTAGTTTGGTTATCTGTCATGGTGCCGTCCTTATCAATTGGGCATAAACCGGCCAATTAAGCAGACGGCACTATAGCAAAGAGCCCTTAATCAAAGCTTAAGGTTGGAGCCTAGCGATCGGCGTAAGTGAAAAAGCCCTCGCCCGCAGATTCTCCAAGCTTGCCCTCATCGATCATCTTCTTGAGCACCGTCGCCATGGCTTTGAAGTTATACGGCATCATCATCTTCTTGAGGAGCGGACTCAAAAGGCCCGGCACCTTTTGATACTGCAACACGATGTTGTAAGCCGTCTGAATACCCACCGTATCGAACACGCGGAAGGGACCCTTCGGCGCCCCGGTGCCGCGCGTCCAGGCAAGGTCGATGCTCTTGGGATCCGACACACCCGAAACATAAAGGTCGAGACCCGAGAGCAGCCACGGTACCAGCATGGAATTAAGTAAGTAACCGCTCTTTTCCTTGTTGACGGGCAGCGCCAACATACGGATTTGGTTGGCGAACTCGATAAGCTCGTCAAAATAGCGCTGCTCCGTTTGCGCCTGGGTCATAACCTCGGTCATGTTGTTCTTCCAGATGCTGTTGGCAAAATGCAGTGACAGGTACTTCTGCGGGCGGCCCGTGTACTTGGCGAACGTACTGGGGAGCAAGGTCGACGAGTTGGTTACCACCACCGTCTTCCCGGGAAGCACCGGCGCGAGTTTCTGATAGAACGCGATCTTGGCTTGCGTGTCCTCAGCCATGGACTCGATCACCAGGTCGGCATCCGCCACCGCCGTCGCAAGATCGAGCTCGAGCTTGAGTCCCGCGTAGGCGCGCTCCACAGCAGCGAGGGCCGCTTCTTTGTCGAACGGCTCGTCGCTATCGGCAATGCCGGGGCACCAATCTCCCGTACCGTCGGCCATGCCCTCGATAGCCGCGATATACTCCTCGCGCACATGATCGATTTTGGGCTGCGTACGACCGATGGATCCCTCGCTGCGAAGCCAGATGGTCACATCGAAGCCGCAATAGGCCGCCTGGAAGGCGATTTGGCTTCCAAGCACGCCGCCACCGGCAACAACGATGTTCTTGTAGCTCATAGGGCATCCTTTCGCTTAAGAAAAATTACGGATGTCCATTATTTAAAGGTACTTTAAGCGCAGTCGGAATGCCTATTCGGTAAACGGCCCGCGAGCACCAACGGTATGCAAACACCGACCCATGGCGCAGAATCGATATATGACAATGCCCCCTGCTCCTTTTTCAAGAACAGGGGGCATTTCGCGGTTGATGGGGAACCGACGGTAAGCCGCAAGCGCTACGCAGCGAAACGCTTACTTTGCGCCTACCCCGCGGCCCAACCGCTCCGCCACAGCTGCGACGGCATCTTCGCCCGAGGTAGCGCAGCCACCGTCACCACAACCCGTATCGTGCGGGCGCATCTGACCCGTGACCTCATCCATCTTAAGCGGGGCCACCTTCTCGAGCTTGAAGCCCTTACCCGCGCGCAGGTTCTCCTTGGCAACGCTGATCATGAGCTTGATACGGTTGAGCTGGTTGACCTCAGAGGCGCCCGGATCGTAATCGACCGCCACGATATTGCTCTCGGGATGCTGACGGCGCAGCTCCTTGATCACGGCCTTGCCCACCACGTGGTTGGGCAGGCAGGCAAAGGGCTGCGTGCAGATGATATTCGGTGCACCGTGATCGATCAGATCGAGCATCTCAGCCGTAAGAAGCCAGCCCTCGCCCATGTTGTTGCAGGTCGAAAGCACCGTCGAAGCCTTTTGAGCCATAACCGAGATACGCTCGGGCGCCTCAAAACGCTCCGACTTCTCCAGCAGCTCCTCTGCCGGCGTACGCATCCAATCGACGAGCTTGATGAGGCTCGCCATGGCGGCACGGGTCTTGCGGGAGCTACCCAGCTCATCTTTCTGCAGTTCGGCATTGCTCATGGAGTAGAGGAAGAAGTCGAGCAGGCCGGGCACCACGGCCTCGCAGCCCTCGTGCTCGATGACATCGACCACATGGTTGTTGGCCGTGGGATGGAACTTGACCAGGATCTCACCCACTACGCCGACGCGCGGCTTGGTGCCCTCGCCAACAAGCGGCATGGTATCGAAGTCACGGATGGCGTCGCGGCACAGCTTAGTGTAGTTATGCCGGTTGAACTTGGGAGCGAGCTTGCGGGCACGCGCCATGTACTTCTCGTACAGCGCGTCGGCGGCACCGGGCTCTGCCTCATAGGGACGGCAACGATAGAGCATCTGCATCATCACATCACCGAAAAGCACTGCGTAGACAGCCGTCTTGAGCATGCCGGGCGTGAGCTTGAAACCGGGGTTGTCCTCGCCCAGGGCCACGGCCGACAAACTGATGACGGGGATCTCGGGATGTCCCGACTCGCGCAGGGCCTTACGGATAAGTGCGATGTAGTTGGTAGCGCGACAGCCGCCACCCGTCTGACTGATCACCACGGCGGTCTTGGAGAGATCGTACTTGCCGCTCTCGATGGCCTCCATGATCTGCCCCGTAACCAAGATGGACGGATAGCAGATGTCGTTGTTGACGTAGCGCAGACCCGCCTCGATGGCACCGCGGTCGGTAGACGGCATAAGCTCGAGGTTGTAGCCACCCGCGCGGAAGATCTCCTTGATCAGATCGAAGTGGATGGGCGCCATCTGCGGACACAGGATGGTGTAGCCCTCCTCGCGCATCTGCTCGGTGAAGGGCACCTTGGGCCACGCCGCCGACTTGCTCTCGCGCTGAGGCTCGAAAGTGTACTTATGCGTGGCAAATGCCGGCGCATCTTCACTCGGCTCGACAGGCGATGCGGCACCGAGGCGATACTCCTCCCCCGCAAGCTCCGCCGCGTGCGCGCGTTCAGCCTCCTGATCCTTGAGGGCCGCCATCAGCGAACGGATACGGATACGGGCCGCACCGAGGTTGCTGACCTCATCGATCTTGAGCACCGTGTAGATCTTGCCGCTGGCCTCCATGATCTCCTGCACCTGATCGGTGGTGAGGGCATCGAGGCCGCACCCGAAGCTATTGAGCTGAATGAGGTCGAGATCGTTGCGCATGGTGACGAAGCGCGCCGCCGCATACAGACGGCTGTGGTACATCCACTGATCCACCACACGGATAGGACGCTCGGGCTTGACGATGTGCGCGATGGAGTCCTCCGTGAGCACGGCGAATCCGAAGCTCGCGATAAGCTCGGGCAGAGCATGGTTGATCTCGGGATCATTGTGATAGGGACGTCCGGCCAACACGATGCCATGCCCGCCGTTGTCCTCGATCCACTTGAGCGTCTCCTCGCCCATGATCTGGATATCCTCATGGAAATGCACGTCAGCCTCGTAGGCGGCGTTCACCGCGGCATCGATCTCGGAGCGCGTGATCTTGGGCCCGCGCACCCGGCCGCGACCCTCGGCGGCATCGGCCACGCGATCGACGGCGAGCACCTGGTAGAGACGGCGTTTGAGCTCGGTCTTGTCGTGATAAGGCACGAACGGGTACAGGAACTCGACGTTCTTCTCGCGAATCTCGTCGATGTTCAGGCCGAGCGCCGTGGGATAGCTCATGACGATGGGGCAGTTATAGCAGTTGCCTGCCGTCGGGTCCTCTTTGCGCTCCCAGCGCACGCACGGCATCCAGATGAAGTCGACATCACGATCGATGAGGTTCATCACGTGTCCGTGGCTCATCTTGGCCGGATAGCACACGCTCTCGGACGGCATCGACTCGATGCCCGCCTGATAGGTCTTCTTGCTCGACTGGTCCGACAGCTGGACGCTGAAGCCCAGCCGTGTAAAGAACGCATGCCAGAAGGGATAGTTCTCGTACATGTTGAGCGCGCGCGGGATGCCGACGGTACCGCGCGGAGCCTCTTCGGGGCTGAGCACCTCGCGGTTGAACAGCAGGTCGTTCTTCTTCTTGAAGAGATTGGGGGCCGTGCTCTTCTTGCGCTTGCCGCCCGCGCCCTTCTCGCAACGATTGCCGGTGATGAAACGACGCCCACCGCCGAAATCGTTAACGGTGAGCTGGCAGTTGTTGGAGCAGCGCCCACAGCGCACGTGCTTCTGCGTCGCCGTGAGATGCTGGATCTCGTCGGCCGAGAGGATGGTCGATACGCCATCGGCGCCCGCACGATCGCGCGCAAGCAAGGCGGCGCCGTAAGCGCCCATGCAACCGGCGATATCGGGACGCACGGCGTTGACACCGGTGAGCTGCTCGAATGCGCGCAGCGTGGCGTCGGACATAAAGGTACCGCCCTGTACGATCACCTTGGCGCCGATTTCTTTGGAATCACGCAGCTTGATGACCTTGAAGAGCGCGTTTTTGATGACGGAATACGAGAGACCAGCGGCGATGTCGCCTACCGTGGCGCCCTCTTTCTGCGCCTGCTTGACACGGCTGTTCATGAAAACGGTGCAGCGGCTACCCAGATCGACCGGCTTCTCGGCATGGATGGCGGCGTCGGCGAACGCGCGCACGTCCATATCCATGGAGACGGCAAAGCTCTCGATAAAACTGCCGCAACCCGAAGAGCATGCCTCGTTGAGCATGATGTGCTCGATCACACCGTCTTTCACGCGTAGGCACTTCATATCCTGTCCGCCGATGTCGAGGATGAACTCCACGCCGGGCAAAAACGCCTTGGAACCGCGCAGATGGGCCACGGTCTCGATCTCACCGGAATCGGCATGCAGGGCCTCGATGAGCAAAGCCTCGCCGTAGCCTGTGGTGGTCACGTGCCCGATCGTGCATCCCGCGGGGATATGCTCATAGAAATCGGCCATGATGACCTTGGCCGTGCCCAGGATGTCGCCGTTGTTGTTGCCGTACCACGTATGCAGCAGCTGGCCGTCCTCACCCACGAGTGCGGCCTTCATGGTGGTGGAACCGGCGTCGATGCCGATGAACACGCGCCCCGTATAGCCCTCAAGGGAACCGCGCGGCACGACCTCCTTGTCGTGACGCTCCTTGAACTCGGCATAGTCTTCTTCGGTCGAGAACAGCGGATCCAGGCGCTCGACCTCGGAACCCTGCGTATCGCCCAGGTTGTCGATGGCCTCGATAAGCGCGGGGAACGTGGAGAGCTTGTCCGACTCATGCGCCATCGAAGCGCCCGACGCCACGAAGAGATGCGCGTTCTCGGGTATGATTCGATGCTCCTCGTCGAGATCGAGCGTCACGTAGAAACGATGGCGCAGCTCAGAGAGGTACTGCAGAGGACCACCGAGGAAGGCCACGTTGCCACGGATGGGCCTACCGCACGCAAGGCCCGAGATGGTCTGCGTCACCACGGCTTGGAAAATCGAAGCCGCCACGTCTTCGGGGCGCGCGCCCTCGTTGAGCAGCGGCTGCACATCGGTCTTGGCGAAGACACCGCAGCGCGAAGCGATGGGATAGATAGTAGTGGCATGACGGGCGAGCTCATTAAGACCGCTCGCATCCGTATGCAGGAGCGTGGCCATCTGATCGATGAACGCGCCCGTACCACCCGCGCACGTGCCGTTCATGCGCTGCTCGATGCCGTTATCGAAGTAGATGATCTTGGCGTCCTCGCC
>CAVGWH010000048.1:0-13609 GCA_963633065.1 Oribacterium sp.
GTTTTCAGCCTCGTTATATGCGGGAATAACGACGAGAACTTTCAGAGACAAGGAAAATCCTTTCACGTTTTAACGTGAACCATTCTAGCAAGGTGGCTGCAACGTTACCCGCGAAATGGGCCTTCTCCACCAGTTACCCGTGCTCTTACCAAGCGGTCACATGCTGCACACCACTTTGGAATCGAGTGATCAAGTTGTATGACGACCCATTTTCGTTGTCAAAATCGCACATGATCGGAAAGTTTAACTAAGTTTAAGTGAGCATCTCCCAATATGGATACGCCCCAGTTTCTAAATTGTCATTTCTTTACCAGCTGAATCTTTATGGCTTCGATACGCAGGCCGCGGTCCGTGGTGCCCGTAGGGCCCGAAGCTCACGAGATCCAACCGAGATCCTGCACATGCGAACGTGTTTCTACACCACCTTGATGACCTTCCCACGAAACGGAGAGTTTGCGAGCCTCCATGCGAAGCGCTTTGCTCGACGCACCCGCAAAAACCGAGGCATTGGGACTCGCGAGATCATAAGTAACAGCGTTCTGCCAACCGATGTTTTGCACGTGCGTCGAATAGGAAAGCTTGGGTAGTTTTGAGGAGGCAGTAGCGGCAGCCGCGGCCGCAGACGTCTTCTCCGCGGTCGAGAGCTCATCGGAATCGCTCTGATTACTTTGAGCCGTAGAACCCTGTGACTTCTCTTGCATAGTCTGTTGCGCTGGAGAGTACTGCTTGGATTGATTCGTCTGGTTCTACTGGGTATCAGCGTTGCTGTTTCAATCGGTGCCCGCTTCGCTCGAGCTCGAGTTGCCACCAGTAGCAGAATCCGCACTGTCGCCCGAAGCCTCGGATGGTCCTTGCGCCGCGGTGTCCGAGTCGCTTGTTCGCCCAGGCATCGTGCTCTCCGTAGATGGACCAGACTCAGTGTCGGCCGCCGCAGCATTGCCAGCTGTTAGTCCTTGTTCAACAGAAACTGCCTGCGCAGCTTCATCCGCACGAGATGAAACAGGCAGGCAGAACAGAACTAATGCGAGCGTAAGCAGACCAACGCCCGTAGCAGCACACACGCTCTTGATTTCGGACTTCCCCATCGAAAGCAAACACCCCCGACATCGATCGAAATCGATGACGGGGGTATCGTTCTCCGGCGTAAAGGGAAGCCCAGGAAATGTTACGCGAACGGACGCACTAGACCGCGCAGGTTGGAAGTGCGCACTTTGCATTTACGAACAACGCCCGGATACGCTTCGATCATATAGTTGTTGCCGATGTATATGGCAACATGCCCGGGCCAGCAGAGGATGTCGCCCGGTTGACGCTGGGCGTACGAGACCTTAATGAAGCGGCTGCAGTTCCACATGTCGTTGGCGTAGTGATCGTGCCCCGGAGTATAGAAATGGTCCCAGGGATTAAAGGGGCTCAGATCCATACCCGTAGCGTACAGACACTGCATGACCAAACCGGCGCAGTCGATGCCGACACCGGGGGCGGCAGCATAATCCCAAATGTAAGGCGTGCCGATATAGTCGTACGCACGCGTGATCATGGCCTGCACGCACTGGTTACGCGTGGCGTTCCATGGAATGCGCGACTCGGTACGGTACCCAAAGTTGCCGCTGCCCTGGTTTTTAATCGTCACCGATTTATTGGAAACCTGGAACATCCAACTAGGGTTCTGGAAACCACGGTACGGGAGCGAAGCCGCGCTGTTGGCGAAAGCGGTACCGCCACCAGGCGCGCCCTGTGCTTTAGAACGGATGACGATCTGGATGGCCTGCACGTTGAGGCCGAGCCCCGTCGTGCCAGCGTAGCCACCGTTTTTGGCCCAACCCATCCAACCGATCTCGTCCACATGCACACGGTAGTAAACGTCAAACGAGCCGGAGACCTCGCCGTTCAGGCAAATGGAAACCGCCTGGATGTTCTGCGAGCCGTTGGAAGAACCCGTCACTGCGCCATTGCTCGACCAGCCGGTCCAACCAACGTTGGACACGTGCGTACGGTAGCTGATACCGCCACCGAGCTGTTTACCGTCAACAGATACGGCCAGCGCAGAGATGGGAAGGCTCCTGCCGGTAGTGCCCGATGTAGCACCCGAGCCGGCTGCTCCCGACCAGGCGCCACCGCGTGCGAGCGTCTTGTACGAAATGCTTGCAGCGCTTACAAAGGGACGCGAGGTGGAGCCGGGGGCGTTGCCGCCCTTCGCAACGAGCTTGATCTGAACTGCCTCGATACGATAGGCCAAGCCCTCGGTGCCTGCCGACGCGCTGTTCTTAGCCCAGCCCATCCAACCGTAGTTTTGAGCATGCACGCGATAGTAGATATCGTACTTATTGGCCAGATCTCCCGTAAGGCGAACCTGAATAGCCTCAACGCGCTTGCCGCGACCCGTGGTACCGCAAGAGCTGCTCCAGCCCTGCCAACCGATGTCCTGCACATGAGCGCGGATCTGCACGCCGCCCGCGTAGTCGGAGTTGGCAACGGAGACGTTAAGCGCCTCCACGCGCTTGGCGCGACCCGTAGTGCCGGCAACCGCGCCATCGGAAACGGCACCCTGCCAACCGATGTCCTGCACGTGAGCCTGATACGAAAGTTTGATGGGGGCTTTGCTGAAGGCATAGTTAACGCTAGAACCGCTGTTGGAAGGAGCTGCGCCGCCCTTCTTAACCAGCTTGATCTGTACAGCCTCGAGCCTACGGCCATAACCCTCGGTACCGGCCTTGTCACCGTTCTTGGCCCACGTGGTCCAACCAACGTCCTGCGCATGCACGCGATAGTAGATATCAAAGGTGTTGGCCAGCTCATCGGTCAGTCGAAGCTGCATCGCCTCGACGCGCTTTCCCTGACCCGTGGTGCCGCACGAACCCGTCTTCCAATCGACCCAGCCGATGTCTTGCACGTGGGCACGGATCTGCACGGCGCCCGTGTAATCTGAATTGGAAACGGAGACATTCAGCGCCTCGATGCGCTTTGAACGACCGGTGGTGCCAGCGGTGGCACCGTCCTTAACGGCACCCTGCCAGCCGATGTCCTGAACATGAGCCTGATACGTCAAGGCCATGTTGGGTTTGCGGAACGCATTTTGGGTGGACCCAGGAGCTGCAGCACCTTTAGCTACGAGTTTGATCTGAATACCTTCAAGACGGTAGGAATACCCGGAGGAACCGGCCTTTTCGCCATTCTTGGCCCAGCCCATCCAACCGAAGTTCTGGGCATGCACACGATAGTAGATGTCATACTTGCTCGCCAGCTCATCGGTAAGACGGAGCTGGATTGCCTCCACGCGCTTGCCCTTGCCCGTGGTTCCGCCTTGGCCGTCGGTCCAATCCTGCCAGCCGATGTCCTGAACGTGAGCGCGAACCTGGATCTTACCCGTGCAGTTGGCCTCCTTAATAGCCACCTTGAGGGCTTCGATGCGCTTGCTTTTGCCTTCGGTACCGGCGGTGGCGCCGTCGGTTACAGCCTTTTGCCAGCCGATGTCCTGCACATGAGCCTGATACTCGACGATAGGCAACGCATCGCTTAGCGGCTCGATACCATCGTCGGAATTGTCGTCGGCCGCATCGGCAGAACCCGCGTTGTTTGAACCCGAGGCATTTGCCATCGACGTATCGGTCGTTGCCATCTGGTCGCCGTCGTCCTTGACGGCGTTATCGTCGGGAGAAGAGGAGCCGCCAGCGGATGTGCCCGCATCCGCACCAGATGCATCGACCGAACCGGTATCCGTAGAAGAGGGGCTGTCGGTGGTTCCCGCATCGGCAGAATCATCAACACCGCCCGCCGCGTCCTGAGAACTTGAGTCCGTTGACGTTTCGGTCGACTCAACACCACTGGTTGAAGAGTCCACCCCTGCGGACGCAACAGCCGTAGCCTCATTTTGAGCAGACGTAGTTGCCGCATATGCAGCAAGCGGCATAGAAAGCTGCATAAAGCCGAGCAGATACGTCATGGTTGCGACAACGCCAACGCGCGCAAACCGTTTCAGTTTCATAAATCCCCCTGCAATTATCAGAAACAAACTTTTCCTATAGTAAGCCAACCTGTGCTTAAAAATTGAGAAAACCAGGTCAACCATTGATTAGACGGTCGACCTGGTTTAAAGATTGCCGCGCTTTGGATATTTGAATTTCTCCGCGCTTACATTTAGCCGCGCTTCTTAACCGCGCTTCTTAAATGTGTTGCTCGTAGAGCCCGGCGCGGCGCCACCCTTTTTGACGAGCTTGATCTGGATGGCCTCCAAACGTTTGGCGTATCCCTCGCTACCCGCTGACGCACCGTTTTTGGCCCAGCCCATCCAGCCGAAATCCTGCGCGTGCACGCGATAGTACACATCGTAGTAGTTGGCCACGTTACCCGTGAGCCTCACCTGGATGGCCTCCACGCGCTTGCTCCTGCCGGTGGTGCCGCCGGAGGTGCTCCAGCCCTGCCAGCCGATGTCCTGTACGTGAGCGCGTATCTGTACGCCGCCCGCATAGTCGGAGTTAGAGAGGGAGACGTTAAGCGCCTCAACGCGCAGACTGCGACCCGAGGTACCTGCCGTAGCGCCGTTGGAAACCGCGCCCTGCCAGCCGATATTTTGCACGTGCGCCTGGTAGTTAACGCTGATAGGCGCCTTGCTGAAGGCGTAATTGACGTTAGCACCGCTGTTAGAAGGTGCAGAGCCGCCCTTCTTCACCAGCCTGATCTGAATGGCCTCGAGCCTGCGCCCGTATCCTTCGGTGCCGGCAGACGCGCTGTTCTTGGCCCATGTTGTCCATCCCACGTCTTGTGCGTGTACGCGATAGTACACGTCGTAGTAGTTGGCCACGTCTCCCGTGAGCCTCACCTGGATGGCCTCCACGCGCTTGCCCTTGCCGGTGGTGCCGCCGGAGGTGCTCCAGCCTTGCCAGCCGATGTCCTGTACGTGAGCGCGGATCTGTACGCCGCCCGCATAGTCGGAGTTAGAGAGGGAGACGTTAAGCGCCTCGATACGCTTGCTCTTACCCGTAGTACCCGCAGTACCTCCGTTGTTCACCGTAGCTTGCCAGCCGATGTCCTGCACATGAGCCTGGTAGTTGATCCTGATAGGCGCTTTGCTAAAGGCATAGTTAACGTTGGCCCCGCTTTCGGAAGGTGCGGATGAGCCCTTTTTCACCAGCTTGATCTGCACTGCCTCAAGGTTGTAGCCATACCCCTCGGTGCCAGCAGATTCACCGTTCTTCGCCCATTTCATCCATCCGAAATTGGCTGCATGCACGCGATAGTAGATGTCGTACTTATTGGCCATGTTGCCGGAAAGACGGATCTGCAAGGCCTCTATGTGTTTGGACTGTCCGGTCGTGCCCGCCGTCGATGATGTCCAACCCTGCCAGCCGATATCGGAAACATGGGCACGAACCTGCACCGAGCCCGAAACCTCGGGGTGATAAAGCGTCACATTGAGCGCCTCGAGGCCGAGGCCACGACCCGTGGTACCCGACGTGGTTCCATCGGCAACACGATTAAGCCAACCGAGGTTGGAAACATGCGAGCGATACACCACATGCTGCTTTCCATCATCGACAAAATCGAAATACGCGCTGGTGTACGCATAGTTCATATCCGCGCTACCGCTGATACCGGGGACAGAACCCGAGGAGCTGTACTGCCAGAAACTATAGCTGCCTTTATAGCTGCACGAGCTGTTGTACTGCGCCACCCAGTGGTCGTACTTGGAAAGCGACGAATCGTTGAGGTAATTGTTGAACCAATTGAGGTTGGCGTAGATGCCCGGCGTATAGCCGCTTGCCGAGATCCTATTGCAGAAAGTCTGGACAATCTGCGTGAGCTTGGAACGGCTGAAGCTGGAATCTTTGAGAATCCAATCGTCCTCAACATCGTAGTACACGGGCAACGAGGGCTTGTGACCGGCGAGCCAGGTAAGGGTGCGTGTCGCATCGGTATTGGCTTCGCTCACCGAGCGCGCATAGGTGTAGTAGTACACGCCGTAGGGAATGCCCAGGCGCTCGCACTCCGAGGCATTGCGCTGGAACTGCGCGTCGACCTTTCCATATACCGGGCCCACCTTAAGGATGGCGAAGGAGATACCCGAAGCCTTGACTTTGGTCCAATCGATGGTGCCCTGCCAGTTGCTCACGTCGACTCCGCGCGCGACCGCACCGCTCGGGAGACCATCGCTCAGGGACTGCGCATCGATGCCATCGTCGTCGGAAACGATCATTGCACCGTTGCTGAAACGCCACGAGTTGGGGCTAAGTTGCGAATCGAACTCATCGGCGTCCGCGGAGGTGTCATCTGAGCCATCATCGGTCGTGGTGTCCGTGGAGTCAGAATCGTCAACGACAAACGAATCATCTCCCTCGTCGATACCGGCGGCTGCGTCGTCACCGTCGACACCAGCCGCGGCGTCATCATCGCCATCAACGGCAAAGGCGTCGTCATCGGGCTTAGATGCGCTCGCATCGTCGCCCGTCCACTCGGTCTGTCCGCTGGTATCCTGCTCGGTTACCACCCAATCGTTTTCGCTCGTTGTTGAAGCGGCATAAATGCAATAGGGCGAGGCAAGCTGCATCCAAGAGAGCAGCATGGCCATAGCAAAAGACAGGATGATTTGAGCACGTTTCATATATAGCCCCCGACATTAAAATGGAGTAAAAGTCAAACTTGCAGCATTTTAGCAGCATCAGACGGCAAAGCCAGCCGTACCTTGCTCTTTACCGTCGCTGCGTCCGCCCTTTTAACAATGTACGATGGAGATAAGGACTACTTTAAAAAGAAAAAGACCGAAGCAAAACTTCGGTCTTTAGAATTCGATGGTGGGCGATACAAGATTCGAACTTGTGACCCCATCCGTGTGAAGGATATGCTCTACCCCTGAGCCAATCGCCCATCTGCCTTTCAGCGGAATAGATAGTAACACAGTTCCCGTCTATGTCCAAAACTTTTTTAAGGCGTCTTCTACCGTGGCAAGTCGAAGTAGTCGTTGTCGCGGTCGAGGTTTGGATTGATAAACGGATCACCCTGCAAGAAGTAGCGTGGCCAGCGTTGCATGAAAAGCGCCTGCTCGCGCTTCCAGCGCTCCAGCTTTGCCTGATCGGCCTCTTCCCTACCGCGCGAGGTGAACTCGTAATGATAGAGCTCGGCGTAGGGCGTATATACGGTTCGATACCCCGCCTCACCTACGCGCAAGCAGAAATCGGCATCGTTAAAACCCACAACGAACGTTTCGTCGTAGCCGTCCACTTCATTGAACACATCACGCCGCACCATCTGACATGCTCCGGTTACCGCGCTGAAATTACCCGGACGCACAGCGCGCGCCAAATATCCCTCGCGCCTGGGCGAGAAATCCTGATTAGCGTGGGCAACGGCCCCACGCACACCGACGAGCATTCCCGCGTGCTGCGTGGTTCTATCGGCGTAGTACAGCTTGGCACCCACAACACCCACATCTTCGCGCTGCAAGTAACCCATCATTTCTTGGATGAAATCGGGGCTGATAACCTCGGTGTCGTTATTGAGAAGCAGCAGATATTCGCCACCCGACGCCTTAACGCCGAAATTGATGATCTGCGAATAGTTGAAAGGGTCATTCCAAGTCTCAACACGAAGCGTCCCCCTGCCCTGCGCACGTTCGGCAAAGCGCTCGGAAAGCCCCTCGTAATAGGCAAAGGTAGCATTGTCGGAACTGTTGTTCTCGACCAGCACCACCTCGTATGTCGGATACGTAACCTTGTCGGCAATAGACATGAGGCAACGATCGAGCACATCGACGTGATCCTTAGTGGGAATCACGATACTCACCAACGGTGCAGGTTCAGGAAGCGCATAGCACATGCGATAGACAAATGGCGTCGTAGTTTCTTCGACCGCACCCGCAATGTGCAGGCTATCGAAGTGCCGCTGCAAGGCCAGACGACCCGCCTCGATAGCATAGGGCTTGCTGTCGGATGAGCCATCGGCTGTCGATCCTGGATGAATGCGCCAGTGGTAAAGAACATGAGGAACATGCTTAAAACGTGCTCCAGCCGCCAGAGCGCGCAGCGCCAGATCGTAATCCTGGGCTCCAGCGACATCCTCGGGCGATACACCGATACGCGCAAGCAGCTCCGCATCGATCGCCAAAAAATGCGTTACGCAATTATGGCTATAGAGCAAGTCGACATTAAGATCGGTCTTGAAGACCGGCTGCATCCAGGCACCCGTCTGCTCGAACATGTCCTCGTCGCAGAAGAGGACCTGCGGACGGAAGTCTGGAGCGGCATCATTAAGCGCCCGCGCATAGTGATAGAGCGCATCGGGCTCGAGCAGATCATCGTGATCGAGAAACGCGATCACATCGCCCGTGGCCCGCGCGATTCCCGCGTTGGTGTTGGTGACGATCCCCCCGTTAGCCTCGAGGGGAATACGCCTGACGCGCTCATCCATAGCACGTGCAACGGCATCAGCTACCACAGGAGAGTCGGGACTTGCATCAACAAGCACGAGTTCCCAATCGCGATAGCTCTGGGCCTCGACGGAAGCGATAAGCTCACGCAGGTACGCGACGTCGGTGTTAAAGCAGGGCACCACAATGCTGAAGGTGGGCTGATAGGCAAAACGATCAGACGCGGCTCGTTGACAGGCAAGGTCGCCCGGAGTCGCACGATGTTGCTCAAACCATGCACGATAAGCACCGTCATCGGCACGCGCGTCTTTCATGCGCCGCCACGAGGCATCACGGAGAGAATTGTAATGGCGTCCATCCATGGCGCAGAAGCCAGCAGCGATCGGACCATCTGCGACAGGGGCATCTTGCGCGGAGACGACAGCGTCAACGGCATCGGCGGGAACATCGGCGTCGGCATCAGCCGACGAGCAGACAGGGACAGATGTCCCGTCCGTTGCACACACAACAAAATCGCGCAGATCCTCATCAAGCACGATGCTCGCCATCAGACGATTGCAAAGCGTGCCATCCGAGCGCTTGACCTGCGGCTGATATTCAAAAATATGGATATGAGCGTCGAGGGGACGCATGCACTGGTCAAACACCGCAAGCCGCGGCAGACGAGCATCGCTGCCCGCCCATTCAATACAGGCACGCCAAACGGCGCCCGTGTCGCCCGGAATGTAACGCGTGAACTCCATTTGATAATGATCGAGGAGATGCTCAGCCTGCACATCACGCACGACCTCACAAAGAGCCTTATGAGTACGGTAGTTTACGCGCGACTCCCATTTAAGGGCCGTCATATTCAGGTGGAAGCGAGCGATATCGCCTGCAGCCGAGAGAGAAGCCGCATCTCGCACATGCACCTCAACGGTCTGGCCCTCTAAAAACGGAAGAACCAGCACGGAGAGTCGGCGCGCAAGCGAGTCGACATCTGAACAATTGGGAAACGCACGGCGAACGGCCCAAACATCCAACGGATAAACCTCTGCCGGAACAGAAGAGGCCCCAACAGTCGCGCTCACCGAAGCATTATCGGCAGCGATGCCCTTAAGCAGCACAAACACGCGACCGTTACTTCTACAGGCAACAAGACGTTTGAGCTTCATGGGCTATACCTGCTTTCCCACCACATTGGCTGCAGCACGTCTGAGCGCGCCCTTACGTCCGAAACGCAACACATCGAAGTTGAACATGAGGCCGCCACGTTGCATAGCACTCATCGAAGGAGCGGCGGGCACGGCGAACGAAACTATACGAGCGACCGCATCGGCCTTTTTCGCATGCTGCAGAACGTCAAGGGCACCGCACGACTCCAACATGGCTCCCGTCGCTTGAAATACGTGGGGAGCCGCGCCCCCGAGCAAACGGAGCGCATCGTACAAAACAAAGTCGCACAGGAAGAATGCCAGATCGTCCGCATGAGCATCGATAAGGCCATCGCGCTGCCAATCGTTCACGATGGCTTGGAATATCCTTACGTGCTCAAGCAGGCGCGTCTCGTCGTTAGAACGCATGGTATCCATAAGCGAGCCCTTGCGCGCCACGCGATAGTCATAGAGTTTATTTGAGATAAACGCCGTTTTAGCCGCACGAGGGTAGATGGCAAAGTCGAATACCTGATCCTCGCCATAGCGGACGGTCTCATCAAAAGCAATGCCATGTTCGATCAGAAAATCGCGGCGGCATGCCGTGCGCCACGCGAAGGGGCGCGACGATTCTTTGAACAGGATATCCGAGCTATAGGCGTCATAGACACAATCACGCGGGCTCAGTACATGCGTGAGCCACGGATAGGCGGCTTCGGCAGGATACGCATTGGCGCCGAACGTGAGCACGTCGGCATGTGTGCGCTCAAAGGCCTCGACGATCACACGGCAGGCATCGGGCGTAAAGCGATCGTCGGAATCGAGGAACGCGACAATCGGAGCAGTCGCCGCAGCGATACCCGCATTGCGCGCACTCGAAAGCCCGCCGTTCTCCTTATCGACGATCTTGAAGCGCGCATCGGCATCGGCATAGCGCTGTGCGATGGCACGGGAGCCATCAGGGCTCCCGTCGTTCACGAGAACCGCCTCGAAGTCAGAGAGATCCTGCGCAAGCAGGGCATCGAGACACCAGGCAAGATAGTCCTCGACATTGTAGATGGGAACGACGACCGAGATACGCGGAGCCCCCGCCACCGAGCTGGCGTCCATTACCGCACCTTCTTTGCAGGCATGGTATCAGGATGCTCGTTGTGGCCATAAAGACGCTGATAGCGCAGCACACGCCAGACCAGTCCGAACCCGCCCACGCGGTAGTAGAACTTGAATGTATTGAGCTTGCCGGGCTTCCGAAAATCGTCGCGCGTATCGATGTAGGCACGAGGCGATTTCATCATCAAGCGGAGGTCGGTCTCGCCGCGCGGATCGAAGAGCGACAGATCGAACCTTCCCGCATCCCAATCAGCCTTGAGCTCCTTTGACGCGCGCTCCCAAAAACGCACGCGAAGCTCCTGGGTAAGGCGCTCATCATTCCAACGGTAGCTATCGATCTTCATACGCATGAGCACGCCCTGCAGCTTGTCGCGAAGTTTAGGGTCCGCATCCAAGAACCGCTGCATCTCGGCATACTCATCGCAAACGCAAAACACCTTGTTAGGCGAGTTAACCGAGCTTTTCTCATTGTCCTGGCGATAGCAAAGCACAGGCTCTTTGATAAACGCAGCGCGCGAGGCACATGCCCACACCTTGAAGTTGAATCCCGCGTCCTGATACGAGGCCCCAGGGGTCGGCAGAAAGCGAATGTTGTTGTCGTTCAAAAAATCGCGACGGTAGATTGCAGACCAGATGGAAGGCTTCCTATAAAAGATTCCCGGACGATCGATGGGAGCATAGGCACCATCAAGCATATCGTCATCGATGATACCGAAAAGCTCCTTACGCTCCTCGGGTACCGACCAATATAGGTAAAAGTCACCCTTTACTACCTGAGCGTTTGTCTGACGCGCGCGATCCACAAGCGCCTGCAGCGCCGCAGGGAACATAAAGTCGTCCGACTCGAGGATACCAATATACTCACCGCGGGCAGCCTCGATCCCCCGGTTCATGGAGTCGCCGTAACCCGAGTTGGGCTTATCGATCATACGGAAGCGCGCATCACGCTCCACATATTCATGGATGATGGACGGTGACGAATCCGTTGAGCCGTCGTTGATGCAGATGATCTCGATGTCTTGCAACGTCTGCGCAGCAGCCGAATCCAGGCACTCGCGCAGGTACTTCTCGACATTGCAAATGGGAACCAGCAGCGAAACCACCGGTCGATCGCATGATTCCATGCAGGCCTCCCCTATGACAAGTTCACTTAATTGAATTGGTTACGGTACGCTTCGCACACCTCGGCAACCGGACCGTCCATGCGAAGGTCGCCTTTCTCGATCCAAACGGCACGTTGGCAGATGCGCTCGACCTGCTCGATGCTGTGAGATACGAAGAGCACCGTCACATCGCCCGAATCGATGAAGTGCTGAATACGCGCCTCGCATTTTTGTTGGAAGAACACGTCGCCGACCGAAAGCGTCTCATCGACGATGAGGATATCGGGTTCGGTGATGGTTGCGATGGCGAATGCGATACGCGCCACCATGCCCGAGGAGAAGTTCTTGAGCGGCATGTCGACGAAGTCGCGCAGCTCGGCGAACTCGATGATGCCATCGAAATTGGCATCGATGAACTCCTTGGTGTAGCCGAGAAGCGCACCGTTGAGGTAGATGTTCTCGCGCGCGGTGAGCTCGGGGTCAAAACCCGCGCCCAGCTCGATGAGCGGAGCGATATTGCCGTGCACCTTGACCTTACCCTCGCTGGGCTCAAGCACGCCGGCGATGATCTTAAGCATGGTGGACTTACCCGAACCGTTGGTACCCACCAAGCCCACGACCTCGCCCTGATGGATCTTGAAGTTGATATGCTTGAGCGCACGGAACTCCTCAAAGAACAGCTCATGCTTGGCAAGCTTGATGAAATACTCCTTGAGATTGGTGAGGCTCTCGGATGCCATGTTGAAGATCATGGTGACATCGTCGACCTCGACAGCCAAAGGCTTTTTCGAATAATCGATTGATTCGGTCACGTCTGCCTCGGGCGCGACGGCGGTATTGGCGGTATCGGACATGCGCGCTCCTTAGATATAGAGGATGAACTTGTGCTCGGTCTTGTGAAACACCGTATAGCCGATAGCGAGCATCACAACCGCCCAGCCAGCACACATGCCCAACGTGAAGAGCGTAGGCGTGGTTTGGAACAAGAAGATGTCACGCATGAACTGAATGTAGTTGTACATAGGATTGGCGTATACCAGGATCTGGACGATACGCGGCATAGCTACGATGAAATCGGTGGTCCAGAAAATAGGCGTGACATAGGTCCATGCGGTGATGACAACGGACCAAAGATGCATGACGTCGCGGAAGAACACCGTGGCCGCCGAAAGCATGAGGCCCACGCCCATGCAGAAGAGCATCAGCAAAATGAGGCAAATAGGCAGAAGGACGAGGTGCCAGCTGGGGACCACGCGGTACCAGACCATAACGAGAGCTACGGCAACCAACGAGAAGAAGAAATTGACGAGCGAGAACAACACCTTTTGCACTGGGAAGACCCAGCGATGAACCTTGACCTTTTTAAGCAGCGAAGACGCCCCAATGATGGAGGTGAGCGCCTGACTGGTGCTTTCGGACATGACCGAGAACGTGATGTTACCGACGATAAGGTACAGAGGGTACATCTCGGGCGTGATGGAGCCGTTGCGGCCTTGAGCGAAGATGGTGCTGAACACGATGGCCATGACGATCATCATGAGCAAGGGGTTAAGCACCGACCATGCAACGCCGAGCACGCTACGGCGATACTTGATCTTAAAGTCTTTGGTTACCAATTGTTTGAGGATGAAGGCGTCCTTCTCCATCTCGGTCTTAGCGTGAGATGCGGGCGCGACAGGCGGTTGACCTTGTGTTTTATCAGCCACAGGCAAAACTCCTCGGCACGGATTTGAATCGTTAAGGCTCGAAGTATTCTAGCACAGGGGCGCAACATCCTATTTTTTTCAAAAAGTTGTTGCCCTCGGCGGCAAGCTTTGTATAATAATTTTCGTTGCTTTTGAAGCACCCGATTCCTCGGTAGCTCAATGGTAGAGCCCGCGGCTGTTAACCGCGTTGTTGTAGGT
>CAVGWH010000049.1:0-23628 GCA_963633065.1 Oribacterium sp.
TCGGATCGCCCAAAGACACCCATTGGTCACTGTCGGTCTTGAGATTGACCTTCCATAGCTCAGAAGTGGAATCGGTCGGCGTGGGCACATTCACGAGCGTGGAGGAGCCACCGTTGGTGAAGCCGCTCCACTCGGCCGTATCATCGGAGCGCGGGGCATCGGGGTTGACGATCAGCGCGCTCGGATCGGGAAGCGTGTCGCCCGCCGTGTAGCACCACACGACCTTGTCGTCCGACGCGATCTTGTGGGAACCCGCAGGGTCGGTAACGAGTTTGCCGTTAACGAACAGCTTCCATGTAGCGCCGACGCCAGAACTCTTGAGCACTACAGATTTGTCATACGGCGAGACAAGGGAGTCGATGCCCCAAGAAGCACCCGAACCGGTGGAAGTAGCTTTAATCCCCACTGCCTTAAAGGCGTTGACGGAAAAATCAGCTGCCGTCTCACCCGAGATGAAGGAAACCGTCTGCGTCGAGCCCCAGTACTGGGGGCGTCCGGACGCATCCTGACCGACAACCTGAGCCGTAGCCGAGAGTTCGCCCGACAGGGTCTTTTTGCTCTTGCCGTAGTACCAAACGATCTGGTCGCCGTCTTGGACCTTAATGCCGCTGGCGCCGACATTCGCGTAGGCAGGAGCAGCTCCCCCTCGGCTGAAATAGAGTCCCCAACACTCGCCGGTGGTACTCCATTTGCTGTTGTCGAGCGTCACCGAGGAATCATACGGCGATGTCATGGATGTAAGGAAGAAGCCGTACTGGGAGTCTTGATAACCGAGCTCGATACCCGCGGCCGCGCACAGCGCGATCGTGACCTCGGCACCCGTGGCGCCCTTCTCCACGTACACGTCACGCGGGGCCGCCCACATCTGCTCCGCGCCCGAGGCATCCTGACCCATGATGTAGGCCCTGACGGCAACCTTTTCGGTAGGCGCGGTATCGCCATAGGCCGAATAGCACCAGACGATCTTATCGCCCTCGGCGACCTTGATCTGACCGGCGCCTTCTGTGGCGGCCTCGCCGTTAACGAAAAGCTGCCAGTACTTACCCGTTGTGGCATCCCAGCCAAGCGTGTTGCTGGCATCGGCGGGGTCGGTGATCGTCGAGAGATACCAATTCTTGCCGGCGCCGCTTGCAGCATAGGTGAGCCCAGCCGCATCGAAAGCCTTGACCGAATAGTCGGATACCGTGCCGCCGCCGTCGATGGTGTAGGAGTCGGGCGATACCCATGTAGCGCTCGACTCCGCGTCATCGATACCGACAACCGACACGACAGCCGAAACCGCTTTTGCCTTCTCGGGATCCGCTTTAACCGTGACCGCATAGGTCTTAGTGACTACAGGAGCCTCGGCACCGCTACCGAGCCGTTCATAATAGTATTTCGCCGTAAGAGTGACCGATACGTCCTTTTTGCCCCTGGTGACAGTGCTTTCACCATCGGCAGACTCGGCAGGCTTGATGACGGAGTCGTTCGAAGTCGTCCACGCGACTTTGATATTCTTGCCAGAATCCGCGTACCACGGGAGGGACACGTTCCGGGTAATCGAATCAGCCGAATCCCCCACCGCATACCTGGGACCCGCACCCTCGCTTGCCGCCTGGAGGTACTCCTTCATCTTGGCGGTGTCGAGCGGAATCTTTACCGCTGAGGCACGGTACTCGGCCGTGGTTCCGTTATAGGTGATCTCGTACACCAGATCGACGGAGCCGCACGCCGCAAGGTCGACGGACTGGTCGGAGGACGCGAGGTCACAGGAGAAATAGGTGATGGTTCCGTTATCGGTGCCGCTCGCTGAGGAAACGCCGAACTGCGCGCCTGCGACCTCAGCCGTCGCCTGCGCGGACTTCACCTTTACCGTGGCACCCGTCTTGCCCAAAGCGGTGATCTTCTTGGCAAGAACCGTATTGGCATTCGTGTCAGTGCCATAAGTAAAGGTCGGCGTATAGGAGGCCAGAAGCGCGACGATGCTTTTAGCGTCATCGTTATCGGCAGCCTTAACGGGGCCGACGGGGTTAACCTTGGCACGCGCAGGATGCGTAACAGGCAGCTGCCCTTGCCTCTGCGAAGTGCTAACTTCGGTATCGCTGGAGCTTACCGCCTTAACGCGAAAGTAAAGACCCGTTGAGGATTGACCGTCGATGGTCCCCTCCACCGTGTAGCCAACAGACGTGGCGCCGGGAATATCCTTGAAGTCAGAGTCAGTTGTTGAGGATTTGGTTGCATATTGCCACTGATACGCAACACCATCGGTATTAACCGCTTCACGGTTCGTGACCTTGTTGTTTTCCGAAATACAGAGATAGGTGCGGGCGTAAAGAGTCGTACCCGTCTGAATCGTTCCGCTTACGATCGCCGAAGTGTTGCCGGGAGCCAGCGTGCTTACCGTCACGTGATGCATGCGAACCTGCGCCGACGAGCCTGCACTCGCCACCGCGATGTCGCTCTCGGCAGTCTGCGCCGCTGCTTCGTCGGCGTTGGCGTTTGCAGAAGCCTCGCCCTGCTGGGCGCTCCCCTGCTCAGAGGATATTGCCTGCGATGCGGTCTCGGATGCGCCCGTGCCGCCCTGGTCCGTGACCTCAGAAGACGTCTCGCTAGTGCTCTCCCCCTCATCGGTCGCGCCGGCGCTCGACCCCGCATCGCCGCTCGCGCTCGCGTCCGCACCGACCGCATTCGCAGCCTCGGCGATCCCCTCCATGCCATCGGCCCAGAGCTGGGTGGGCGTGGTGCTGAACGTCATACCGAGCACCAGCAGCACCACCAACGTTTTGATGGATATGCATTTGAGCTTTCTTGCAGCGGAAGCCGCACGGCCCCCATCGACGCTGCTCGACTCCACGTCGGCAGCGCTCTTGAATTCGATCACTCGAACCCCTTCCCTCCAGAGCCGCGCGCCGCAACATAGCGGCGCATAGATGGGAGGCGATCCGACTTGACATCAACCATCCGCGCGCGCCGTCCGGTCTGCGGCGCCGTGTACCCGCGGATGTCCGAGATACGGTTACTGGTACAGCCGGGGACTCTCACCCCGATTCTCCTGGGCGTATGCGCCCGTGCGTCTCCGCACCACCATCTTGGCCATCTTTTTCAAGCGAATAGCCTAACATATAAGCCGCATGCCATGTTGTACCTGCAGGGAAAAGGGCTGATTCCGCATCGGCGGCAATGCCTTGCAAGCCGGTAGGCACCCTCGGGAGACATCGGTAAACGGCCCATGCCCGACAGAGCCGTCCCCTCGCGCAAATCGCTTGGAAATATTGCTATCAGCCTGGTGGTAATGCACCCGCCACGCGCACCCCTTGCGCTATCCTTGAAGGCACAACTGAATTTGCGAGCAAGGAGGCCGCGCCATGAGAAAGAGCCAGCCCAAGGACAGACCCGCTACCGCCCGTTACGCACACCCCCGTAACGGCTCGGCGTCCGCCCCCAACGAATCCGATGCGCTCATGCCCAACCCCGCATTCTCGCGCCGCACCTTCATCAGCGCCACCGCCATCGTCGGCGCGCTCAACTTCCTCGGATCCATCGCCTCACCGAGCGGCACCGTCATCGCCGCCTATGCCGACGAGGCCGACAACACCCATTTCAGCATCTATGTCCTCAGCCGCGAGGAAGTGCCCGTCATGGCCTTGCGCATGACCGACAAAGGCAATGTCGCCGTCGAGGGCGTGAAGGTCACCATCACATCGCTCTACAACCAAAAGACCCTGACCGTCACCACGGGCAAGGACGGCTTTGCCGCAGCGCGTATCCGCGACCTTTCCTTTGAGTGCGACGACGAGACCGCCACGCAGTTCTCCTTCTACGGCGACGTGGCGGCTACAGCCGAGGGCTACCGCGAACTCCACTTCACCCAGGAGCTCATACAGTCCGGCGTACCCGCCGCAAAAGACGGCAGCCGCAGCAACACCATCGAGATCCCGATGGAAATCGACGATGACACCATGTACCTGCGCAGCGTCTCCCTCGATGACGTGGACGTGCTGCACAGCGCAGCACCTGCCTACGTAGGCGACTACAGCACCGAGGATCACACGCTGAGCCTCGAGCTCATGCTGCCGCGCGCAGAAACGGGCACGCGCACTGCGAATATCACCCTGCTTGTCGACGACGTCGAATGGGCGCGCACCACCGCATCCTCCAACACCGAAAACCCGACCCTTATCAACGCGGGCTTTACCGACGCCTTCCTGAACAAGCTCAAGCCGGGGCAAACGGTGAAGCTCCGTCTTGAAGCAGAAGGAATGCCGACGAAAACGGCGACCCTTCCCCTCACATTCCAGAATGCGCTCGTGCTCGCAGGTGGTAGCGCGGGCACGGCGCTCTCGGCCGGATTGACGCCGACGCCGAATGACATGGAGGACAAACGTCCCGGTTTCCGCGCCGTGGCGTGGCTCTTCGGCGAAAACGACACCATGTACCTGGGCTTTCCCGGTATGCCCTTCCAGTTCTTCGATGATGCGGCCGGTAACTTCGGCTTCAGTGTGGTCATCGCCGGCCTCACCTTTTTCAAATACGTCAACGGCGAAGACAAAGCCCCCGACGTCAAGTTCCGCAAGTTCAACGGCAAATCCGGCTCAGCGGCATTTGATAACTGGAAAAACACCGCCAAGGAATCATACAAAGACTTCACCGACACGATGGACCGCGCCGCGGGCAACCTAAGCCAATGCGGCGTCTCAAAATTCAGCCGCATGATCACGGCGACCTTCGAGATCTCGGGCATGGCTTACGGAAAAAGCGCCTACATCGATGAGGAGACACGGCAAGGCGATACGAAGGGAACCTTTGATATCGCTATCGCCGCCACCCTCGGAATAAACGCGAGCTTCGGCTGTCAAGCGTGGATTCTCGCCTTCCCCGTCTACGTGGACATCGACTTCAGCGCATCGGTTATGGCAAGGTTCGCCTTCGGCGTCTCATTCAAGAACTTCTTTGAGGACTGGGCATGGGGACACCACTATGTGGACGGCTGTCCCCTGCAGTTCATCTTCTTCACCAACGTTCAGGGCGGCCTTTCGGTTGGCTTGGGCATCAGAGGTCTTTTGGGTGCGGCGGTGCGCGGCAACGGCAGCGTGGTGGCGCAGCATATCTACGACCTTGCCGAGGGCAAGCCGATGCCCCACGGAATCCTCAAGCTAACGTATGGCGTACAGATCGTCATCCAGGTGATCATATACACCAAGTCGTTCAACCTCATCGAGCCGGGAATAGGCGGCCCTTGGGAAAGCTGGGGCTTCTTCTCGTCCTCGAAACTCGAAGAGACGCCACTTGCCTGGAATCTCAACGACGCCGATCTCTCCGATGCGAAGATGCCTTCGCAAGAGACGCTTGCAAACGTCTCGGAATACAGCGCCACGCCGACTGCCGCCGTCGAAGGCGTGGACGTCGCCGATGAGGACGGCGCGGACGATGGCGAAGACGGCGTCGACGAGGGCTTCTCGACCTTCATGCCCGAGACCTACCAACGCACGAGGAACTTCCTCAGCGCCAACGCACCGAAGGACCTCATCGCTGCAGGCCCCAAGAGCGCCGCGGGGTTTGCGAGCCCCTATGCCGCCCTGAATGCCACGGGCAAACTCAAGAGCGGGGCCACGGGCACGAGCGATCTGGCGCTAACCGGCACTCAGGCCGACTTTGCAAACGTCGCCACGTACGATGCGCATCTGGGTCTGATCCCCACCGAGCAAGAAGTGCTCTACGACAACGTCTACAGCAATACGCGCCTGCGCACCTTTGTGGGCAACTCCGCCTACACTAACGATCCCGAGCGCTACACCGTCATGGCGCGCCTGGTGACCACCACCATCCCCGACAACAACGGCAAGACGTGGACGCGCACCCGCGTGTGCGTACGTCCTTGGGACGCCGATAAACGCGCCTTTGGAAAAGAACAGGTAATCGCTTTCAACGTGAACGACCTGAGTTCCATCAACCGCCACGATGTCGATTTCGACATCGACTGCCTCGAATACAAAGGCGAGCTGCTGCTGGTGATGGGCATCACGAGCATCTGCGTGGAAGGCGACGAAGATCTGCCCTTCGAGCAGGCCAAGGATCGCCAGTTCCTCACCTTCCTGGTATGGAACGCGACGGCAAACAGGCTCAACTGGGCAAGCACGCGTTACTACCTGCTCTCCCAGGGATTCTCGACCTACCACCCGCGCGTGTTGGTGCAGGGCAACCCCAAGGACAGCGACCTCGCCAACAGCCATCGCTGCTGCTTCTACTATTTCAACAAGAACCTCAACAGCAAAGAGCAGGACAACGGCATCCGCATCGCCGCGCATTCGCTGACGGGTGCTCAGATCACTCCCAATAAGGGAATCGACCTCTACTATGGCGATAGGGGAACCGCGAAAGCCTTGCCCGTAGACGGCAGATTCCTCATCGAAGGAACCTTTGAGGTTGCTAGCTCCGACCGCACCGAACTCGAAACCCTCGACTCGAGGCCCAACTTCGTGCACACCGTTCTGTTCTGGCAGGGAGGAGTCGGGGGGACCTTCGTGCGCTCGTTCAGGGCCAACCACGACGAGATGCTCTCCGACAGTCAGATCACCCCCAACGACGTGGCCTCGTTCTCGCGCCGCGGCTCTGAAGACAGCCAGGCTCTGTTCACGTACACCACAACGAGCAAGATGCCCTCCGAGAAGAAAAACCATGTCATCAAATACGACATCGCTGCACGCCAGCTTATCGATGTCGAGCTGAACGCGTATTCCATCGACGCGCACACCACCGCCTCGTACAACGGCAAGCGCCTGTACACCGTGCGCCTGGCCGAGGGCGCGTCCAACAAGCTCGATGACGCGGCGCTCGCGGCGCTCGATGCGGGCGCGCTGCTTTCGAGTACCACGCACTACGTTGCCGCCACGGGCGCCAACTACGGCGGCGCGGCAACCGACAGCGATGTGTGCGAGCCGGTCTACCAGCTGCTTGAATCGCGCTGGATCGAATCGCTGGGGGCCTACCACGAGTTCTATCCCATCGCGCGCCTGGCCTTCCCGCCCGATACCACGAGCGTGCTTTCGAGCGACGACGGCAAGCGCGATTTCGTGATGACCAGCATCACCGATGTCGACCAGGTCGTAAGCGATGTCTACCATGTTGCGGTGCCCGACGTGTTGGCCATCCAGTGCGAAGGCGTCTACCCGGACTCGCCGTTCGCAGCCGAGGGTGACACCGTGGGCTACTACGTCAAGGTAACCAACGTCGGCAACACCCTGATCACCGGCTTTACCGTCACCCTACGCGACGAAGACGGCAACGATATAGATGCACACTCCTGTTATGACCTGCGCCCCTACCTGCAAGAGACCCAGGATAACTACCACGTCGTTCGCGACAAGAAAGACGAGCCCACGTACAACGAAGACGGCTCTATGGCATCGGAGTTCGTGGAGGACATTCGCGACACCTCGGGCATCCTGTGGCCCGGCTTCACGAGGACGTTCCTCTTCAGCTTCACCATGCCCGCGGGCTACGAAGGCGAGGCCACGTTCAACGTACAGGTAAGCGATCCGCGCTCCAACCCCTACATCAACGAGCTCTCGCAGGATACCGTGCTCAACCAGGCGAATGTGGCCGCCGCGGTTGCCGATCACCTCTCGTGGCTCGATGTCAGCGACTTTGCCGAGGCGCATTTCGGTTCTAACGTACAGAGGATCGTCGACCCGCGCAGGCACTCGCTCAAGCTTAAGAACAAGACCGTTTCGGAGACCCTCGTCAACGGCTTCAGTGCGGTGCCCGCCGCCTACGTGACCGAAGGGGGAACCGATGATAACGGCGACGCTGATGGCTCGGGCTCTTCGAGCGGCACGGGCAACGGAAACGCCGACAAGAATGCGCATAAGAAGCAATCGAGCGCGGCGATGCCCCGAACAGGCGACGATGCGAACATCGCGGCAGGCGTCGTTGCCGCCGCGGCCGTAGCGGCAACCGCTGCGGGCGTCGCCGGCCTTGCGACAGACACTGAGGACGATGCATCATAGAGCGGTTCTTCCATCGCAACCTACTCACTTTTTCGGAAAGGAAACAAGACGATATATGTCCGATAACGCAAAACCCCAGCGCGCCGAAGTGGAGAGCTTTCAGCTCGACCACACCAAGGTCAAGGCCCCTTATGTGCGCCTCATCGATACGGAGACGGGCCCGCATGGCGATGTCATCTCCAACTACGATGTGCGCCTGACGCAACCCAACGCCACCGCCATCGAGACCGGCAGCCTGCATACCCTCGAGCATATGCTCGCAACCTATATGCGACCGCGCATCGAGGGCTACCTGGATTGCTCGCCCTTTGGATGCCGTACGGGATTCCACCTGCTGTGCTGGGGCGAACATGACACCGCCGATATCGCACGCGCCCTCAAGGCCTCGCTGGAAGATATCGCCTACCGCACCGAATGGGAGGACGTACCCGGAACCGAAGCTGAAAGCTGCGGCAACTATCGCGATCACTCGCTCTTCGGGGCAAAAGAATGGGCCAAATCGGTGCTTGAGCAAGGCATCAGCTCGGATCCCTTCGAGCGCAAGCTCGTGTAGCGGCGCGAAAGCGACCGCGCGCACGCGAAGACCGCGCGGAAACACAACATGTCGAGAGCCTGGGGCCCGTAGGACGAAAGCACGTCCTACGGGCCCCAATTTACGCATCCAAAGCTAGCGCCTGCCCAAAATCAACGGAAATAGAGCAGTAAACCTGGAGCCTCTTAGTAGAAGGCCTATTCATTAAAATGTTTTCCCAGGTAGAACGATTGTCGGTTCTTGGACTACTTGGACGAATCGGCTTTACTGCTCTATTTCCGTCGATTTTGGGCACTAAGCAGCATCGAGAAGCCAATCAAAGCCTGTTATCACGTGATGCCCTTGCGCTCGGCCTCAGCCGATATCGGTCCTACCCTACGCCGACGGTGCAAGGTTGACGATGATCACACCCGCCACGCAAAGAACAAGCCCGAAGAGCGCCATCGGGGTCAGCTTATCGCCGAAAACCACCACCGAAATGACGCTCGTGGCGACGATGCCCGCGGCGCACCAGGTAGCATAGGCGCTTGCCAGGTCCATCTGGTTGAGCACCTTTGAGAACAGATAGAAACTCGCCACATACAGCACCACGGTAACGACACTTGGCGCCAACACCGTAAAACCCTGCGTGGCCTTGAGGGACGACGATGCCCCGATCTCGCACGCGATCGCAACCGCCAACATCAGATAGGCCATCGTTCTTCCCTTCGTTTTGCTCGGAGTGGTCCCCATAGCGCCTCCGCTCGTTTAATTTCGTCCATATTCGGACTATTTTGCACGCGCGGCAAGCGCAGGTGTAACGATATTACCGAGACGACACCGACCGGCAACGAATCGGAAACGCGCTGCAGAGATCACCACGATGCCAGGTCCCCATCTCGTCGCCGGTCGCGGCGACGTCCGGCCTCAGTCGCGCCGCAGATCGCCGCAACGTCGGGTCCCGCCCCGGCGCCATGGCGCCGCCCGCATCCACCGGACGCGTCGTTACTCACGCAGCAACAGCGGCGCGATAAGGCGTGTGTACACCGCAAGCCATATGGCACTCGCGCAGAACCCTCCGATAACGTCGGAAGCGTAGTGCACGCCCAGGTAGATACGGCTGATACCGATCATCAGGATCACGAACCCGAATGCAAGGGTCAAAAGCAGTCGCATGCGCGCGTCCGTCTCGTAACGCCACACGAACCAGATGATAAGTCCGAAGGTGGCCATGGCGACCATGGAGTGCCCCGACGGAAAGCTGAATCCCGTCTCGGCCACCAGGCGAAACCCTTCGGGACGCGGGCGCTGTACCAACAGTTTGAGGATCACGTTGAGCGCCGCCGCCAACGCAACATTGATGACGCAGCACCATCCGGGGCGTCTGCCCGGCGCAAAGGCCACGATCACCAAAAGGATCACCAGCAGCACGGGAACGGTGCCCAGTGCCGAAAAGGCCTCCATGATGGGCGTGAGGGCATCGCTGCGCAGAGCGCGCACGAAAAGCGCATAGGCCGCCTCGTCGATGCGCATGGTCTCCCCCGCCAAGACGTCCTCGAGCAAAGCTCCGAACACCAGAAGGCATGCGCCCACCACGATAAGGCGGCGATTGACGTAGAGCGTACGGCGTATGGCCTGAACGGTAGAGCGTCGTTCGGTCTGTTGCATCATGTTCTCCCTGAAAGCGCGGACACGCGTCCCCTATTCTAGCGTGCGCTTTGACGCTGTCCGCGCGAGGCTCTATTATCGAACATGTATTCGTAGAACATTTGTTTGTATAGGAGCGCCCATGCCGACGACCGCCCGCACCGACACCTGGGATAAAACGTATATCTGCATCGACCTCAAGACGTTTTACGCCAGCGTGGAATGCGCCGACCGCGGGCTGGACCCCTTTACCACCAACCTGGTGGTTGCCGATGCCTCGCGTGGACGCAGCACCATCTGCCTGGCCGTATCGCCCGCCATGAAGGCGCTGGGGGTACGCAACCGCTGCCGCATCTTCGAGATCCCCGATGGCATCGACTATATCGAGGCCACGCCGCGCATGCGCCATTACATGGAGGTATCGGCCAAGATATACGGCATCTATCTTGAGTTCGTGAGTGCCGAGGATGTCCACGTCTACTCCATCGACGAATGCTTCATCGATGCGACCCCCTACCTCAAGCTCTATCACACCGACGCCGTCACCTTCGCGCGCTCGCTGCGTGACGCCGTGTACGCGCGCACGCATATCACAGCCACCGCAGGCATAGGAACCAATCTCTTTTTGGCCAAGGTCGCGCTCGACATCACGGCGAAGCATGCCGATGACGGGATCGGCATCTTGGATGAGGAGAGCTTCAGGGACCAGATCTGGAGGCACCGCCCCATCACCGATATATGGGGCATCGGACCCGGCATCGCGGCGCGCCTGGCGCGCTTTGGCGCTTACGACCTGATGAGCGTAGCGGCGCTCGATGAGGACCTGCTCTACGACGAGTTCGGCGTGAATGCCGAATACCTGATCGACCACGCCTTCGGGCGCGAACCGGTGACCATCGCAGAGATTCACGCCTACCGCCCCAGCGCCACCTCGACCAGCACGGGACAGGTGCTGGCACGCGGCTACAGCTACGAGGAGGCCTATACGGTGCTCCGCGAGATGGTGGAAGGAGCCGTGCTCGACATGGTTGAGAAGCACGTGGTGTGCGAGCAGGTCTCGCTCTTTGTGGGCTACGCCAGCGAGACGCAGCAGATCAAGCGTCTGGACGCCAGCGGCACAGCGCAGTTCCGCGACAACTGCGGCAAGCTCAGAGGGGCCACTTCGGATACCGTGCCGCGCTCGAGCACGGAGATCGCGCTACCCGAGCGCGCGCCACGCGCAGACGATGGCGCCCGGGCGCGCTCAGGCGTGCGCGAGCGCACGGGCGCGGGCAGCACATGGCGCTCTTCGGAAGGACGGCCGCGCGGGGGCTACGCCGCGGCGTTCGCGCATTCCAACGCCTCGCGCAAGCTGCCCGAACGTACCAATTCCTTCAAGAAACTCATGACGTATTTCGATGAGCTGTACGCGCGCATCGTCGACCCCAAGCGCCCCGTCAAGCGCATCAACCTAGGCTTCGGCAACCTGCTGCCCGAAGAGCTGGCGACGCTCGACCTCTTCACCGACCCCGAGGAGCTCAGGCGCGAACACGATCTTACCGAGACGGTCATCGCGGTCAAGGGGCGCTATGGCAAAAACGCGCTGCTACGCGGCACGAGCTTGGCCCCCGGCGCCACCGCACGCGAGCGCAATCAACAAGTAGGAGGACATCGTGCCTAGGAAAAACACCGCTAACGGACGCCCCCGCGCCGACCGGGCGGCACAGTTCATGCCCTTTGCCGCGCTCACCGGCTACTACGAGCTGGCACGCCAGCAAGAGCACATAGCCGAACCGCGCCACGAGATGACCGATGAAGCCGCGATGCGCCTCTCGCGCGAACTGACGCAGCTGCGCCGCGGCGATCTGGTGCGCGTCACCTACTACGACTGGGATTCCTACCTTACGCGTACCGGTGTCGTCGAGGCCGTGGAGCCCGCTTTCCACGTGCTCAAGCTCAAGGGGCTCACCATCCCATTCGATGACATTTACACGCTGGAGCGCAACCTCAAGATATCGTGAGCGCGAATGCCAGCGCGCAGCGTACAATCGACAGGAAGCATTCGATGTTGGGGGAACACATGACCGAACGCCGTCCTAACCAGTACCGTCCGAGCGCGGGAGCGCAGCGCCGCACGACAGCCGGATCGCACGCGGGCACACCGCGCCACGCCGCACCCGGGGCCCATGCGGCCCGCCCGACAAGCACGCGCCGCACCACCTACGTGAAACCGGCGACCCGTAGTTCCTACCTCACGGAGAACCCGCGCGCGCGTCGTACCCAGTCGCAGCGCCGTCCGAGACAACGCCGGCAGCAGCGCCGACGTTTTCCGATAGCGCTTCTGGTCGTGCTCGCGTTTGTCCTTATCGGAGGCGGCACCACCTACGGCATCACGAAGCTCATCGGTGGCGGTAGCGCAAGCGATAAATCCTCAAAGAGTTCCGCCGAACAGGTACAGGAGCAGACGGTTTCGGAGCAGACGCAAACCGCAGCGGCCGATCCCGGCGAGATCGTGATCGGCGTCAACGGCAACGAACACACCATCGTCCTCAAGGGCGAGGACTATCTCGAAGCCGGTGCCCATGCGGCCGAACCCACCGACGGCGTGCTCAACAACCAAATCGAAACCGCAGGCGAGGTCGACACCTCAAAAGCCGGCACGTACACCGTCACCTATTCGGTGGAAGATTCCACCGGACACCGCGCAAGCGCCGAGCGCACCGTCGAGGTCGTCGACACCATGGACAAGCAGAAGGACGGCATCCCCGTCCTCATGTACCACGATGTGCACGAAGACGGCGATACCTCGCAAGCCTACGACGCCAACAACATCTCCGATGCCGCGTTGGACGAGCAGCTCTCCTACCTCACACAGAACGGCTACTACTTCGCATCGTTCCAAGAGGTCAAGGCCTTCGTCGAAGGCAAGCACAGCCTCCCCGCAAAAAGCATCGTCCTCACCTTCGACGACGCCACCGAGGGGTTCCTCAAGCACGGCATCCCCGTCCTCGAGAAATACAAGGTGCCGGCCACATCGTTCTGCATCGGTATGTACGACCAGAACAATTCGGTCAACTTCCGCAGCCGCTACGTCGAGTACGAGTCGCACTCCTACAAGATGCACCAGGCGGGCGGCACCTCGGGACACGGCGGCCTCATGACCGCCATGACGACCGCCGAGATCCTTGAGGACCTGCAGAAGGAAGCAGGGATCCTGCAGGCGAACAACGCCTTTGCCTATCCCTTCGGCGACGTGCCCGAAGCGGGCGTCGAGGCGGTAAAGCAGGCCGGTATCGCCTGCGCCTTCACCACCGTCAACGGCTGGGCGAAAATCGGCGACGACCCGGCGCAGCTCGCACGCGTGCGCATCAACGCCGGAGTCGACCTCAATAGCTACGTGGCCTCGGTTACCAACTGATCGGCTAGTCGACGCTCTTCAGGGCCTCGAGCATATCGATGTTGCGCAAGCGACGGTTGACCACGAAGTAGAGCAGCGTCACCACCACGGCGATCACCACAGTCGGTACCGCAAAGCAGGCCCATCCGCATTCGGGACTGAACATCACCTGCTCGGGCGGTACGGCGCTGATGATGTAGAGCTGCAGGAAGCGTCCGAACGCCCATCCGAAGGGCACACCGATGATCGACAGGATAATCGTCTCGCGGTAGATATACATCGACACTTCTTTGGGATAGAAACCCAGCACCTTGATGGTCGAGAGCTCGCGGATGCGCTCGCTCACGTTGATGGTTACGAGGTTGAACAGGATCACGACGGCAAGCAGGGCCGCGATGAGGATCAGGATGCCCATGATTTTGTTGAGCGATGCGACGACGACGTTCACCTGGTTGATGATCATCGTCGATTGCACCACGCCCTTCACGCCATCGAGCGCGACGAAGCGAGCGGCCATGTGCTGCGTGTTGCTGAGCGAGTTGTCGCGCAACGTGACCAGCTGAGCGTTGCTCGCGGCCTTCCTACCGAAGACTTTGCGATAGGCGCGCTTGCCCATGAACATGAAATGGTTCATGTACATCTCACAGACGCCGTCTACACGCACCTCGAGCTTCGTACCGTCAGCATCCTTGAAGGAGAGCGTGTCGCCAACCGAGACACCGCAAAGCGTTGCCAGGCGCTCCGAGATCACCACACCATCGCCATCGAGCGAAAGGCTCTCCCCGCTCGTGCGCTCGTGTAGATCCATATAGCGGCCAAACGCTTCATCGTCATCGGGCACCAGAAGCGTGATCTCCTGCTCGTCGCCCTTCTCACCTGCCGCCTTGGTGAGCGATTCGTAAGTGGCAGAGGCATGGCTCTTCACCTTGCCGCTTGCCAAAAGCTCATTGATATCGTTGCGTTCGGCGTCATCAACATGGGTGTTCTCAACGACGATCAGGTCATAGCCGATGATCTCTCCGAACTGTTTCTCCGAGATGCCGCTGATGGAATGCTGCACGGAGAAGCCCGCAAAGAGCATAGCCACGGCGCCCGCCACACCGAAGATCGTCATGGCCGCGCGCTTCTTATAGCGGAACAGGTTGCGCACGGTGACTTTGCCGGTAAAGCTCAAACGACGCCAAATAAAGCCCACGTGCTCAAGCAGAACCTTGGAGCCGTTAGCCGGAGGCTTGGGCAGAAGCAATGCCGCGGGTTTTTCGGACACCTCACGCTGAGCGGAAAGCCATGCCGGAATGACGGCGACGACCAGGGCCAGCGCATAGCAGGCAAGCGTGACCGACGGATAGAAGTGAAGCTCGATGGGCGGCATGGTGAATTTGGCCGCATAGGCGCTGTAGACGATGAACGGCAGCAGCGTATGTCCCAAGATCACGCCCACCGTGCAGCCGACAACGGCTGCAGCGAAACCGTACACAACGAACTTCTTCACGACGTCGGCATCCGCATAGCCCAGCGCCTTGAGGGTGCCTGCATTGATACGCTCCTCATCGACCATGCGCGTCATGGTCGTAGAAGCCACCAGAGCCGCTACCAGGTACAGGAAGTACGGAAAGATATTGGCCAGGGAGTCGACGATCTCGGATACCGAATCGTAGGTCTTGTAGCCCTCGGCGCCCGGAAGCTCACGACGGTTGTACACGCTATAGGTGGGCGTCTCGAGCTCAGCCAGGGTCTCTTGAGCATCCGCCAGGTCGCCCTCGCCGTCTGCGATCTCTTGCTCGGCATCGGGCAGCGCATCCTCATAGGCCGCCAAACCGTCTTGGTACTCGACCTCCTTGTCGGCAAGCTCCTGCTTGGCGCTAGCGATCTTCTCCTTCGCCTCCTGATACGAGCTGTTCTTGGAAGCCAAGGTCGCAGCGGCAGTGCGCCAGCTCGCAAGACCCGCGTAGTAGGTAGAAAGACCCTCGTTATAGGACGTGATGCCTGCCTTATATGCTGCGTAGCCCTGGTTGTATTCGGTCTGTTTGGCATCGAGCGTCTTCTTGGCGGCGGCAAGTTGTTGCGAGGAGTTCTCGATCGTCTGCACCGCCTCGTCAAGCTGCCGCTTGGCCTCACTCAGCTTGGTATCGATACTATCGAGAGTCGATTGCAGCTCGGCCCTCTTATCCGTAGCGGTCTTGATGCCCGACTCGAGCTGGGATTGCTGTTCCGCGAGCTGGGTCTTTTGAGCCAGCAACACTTGATAGGCCTCGCCCGGATCGTCCTCATCGAAATCGGGGGCCTGCTGCGCTGCCCCTATTGCAGCATTCACCTTGGCAAGGCCCGCTTCAACAGCATCGAGCTTCTGGTTGAGATCGGCCACGGTGGCATCGCACTGATCGATACCGGCCTGCAGTTGTTGCTTTTGCTCGGGCGCCGCCGCTACCGCTGCCTCGTATTCGGATTGCTTGGCGGCATAGCTTTCCTTTCCGCTCGCAAGTTGTGCTGCCTTGGCGTTGTACTCGGACCACCCGGCAGCAAGCTGCGATTGAGCGCTCTTCAGTTGCGCCTCGCTCGCCGCAAGCTTGCGCTGGCTCGCATCGAGCGTGTTCTTGCCCGAGGCAAGCTGCTCCCATGCGCCATCAAGCTGCTTCTGGCCATCGGCGAGCTGCGCTGCTGCATCGCTGAGCTGGCTCTCCGAGTTCTCAATGGTCTGTTTGGCATCCGCGATCTGCTGAGCCGCATCATCGAGGGTGGCCTTCGCATCCGAAAGCTCTGACTTGGCGTCCGCAAGTTTCTGTTCGCCCTCATCGATGGCGTCCTGGTATTGCGCCCGTACCGCAGCCAGGCGATGCTCCGGCTGATTTTTCAGGAGCTTCTCGAGCTTCTTCTTGTGCGATGCCACCTTATCGAGGTACTCGTCACTAAATGGATCGAGACCCTCCGTATCCTTGTACGAAAGGCGTGCGACCATGTGGTAGTCCACGTCAAACGCGCTCTCGCATACCACCGCATACCCCTTGAGGTCGCCCGAGGCGGCCTGCGTCATACCGCGATTGAGGTTGGAGAGGATCTCGGATGAGTTGACGACGCCTACCACGGTAAAGGCGTGGCACGTAAGCGAATCACTGCCATCGGCTGCCGTCTTCTCGCTCAGCTTGATGGTGGAACCCACGGGATAGTCCTCAGCCGTCTCGGCATCGACGGCAACCTCGTTCTTCTTTGATGGCATGCGACCGCTCGAAAGCTCGAATTCAGAGATCTTCTTGGGCTTGGAGTAAACACGCACAGCATCGTCGGTGCCTTTGATGGAGACGTCCTTGAGGTAGCCGAACTCCACCGTTGAGGCACCCGTCGCCTTCTTTATCTGCGCAGCGTCGTCATCGTCGATACCCATCGATCCGATAACGGTGATGTCGGCGGAAGCCAGACCGCCCACGTAATTAGAAGCGGTGCTGCGCATGTCGGGACCGGCGACTTTAAGTCCCACCAGAGCAAACGACCCCAAAGCGATAAGCGCCGCGATGGAGAGGAAACGTGCGCGCGATTTTCTGAATGTCAGGCGTATGTCACGCCAAAGCATCTTCTTGGACGTTCGAGCCATAGTTACCCCCTACCACTCGATGTCTGCAATGGCCTGCGGGTGCTCATTGATGTCGACGCTCGTCACACGTCCATCGTGCATACGGATGACACGGTCGGCAATAGGAGCGATGGCGGAGTTGTGAGTGACGATCACCACGGTAGACCCACGCTTGCGGCTCATGTCCTGCAGGATCTGCAAGATCTGCTTGCCGGTATTGTAGTCGAGTGCGCCTGTCGGCTCATCACAGAGCAGGATCTTGGGCTTCTTTGCCACCGCGCGGGCGATAGCCACGCGCTGCTGTTCGCCGCCCGAAAGCTGCGCCGGAAAGTTATCGACACGATGCCCGAGGCCCACCAGCTCGAGCGTCTCCACCGGATCCACGGCAGAAGGCACGATCTCACTCGCAAGCTCGACGTTTTCCTTGGCGGTAAGGTTCTGCACCAGGTTGTAGAACTGAAACACAAAGCCCACGTCCTCGCGACGATAGCGCGTAAGGCCGCGCGCGTCCTCATGAGCGATGTCGCGCCCGTCCACCATCACCGCGCCCTCATCGCAGGTGTCCATGCCGCCCAGGATGTTCAGCACCGTCGACTTGCCCGCACCCGAAGTTCCCAGCACGATAGCAAGCTCACCTTGCTCGATACCGAAACTCACATGGTCATTAGCGGTAATGATGGTCTCACCCATGTGATAGCGCTTGCATTCGCCGCGCATCTCGATGTATGCCATTCTCTCTCCTAATATTTCCTAAAACAACACGTTGTTGATTTAGCATGGGTTGAGTGTAGAATAATGAGACGGCAAGACAATAATCACTTTTAGACAACCTGTTGATTTAGTAACATTTTCCCAGGTAAAGAGCAGTATTGAAAACCTATGGTCGCAAAAAGAAACACCAAGACAGAAGCTAAGATCCGCTCGGCCCTCACCGAGCTGCTCCCCGCCAAAGGCATAGCAGGAATAACCGTTAGCGATATCTGCCGCACGGCCTCAATCAACCGTGGCACGTTCTACAGCCACTACACCGACAAGTTCGATCTCGTAGAGCAACAGGTCGAGCGCCTTGCGCAAGAGCTCTCCACCATCGTATTGGGAAACGGCGGCGACCCTCAAGCCGAAACCAGTCAACCCACCAAGTGCGGCTGTGAGCTGTTCGCCAAAGAGCGCGTTGTCGCCTGCCTTGAATATGTTAAAGAAAACTATGCTCTCATCGCCGCAATAACGGGAAATGCCAGCGACACGAAATTCAGGGATTTCGTAAAGGAACTCATTGGCGAGCTTTTTGAAAAAAGCGCTGCAGCCCGCGGGGTTGAGTTGCGCTTTGAAGGCGATGAATATGGGCGAGAAATGCTGCTTTCGGGCATCACCTCGGTGTTTTGGCTCTGGCTTTCCAAGGGATGCCCCGAGCCTCCCGAGCAGATCACCGAAATCGTTTGGACCCACAAGTCGCTTTCCCCCGAGGAACTCGCTGGATTCTAGGTCAGCCCAGGAACCCATCGCCCATCACTTTCGATGCGCCTCGCAATCGGTCGCATCCTTGCAATAGGCCGATATATTTCCCCGTTTATATTGACACATGAGCAGTCGCTCATATAATGAAGGCGATAACAGATGAACGATTGTTCATATGAAAGGAGATCGATATGAGCGACCAGCCCGAAGTGCATCTGCAAACGCAATGTTCGCCCGAAGACCTCCCCGATGAGGAGCTCCTCTACGACCTCGCCGACCTGTTCAAGGTGTTCAGCGATACCACGCGCATCAAGATCCTCTACACCCTTATGGGACGTGAGCTCTGCGTGGCCGACATCGCCGAGGCCACCGAGACCTCCCAGTCGGCCGTCTCGCACCAGCTCCGCACGCTCAAGAGCGCACACCTCGTAAAGTTTCGGCGCGACGGCCGAAACGTCCTCTATTCGCTCGCTGACGACCATGTGTACACCATGCTCAACCAGGGCATGAGCCACATATGCGAGTGAGATAAAAGCCTTGGTAACAACGCGGCCGCGATGTGCACCGCAAACGATTTGGGAAAGGAACCCATCATGAAGAAGGCATTCAAACTCGACGAGATCGACTGCGCCAACTGCGCCCGCGAGCTTCAGGACGAGCTCGCCCAGCTCGATGGCGTCAAATCCGTTTCCGTGAACTTCATGACCCAGAAGCTCACCCTCGAGGCCGACGACGCCGAATTCGATGAGGTCCTCGAGCGCGTGGTGGAGTTCACCGCCGAAGCCGAGCCCGACTGCGAGATCATCCGCTAAGACATACAAGGCCGCATCGCCGCGGCCTTTTCTACCGCAAACATATGAATGGTTGTTCACATATTCAGGAGGGAATCATGACGACCGAGGTAAAGAAGAAAAAGAAAAAACGCCGCAAGAAAGAGTCGCAGGAGCACAAGCTTCACCGCATCCTGCTTGCGCTCGGCATCTTTGTCGTCGTATATGCCCTCGACGAGCTGGGAGCGCTCACTGCCGTCTTCGGCGAGGCAGGTGCTCTCTACGCAAGCTTCGTGCTGTTCCTTGTGCCGTATCTCATTTCCGGTCACGACGTGCTCGAGAAGGCCTACAACAACATCCGCCGCGGCAAGGCGTTTGACGAAAGCTTCCTCATGACGGTTGCCACTATCGGCGCTTTCGCGATGATCTTCTTCCCCGACGCCGATCCGCATATGGCCGAAGGCGCGGCCGTTATGCTCTTTTACCAGGTAGGCGAGCTCTTCCAGGCCTATGCCGTGGGCAAAAGCCGCAAGTCCATCACATCCATGATGGACATCGCGCCCGACTTCGCCAATATCGAGGACGTAGACGGCGACCTCAGACAGGTCGATCCCGATGAAATCGAAGTCGGCACCGTCATCGTCATCAAGCCCGGCGAGCGCGTGCCCATCGATGGCATCATCACCGAAGGCACCTCACAGCTCGATACCGCGGCCCTCACCGGTGAATCGGTTCCCCGCCACGTCGAGGTGGGCAACGAGGTTATATCCGGCTGCATCAACATGACGGGGCTTTTGCACGTGCGCACCAGCAAGGCGTTCGGCGAATCGACCGTGAGTCGCATTCTCGAACTCGTGGAAAATGCAAGCGAGAAGAAGGCTAAGACCGAGAACTTCATCACGCGTTTCGCCCGCGTCTACACCCCCGCCGTCACCGGCTCGGCCGTGGCACTCGCCATCATCGGTGGCGCCGTGACCGGATCCTGGGCCGATTGGATCCTTCGCGGCCTCACCTTTCTCGTCGTAAGCTGCCCCTGCGCGCTCGTGATCAGCGTGCCGCTCAGCTTCTTCGGCGGTATCGGCGGTGCCTCCAAGATCGGTGTGCTCGTCAAGGGCTCAAATTACCTCGAGGTCCTCTCGGAGGTCGATACCGTCGTCTTCGATAAGACCGGAACCCTCACCAACGGCACCTTCGAGGTCATCGCAGCGCATCCTGCGGACGGCCACTCCAAGGACGAGCTACTCGAAATCGCAGCACACGCGGAGAATTTCTCCGATCATCCCATCGCGCAATCGGTACGCGCGGCCTACACGGGCAAGCTCGACCCCAAGCGCGTGAGCGAATCGGGCAACGTCGCAGGCCACGGCGTGACCGCCACGATCGATGGCAAGCCCGTGCTCGTCGGCAACGCCGGCATGCTCGCTGATGCGGGCGTCGATACTCCTACCTGCGACATTGTGGGAACCATCCTGCATGTTGCCATCGGCGGAAGCTATCTAGGTCACATCGTGATCGCGGATACGGTGAAAGACGATGCCGCGGAAACCGTGCGCGGGCTGCACATCGCGGGCGTGCGCCGCACCGTAATGCTCACGGGCGACCGCGACGAGGTGGCCGCCGATGTGGCAGGCAAGCTCGGACTCGATGAATACCACGCCGAATTGCTGCCCGCCGACAAGGTTGAGCAGCTTGAGCTCCTGCTCGCCTCCGAAGATCCAAAGCGCAAGCTCGCCTTCGTAGGCGATGGCGTCAACGACGCCCCCGTGCTCACCCGCGCCGATGTGGGCATCGCCATGGGCGCCATGGGCTCCGACGCCGCCATCGAGGCCGCTGACATCGTACTCATGGACGACAAGCCCTCCAACATCGCGCACGCCATGCGTATCGCTCGTAAGACCATGCGCATCGTGTGGCAGAACATCGTCTTCGCCCTCGGCGTGAAGCTCATCATCCTCGTGCTTGCCGCACTCGGCATCGCCAACATGTGGCTCGCCGTCTTCGGCGACGTGGGCGTGGCCATCATAGCCATCCTCAACGCCATGCGCGCCATGAACGTCAAGAACTGCTAGCGCAAATCCGCGAACGCAGCGCGGAGGGGGCGGCTCGCGAGAAACGACGTCATAGCTACCGCCTCCCCGCCGACAGCAGAGAGCCCGGCTCGGAACAGATCCGAGCCGGGCTCTCTTTGTCTCATGCGCCGCACAGGCACTTTTCAGATCGGAAGGCTACAACCTCGCACGAAGTCTTCGCAGGCCCTCGGCTATCGCGAGCAGGCCAAGGACGGCGCAAACGCTCACCGCAAGCAGCTGGGAATCACCAGTAGCAACCAGGCCCTGCGTAGAAGCCTTACGCGTAGTGGCAGTGGAGTCCGCGCTGGAGCCGGACCCCTTCTCCGTCTTCGAGCCGGAGTCCTTCTTCTGCGAATCATCCGGCGTGGGTTCGGGCGTCTCGACCTTGTCGCTCACGACGATCCGCACGATATCGTCCTCACCCGCGGCAAGCGTGACGTTCGACGGCTTCTTATGGCCTTCGGCAACCGCGATGGACCCATCCGTGCCAACGGTAAAGACGAACGGCGTGGAATCGAGTTCGTAACCCTCGGGCGCCTTGGTCTCGGTGAGGGTATAGGTCTCCCCCGCCACCAGGCCGCAAAGGTCATCCGCCGCCTTGCCGTTCACCTTAAGCGTGCCATCGACCGTCGTTACAAGCTTGCGCGTCTGGTCCTTGGCCTCCCCGTCGCCCGCGGCAAACGTACCCTCCAGTGTGAACTCAGCGTTCGCGAGCAAGTGCTCGGCGTCAGCCTCGTCGATCTTGCAGAGTTCCACGTGCACGGGGTCGTCGGTCGCGCTCAACGTATAGACGCTGTCCTCGTTCGTGAGCTTCCATGCGGAAGTCGTCTTGATGCCAGCGCCCTCCAGATCGACAGCCTCGGCATCTTCAGCGGTGTCATCTTCCCTAACGCTGATGCTGCCGTCCTTGGCAACCTCGATAACCAGATCCTGCTCGAGCAACTTGTAACCCGCGGGAGCAATGAGCTCGCTCACGCGATAGGTACTACCCACCACGAGCTTGCCGGCGAGCGATTCGGTAAGACCGTTCTTACCGGTCGTGAGCGCGAGGGCCTCCGTCACGCCGCCGGCAAAGGTCGACCCCTTGCCCTCGGGCGTCACGCTAAAGACGGCTCCCGCCATCGCGGAAGCATCCGCCTCGTCGCTCGCGAGCTTTTGCAGGCGCAGGTCGATCACGGTATCGGTGACCTCGATGGATACACCATCGTCGCCGACCGCATAGGCGTCCATACCGGAAACCTTCTCGATCGTACCGTCAGCCTTGACCGTAAAGCTAAAGGCCGCCTCATCGGTACCGCCGTTCACCGTGATGAGCCCGTAACCATCGGGAGGCGCCGTCTCGGTAAGCGTGTAGGTGTTGCCCGCAACGAGTTCGCCCGTGATGGCGAGCGTGCCGTCCTCATCGGTCGTCAGCGCCTTGACATCCGTGCTCGAACCGCTGGCAAAGTGATTGACCTCGCCGTCCTCGTTCTCGCCCTCGGCGCACGCAAGCTCAAACGTGGCCCCACCAAGTGCCTCGCCATCCTGAGACATCTTTTTAACGATGATGCTCGTCGGCGCATCCGCAGCGGTCACGGTAAAGAACCCATCGTCGGTCACCGTATAGCCCGCGGCCGCGGCCTCTTCTGCATCGAGCGGCGTCACGGTGCCGTCCGTGGCAACGATAAAGCGCAGCTTATAGCTCGAGAGCGCATAGCCCCAGGGAGCCACCGTCTCGGTGAGCTCGTAAACCGTCTTGCCGTTCGCACGCAACAGCGCGCGATCGAACTCCGCCCAACCGGTAACAACATCTTCATCGGAGCCTTCGGCATCATCGCTCTCGCCCTGGTTACCGCTTGTGGTCACGGTCTTGGCATTGGTGGAACCGTCGGCAAAGGTGCCGTCATCGACCGGCTCGAGCGTGAATGTAGCACCGGCAAGCCCGTGCAGCGCGTTCTCGGACGAGACCTTGCGCACCGCAAGGCGCGTGGGGTCGTTGGTCACATCGCCCGTGAATACCGCGAGCGTGCCGTCGGAGGTCATCTGGTAGGCGGCCGGGACCTCGCCCGTCGCGATAAGCGAACCGTTCTCGCTCACAACGATCTCGAGCGCACCGTCCACGAGCTTATAGCCCTCGGGCGCCTGGGTCTCCTGGATGAGATAGCGGCTGCCCACCACAAGCTTACCCGTGAGCTCGGCGCTGCCTCCATGCCCGCCTTCCCCTGTGGTGAAGGAGATGGGATCGGTCTTGTCGTCGGCAAACGCGTAGCC
>CAVGWH010000050.1:0-18905 GCA_963633065.1 Oribacterium sp.
TGGTCATCAGCCACGACCGTATGTTCCTCGACCGCGTGGCCACGCATATCCTCGCATGGGAGGGTACCGACGAGAATCCCGGCAACTGGTACTGGTTCGAGGGTAACTTCGAGGCTTATCAGGAGAATCGTGTGGCGCGCTTGGGCGAGGACGCCGCGCAGCCGCATCGCATCCATCGCAAGCTTACGCGCGACTAAGCGCAGGGGCACAAGGCTTTGATATGAAAAGCGCACCTCGTACGGGGTGCGCTTTTCGTTTTCATCACCGGTTATTCCTCAACGGCCTCGACGCTGTCGATAGTCCAGGAGGCTCCCATGCCGCCTTGGGTGTTGCGGTGAATGCGGATGTTCGCCTCGTGCCTCGTTCCCTGATTCGTGTAGCGCAGGGTGAAGGTGGCGCGGTTGCGTTGCGCCACGATGCTGCCGTTTTCGCGGGCGATCCAGTAGTACTCGCCCACGATGCCGAGCGCATCGGCGCCATAGGGGAGGAGTGCCGAGAGCTCGTTGAGCAAATCGCCCGAGCAGAAGACCTCGGTGGCGAAATCGGTGGGATAGCCATCGGGAATTACCTGGGTTGGGGTCACTGCCTGTGCCGTCGGGGCTGGGGTGGCTGCCGCATGCTCGCCGCGCTCGCGCTCCTGACCGTCGATGGCTATGGTCGCGTTGCGCTCTGTTGTGGGATCGGGCTTCGGTGTGGAATCGGGAGCTTTCACTTGGGGTTTTGCCGCGTTGTCGGCAACGGGCGCTTCTGCTTGGTCATGCGCGTTGCTTTCGGTGTGATGGTCGTGCGCTTCCGGATGCCGCGGCGTTGATTCGAGCGTCTGGACGCCATCGTTGGCGTGTTCGGGGTCATAGACGACGGTGAGCGAGATGGCGGGAGCCTCGGTGGGGGCTGCGATATCGTCCTTTCGCGCGTCGTTATCGTCTGCTGCCTCAACAGCTACCGCGCTGTTTAGGCTTTCCGTGTCGAGTTCGGGTTTCGTTTCGGATCCGGACGAGGATTCCGGTGTGGATTCCTGTGCGGACGCTTCTTCATGTTCGGTTGTCAACGCTTGTTCGGATCCGGGTGCGGCCTCGGCATCGGATCCGGGTGCGGCCTCGGCATCGGACTCGGGTGCAGGTTGAGCTTCAACCCCTGCTTCTACGTCGTACGAGGGCGTCGGTGCGGATTCAGATCCTGTTGCGCCCGCCGTCTGCTGTTCGGGTTCCGGTTCCGACGCGGGCTTCGCCTCAACGCGCTTGACACGCTTGGGGCGCACCGCCTTGAGCGATTTGTCCGCACGTTTCTTCTTCCATGACTTGCCGCCCTTGCCGGCGTCTTTCTGCTTGCCGGCGTCTTCTGCGGCAAGCGCCTCGTCCCACGTGGGCTGCGGCATAAGCGTTGCATACACACGCCCGCCTTTGAAGACGGTCAGGGTCACGCAGTCGTCGAGGGTCTCGAGCAGCGCGCGCGTGTTTTCGAAACCGAGGTCGACGGCCGCGAGATTCGCGGTCTCAAGAACCTCTTCAAAGGCGGGGAGCAACGTCTGCTTTCCGCAGCCGATGGACTCTTTGAAAAGCCGGTATAGGTAGATATGGTTGCCCGTGGAAAGCGCGGGCGCTTGCATCGATATGCTCATAACATGCTCCTTTTTGTATAGAAAGCATGTTACCAAAGCGCCCGACTTTTATTCAGGCACCTGGGCGTCAATTGTTTACAAGGCGCTTTGCCCGGTGTCGTCGCTTGTCGATGAAGCGCTATCGCTCTCCGTGGTGGAGGATGTGTTGGAGGAGGTGCCGTTGCTGGTGTTTAGCGTTCCAGACGATGTGCTCGAGGTGTCTGCGGTGCCGCCCTGACTGCTTGAATCGGATGACGAGCTGCTGTTTGCGGATGTTCCGGAGTTCGCGGACGCTGCCGTGTTTGCGTTGGTGCCGGAATCGGAGGGGCTTGCGGTATCGCTAGCGGTATCGGTTGATGAGGCGGTACCGCTCTTGTCGCTTGAGCTCGATGTCTCATTGGAAGTTTCGGCGCTCGTCGACTGCGTGCTCTGAGTGCCGATGTCGGTCGATGTGTTATCGGTCGCCGGTGCCGCCGCTTCCTCGGTGGCGGGGAAGATGAAACTGCTCGGCCGTTCGCCCAGACCCTCGCCTGCGGTGGAGAGCAGCACGATGGCGGTGCAGACGACGACGGCGATCAGAGCGGCCAGCACGGAGAACAGCGCCACGCGGCGCCCGGTGCTGCTTCGCTCGGCCGCCGCTCGGTCGCGCAGGTTGCGTGGCGCCACGCGGGCTCCTTGGGCGCCGTTGGCATAGTGCGATCCCGCAGCGGGCGCTTCGGCTGTAACCGATGAGAGTCCATCCCGATCCATGTCCTGCGTGAGGGCGGCGCGCACATCTGCGGTGTCGGAATGCTTGAGTTTTCGTGCGCCAGCGGTTAGGAAATGACGGTATACCTGCGAGGATATGACAGTGATAACCGAGCTGACGGCTGCACCGACGATGGATCCCGTGATGCCGATCTTGGATGCCAGCGCCACCGATGTGGCGGCCGCTGCCGCACCGGCGATGACCTGCGAGATGGATAGCCCATCGAACAATTTCGTCTTGGGCGGCATGGCCTGCGTCTGGCCGATGCTCATATTTTCGTGGACACCGTTATTGAGCGCGGCGCGTGTCACCACACGTGTCTGCGGACGGTCGGTATATTGTGAAGCCATAGTAGAACCCTCCCGGTTACTTGGCGTAGATATCGCACCGACTACGATACCCATGCAGGCGGAGGCGGGTTCAAAATCGCGGCAATGACAGAAAGAGCAAACAGAATCGTCAATCAAAATCCGCAAGGCCTTGGGCCACGCAACGCGGACCCGAGATCGGTATGCGTTATGCCATGGGAGGCATGGGCTCCCATGTGGGATCGGAGATGACCGTGCGGGCGTCTTTCATGCCACGGCGGAGCGCCGGTACGCCGGTCTTAAAGGTCTTGTCCACTACGGCCAGACGTATGAGCTCCTTGCAGAAGGTGGCGAAGGTGCCCACGCGGAAGAGCACGGGGTGGTAATCGCCGTAGACCTTGAGGTAGCGGGCGAGATAACCGCGGTTGCGCATGATGTAGTAGCGGTTGGTGTCGCTCGTCGAATTGAGCTGGCGTTTGCCGGCGATATCCCAGTTGGAAACAACGCGGGCACGTTGCAGGATGAGGTCGTCCACCACCGTGGCGGGCAGGTGCTTGCTGGCAACATAGCCGTAGCAGGCGTCATCGCCGTAGATGAAGAAGCGCGCATCGGGAAGGCCGACGGTCTGCACCACGCGGCGGCTGAAAAGCCCGCCCTCAAAGCAGAGCTGGTTCATGTCTTTGTGCCCGGTGGGCCCCAGGTCGGCTGGTGCCACCGGGTTGGGGATACCCAGGGGAACGATCAGCTGGTACTGCCAGAAGAAGGCGCCGCCATCGAAATCCAGGCGCGAGCCTTGTATGACGTCGTAGCGGTCGGTCCATTTGGCCAGGCGATCGATGGCTTCGGGCAGGACCAACACGTCGTCGTCCATGACCCAAAACCATTTAGCTCCCAGTTCATAGGCGCGTTTCACCCCTGCGGAAAAGCCGCCGGCACCGCCGGTGTTCTCGGTCTGCGGGGCGTACACCACGCGCGCGATACCGCCTTCGGCGTCAGGTGCGGAGTCGTCTGTGCCCCAAGCTCCTGCCAGGCGCTCATCGAAATCTGAGGCCATCTGGGCGGTGACGGGGGAGTTCTCGTTATCGACCAGCACGATGCGCCACGGGGCCGAAGCAAGCTCGGCGATGGAATCGAAAAGGTTCGCCAGCAGCTCTTGGCGCTTGTAGGTCACGATGACCAGCGCAAGCTTATCGATGGGGGAAGATATTGAGCTTTGCTTGGGGGAACTGCTCACGGTTGACCTTTTCGACGTGGTGACATTCATCCGCCCATTATACAAAGACGGGCGCAGACGGGGCGGCGCGCGAATGGTTGCCTATAAATTGCGAACGCGCGGGCGGCACTGCAAGCCTGCCTCACGGGGTATCATGGAGTGCGATGTGCGCATGGCGCACGGTTGATCTACAGTCCGATGTGGCGTTGTTTCGAAAGGCGGATCCGTGGAAGAGAGCCCCCGTCCTGTTGTGTCGTTGCTTGTTCCCGTCTACAACGTGCAGGGCTACCTGCGTGAATGCTTGGACTCGGCTGCGGCTCAGACGCTCGCCGACATCGAGATCATCTGCATTAACGACGGCTCTACCGACAACAGTCCCGCTATCATCCGCTCGTATATGGAGCGCGACGCGCGCTTCCGCATGATCGATAAGCCCAACTCGGGCTACGGTGATTCCATGAATCGTGGCCTGGAGGCCGCGCGCGGCACCTACATCGGCATTTTGGAGTCAGACGACTTCATGGCTCCCACGGCCTTGGAGACGCTTGTCGCAGCGGCCGAGGCGCACGATGCCCAGGTGGCCAAGGGCAATTTCGACCTGTATTGGTCGCGCCCCGAAGAGCGCCGCGAGCTGCACGAGATGTTCCGTCCTTCAATGTGCGGTCATGCGGTTCGGCCCGGTTCCGATGCGTTCATCTTCCATCAGAAGCCGTCGCTTTGGTCGGCGGTGTATCGTCGTGATTTCATCGAGCAAAACGGGCTTCGCTTTCTGCCTACGCCGGGCGCCGCTTATCAAGACACGTCGTTTACCTTCAAGGTCTTTGCGCTTGCCGAGCGTGCCGTATGGGTCCACGACTCGGTGCTCTCGTATCGTCAGGATAACGAGGCATCGTCCATCAACGCCCCTGGTAAGGTGTTCTGCGTCAACACCGAATACGCCGAGATCGAGCGCTGGCTGGGCGATGAGTTCTCAGCCGGGCACGGCGCCGCGGAGGCCGCGCGCTTGCTACGCATCTGCCACATCGTGAAATACGACTCGTATATGTGGAACTACGTGCGCTTGGCGCCTGAGTTCCGCGTGTCGTTCTTAGAGCGTATGGCCGAGGAATACCGAGTGGCCATCGCCTCGGGGGCGTTTGAACCTTCGGACCTCAAAGCATGGAAGCGCGCCAATCTCGAGAGCATCTTGCGCGACCCGGCGGCTTGGGAGCGCGCCAACGAGCACTATGCGACAGCGGGCGCCGCGGGGCGCGCGTTGCATTATCTGAAGCTCGGTGGGCCGGCGCTTTTGGCAGCGTATGCCGTTAGCCGTTTGCGTCATGAGTAGTGCAGGTCGTCGCATGTCCAAGGTCTCGATTATCGTTCCCGTGTACAAGGCTCAAGACGTGGTGGGGCAGTGCCTCGATGCGCTCTTGGAACAGACTTTCCGTGATATCGAAATCGTTTGCGTCAACGATGGCTCGCCTGACGATAGCGGCAAGGTGCTTGAGGCCTATGCCGCGCGTGATACGCGCGTGCGCGTTCTTACTCAGGAGAACGGGGGCGTTTCCGCGGCACGCAACGCGGGCATCGACGCCGCGACGGGCGATATCGTGATGTTCGCCGACTGCGATGATGCTTTCGAGCCCCGGGCATGTCGTGTGGTCGCCGAGGCTTTCGATGCCGATGATGACCTCGATGTGCTGGTGTTCGGTGCGCGATGCGAGCCGGAAAACGAGACTCCCAAGCACGTGCGCGATCTGCTGAGCCCTGCGGCTGCCACATTCGAGCGCGATGGGATGGGGCGAGTCGATCCTGCGCTCTTTTTCGAGGCGCACGCACAGCCCTATGCGTGGCGCGCAGCGTATCGAAGGTCCTTCGTAGACCGCGAGCGCGTGCGGTTCGTTCCTGGCTTGGCGCTTGCGGAAGACGCGGAATTTCAGATTCTGGCGTATTCGCTCGCGCGCAAGACGAAGCTGTTGCCCGACAAGCTGTATCGTTATCGCATGGACTCGTCTTCGGCCACGCACGTGTACAATGCGCACGCCTCGCGTGAGCGCAAAGTCGATCAGCACCTGCGGGCCATCGCGGCGTTGCTTGATGAATGGCGCGCGCGTGGGCTTGCCGATTTTTACGGGCCTCAGATGGTCACGTGGTGCCTCGACCTCACGTTGTTCGATTTGGTGCGCATGGATCCCTCGGTGGCGGCGAATTGCGCTCGGCGGCTTGCCTCGTTGTTGGAAGGTACATACGGGCCGCGATGGACGGCGCTCCCGCGGAAGCGCGCGGTTCGGCGTGCCGCGCGGGCGATTGCCGGTGCGGAGGACGGCATCGGAGGCGATGCGGCGGACGGAGCCGAGCGGGCCAAGCATGGGGGATTCGCTTTCCCCAAGATCGATCTGATCGCCTTTTTCATGGCGACGCGCGGGATAAAGCAGTGCATAGAGCGTTTCGTGTAGGGATTTCTCGACGGCGACGGTGCCTTGCGGGTGCGATCGGTAGCGCCCTGCGAGTACGCTGCGTCACGATACAAGGGATACGAGGGAGCATATGAAAGACGGATTCATCAAAATCGCCGCGCTCACGCCGGCGGTGCGTGTGGCGGACGTGGACTACAACGTCGATGCCTGCATCGAGGCGGTGCGCGGTGCCGGCGATGCCCAGGTTATCGTGTTGCCCGAGCTTGCGATCACGGCTTATACCTGCGAGGACCTGTTTTGGCAGGACGCTTTGCTCGACGCTGCCGAAGAGGGCCTGGCGCGCATGGCCGCCCAAACATCCGAGGTCGATGCCCTGGTCTTCGTGGGCGTACCCGCGCGCGTGGGCGCCAAGCTTTACAACTGCGCTGCCGTGCTTTCGCATGGCACGTTGCTTGGGCTGGTGCCCAAGCGCAACATTCCCACCTATAACGAGTTTTACGAAGGGCGACATTTCGTCTCCGGTCCCAAGGACGTTGTGGCTGTCGAGTTTGCGGGTCAGTGCGTGCCGTTCGGCACACGCCAGCTCTTTGCCTGCGACGATATGCCGTCGCTTGTGGTGGCCGCAGAGATCTGCGAGGACCTGTGGGTTCCCGATCCGCCGTCCACGGCGGCCGTCCAGGCGGGGGCGACCGTGGTGGTCAACCTCTCGGCTTCCAACGAACTCGTTGGCAAAGCCGATTACCGCAAGAGCCTGGTGTCCTCAACGAGCGCACGTCTTATCTGCGCGTATGCCTATGCGAGCGCCGGGTGGGGCGAGTCCACGCAGGATGTGGTGTATGGCGGTCATTGCCTGGTTGCCGAAAACGGTCGCGTGCTCTCCGAGACCAAGCCGCTTGACGATGCGCGTCTCGCGCTCGCCGGTGATACCCATGCGGCTACGGGGGCCGCGGCCGTCATCGACCTTGACCTGATTGAGGCCGATCGCCGTCGCATGTCGACCTTCACGGTCGATACGTCCGCGTCCTATGTGGTTTCAGGGTTCGACCTCGCAGTTCATGATGTTGCGCTTGGGGAGCGCTTCGTCGATCCCCATCCGTTCGTGCCTGCCGACCGCGCCCGCCGCGCCGAGCGCTGCGAGTCCATCTTCGCTATCCAGGCCCATGGTCTTGCCAAGCGCTTGGCGCACACGCATTCGCGCTGTGCCGTCATCGGCGTTTCCGGTGGTCTCGATTCCACGTTGGCGCTTTTGGTATGCGCTCGTGCCTTCGATCTTTTGGGCCTCGATCGCTCGGGCATCATCGCCATCACCATGCCCGGTTTCGGTACCACGGCGCGTACGCATGGCAACGCGCGTGCCATGAGCGATGCGCTCGGGTGCGAACTACGCGAGATCGGTATCGCCGATGCTGTGCGCCAGCACTTTGCCGATATCAGGCACGACGAGGCCGATCATTCGGTTACCTACGAGAACGCGCAGGCACGCGAGCGCACGCAGATCCTCATGGATGTCGCCAACCGTGAGGGCGGCCTGGTGGTGGGCACGGGTGATCTTTCCGAGCTGGCGCTGGGTTGGGCCACCTATAACGCCGACCATATGAGCATGTACGGCGTGAATGCCGGCGTGCCCAAGACGCTCGTGCGGCATCTGGTGCGTTACGTGGCCGATGACGCACGGGTAAACGGCAACGCCGCGCTGTCCGGCGTCCTCTATGACGTGCTCGACACGCCCGTCTCGCCGGAGCTTCTTCCCGCGACGGGGGACGGCAAGATCAGCCAGAAGACCGAGGACCTGGTGGGTCCCTACGAACTGCATGATTTCTTCCTCTATAACGTCTTGCGCTGCGGATATGCTCCGGCAAAGGTGTATCGCCTGGCGCTCGAGGCCTTCGGCGGACGCTATGCGGCCGGCGCCGATGCCGACGATGCTGCGGTGGGGACCTATGATGCGGCAACCATCATGAAGTGGCTCAAGAAATTCTACTGGCGTTTCTTCTCGCAGCAGTTCAAGCGCAGCTGTCTGCCTGACGGTCCCAAGGTGGGTACCGTTGCGGTGAGTCCGCGTGGCGACTTGCGTATGCCGAGCGATGCCGTCTGCGCCTTGTGGCAAAAGCAGCTCGAGGCGTTGGAATAAGGTATCCTTAGAGGGTTCGATAATCAGCTGAAAGGAAGGCCATGCAGGTTTCGCATAGACTCGACCGTTTCGGTGCCGAGGTGTTCGCCTCGCTTAACGAAAAACGCCTCAAACTCGAGGCCGAGGGGCGTACCATCTACAACCTTTCGGTGGGTACTCCCGATTTCAAGCCGTACGACCATGTGGTCAAGGCCCTGACCGAGGCGGCGCAAGACCCCGAGATGTGGAAGTACTCCCTGCGCGACCTTCCTGAGCTTAAGCAGGCGGTGTGCGACTACTACGAGCGCCGTTTCGGCGTGAGCGGTATCACGCCCGATATGGTGGCTTCGTGCAACGGTACGCAGGAGGGTGTGGGACATCTGGGGCTTGCGCTCCTTAACCCCGGTGACACCATCATCGTGCCCGACCCGTGCTACCCCGTGTTCGAGGCGGGCGCCAAGATTGCCGATGCCGAGCTGGCCTATTACCCGCTTACCGCCGAGCACGGCTTTTTGCCGCATGTGGCCGATATCGATCCCGAGGTGGCCGATCGCGCCAAGTACATCATCGTCTCGCTGCCGGCGAACCCGGTGGGCTCGGTTGGCACGCCCGAGGTCTACGCCGAGGTCATCGCATTCGCGCGCGAGCACGACCTCATCGTGGTTCACGACAACGCCTATTCGGACATCGTCTACGACGGGCCGCGTGGCGGCAGCTTCCTGAGCTATCCCGGTGCGCTCGAGGTGGGCGTTGAGTTCTTCTCGCTTTCCAAGTCGTTTAATGTCACCGGTGCGCGCGTGGGCTTTTTGGTCGGACGCCCCGATGTGGTCGCGGCCTTCGCCAAGCTGCGGAGCCAGATCGACTTCGGTATGTTCCTTCCCGTCCAGAAGGCCGCCATCGCCTGCCTCACGGGTCCGCTCGATGAGGTTGAGGAGCAGCGCCTTGCTTACCAGGAGCGCCGCGATGCGTTGTGCGACGGCCTTGAAAGCCTGGGTTGGGAACGCCCCAACGCGCACGGTTCCATGTTCGTGTGGGCCAAGCTTCCGGGCGGCCGCACCGACTCCATGGCGTTTTGCGAGGAGCTCATGGAACGAGCGGGTGTCGTCGTTACGCCGGGTGCGAGTTTCGGACCTTCGGGTGAGGGCTACGTGCGTATGGCGCTCGTTCTTCCGCCGGAGGGGCTGCGTCAAGCAGTCGAGGCCATTAAGGCCGCGGGAATATAATGATTAGGTGAACGTTCACCTTTTCACATTATCGATTGTCTACATCTGTCCAATAATAAAATGTTGGGCTATGGGTGGATGATGTCGCCGTTGTGGCGTTATCGTTCACATGGTATATAGGGGAGATATGCGGGACAGTTCCCGCGCTAGAGCCAAGATAGGAAGTTTGATACATGGTTAACGAGAAAAAAGTAGCTATCGTCGGTTGCGGGTTCGTGGGTTCTTCTTCGGCGTTCGCGCTTATGCAGAGCGGTCTGTTCTCCGAGATGGTCCTCATCGATGTCGATAAGAACCGCGCCGAGGGCGAGGCTCTCGATATCGCGCACGGCATGGCCTTCGCCGAGCCTATGAAGATCTATGCGGGCGATTATTCCGACGTTGCCGATGCCGCTATGGTCGTCGTCACCGCTGGCGCTGCCCAGAAGCCCGGTGAGACCCGTCTTGACCTCGTGAACAAGAACGTCTCGATCTTCAAGTCCATTATCCCCGAGATCAAGAAGTCCGGCTTCGATGGCATCCTGCTCATCGTTTCCAACCCGGTCGATGTTCTCACCTACGCCGCCATCAAGATGTCCGGTCTGCCCGAGGCCCACGTTATCGGCTCCGGCACCGTGCTCGACACCGGCCGCCTCAAGCAGATGCTCGGTCAGCATGTCGACGTCGACCCCCGCGATGTCCAGGCTTACGTCATGGGCGAGCACGGCGATTCCGAGTTCGTCGCCTGGTCGAGCGCTCAGGTCGCCGGCGTGCCGCTGAACACCTTCTGTGAGCTCCACGGCCACCTCGAGCACAAGGCTGCCGAGCAGCGCATCGCCGAGGATGTCAAGAACTCCGCCTACACCATCATCGAGAAGAAGCGCGCTACGTACTACGGCGTCGCTATGGCCGTGCGCCGCATCTGCACCGCCGTCATGCGCGACGAGCAGACCGTGTTGCCCGTAAGCTCGCTCATGGTGGGCGAGTACGGCCTCTCCGACCTCGCCATCTCGCTCCCGACGGTCATCGGTCGCGACGGCGTGATCTGCCGCGTGCCCGTTACCCTCGACGACGAGGAGGAGAAGCAGCTCACCGAGAGCGCCGATGCCCTTAAGAAGATCATCGACAGCGTGGACTTCAGCTGCTAAAGAGTCACGGCAAGCGTTTTTCAAATCCTTAACCGGCGGCGGGGCTTCGGTCCCGTCGCCGGTTTTTTATGAGCGACTACAGCCGCTCACACGAAGTTTGTCTTGAGGGATGCCTTTGCAGCGGCTCTTTAAACGCTAGAATGGCTAGGCCCGCTACGAGTGCGTAAAGGAGCCTATCCGTGAAGATCAACCATGCCATCCTGCATGTTCTGGACTTTCAGTCTGCCGTTAACGTTATAAGCCAACGAGAGCTCGATCTCGAGGGGGATCGCAACGCACGCCAGTTTGTCACCACGCATCTGCGCCGCGCGCGCGAAAGTGGCGACAACAAGCGTGCGACGTTTTCGGACGCCTCGGTGTTCGGAGGAGAACTCAAACGCTACTTCTTCGGTGAACGCGAGTTTATCGATCTTTCGCAGCAGGTTGCCGAGTTTATAGCTGGCGAGCTCACCAAGGCGGAGAAGGCTCAATCGACGGATGTCCTGGTGGCTGATTTCGAGGATGATGATGACGCCCGTTGGTTTGCCGTCATGCTGCTCGCGAGTAAGCAGGCCTTTATGCACGAGGTCGGCTCCGAGGCGGGCGAGACCGTCAACGCCATCAAACGCCACTACGCCATCCTGCCCAATCCCTCCCAAAAGGTGCAGAGCTACGCCGTGGTGCGCGCGAGTACGATGGAGATCGGCTACGTGGACAAGAAGCGTAAGATCGCGGGCGAGGATACCCTGCTTATCCCCGATGGACTCCTGCAGTGCGAAACGGGGGTTTCGGGCAAAGAGGTTATCGACACCGTCACGCGCGTGGTCGAGGAGGTGGCCGAGGAGCATGGTGCCAACACCGCCGTGGCGCTCGCTAAGGTAAAGGCCGCCGTGGCCGAGAAGGTGGAGGACGACGAGGAATTGCCGCCCTGGGACATCGTCGACGAGGTATTTGAGAGCGAGCCGCAGATCAAGGAGAGCGTGCGCACCGCGCTGACCGAAGAGGCGCTGCCCGAACGTGTGCCCGTCGAGCGCAAGCAGGTCGAGCGCGCGGCTGTGCGCAACCATAAGATCCGCACCGATACCGGCATCGAGATCACGTTCCCGGCCGAGATGGGTTCCAACTCCGAGTACATCGAGTTCGTGAACGAGCCCAATGGTCTTATCTCCATCGAGCTCAAAAAGATCTCGAGTATCGAGAACCGATAACGCTTCGGTCCATTCGGCCTTTTACATTAAGGAAAAAGGAAGCGGCTTCCGTGAGGAGCCGCTTCCTTTTCGTTGAGAGATGTATGAGCCCGTTGTGCCAGTGCACGACAACCGGTGCCCTACAGCTGGCGCAGACCTTCCTCGAGACCGGTCTTGCTGTCGGTCTTCTCGTCGCGCTGCTTGATCACGCGGGCGGGGATGCCGGCTACGACGGCACCGGCGGGTACGTCCTCGACGCACACGGCGCCGGCGGCAACGACGGCCCCCTTACCCACGTGTACCCCCTCGAGTACAACGGCGTTAGCGCCGATCATGACGTCGTCCTCGACGATCACGGGCGTGGCGCTCGCGGGCTCGACTACACCGGCGAGTACGGTGCCCGCACCGATGTGGCAATTCTTGCCTACGGTGGCACGGCCGCCGAGAACCGCGCCCATGTCGATCATGCTGCCTTCACCGATGACCGAGCCGATGTTGATGATGGCGCCCATCATGATCACGGCGCGATCGCCGATCGACACGCGGTCGCGAATGATCGCACCCGGCTCGATACGCGCGTTGATGCCCTTGAGGTCGAGCATCGGCACGGCGGAGTTGCGGCAGTCGTTCTCGATGTCGTAGTAGGCGATCGCATCGGCGTTGGCATCGAGTGTGGCCTTGAGGTCATCCCAATCGCCGAAGACGGTCTTGCCGTCGGCGCCGCCGTAGATGCGCGCGTCGCCGAAATCGACAACGCAGCCTGGTTTTTCGCGCACATAGAGCTTGACCGGCGTCTTCTTGGGCGCGGTGGCGATGTAGTCGATGATCTCCTGGGCGTTCATGTTGGTGTCGTTTGACATGTCTTCTTTGCTCCTCAAATTCCGTTAGTCGAACATAACCTGATCGAAGGTGTAGAACCCGGGTTCGCGCCGAACGAGCTTCTGGGCCGCGGCGAGCGCGCCGTTCACGAAGATCTGACGGCTCGTTGCGCGGTGGGTGAGTGAGACCTCCTCGTCGGTGCCGAAGAAGCTCACGGTGTGCACGCCGGCCACGGTACCGCCGCGCAGCGAATGCATGCCCACCTCGTGCGTATCGCGTGCGCCGCACATGCCTTCACGCCCGTAGACGGGTCGGTAATCATCGGTCGGCTTGGCGGCGAGCACCTCATCGAGCAGCATCTTCGCGGTGCCCGAGGGGGCATCGGCCTTTTGATTGTGGTGCGTCTCGCAGATCTCGACATCGAACCCCGGCAGTTCGCGCGTTGCCTGGGCCGTGAGGTGACGGAGCGCTGCCACGCCGATGCTGTAGTTGCCGCTCCACATCACGCGCGCGCCCTCGCCGAGGGCGGCCAGGCGGGCAAGCTCGTCTTCGCCGTAGCCTGTGGTGCCACCGACGAGTGCGGCGCCGGTGCGCTCTACATAGCTCGCGACGGCATCGAGGGTGCAGACGTTGGAAAAGTCGATGATGGCGTCGGCAGCGGGGGCGCTTTCGAGCTCGGTAAGGTCGAAGCCGATCTGTGCCACGACTTCGAAGACGGGGTTGCCCGCGGCGTCATGCATCGATTCGGCGGTGGTGCGGATGAGCGAGCCCATGCGGCCCGTTCCCATGATGGTGATCTTAAGCAAGAAGACCAGCTCCCTTCAGAGCGCAGGTAAGTTGCTCGCGCGTGTCGGCTGCCATGGGGCAAAGCGGCATGCGGTAATTGGCCTCGATGAGGCCCATCTGGGCGAGCGCCTCTTTGACGGGGATGGGGTTGACTTCCGAGAACAGCGCTTTGATGAGCGGCTGTCCGGCGACCTGGATCTCGCGGGCACGGTTCACGTCGCCATCGAGGTAGGCGTGACACATGTCGTGTACGAGACGCGGCTGGATGTCGGCCCAGACGCTGATGGTGCCCGAGGCACCGAGGCTCATGAGCGGTACGGTAAGAGCGTCTTCGCCCGAGTACATGCGGAAGTCATCGTTCAGGAGATGTGCGATCTCGGCGGCGAAGGCCACATTGCCCGAGGCTTCCTTGATGCCCATGATGTTAGGGTGCGCGGCCAAGCGCTCGACGTTGCGCGCGCTGATGGAGCAGCCGCAGCGTCCAGGGATGTTGTAGAGGATACAGGGGATGTCAACGGCGTCGGCCACGGTCTTGAAGTGCCGGTAGATGCCCTCTTCGTTGGATTTGTTGTAGTAGGGCGTGATGGTGAGCAGCCCATCGGCGCCAAGGCCCTGGTAGGTAAGCGATTTGGTGAGCATGGTCTGCGTGCAGTTGGAGCCCGAGCCTGCGATAACGGGGATGCGCCCCGCCACCTGCTTGACCACGGCGGCGACGACCGAGTTGTCCTCATCGTCGGTCATGGTCGCGCTCTCGCCCGTGGTGCCGAGCGTGAGGATGGCGTCGGTGCCGTTTTGCAGATGGAAGTCGACCAGGCGTGCCAGGGCGTCGAAATCGACGCTGCCGTCCTTTTTGAACGGGGTCACCAGCGCGACGATCGAGCCTTCAAGACCGTGGATATCCATGTTCGTCTCCTTTGATTTGGCAATCGAGATCCGTTTATTCCATTGCTCGGCGATATCCGCGGGCACGGCGTCAAGCGAGACGCGTTTGGCATCGATGGAGCGAGAGCGGGCCAGAAGTTCGCGTCCGCGCGGCAGCACGTCGAGGGTGGCGAAGTAATCGCGTGGCGTTTCGGCACGGCGGATCTGCTCGAAGGTACCGTCTTCGTGCAGCAACACCTCGGCGGAGCGCAGGCGGCCGTTGTAGTTGTAACCCATGGAATAGCCATGTGCGCCGGTGTCGTGGATCACCAAGAGGTCGCCCATGTCGATATGCGGTAGTTCGCGGTCATGAGCGAATTTATCGTTGTTCTCGCAGAGGTTGCCCGTGATGTCGTAGGTGTCGGTGACGGGGGCCTGCGTCTTATCGGGTCCGCCGGGCTGGCCCACCACGCTCACATGGTGGTAGGCATCGTACATGGCGGGGCGGATAAGGTCGACGGCGCTCGCGTCGACGCCGATATAGTCCTTGTAGATACGCTTTTCGTGGATGGCGCGCGTCACCAGGCAGCCGTAAGGGCCCATCATGAAGCGGCCCATCTCGGTGTAGATGGCCACATCTCCCATGCCGGCGGGGACGAGGATCTCATCAAAAGCGGCATGAACGCCCTCGCCGATAGCGCGGATGTCGTTGGCGGTCTGCTCGGGCTCGTAGGGGATACCGACGCCGCCCGACAGGTTGATGAACGTTATGCGGGCACCTGTCTCGCGCTTGAGGTCGCGTGCCAACTCAAAGAGGATGCGCGCGAGCGCGGGGTAGTAGTCGTTGGTGACGGTGTTGCTCGCTAAAAACGCATGGATGCCGAACTCCTCGGCACCCTTGGCCTTGAGCATGCGGAATGCCTCGAAAAGCTGCTCGGTGGTCATGCCGTATTTGGAATCGCCGGGGTTGTCCATGATACCGTTGGCGAGCGTGAAGAGTCCACCGGGATTGAAACGGCAGCCCACCGTTTTGGGGATAGGGCCCGCTACGTGCTCGAAGAATTCGATATGGCTGATATCGTCGAAATTGACGATGGCACCCAGCTCGCGCGCCAGCTTGAAATCGGCGGCGGGGGTGTCGTTGGACGAGAACATGATCTCGTGGCCCGTGACGCCCAATGTGCTCGCGATCATGAGCTCGGTGTAGCTCGAACAATCGCAACCGCAACCGTACTCGTTGAGGATCTCGATGAGCGCGGGATTGGGATTGGCCTTTACGGCGAAGTACTCGCGGAACCCTGGGTTCCAGGCAAATGCTTCGCGCACCGCTTCCATGTTGCGACGAATGCCCGTCTCATCGTAGAGGTGAAAGGGGGTAGGTATGTGCTCGACGATACGTTCGAGCTGCTCCTTTGAGGCAAACGGCCGCTTGGCGGCGTACGCCTCGGTGGGGGTCATGGCCATGTGGTGAAAACCTCGCTATCCAAACGGCGCCATACAAACGGCGTATCGCCCTTCTGCGGCGAACCGTCCGGATAGCGCTCCTGCTTTTGCAGACAGTCCTGCGGGTGTTCCCCGCAGGCCCACCCCACTGTCCGTGCCCGGACGGCAGAGTTCGGCGGGTTTTGCCTCTCCGTGGGGTCTAAGCCTGCCGGCTCGCCCGCGAACCATCATGCCCGCGCCTCTATCATGTGGGCAAAAAGGTAGCACTCTTCACTTTAGGTAACAAGAGTGAAACCAAGGACTTTCGCAATCGTACTCAAACGTTCCAAAACGAGGAGACGCAGGTATAATCGGCAAAAATCGCGCGACTGAAAGGATGCATGGTGAGCACGACCGCATCTTCCGTTTACAAGGACCGAGACCTTCTGCAACTGTTGGTGCGCTTCCGTCGCGACCTGCACCGCATCCCCGAGCTCGGTTTCGAGCTTCCGCAAACCATCGCCTACGTTGAGAGCGTGCTGGGCGATCTTGCATGTGAGGTTGTGCATCCGTGCCCCAGCTGCGTGTGCGCGTATTTTTCCTGCGGAGTCGAGGGTGCGCCGACGACGGCCATCCGCGCCGACATGGATGCGCTTCCTATATCCGAGGCGACCGGCTGCTCGTTTGCCTCGGAACATCCGGGTCGTATGCACGCCTGCGGACACGATGCGCATATGGCCATGGCGCTTGCGGCCGCCAGCGAGGTGGATCGCACCCTGCGCGAGCGTCCCGGCTCTCTTGCCCGTAACGTTCTCTTTGTGTTCCAGCCTGCAGAGGAGACCACAGGCGGCGCCAAAACGGTATGCGAGAGCGGCGTGTTCGAGCGCTATGGCGCCGATCGTATCTTCGGCTTCCATGTGTGGCCCGATCTGTCATTCGGCACCATCACCAGCTGTCCGGGGCCGCTTTTGGCGCGTTCGAGTGAGACGCATATCCATATCCACGGTCAAAGCTTGCATATCGGCAAGACGCTCGGTGTACCCGCGTCAAAATCGCATGATGCGGCGCTCGCGGCTGCCCATTTTCTGGTCGCCGAGAGCGGGCTCATGGAGCGTCTTGGTGCCGAGGAGCCGTGTATCGCCAAGTTCGGCCTCGTCGAGGCGGGGACGGTCTGCAACGCCGTGGCGGGGGAGGCGCACATCGCGGGAAGCGTGCGTGTGTTCTCCGATACCATGTTCGCACGTGTGCAAAACGGTTTGCGCGAGGCGCTCGATGCGGCGTGTGCGGCAGTGGGCTGCACCTACGATATCGATTTTGCCGAGGGGTATCCGCCCGTGGATAACGACCCCGATCTCTTTGAAGCAGCGGCCTCGGCGCTTCCCAAGTTGGAGCGCTTGCCCGAGCCCCTGCTGATCGCAGAGGACTTTGCCTTCTATCAGCGCTATCTCCCCGGCGTCTTCTTTTTGCTGGGGACGGGTGCGCCCGTTGGGGCCGCGGCGGGCGCCGTGCCGGCGGAAAACCCGCGCGATGCGCAAGGGTGTCCGCGCTTTGCCACCACGGCACTCCACACCGACAGCATGCTTTTTTCCGAAGAAGCCCTGCTTGCGGGTTTGGACGCCTATCGTCGATTGATCCGCCTGCCATAGGTGTCTTTTGATGTGCTCTGTCGCGCCTGCGCCCCTGTTGTGAGGGCTGTGGCATCGACGGCTCATGCCCTGTCAGGGCTTAAAAGGGTATCAAACGTTTGTTCGATGGTTTTTGCCGGGGGTCGATGAGCGGCCTTACGGCGTTATGTTAAAGTTTCTAGCTCCTGACAAAGGTTTTTACGCTCTCGTCGCCTTTTGCGCTTTGGTGCGCCTGGGGCGGTGGGGGTTCATCGTCATGCGCCTCGCGCGCAGGGACGCATTCGGTACGAGCATCGAAGGGCGGGCAAAGCAAAACTATGGCCACCTACGGAAACGACAGTATTCGCCAGCTTAAAGACGAGGAGCGCGTTCGCCTGCGCCCCGCGGTTATCTTTGGCTCCGATGGCCTCGATGGCTGCGCGCATGCCGCCTTCGAGATCTTGTCCAACTCCGTCGACGAGGCGCGCCAGGGTTTCGGTGACGTCATCACGCTCACCGCGTTTGCCGATGGCTCTATCCAGGTGGAGGACCATGGCCGCGGTTGCCCGCTCGATTGGAACGCAAAAGAGAAACGCTTCAACTGGGAGCTCGTCTTCTGCGAGCTCTACGCCGGTGGCAAGTACGACAATAACCAGGGCGGCGACTACGACTTTTCGCTCGGTACCAACGGCCTGGGTTCGTGCGCAACGCAGTATGCCTCGGAGTACATGGACGTCACTGTCTGGCGCGATGGCAACAAGTACCAGCTGCACTTTAAGAAGGGCAAGGTCGTCGGAGCCAAAAAGAAGGCGCTCGTCGTGGAATCCGCGGACGAGGACCGCACCGGCACCACCATCAAGTGGCGCCCCGACCTTGAGGTCTTCACCTCCATCGACATCCCGCACGAGTGGTACCGCGAAACCATGCGCCGCCAGGCCGTGGTAAACGCCAACGTCACGTTCCGCCTGCGCATCGAGGGCACGGACGGCGAGTTCACCGAGGAGGATTTCTGCTATCCCAAGGGCATAGAGGACTATGTACTTGAGAAGGTGGGTCCCAACTACCTTACCGAGCCGTTCTTCATCGAGGCGAGCCGTCGTGGACGCGACCGTGAGGATCTACCCGACTACAACGTCAAGATCACCGCGTGCCTCTGCTTTTCGCGTACCTTCCAGATGCAGGAGTACTACCACAACTCTTCGTGGCTCGAGAACGGCGGTTCTCCCGAGAAGGCCGCGCGTAGCGCCTTCACCAGCGCGCTCGATGCCTATATCAAGGGGCAGGGCAAATACAACAAAAACGAGAGCAGCATCAAGTGGCAAGACGTGCAAGACTGCCTCGTGCTCGTGACCAACTGCTTCTCGACCCAGACCTCATACGAGAACCAGACCAAAAAGGCCATCAACAACCGCTTTATCCAGCGTGCGATGACGGCGTTTTTCAAAGAGCGCCTCGAGACGTATCTCATCGAGAACAAGGCCGCGGCCGACAAGATCATGGAGCAGGTGCTCATCAACAAGCGCTC
>CAVGWH010000051.1:0-32504 GCA_963633065.1 Oribacterium sp.
CGGAGGTCGACATGGCAAAAGTCAAGATCAGCGATGTGGCGCGCGAGGCGGGGGTTTCGCTCGGCACCGTCTCCAACGCGCTCAACCACCCGGAAAAAGTGCGTCCCGATACGCTCAAGCTCATCAACGAGACCATCGACCGTCTGGGCTATCTGCCCAACCAGAGCGCGCGCCAGCTTGCAGGCGGTCACACCAAGGCGTTCGGCCTGGTGCTCCCCCGCCTCGATCATGGCTTCTCGCTGCAAATCGCCAGCGGTGCGCACGCCGAGGCGCGCAAGAACGGTTACGACCTCCTGATCGCCAACGCCGACAACGATGACATCCTCGAGGATCACTACCTGCGCTACTTCATGGGAACGCAGATGTCGGGTGTTCTGGTGCAACCCATGGCTGCCAACGATTGGAAACCACCCTCGCATGTCGCGCCCATTCCCACCGTGTATCTCGACATCCACTCCGAGCTTCCGGGGTATTTTGTAGCTGCCGACAACGAGGCGCAGGGACGCATCATCGCCGAGCATGCCGTGCAATGCGGCGCCGCGCACGTCGTCGTGATCGGACGCAGTGCCTTCATGCAGCTCAACCTGCGCGTCAAGGGCATCGGAAAGGTTCTTGCGCAGTATCCCGATATCAAACTCGAGATCATCGATGCCGGCGAATGGAACACCGCGGCAGACGGATACAGCATCGGCACCCAGCTCGCTCAACGCGATGCCGCCGAGCGCCCCGATTTCGTAATCGGTCTTACCGATGTGCTTGCCGCAGGCGTTATCGCCGGACTCTCGCAAAACGGACTCACCGTACCGGGCGATATTCGCGTGGCAGGATGCGACGGCAACCCTCTCGCATGGAGCGGTTTTGTCCCCATGACCACCGTGGCGCCGCCGGGTTATGAAATCGGCCGCAAAGGCGTGCAGCTGCTCATGGAGCAGATCAAACGTGACGAACACCCCAAGGTGGTGCGCATCCATACGGGCGTGCGCGGAAACATCATCCCGCCTGCACCCGACGCCAGCATCCCCGACAACCGCCAGGAGCTGGTGCGCCCCTTCTTGCTGGAACGCGCCAGTACGGCCCGCGTAACCGCAAGCGGCGTCAACCAGGACCTCAACCTAGGAGCGTACTTGTAGAGGAGCGTATCTGCAGGCCCCGCCCGGCCTCCAGCCTCCACCCCACTTTAAAACGCCGAAGTCGGCACTTTGCGACAAAACAAGGCATTTTACAGGCGATTTTTGTCGCAAAGTGCCGACTTCGGCGAGGGGTGCATATGGTTGGCGGGCGGCTACTCGACCTGAGCCTCGTCCCGGAGCCTATCAAGGGCGGCGGGCAGCTCATGGAGCGTATCCAGAACGGCGGTACACTTATCCAGCACATCTTGGGGAAGCTCCACCATATCGGGCACCACGAAGACGTTCATACCGGCATCGATGCCCGAGCGCGCACCGTTAGCGGAATCCTCAACCACCGCGCACTCGCCGGGGTCGACCCCGAGCTTCTGCGCCGCCAGGAGATAGATATCCGGTGCAGGCTTGCCATGCTCCACCTCATCGCCGCAAGTCCACAGCTCGAAAGCGTTTTCAATACCGAAACGCCCCAACGTCTCAGCGGCCGTTTCGCGCCGAGACGAGGTGACGAGCTCCAAGCGATATCCCGCACGGGTCAGCTCGTCTAGGCTCTCCCGCGCGCCCGCTTTCAAGGTAAGTTCGGTCGCACCGATCTCGCTTGCGATACGCTTATGCAGGGCGTAGATTTCCACGCTCACCTCATGCGATGGCATGACCTCATCAAGCTTGGCATACACGCCGGCGAGATTGCGCCCGATGAAGCTCTTGATAGTCGGGAGCGTGAGCTCATATCCCATCATCTCGGCAGATTGCAGCCACGCACGGATACCAAGGCGCTCGGTATCCACCAATGTGCCGTCCATATCGAACAAAACCGCTTTAATCATGGTTCCCCCTACCAAGTCAGACTCATGACATTCTGCCATACGGCACACCCACCTAAGTGCAACGCCCCATCCTTTACAGGCACTCCATCCAATGGAGGCATGCAACTCCGGCTCGTTTTGCAAAAGCCCGTATACCTGCCCTTATGCGCTACAATGCTCCACATTACCAACTCAGGGGCAAGCTAGGGGATGAACACCATGGGACGTCCAAAGCGCTCGCAGCGCGCAAAGCAAAACTGGCTTTTGGGAGTCGTTATCACCCTGGTGGCAGCCCTCGCTTCGGGCGCCTACATGAGCGTGCCCGACCGCTACGATTACACCGATTCCATCGTCGAGCAGCAAGACGACACGCAAGCGGATTCCAACCAGACCGAATCGTCAAACGAAACAGACGATGGCGATAGCACCGCTAGCGACGGCTCGTCGGAAACTGCCACCGATATTTCGGATACACAAGAAGATCGTAAGCTCTATGACGGGCTTTCGGGCGAGGACGACGGTAGCGACAACGCCATCGACTACAACTCATACAACGGTCGCCTTTCGCTTTCGCGCGTCTCGGAATATGCCGGACGTTCCTACGAGGTGGTATCGAGCAGCAGCACGCACCAGATGGGCGTACCCTCGTTCTCGCTCGAAGAAATGGCCCGCGCCAAAGAGGGGGCCTTCAAGGAGTTTCACAATCTCGATAAACTCGGTCGCGTTACCTGGGCGTTTGCCTGCGTGGGAACCGAGACCCTCGGAACCGGCAAGCGCGGGGACATCTCGCGCATCCACCCCACCGGCTGGCGCCAGGCGCGCTACGATTTCGTATCAGGTGAGTCACTCTACAACCGCTGCCACCTCATCGCCTGGTCGCTCTGCGGAGAAAACGCCAACCGCCGCAATCTCATGACCGGCACGCGTTATCTCAACGAAGAGGGCATGCTGCCGTTTGAGGAGCATATCCTTCGCTACATCAAGCAAACCGGCAACCACGTGATCTATCGCGTACGCCCCATTTATAACGAAGATGAACTCGTGGCGCGCGGCGTGCACATGGAGGCAGCCTCGGTTGAAGACGACGGCGAATCCCTCGCGTTCAATGTCTTTTGCTACAACGTGCAACCCAATGTGGTCATCGACTACGCAACCGGCGCAAGCTCGGAGCGCGGCGACGAATAGCGAAGTCGAGCGAAATTCCCAGCTAGCCCCATAAGAAAAGCGCCCCTTCGTCCCGGAAACAAAGGACGAAGGGGCGCTTATTCGTTACCGAACCGCCATCGCACAGGACGAATCGAAACGTCAGAGGCCGCAGGTGATTATGGCGGCAACGGCGGCGGCACCGATGCCGGCTGACCTCTCATCATGCGAGCTGCCTTCGGCGCCTCCCTTTAATGACGGCGCAATGCTATCTGCCGCTATCTGCCGGCATTATAGAGTTCCACAAGCTTTGCCTGAACATCATGGGGCACCTGCTCGTATCCCGCCGCCTTCATCGTGAAGTCACCCGTGCCGCGCGTGATGGAACGCAGACGCGTGGAGTAATCGGTAAGCTCGGCCAAAGGCACCGTAGCCACGACCACGGTCTCGCCGCGGGCATTGGTATCCATACCGGTCACGCGCCCGCGCGATGCGGAGATATCGCCCATGACCGCGCCGGCATAGGTCTCGGGAATGGTCACCTCAATCTCTTCCATGGGCTCAAGCACCACCGGGTCGGCATCGGCGCAGGCCTTACGCAGGGCGATACGCGCAGCAGAACGGAATGCCATCTCGTTGGAATCGACGCTGTGATACGAACCGTCGTAAACCACGGCGCGGATCCCCGTGAGCGGATAGCCCGCGATGATACCGTCCTTCATGGTCTCCTGAACGCCCTTGTCGACCGCGGGGATCAGCGAACGCGGGATGCGTCCGCCCACCACCTCGTCGCCGAACTCATAGCCCTCACTCGTACCGTCGGCGCTGAAAAGCGGCTCGACGCGCAGCCAGCAATCTCCGTACTGACCGGCGCCACCGGTCTGCTTTTTATGGCGCCCCTGGGCACTTGCGACACGGCGGATCGTCTCGCGGTACGGAATGCGGATGGGCACGATATGCGCCACAACCTTGGTGCGATCCTCAAGACGGTTGAGCAGCACCGATACCTGGGCCTCGCCCACCGCTGCGATGATGGTCTGGCCCGTCTCGTCGTCGCGCTCGATGCTCATGGTGGGATCGGCCTTGCACGCCTTCTCGATAAAGCTGTAGAGTTTCTCCTCATCGCCGCGATTCTCAGCCTCGATGGCTATGCGGTACTGCGAGTTGGGGAATTTGAACGCCGCGGCCTCCACCTTGCCGGTGATGCTCAACGTATCGCCCGTCTCAGCCGAAAGCTTAGGCGCCACGATGATATCGCCCGCATAGGCATGGCCCACCTCGCTCATCTCGCGACCGCACATCACATAGAGATGCGCCAGACGCTCGCTCTTGCGCGTACGCGCATTGACCAGCTCGAGACCGGGTTCAAGCGTGCCCGTCAGCACCTTCAAGAAGCTGATACGACCCTGCTGCGGATCGGCGAGCGTCTTGAACACGAACGCCACAGGGCGCTCGTCGTCGGAGCTGATCTTGAGCGCGTCGCCATCGATAAGCGGCATCTCACCGTAGTCCGTCGGTGCGGGGAAGTAGGTGGCGATGTCATCCATCAACGAATTGACGCCCTGTTCTTTAAGGCAATCGCCCGCAAAGACCGGAACGAAGATACGCTCGGCGATAGCACGCGATAGCAGGCTCTCGAGCTCCTCTTGCGTGAGCTGCCCACCCTCGAGGTACTTCATCATCAGCTCGTCGTCCGCCTCGGCAACCAGCTCGCACAGTTTGTCGTGCGCTTCTTCCGCCTGAGCACGCAGCTCCTCGGGAATCTCGGACTCGGTCTGATCGGTTCCGTTGCAATGCCGCGCCTTCATGCGCACCAAATCGATGATGCCATCAAACGACTCGCCCTCGCCCCACGGCAGCGTAACCGCACCCAAACGCGTGCCGAAGCGCTCCTGTAAAAGTTGCATGGTGGTGGCGAAGCTCGCCTCGGGGCGCGAAAGACGGTTGACGAACACCGCGCGCGCCAGGCGCAGGTCCTCGGCGGAATACCAAAGCTTTACCGTCGTGGGTGCGGGACCCGCCTCGGCATCGACCACGAACAGCGCGGTCTCGCATACACTCATGGCAGCATAGGCGTCACCGATGAAGTCGGGATAACAAGGCGCATCCAACACGTTGATGCGCACATCTTTCCAGTCGATGGGAGCGATGGTCGTCGAAATGGAAAACGCTCGCTTGACCTCTTCGGGGTCGTAGTCGAGCGTCGGTTTGGTGCCATCATGGCCACCAAGGCGTGCGGTTTTTCCAGATAGGTGGAGCATGGCCTCCGCAAGCGAGGTCTTGCCCACCCCGCCTTGGCCTACGAGCACCACGTTCCTCACATTGCCGGTTTTGGGCGCACCCATAACTGCCTCCTAACGCGCAAAAGCGCCGCCGAGGAAGGCGCGCAAGTCAGATTGTCGAGGAGCAGATCGAGCGGCTATCGCCGCCGCGCCAACCGAATGTCCATGGCTCAACCCTACCCATGCACGGGACGGCGCTTGCAGCCCTTTCGGCAAGCGCGGTAAATCGGGCCGCAGAGGGACGCCGCCCTAAGAAGAGCTTGTTGCAACGCAAGAAGATGCGGGTGTCGGCAAGCCACCGACACCCGCATCCGATCCAAACGTCTAGCTATCGATGCGCGCCAAGAATTCGCGCGTGCGCGCCTCGCGCGGATGATCGATAACCTCTTGCGCGGGACCTTCCTCGACGATACGCCCGCCATCCATGAACACCACGCGGTCGGCCACATCGCGTGCAAACTGCATGGCGTGCGTGACGATCACCATGGTCATGTTCTCGGCAGCGAGCGCCTTGATGACACGAAGCACCTCGGCCGTAAGCTCAGGATCGAGAGCCGAAGTGGGTTCATCGAAAAACAGGATGTCGGGATGCAGAGCCAACGCACGCGCGATGCTCACACGCTGTTGCTGACCACCCGAAAGCTCACAGGGAACTTTGTGCTCATTGCCCTCAAGCCCCATCTTGACGACGAGTTCCTGGGCCTCACGCTCAACCTCGGCACGAGGACGTTTCTGCACGCGCAGCGGGGCGTCCGTGATGTTGCGCATCACGGTGTAGTGCGGAAACAGGTTGTAATTCTGGAATACCAACCCAAAGCGGGAGCGCGCCTGCTTGGGCACGTCACCCTTTGCATAAACGGAGCCCGACCCGGAATCGCTTGCAACCTGCAAGTCGTCAAAGGCGAGCGAGCCGCCGTCGAGGGTCTCGAGTAGCGTGGCGCACCTGAGCAGCGTCGATTTACCGCCGCCCGACGGTCCGATGATCGCGACCACTTCACCGCGCTGAACCTCGAGCGAGATATCCTTCAGAACTTCGTTAGCGCCAAACGCCTTGCGCGCCTGGCGTATGCTCATCACCGTATCAGTCATGGTAGTAATCCAGCTTCTTCTCGCATTGGCCCAACGCCATCTCGACCACAAAGTTGAAAATCCAGTAGAAGGCCGCGGCGATGGCAAACGGCGCCATGCTCACCTGCGATGCCACAAGCGCCTTGGCGGTGGCGAACATCTCGGCCACGCCGATAGCGAAAGCCAGTGAGGTGTCTTTTACCAGTGTGATGATCTCGTTACCCATGGCGGGAAGGATGCGTTTGACCACTTGGGGAAGCACGATGTAGAAAAACGTCTGCATGCGCGAATAGCCCAGTACCTCGGCCGCCTCGTATTGACCGCGCGGAATGGACTGCAGGCCCGAACGGTAAATCTCGGCGAAATAGGCGGCATAGTTGATGATGAACGCCACGATGCAGGCGTACCACTTGGAGTCGGTGGTGAGCTGGATGCCGAACACGTAGTAGGGTGCGAAGTAGATGGCGAACATCTGCAGCATCAGCGGCGTGCCGCGCATGATCGAGATGTAGATACGCGCCAGCCAGCGCAGCGGCGCCACGCGGCTCATGCGCATGAAGGCGATGGGCACGCCCAAGGGCACCGAACCCAGAAGCGTGAGTACGAAAATCTGCAAGCTTACCAAAAAGCCGTTTCCCAGTAGCTGCATCATGGTCTGTATGGTCACAAGAACCCGCTTTCACACGCAAGCCCGGAGACGCGAAAACGTCTCCGGGCACCTGCAAACTCGCTCGTTATAAGGATAACGTCCTCAAAAACTTACTTCAGGATCCAGTTGTCGAACGACATGCCGTAATCGGCATACTTCTCGCAGAGCTGCTCAACCGTACCGTCTTCGTAAAGCTCCTTGAGCGATTCGTTAACGGCCTCGGCCGTCTTGGTGTCGCCCTTCTTGAAACCGACGGCATAGTGCTCCTCGGAGAGCGGCTTCTCGAGCTGCATGTAGGCATCGGGTTTAGCCGAGATCTGATACTGAGCGATGGAAAGGTCACAGGCCACCGCATCGACGGCACCGGACTCAAGCTGCATGAAGGCGGTGTTGTAATCACCGATGGTCTGCACGGCGGCGCCGGCGAAGGTATCCGTCAGATCTTTCCGATCGCCCTCGAGCACCTCCTGCGCAGCCGAGTCGGTCTGAGTGATGACGGTCTTGTCGGCAAGGCCCTTCCAGTTCTTGATACCGGAATCGGCTTTGACCACGATCACCTGCTCGTTGAGCATGTAGGACTCGGAGAAGGTGTACTTGCCCTCACGCCCCTCTTTGGTGAAGCCATTCCAAATGCAGTTGATGGCGCCGGAATTGAGCAGTGTGTCCTTGGCATCCCAGTCGATGGCCTCGAGCTTTACGCTCCATCCCTGCTTATCGGCCACGGCCTGAGCAAGGTCGAGGTCGAAGCCGGTGTACTCGCCGTCGTCGCCCTTAAAGCCATAGGGCGGATACTCCTGGTCGAAGCCCACGATGAGCTCCTTGGTGGTAGCAGCGCCCTTGACCTTCTTGCTCACCTTGGCAGAGCCGGCGGCAGAGCCCGACGTAGACGAGGAGCTTCCGCAGCCCACAAGGCCAAGGCCCAGTACGGTGGTGGCAGATGCGGCAAAACCCAGGAATTGGCGGCGCGACATATCGGTGTTCATGGTTCCCCTAACGTTAACGTTGCGGACTTTACTTAAGTAAAGCGACAGATTCAACGCGTCACATCATACACTTTAGCCAGATGCAGTACAAGAATAGAGGTGTGCTTATTAACATTGGCGCATGCCTGCTCCACCATCGATACCAGCGCCTTTACGGCCATATCCGGCTTAGGCAGGTCAGCGGCGCGCAGCGGCGCGAACGGGACGCCCGTCACCGGCACCGCCGCGCCGCGCGACCCTACTCGCTCCTAAGCGCCGCAACCGGATCTTTCTTCGCCGCGATGCGACTGGGGATCACACCGCCGATGAGCGTAAGGGCAACGCTGATAAGCACAAGCGCAGCGCCCGCACCCACGGGAACAGCCGCCAGGTTAGCGACATCGGCCACCTTCTCGATGATCATGTTGATGGGGATGTCCAAAAGCGCCGTTATCCCAACACCCAAAAGGCCGGCCACCAAGCCGATGATGAACGTCTCCGCCGTGAAGACGCGGCTGATGTCGCGCTTGCTCGCACCGATACTGCGCAGGATACCGATCTCTTTCGTGCGCTCGAGCACGCTGATGTAGGTGATGATGCCGATCATGATCGAGCTCACCACGAGCGAGATCGCCACAAACGCCACAAGGATGTAGGTGATGGCGTTCACGATGTCCGTCACGCTCGACATCATGGTGCCCACGATATCGGTGTATTGGATCTGCTCGTCCTCTTTGCCCTTGGCCTTCAGTTTTTCATTGTGGTTCTCGATAATCTGGTCGATCTTCTCCTTGGCTTCAAAATCCTTGGGATAGATGTTCACCGCATACGGCTCGTCGAGGTCCGCCACGCCGAGCTTGCTCAGGTTGCCGTCGTAGCTCGCGTTATCGGTCTTGGAATCCATCATCTTTTGGAATGCAGAGACGATCTGATCATCCGTTGAGCCCTGCTGGCGCATACTCTGCACGTACATCTGCATCTGTTGCGCGGTTTCCGCGGGCATCTGCGCGATCATCTGCTCGATGCCATCCATGGTGAGGGTTTCATCGGAATCTTGGAACGGCAGACCTGTGAAGATATCGGTGTCGGGCGACGCCTTCTGTGCAGCCACTACCGCACTTGCATCGACCTCGTCGATCATGTGCTCCATAAGCTCTTGGGTATACAGCACCGACCCCCATTTGCTGCTGGCGCTGCTGTCTTTGCTCGGGCGCACGATGCCCACGACCTTCACCGTTTCGGCGGAGTCAACCACGCCCTTCATGGCCGTTTCATCACCCGACACGTCCGTCCACACGCCGTTTTGCTGCTGATACTTAGCCGTTTCGGGCAGCAACTTGAACTCGAGACTCAGCAGCTGATCGTAGGTGTAGCTACTCTTCTTGAGTTTCTTCACCTCTTTGCCCGCCACCACATCGGACATCATTCCCTTGAGGTCGGCTTGGTCGAGAAGGCCCAACGCGTACAACGTGTAGTCGGAGATGCGGTCGTTCTCGTCAACGTAGATAACGACCTCGTTCCAGGCCTCGGGCAAATGGCCAGCCACGACGTCGTAGTCGTTTTTCCAGGTCTTCTTGCTCGGAAGCAGCTGCGTCCATACGTCGTAGCTACTGCCACCCGATGCACTCATGGAGCTCATCATCTCGGTCTGCGTGCTACCGCTCGTGGAGAACCCGAGCGAATCCATCACCGTAGAGGGATTGACCTGCACCACACCGTCCGAGGTATCGGCCTTATAGACATCGATGGGCGTGGAGTAGGTGTATTGGATGTCGGTGGTATAGCTCTTCAGGTTCTCAGGGTTGCTTTCGATCCATTTCTTAACAGCGCGCATGTCATTGCGGTTGGCGCCGTCCGCGACGCTCGTAACCATATCGGTCACAAGGTCCTTGCTCTCCACCTTGCCCGATTTGTTCTTCTTGGCGGACGATGAGCCCTGTCCCATCAGCATCGACATGATGCTCGACATATCCACCGAGCTCTCTTGAATGGTGAGTGGGTATTCCCCCATCGTGGATTGCTCGGTACGCGCGATGTAGTTCTGCGCACCGTCCGAAAGCGAGAGGATGAGCGCGATGCCGATGATGCCGATCGACCCCGCGAACGCCGTGAGCAGTGTACGGCCCTTTTTTGTCATGAGATTGGTGAACGAGAGCGCGATGGCGCTCGCGTAGCTCATGGAACGGCGGCCCTTCGCCTTGTCGGCCTGCGCGTGGGCCTCGATTTGCTCTTCGGTGAGTTCCTCGCCGTTGCACGGTGCGCTGTCATCGGTGAGCACGCCGTCTTTGATGCGCACGATGCGATCGGAATATTCCTCCGCGAGCTGCGGGTTATGGGTAACCATGATGACCAGGCGGTCGCGCGCGAGCTCCTTGAGGATTTCCATGACCTCAACCGACGTCTGCGTATCAAGGGCACCCGTAGGCTCATCGGCGAGGATAATCTCGGGGTCGTTGACGATGGCACGCGCGATGGCAACGCGCTGCATCTGTCCACCCGAGAGCTGATTGGGGCGCTTGGTGAGATGATCACCCAGCCCCACGCGGCGCAAAGCCTCCTCCGCACGCGCACGACGCTCGGCCTTGGGAGCGCCCGAGAGCAGAAGCGCCATCTCGACATTGGACCGTACGCTTTGGTGCGGAATGAGGTTGTAGCTCTGAAACACAAAGCCCACGCTATGGTTACGGTAGGTGTCCCAATCTTTATCGGTGTAGCTCTTGGTGGAACGACCGTTGATCACCAGGTCACCGGACGTGTAATGATCCAAGCCGCCGATGATATTGAGCAGTGTGGTCTTACCGCACCCCGATTGACCCAATATACTCACGAACTCACGGTCGCGAAAAGTCACCGAAACGCCTTTGAGCGCCTTGACGGCGGTATCACCCGTTTGATACTCCTTGGTGATGTTTTTGAGTTCGAGCATGACCCCTCGCATTCGAGCCGCCGTTGACAATGCGTCTATTCTATCCATTCGGTACCGAAGTAATCAGGCTCCCCCTGGTTTCCCAACTCGCGCCCTATACAATGTTGGATGAATGCACCGAATACAACCGAAGGACATCATGGCCGAGTCTCGCAAAGAACGCCGTGCACGCAAGGCGGCAGCAGAGGAACTGGGGAGCGTACGCCCGGGCGCCGAAAACCTCGCCAAGCCCAAGAAGAAGCGCAAGACCAAGAACAGCTCCGCTTCGGCGCACACGACCCAGGCCATCGCGCAAAAGAACACGGCCGACAACAGCAAAAGCGACCAAACATCGATGCGCAGAGCTGGCAAAGACGCACGTAAAAAACCGACCAAGACGGCCTCTCATAAGACAGCCGCGCCCAAGAAGGATAAGCGCGGCGGCGCGCCCTGCCCCGTGATGCACGCCTGCGGCGGCTGCACATGGCTCAACCTCCCTTATAAAAAGCAGCTCGCGCGCAAGCAACGGGCCATCGAAGAGCTTTTTTCCGAGCTGTGCGAACGCGCTGACATCAGCGTGGATCCCATCCACGGCATGGGTGCCACCTATGGCGATGCAGACAAATACCCGGCACCGCGCGGCTTCAGGCACAAGGCCGCTACACCGTTTTCACCAGGCACTGCAGGTGCGATACGCTGCGGATTCTTCAAGCGGGGCACCCACAACATCGTCGAGATCCCCGATTGCTGCGTTGAGGCACCGGGCGCGCGCCGCATTCTCAACGAAGTCGCGCGCGTGGCCGAAGCGCACCGCATCCCCGCTTACAACGAAGATGCCCATGTGGGGCTTCTGCGTTACGCTGTGCTGCGCCTCGGATGGCGCACCGATGAGATCATGCTCACCGTGGTCACCGCACAGCGCGACCTCCCCGATGCCGAAGCCTTCTGGGGCGACCTTGCCGCCATCGACGAAAAGATCGTCACCGTGGCGCAAAACATCAACAACCGCGTCACCAACGCCATCCTCGGCGACGAAACGCGCGTGGTGTGGGGCAAGAAGTGCCTGCGAGACCATCTCCTAAGTTGCGATTTCGACATCTCGCCTACCGCGTTCTATCAAACGAACCCCGAGCAGACCGAGGTGCTCTATCAGCTGGCGATCGATGGAATGGATCTGCGTCGCGGCGATGTGCTCCTCGACGCTTATTGCGGTAGCGGCACCATCGGCCTCTGCGCCGCACGCGCACAGGCGGAAAAGGGCGAGCCCATCATGCTCTTCGGAGTGGAGCGCAACGAAGCCGGCATCAGCGATGCACGCAAAAACGCCGAACTCAACGGGCTCACGCGCAGCGCATGGTTCATCGCCGATGATGCCACCGAATACATGCTCAACGCCGCCGACAACCACGAGCGGGTCGATGTGCTGTCCATCGACCCTCCGCGCGCGGGCTCCACGCCCGAGTTCCTCGAAGCGGCAATCGCACTCAAGCCGCGGCGCATCGTCTACATCAGCTGCAATCCAACAACCCAGGAGCGCGACCTGCGCCCGCTCATGGATGCCGGCTACCAGCTGCTGAGCATCACCCCGGTCGACATGTTCCCGCACTCAAGCCACATCGAAACCGTAGCTGTCCTCGAGCGCTAAGAGACCACCCAAACTAAAGACGTCTCGAAGACCTACACGCACGCTGTCAGGTCACAAACACCCGAGGCGGCAAGCTCACCCAGCAACGCATCGCGACTGCGGTTCATGATGAGCTCTTGCGGGAAGTGGATCTCTTCCAAGAAGCTCGTTGCATACGGGAACTTACCGATATTCGTATGGATATGGGCATCGGTGTTCACCGCAATGCCCACACCAAGCTCGGCACAACGCTCGGCAATGACCGTGCACATTTTGTTGCGATGTCCCCGCGCGCTCTCGAGCGTATGCTCGTTGATCTCGATGAGCTTGTGTTTTTCCTTAGCGACGGTAAGCACTTCGTCCAGATCATAGGCGACACCCGAGCGACCCGTGTGCCCCAACACAAAGACCTTGGGATCCTCAAGCGCGCGAATATACATCTCGGTACCCTGCGCGAGAGTTGCCCCTTCGGCAAACGCGTTGTCATGCACGCTTGCAACGAAGTAATCCAAAGCATCGGAAATCAGTTCAAAGAGCGTGTGTTCGCGCTTGAAGGGATGTCCCGCGATGTTTTGAGTGCAAGCTATATCCTGCCCAAACAATCTACCGTCAAGCGAAAGGATATCCACCTCAGCGGCACGCAGAACCGTCACACCATCCCACACGCGCGGCCAAACGTCGACGTTGCGGAAGAATTGAAAGTTCTTGAGATCCTGCTCGTGAAAAAGCATGCTTGAAAAATGGTCGGCGGAACCCAGGACCTCAAGCCCCGCTGCCTTTGCAGCCGCAACGTTCTCGCCGATCGTCGAATACGCATGACGCGAGAACAGCGTATGGGTATGGATGTCTCCCTTGATCTGATACGGCACGCATCCTCCTTTAAGCGCGATATTCGTCGGAGAGCTTCTTCCAACCGGGCAGCGAGTTGACGATGGTCTCGTAGCTCACGCAATACCCAAGGCGGAACCAGCCCTTAACGCCAAAGCTGTTGGACGGCACCGCCAAGATCTCGTATTTCTTGGCACGCTCGCAGAATGCCTCGGCATCGGGTTCAAGCGCCTTGACCCACAGGTAGAAGGCGCCATCGGGCTCAACATAGGTGTAGCCGTAGTCGGCAAGCGCGCAGGTAAGCGCCTCGCGATTACGTGCATAGGCCTCTACGTCGCTCGGCTCGTCGATACAGTCGATGACCACACGCTGGAAGATGGCCGGAGCGCATACGAAGCCAAGCGTACGGGCCGCACCGGCGATAGCGGGCATAACACGCTCCGCCTGCGGATTGGTGTTGGGAACGAGGATCCAGCCCACGCGTTCGCCCGGAAGCGAAAGCGACTTGGAATACGAGTAGCACACGATGGTGTTCTCGTAGATGGAGGGCACCCACGGCACCTCCGCACCGTAGACGATCTCGCGGTAGGGCTCATCCGAGATGAGCATGATCGGGTTCTCGGGATCGCGTTTCTTGTTCTCCTCGCGCAGGATATTCGCCAGACGCTCGAGCGTGTTGCGCGTGTACACGGCACCGGTTGGATTGTTAGGCGAATCGATGATGATCGCGGCGGTCTTATCGGTGATCGCCTTGAGCACGTTGCCAACGCTCACCTGGAACGTGTCCTCGTTCGCAAGCGCCTCAACACAGGTGCAGCCCGCCTTCTCGATCCATACGCGGTACTCGGGGAAGTACGGCGCGACGACGATAACCTCGTCACCGGGATTGGTGATGGCATGGAGCGTGCACGTGAGCGATGCCGCAGCACCGCAGGTGAGGAACAGGTCCTTGCCCTCATAGGTGGTGCCGAAGCGGCGGTTGAGCGAATCGGCCACGGCTTTGCGGCATTGCGGCAAACCGGGTGCCGGCGTGTATCCGTGCAGTTGGTCGCTCGGAAGCTCAAGGGATTTCTTGATGGACTCCCCTACCGATGCGGGAGCGGGAACGCTGGGGTTACCCAAGCTGAAGTCGAACACGTTCTCGGCACCGATCTGCGCCTTGCGCTCGAGACCGTACGAGAAGATCTCACGGATGACGGAGCTCTCGGCCCCGCGCTCGTACATCGTTTCGTTAATCATAGTGACCCCTTTCCGATACGGCCCATGGCAGCGTTTCGCATGTGCCCTATTGTACGACCGCGCCGCACTGCACCTAAGTAGAGTTTCGCCTAGTTTTAGAACCGACAGGTCGAAGCCCCCACCCCCGTCTCGGCTCCGCGCCCGCGCCAGGCTCCGTACCCGCGCCAGGCTCCGTGCCCGCGCCGCAGCTCGCACTCAAAACCCATCACCCATAAAAAAGGGGCGCCGAAGCACCCCTTTTTTATCGTTTTTCATGTCGTGCGCACCGCGCAGGCACAAGCACTTTTATTCGTCTGTTTCCGAGGAGGAATCCTGTGCGCCGTTGGCCACGACCGGCACATCGGGCATGTCGGACACGCGCTCCTCAGCATCCTTCTCTGCCGTGGCATTCTCCTCAGCCTCGGCGGCAAGCGCGGCCTCGGCATAGGCCTGCGCATCGGCCGCAAGCTCCTCCTCGCTCATAACAGGCTTGCGAGATTTAGCGGGCTTGCCCGAAGCCGCATCGTTGCGCGCCTCTTTAGCCGACTTGATGTCGCCCTCGCGCTCAAGGTAGCTCTCCCACTCGTTATCGAGCAGCGCCTCGACAGCTTCGCCTTCGACGGTCTCGCGCTCGAGCAAAACCCTCGCCATCAGATCGAGCTGATCACGACGGGCTTCCAGGATCTCCTCGGCACGGCGATGCGCCTCGCGCATGATGCGCTGCACCTCGGTATCGATACGGCGCGCCGTCTCTTCCGAATAGTCCTGATGGTCGGCGTAATCGCGACCCAGGAACACCTGATGCTGCGCCTCGCCAAACACCTGCGTGCCCAGTTCCTCGCTCATACCCAAGCGCGTCACCATCTCGCGCGCCATCTTGGTGGCACGCTCGAGATCGTTCGAAGCACCCGAGGTGATGTCCTCGCACATGAGCTCCTCGGCAACACGCCCACCCAAGAACACGGCCAGCTCATCGAGCATCTCGTTCTTGGTCTTGAGGAAGTGGTCTTCGGTAGGCAGCTGCAGCGTGTAGCCCAGCGCCTGCCCGCGCGCCACGATCGAGATCTTATGCACCGGGTCGGAGTGCTCCAGGATATGCCCCACCAGAGCGTGACCGCTCTCGTGGTAGGCGATAGTCGTACGCTCGCCCTCCGTCATCACGCGCGCCTTCTTTTGCGGACCCGCGATAACGCGCTCCATGGATTCCTCGATCTCATCCATCGAGATGATCGAGCGGTGGCGACGGGCGGTAAGAAGTGCGGACTCGTTGAGCAGGTTGGCAAGGTCGGCACCGGTGAACCCGACGGTCAACTGTGCCAGTTTGTCGAACTTCACATCCTCATCGATAGGCTTATTTTCGGCGTGCACACGCAGGATAGCCTCGCGGCCCTTCACATCGGGACGGTCGACGGTGATCTGTCTGTCAAAGCGCCCGGGACGAAGCAAGGCCGGATCCAAGATGTCGGGGCGGTTGGTGGCAGCCAGCAGGATAACCGACTCGGTTTCCTCAAAGCCGTCCATCTCGACAAGCAGCTGGTTGAGCGTCTGCTCGCGCTCGTCGTGACCGCCGCCCAGACCGGCGCCGCGCTGACGACCGACGGCATCGATCTCGTCGATGAAGATGATCGAGGGGCTCTGCGCCTTGGCTTCCTTGAAGAGATCGCGCACGCGGCTCGCGCCCACGCCTACGAACATCTCGACGAAATCGGAACCCGAGATGCTGAAGAACGGGACACCGGCCTCGCCGGCAACGGCCTTGGCCAAAAGCGTCTTACCGGTGCCCGGAGGGCCCACCAGCAGGCAGCCGCGCGGGATCTTGGCACCCAGCTTGCGATAGCGCTCGGGATCGACCAAAAAGTCGCGGATCTCCTCGAGCTCCTCCACGGCCTCATCGATACCGGCAACGTCCTCGAACTTAACCTTGGGACGCGTAGCCTCATTGGTCTTAGCGTTGGTCTTGCCGAACTGCATGGTCTTATTGTTGGCACCCATCATCTGGCGCATGAAATAGACCATGAGTAAAATCAGCGCGATCGTAGGAAGCGCCGTTATGGCGAGGTCGCTCCAGAAATCAGGGTCGTTGTTGTTGACGATGTAGGTCGTCTTGGGGTGCTTGGCCATGAGTTCGGCCAGGCTATCGGATCCCGCATAGGTCGACGTGAAGTCGCGTAGCTTGGATTTATCTCCCTTGTCGGCCTTGTGCGCCCAGTACTTACCCGACACCGTTCCATTGGCAGTGGTGAACGTCATGGTGGAAACGCGCCCCTGGCGCACGGCGGTGACCATAGAGCTCGTGGGCAGTTTTACCGTGCTGGACGAGTTGCCGAAACTTGGCCCAAGGTTGAAAAACAGATAGGCCAGAAGTCCGCAGGCAACGAGGAAATAGATCCAGCTCATGCGCCCGGGTTTACGCGGTCCCGAACTAGCCGATCCACCCGATCCGGACGAGAAGATGTCGAACGGATCGCGATCGCCGTCACCATTATCGGAGCCGTCGCCCTTCGCGAAAAGGACGCGCGGCCCCCTATCCAAAGCGCTTGCAGTGCATGTCATCCTACGAGTAAACCTCCGGCTTAAGAATGCCCAGGAACGGGAGGTTGCGATAGCGCTCGGCAAAATCGAGACCATAGCCCACCACAAACTCATCGGGCACATGGGCTCCAACGTATTTCGGCGTGACCGCTGATGTGCGATCCTCCACGTCCTTCCAAAGGAACGTGGCGACCTCGAGCGAAGCCGGGTGGCGGCTCGAAAGATTCTTCATGAGGTAATTGAGCGTGAGGCCCGAATCGAGGATGTCCTCGACGATCAACACGTCACGATCCTTGATATCGATATCGAGGTCCTTGATGATGCGCACGATGCCCGATGACTTTACGCCATCGCCGTAGCTCGACACGGCCATGAAGTCGATATTGACCGGCACGTCGATCTGACGCATAAGATCGCCCATAAATACAACGGCACCGCGCAGGACGGCGATAAGCACCAGGTCCTTTTCCTTGCCCTTGTAATCAGCCGAGATCTCTTTGCCCATGCGGGCAACGATCTGGTCGATATCCTCTTTGCTCAAGAGTACCTTTTCGATATCCGGATGCTGAGCTTCCATTACAACCCTTCCGTATGGTGCCATCGTTACCATGACCTTACCGCAACAAAGCGCCCGAGTTTAGCGCGCCGCGCAGCAAGGGCATTAATTTTACCATCTGCCCAAGAACGCATATCGGCGGTCGCGATTATCGTAGGCGGCGGCGCTCAATTCCCCGGATAGCGCATCTTGAGTTTGACCAGCACGCGCGTCGATGCCGTGCAGCGGAAGCGCTCATCACTGCGCACACCGGCGAGCCACACGATAGACCCGCCTGGAGCCGTGCGCACCACCGGCACCTGTTGCCGTTCCGCCACCGGTACACGCGCCTCTCCGAGAATGTCCGATACCTTTTTGCTACGTCCCTGCATACCCAAAGGGCACATCATGTCCCCCGGTTCGTACGAGTCGACCCACAGCCGTGCGGCACGTGTCTCCGCAGGCAGAATGCCCGAAGCATCCTCTTTCAAGCGCGTGAGATCGCGTTCGGCGTATCCCAACGCGGCGGCATCGACGAAGAGCGCCGCCCTATCGGTCCCATCGGCTTCAAGCGCTGCAGCGCGCGCCAAGGAAACCGCATCGGCACCAGCAGGCAAAAGTTCAAGCTCGGCCTCGATGACCTTTCCATTACCCAACGGCATGGAGCCGGGCACCGGCAGCCACCCGGCGACAGCGCGCTCGCGAGCCGTGGTATCCGAAAACGTCAGCGTTCCGAACTCGATGCGCGCATCCAGGCCGCCCGGCAACGTGCACGAGCCCGTGCCGGCCGCGACAAGCGCGAGCACGCGCTCGATATGGTGCATCTCCAGGCGGATCTCGGGGTCGAGCGAACGCACCGCGAGGCGCACCATGCGCCGTGCGATCACGATCTCGGCAGCGGCGAGACGTCGCGCGTCCAGCACCACAAGCCCTTCTTCGGCGCGCCGCGTGCAGGCACGCAGCGCCGTTTGGGCAAGCTGCGACAAAAACGCGTCTTCATCCCCCAGAATCTCGCACGTAGACCCCATGGTGTGGGCCAAGTTCGCGTTGCGTTCGGACACCAGCGGAATCACACGGTGGCGCACGAAATTACGCAAGTAAGTCGTGTCCCGGTTAGTAGCGTCCTCACGCCATTCCTGGCCCGCCATCGTAAGATAACGGCACAGCTCGTCATGCGTTTTATCGATCAGCGGACGAACGATGATGTTGCGGCGGCGCGGGATGCTCGAAAGCCCCGCCGGTCCCGAGCCCTTGATGGCATTCATGAAGAACGTCTCCGCACGGTCGCTCGCGGTATGGGCCGTCAAGACGCGCGCCGCCGAACGCGGGGTGCCCAGCTCTTCCGACAGCTCGCGTACGTAGCGGCGAGCAGCCGCATAGCGCACATCACGTGCCGCAGCTTCAAGATTCTGTCCCGCAAGATCGGTAAACGAGGCATGCTCGACGCAAAGCGGCACACCCAGGCGAGCGCACAGCTCACGGACGAACCGTTCATCGGCATCGGAATCGTCACCACGCAGATGATGGTTGACGTGTAGCACGTGAATACGCTCGCGGGCGATTCGTGACGATCCGCGTCCGTCCGCGATATCCAAAGTCGAGGTACACGCCATGAGCAAAAGCGCAGTCGAATCGGCACCGCCCGAGACCATAAGCACCACGGGTGCGAGCGAGCCGTCGTTCGCACCGTCGCGAACGACGGCTCCACGCACATGCGGACGTTGCTTGTAGTGTTGCGATACCGTTGGCATCCCTTACCTCCTTGTAGCTGCACACATTCTAGCCTTAAGCCTTCTGTTGCCGCTTGCGGGAGCTTGACGAAAGCAATGTTTCGATGCCGCTTGCTCTACAAGTTTTGTCGGTTTCGAAAAACACCCTCGTAAAACGACTAGAGTTAACCTACCTATTCACGAACCGAAGGATTACCCATGTCCAGCGCACAAGCTTCCCGGCCGCTCTTCACCCGTAGCGGCGCCATCATCCCCCGAGTAGCTGCCGTACACGACATGTGCGGCTACGGCAAATGCTCGCTCGGCATCGCCATCCCCGTCCTCTCCGCTGCAGGTATCGATGTTTGCCCGGTACCCACGGCGCTCTTCTCGGCCCACACCAAGTTCCCCGTCTTCTACATGCACGACACCACCTCCATCCTTAACGATTACCTAGACGCTTGGGCACAAGAGGGCATCGAGCTCGATGGTGTCTATTCGGGCTTTTTGGGATCGGCCGAGCAGGTCGCGGTCATCAAACGTCTGTACAACGAGTACCCCACCGCACTTCGCATCGTCGATCCCGTCATGGGCGACGGCGGCCAAAAGTACCCCACGTATACCGATGAGATGTGCGAGGCCACGCGCGGGCTGGTGGACGGCGCAGATGTGCTGACCCCCAACCTCACCGAGGCATCGATTCTCACCGGTATCGGCTACCAGGGCCAGGACGTCGACACGACCTTTGTGCAGCGTAATATCGACGCGCTGTTTGAGATGGGCGCCAAAGCCGTGGTCATCAAAGGTGTGGTCCACCAAGGCGAGAACGTCATCCGCAACTACCTCGCCCGCGCCGACGTGAACGATGGCGCCGCGCTCGAGGTCACCAGCGAACTTCTGCCCTATATGCTCCACGGCACCGGCGACCTCTTCGCAAGCGGCCTCACGGCTGCCATCTATGCCGGTCGCAGCCTTGCCGATTCCGTTGCCTTTGCCGGCGATCTGGTGCGTGATGCCATGGCGATCACGCGCGATCAGCCCGATTATGAGACGCGTGGCGTAAGTTTCGAGCCTGTCTTGGGTAATGTCACTGCTCTGAGGAACTAACCAGCGCCTGCGGTGGTGCGCGCAAAACACCGCGCCGCCGCCTCATCGAAGCCAAAGATGCTCCCGGACTGCGTTCCGTCCAGTCCGGGAGCATCTTTTTAGAAACGTCCATTTACCTCAATGCGCGTCTTACGCGCGCCGGGCGCTACTCGCTTGGCACCACGTCGTTTGGTTTCCTGCTCAGCTGTCCGCCGCGGAGCGTTTCGGCACTTCTCAACTTATGCTCGAGCGAGTTCTCGGCCTTTTCCTCTTCGTAGCGGTTTTCACTCACTGCAGGGCTCTCGATGAGCGAGGAAACCGAGTTGACCTGCTTTTGGATGCGTTCGGTGATCTCGTCGTCGAGGCTGATGATGCGCAGTTGCCAATCGATGCTACTCGAACTGTCACCGGCGTTTTTGGTCCACACGAACGTAAGAATCGCGCGCTGGGTACCGCTTGCCGGGATCATGCCGAAAAACACATCGTGTTGGATGTTGCTCTGATCGTCCACGTACGCGTGAACGTTGTATACCACGCGGTTAACCTTGTCGTTAAGCAGAGCATTGGTGGCGAGCGCCGCGGCCTGGATCTGACCGTTCGAAAGAAGCTCTAACTCGCTGGTCGCCTCGGTATCGACTACAGTCACCTCAACGGTGCCTGTGCGCTCATCCGCCTCATCGACGGTGAAATTGCGCGGGAACTGCGTGAAGCCGTTGCCCCACTCCAAACCGCCCTCAAGCGCCGTCTCGACCGAGTCGGTGGTTACGTTATCGGAGAGGTTGGCGGTATTTAGACGGCGAATCACGCCGTAACCGACTTGCATGCCCACGATGGCGATGATGATCACCACGACGATGGCCATGGCCGTCCTGTTGATGGCATGGCTTACCTGCGAACCAGAAGGGTCATCATCCGAAAGAGGGTCAACTTGGTGTGCCTTTGAGCGGCGTTCCCCCGCGGGGCGCGCGGGATCGATGATGCCCGAGGCATCAAGCTCACCAAAGAGCTCGGTCACTTCCTCCGTCGAGATGTATTTCTTCTTCTGCATGTCCTGCCTGCCGTTTAGTTAAGCTCGCGGGCACGCGTGCCCTCAAACTGCATTCGATAGTAGCGAGCATAGGTGCCGCCGCGCGCCAAAAGCTCCTCATGCGTTCCGCGCTCCACAACGCGTCCGTGCTCGATGGTCGCGATCTCGTCGGCGTTTTTAATAGTCGATAGCCTGTGCGCGATGATTATCGTAGTACGGTTGCACGCCAAACGCTCTAACGACTCTTGCACGGCCTCTTCGCTTTCATTATCGAGAGCACTCGTCGCCTCGTCCAAGATCAAGATCTTGGGGTCTTTCAAAAACACACGCGCAATGGCCACGCGCTGCTTCTGTCCACCCGAAAGACGGCTGCCGCGCTCTCCCACCACCGTGTCATATGCATCCGGGAGGCTCATGATGAACTCATGTATGTTGGCGCGACGTGCGGCTTCCTCGATCTCCTCCTCGGTTGCATTCGGGCGTCCATAGGCGATGTTCTCACGGATGGTGCCGTCAAACAGGTACACGTCCTGCTGCACCAGACCGATAGCTTGACGCAGACTCTGCTGGGTAACGTCGCGCACGTCCTGACCGTCGATGGTGATGCTACCGCTCTGCACGTCATAAAAACGCGGCAGCAGCGAGCATGTGGTTGATTTTCCGCCGCCCGAAGGTCCCACCAGAGCGATCGTCTTTCCCGAGGGAATCGAAAGGTTCATATGGTCGATAACCGCGCGCGATGCGGCATCTGCCCCAAGTTCGGCGTCGGCGTACGAAAAGACAACGTCACGGTACTCGATAGCGCCGGCACTCACCTCAAGATCGCGCGCATCGGAGGCATCTTCGATATCGGGCATGGTCTGCAAAACCTCGTCCATGCGCTTGAATCCCGCAATGGCCTTTTGAAACATCTCAGTGGAATTGACCAGGGTTTCAATCGGTGTTGAGAACAGCGAGATATAAAGCGCGAAGGTCGCCATATCGACCGCGCTCAACCTGCCTTGCGCCACCAGATAGCCACCAAGAACAACCACCGTCGCATAAAGTGCACCGCTCATGAGTCCGTACGTCGCCGCATAGGTTCCCATTGTGCGGTACATCCGCTCTTTCGACTGTAGGTAGCGGTCGTTGGAGGCACGAAACTTCACACGCTCGGCATCTTCGTTGGCAAACGACTTGACCACACGGATCCCCGCAAGCGAATCCTGAAGCTGGGCATTGACATCTGAGATCTTCTTGCGCTGATCGCTGAAGACCTCCCGCATCGTGAGGTTCTGGCGCACCATGATAACCACGAACACCAGCGTTATCACGACCATCGCCCCTGCCAGCACGGGCGATATGGTGAAGAGAATGGCAAAAGCTCCTACGATCTCGATCGTGCAGATGATGAGCCACTCGGGCAGGTGATGTGCCCCCTCGCATATATCGAAAAGATCGTTAACCACGCGGCTCATCATGTCGCCCGAGTTAACGCGGTCGTAGTAGCTGAAGCAGAAGCGCTCGTACTGATCGAAGAGGTCCTCGCGCATGCGCGATTCCATGCGCGCACCCATGATGTGCCCCTGTGCCGATACGAAGTAACGGCAGAAGCAGCGCAGCGCGTACATGGCGATAAGCCCCAAAGCGATGTAGCCCAAGGCCCCCATGATGGCTTGAGACCCCTGGGCAAAAAGGCCGCCCGTCAGCGACCTCAGCAAGATGGGAAACGCCAGATCGATCGTGGCTAGCACCAACGCACAGGCCGTGTCCTGCAAAAACAGGCGCATCTCGGGTTTGTAGTAGGCCAAAAACCTCTTGAACATCAATGCCTTCCCTCAGATCGGGACGACCCCCAATCCGAGGGATCTTCTCGTTTCCCTTATTCGGCGGCGCCCAGACGATGGGCGACGGCATCGCATGCCAGCGCCCCGACGACCGTCTTCGCATCCTCGATCTTGCCGTCGAGCACGGCATCGATCAGCTCGGAAAGCGGTACCACATCGACGTTGAGGAACTCATCATCATCCGGGTCGGGCGCATCGAACTCAAGATGCGTCGCCAGATAGATATGGATGATCTCGTCGCAAAAACCGCAAGTAGTGACGATGCTCGTAAGGAAGCGGATTCGACCGGGCCTAAACCCCGTCTCCTCATGCAGCTCACGCTTCGCGCACTCGAGCGGATCCTCACCGGGATCGAGCTTGCCCGCGGGTATCTCGACCGTCACGCGATCGATGGCCGTGCGATACTGACGCACCAGCACGATCTTTCCCGTCTCGGTAAGCGCCACCACAGCGGCGGCACCAGGATGACGCACGATATCGCGCGACGAGCGACGACCGTTGGGAAGCTCGACCTCCACATTGCGTATATCGAGAATCTTGCCCCGATAGGCAGGCTCCTCGCTCAGGATCTTCTCGTGAAGCTCGGCATCGTGCGGATCGTCATCGCCCAGCACGAGCGAGGGCTCGGCGGTAGAGTCTTCATCGCTATCGAAAGCCTCGTCCGAAACATCAGCGGCATCATTTTCCACCAGCGTGGCGTTAACGACCTCTTCGGGTTCTTGAGATTCCTGTGACATAGTATCGCCTCGATAAATAGTTTATTCGTCCCACGCAGAGCGGCCGCGCAACGCGCGCAGACCGATATCATGACGCAGGGTCTTGCCTTCAAACTCGATCTTCTCGCAAGCTTCGTAGGCAAGATCGCGGGCGGACTCGAACGTATTGCCCAGCGCCGTCACGGCAAGCACGCGTCCGCCGTTGGTGAGGATCTCCCCCTCCACGGCCTTGGTGCCGGCGTGGTACACGGTAACGTTCTCCAGAGCCTCGGCATCCTCGATACCGGTGATGACCTTACCCTTCTCGTAAGCACCCGGGTACCCGGCACTGGTGAGCACCACGGCCACCGCCCACTCGTCGCGCCAGCTGAGCTCAACCTGTTCGAGCTCCTGATTAGCGCACGCGAGCATAACCTCAACCAAGTCGTTCTTGAGGCGCGGGAGCACGACCTGTGTCTCGGGATCGCCGAAACGGGCGTTGAACTCGAGCACCTTGGGTCCCTCGGGCGTCAGCATGAAGCCGCCGTAGAGGCAGCCGCGGTAGTCGATACCCTCGGCGGAGAGCTCGGCCACGGTCGCATCCATGATGCGCTCCATCTCGGCATACTCCTCGGGTGTGACGATAGGCACAGGGCTGTAGACGCCCATGCCACCGGTATTGGGACCCAAGTCGCCCTCGAGGGCGCGCTTGTGATCTTGCGAGGTGGCCATGGGGCGCACGGTCTTGCCATCAGTGAAGGCCAGAAGCGAGCACTCGGGGCCGACGAGCATCTCCTCGATGACGACGGTATTGCCGGCGTCACCGAAGGCACCGCCGAAGCACTCGCGCACCGCCTCTTCGGCCTGCTCGAGCTCGGTAGCCACGATAACGCCCTTGCCAGCGGCAAGACCATCGGCCTTGACCACCAAAGGAGCACCCTGCTCGCGCACGTAGGCGAGTGCGGAAGCCTCGTCGGTAAACGAGCCATAGGCGGCCGTGGGAATGTCGGCGCGCTGCATAAGCTGCTTGGAGAAAAGCTTGGAACCCTCCATCTGCGCGCCCTCTGCACCGGGGCCGAAGCACGGGATGCCCGCGGCACGCACGGCGTCGGCCACGCCGACCACGAGCGGTGCCTCAGGGCCGATTACCACGAGGCCGCAGTTGTGCTCCGTGGCAAAGGCAGCAACGGCAGCGGGATCCTCGGCATCAAGGTCGATGTTCTCCCCGACCTGCGCGGTGCCGCCGTTACCAGGTGCGATATAGAGTTTTCCGCAGCGGGCGGACTCGGCAAGCTTAGCGGCGAGGGCATGCTCACGTCCGCCACTTCCGAGCAACAAGATGTCGATAGCCTGAGTATCTGCGCCCATTATTCCTCCTAGAGGTCCCCGGGGACCCACAGGCCCCGATTGCAACGTCTTAAAACATGCATCCCCTGTCGCAGGTGCCACAGGGGATGAAAAGCCTATTTCCAGAAGCGATTGATGATCTGATCACGATCGGCGCCGACACCGACGAAGGAAACACGCGTGTGAGCCAGCTCCTCGACGAATTCGATGTAGGACTGAGCCTCGCGCGGAAGGTCCTCAAATGCGCGGCATGCGGTGATGTCGCTCTTCCAGCCGGGAAGCTCCTCATAGACGGGCTTGGCATTCTCGAAGTGCACCTGATGCTCGGGAACGCTGGTGTAGCGCGTTCCATCAACGTCGTAGGCGACGCAAACCTTAATGGTGTCGAATACCGAAAGCACATCGAGTTTGGTGAGTGCGATATCGGTAAGGCCGTTCACGCGCGCGGAGTAATTGGCGATAGGGCCATCGAACCAACCCACGCGGCGGCGGCGACCGGTGGTCACGCCATACTCAAAACCCTCTTCGGTGAGCGTGTGGCCGGCTTCGTCCTCGTAAGCGAGCTCGGTAGGCATGGGACCCGAACCGACGCGCGTGATATAGGCCTTCATGACGCCCAAGACGCGGTCGACGTTCTTCATACCAACGCCCGAACCGGTGATGGCGCCACCGGCGGTGCAGTTGGACGAGGTGACAAACGGATACGTTCCGTGATCGATATCGAGCAGCGTGGCCTGAGCACCCTCAAAGAGGAGGCTCTTGCCCTCGTCGATCATGTTGTTGAGCAAAAGGCCCGTCTCGGTGATGTAGGGGCGCAGACGCTCGGCGTACGGCAAGTACTCATCGCAGATCTGGTCGACGGTATAGGTGGGCAGATGGTAGATGTGCTCGAGCTCGGGGTTGATACGCGCCAGAGCCGTTTCAAGCTTATCGCGGAAGATGCCCTCGTCGAGCATATCCTGCATGCGAAGGCCGATGCGCGCCATCTTGTCCTGATAGCACGGACCGATACCGCGCTTGGTGGTGCCGATGTTCTTCTTGCCCAGGCTCGTCTCGAACGCGCCGTCCAAATCGATATGGTACGGCATGATGATATGGGCGTTACCCGAGATACGGAGGTTCTTGGTGCTGATGCCATCAGCCTCGAACATGTCGATCTCCTCAAGCGTTACCTTGGGGTTCACGACGCAACCGTTACCGATAACCGACACACAGTCGGGATACATGATGCCCGAGGGAATCTGGTGCAGGCCGTATTTCTTGCCGTTGACGACAATGGTATGACCAGCATTGTTACCGCCCGAAAAGCGCACGACGCTATCGAACTCGCCCGCGATCAAGTCGCAAATCTTGCCTTTGCCCTCGTCGCCCCATTGGGCACCGACCAACACAGTTGACGGCATGTTTTCTCCTTTACACGAAAAACGTCGCATCTGCCTGCACATGCTCAAAACGAAGCGCATAGCAAACAGACAATAGTATACCGATACGCTGCGGTGATGTCTTACTCGCTCGAATGTGTCGCATCAAGCTCATAGAACTTGGTGGACGCCGGCAGGAACATAAGGTCCACATCGCCGATAGGACCCGAACGGTTCTTGGCAACGACGATACGCGTGACGCCCTCGTCGGGACGGTCCTCGCGGGCGGCCTCCGACTCATCGGCCGAACGATCGAGAAACATGACAATGTCGGCGTCCTGCTCGATAGAGCCCGATTCGCGCAGGTCGGAAAGCTGCGGACGCTTGCCGGTGCGCGATTCGACCTGACGTGAAAGCTGTGAAAGGGCAATGAGCGGAATCTTGAGTTCCTTCGCCATGATCTTAAGTCCACGTGACATCTCGGAGACCTCGACGGTACGGCTCTCCGCACGGCGGCCCGCAGGTGGACTCACCAGCTGCAGATAGTCCAAGATGATGATGGCCTTTTCCTTGTTGTGCAGCATACGGCGGCTTTTCGCGCGGATCTCGGTCACCGTCGTGCCAGGCGTGTCGTCGATGAGGATATCGAGCTTGGCCAGCTCCTGCGTGGCTTCGTTGATATTGGCCCACTGCTCGGGGCTGATACGACCCATACGGAAATCCGAGATGGAGAGCATGGCATGCGCGCAGATAAGGCGCTGCGCGATTTCCTTACCAGACATCTCGAGCGAGAAGAATCCGACGGTATAGCCTGCAGCAGCGGCGTTAAGTGCGAGGTTGAGAGCAAACGAGGTCTTACCGACGGCAGGACGTGCGCCGATGATGACGAGCTGGCCCTCGCGAAAGCCCATGAGCATACGATCGAGGCTCGGGAAACCGGTGGGCACGCCTGCAGCCTGACCACCGGCAGCGCACACCTCTTCCGCCTCGTTATAAGCCTCGATCATGAAGTCGGTAAGCGTGCGATAGCTCGATTTGACTTCACGCTCGGTAACCGAAAGCAGCATGCTCTCGGCGCGCTCGATGACCTCTTTGGTATCGGTAGGCGCGTCGTAGGCAAGCGCGTTGATCTGGTTGGTAGCACCGATGATCTCACGCAGCATGGCATCGCGGCGAACGACGCTCGCATGATGCTGCCAGTTAAGCAACGAGATCACGATGCCTTCGAGCTCGACAAGGTAGGCTTCGCCACCCGCTGCTTCAAGCTTGTCGATGGACTGTAGATAATCGAGCAGCGAGATCGTGTCGACCGGAATGGACTTCTCATGCATATCGCGCATGGCGGTGAAGAGCGTCCGATGAATGGGGCGGAAGAAGTCGTCAGGGCGAAGCTCAACTATGGCTTCCTCAACGACCTCGGGTGTTTGCAACATGGCTGCCAACACATAGGCCTCGGCCTCGGCGTTATTGGGAAGCCCCTTGTGAGCCCCCCGATCCGAAACCGTTTGAGGTTTCCAATCATATTCATCTGAGTAAGGCACGATGCAAGCTCCTGTCGCCTAGTTGCGGACATACATCCTATCACGCACACTTACCGCGACACCGCGTACCGACGGCTCCAAAAACAATCTTGTTTCCCGCGGACGAGCGCCCGATCTCGAGCAAAGCGGCCTTACCTATAAACCTTCGAGGTATCAGGCTCAAAGACGGTCGGACTCAAGGACATCGCTCCTGTTTTCAACGTTTTCCACACTTTCAAGAATACGGTGATCCGGTTTTCCACAGCACGTGCACTGAGCTGCACTTTTATGCTTTTACTAATCACCATGCACGTTATCTACCTGCGATTTCAATTTCAAATTAACAAAAGCCCAGGTAAATAGGTATAAAAGAACAAAACCCCAGGTAGATAAAGCTTCGAGCTTTTGTTCAAGGTTACGGCGTTCCCACAGGCGGCTGCGCATCAACGCCCTGGTACCATCCTGCTAATAAGCGCCTGACCTGTGGATTTCTCTATATGGTGTTGAAAGCTCTCAACAGACACAAAAAGCGCGCCGCACAAACCTGTGCAGCGCGCTTTGCAAGACATTATGTCTTATGAGGATTTACTCCTCAGTGGCCTCGGCGGTCTCCTCGGCGGGAGCCTCAACGGCTTCCTCGGCAGGAGCGGCCTCCTCCTCGACAGCGTCAACGCCGACGAGAACGATAACCTCAGCCTTAACCTCGCGATAAAGCGAGATGGCGACAGCGTGGGCACCGGAAACCTTGATGGGCTTACCGAGCTCAACGCGCTTACGGTCGATATCGACACCGAGCTGAGCGTTGACGGCCTCGGCCACCATAGCGGCGGTGACGGAACCGAACAGAACGCCCTCTTCGCCGACCTTGACGTCGACGGTGACCTGCTTGCCATCGAGGGCAGCCTTGGTGGCCTCGGCGTTAGCGATACGAACAGCCTCGCGCTTGGCGATGTTGTTACGACGCTGGTCGAGCTGCTTGATGTTGCCCTTGGTAGCGGCAACAGCGAGCTTCTTGGGGAACAGGTAGTTCTCGGCAAAGCCCTGAGCGACCTCTACGATGTCGCCTTCGCCACCCTTACCCTTGATCTCATCAAGAAGAATAACTTTCATGACGATGCTCCTTTCCTAGCCGCGGTCGCGGTTGCCACGAGAGGAAACCACGGGAACGGTGTACGGCAGGAGAGCCATCTCGCGGGCGCGCTTGATGGCGTTGGCGATGTCATGCTGATGCTGCGTGCAAGCGCCAGTGACGCGGCGCGGCTTGATCTTGCCGCGGTCGGTCATGTACTTACGGAGAAGCTGAGTGTCCTTGTAGTCGATGAACTCAGTGTTCTCCTTGCAGAACTGGCAGTACTTACGACGCGGCTGACGTGCTGAATAATCATTAGCCATGTCAAAATACCTTTCTTTCGGCGATATGCGGAAAACCCGCCATCGCCCCTCACTAAATCAGGTGAAGACCCGTCCTAGAACGGGATATCCTCATCGTAAACGTCTACTGCGGGAGGAGCCTGAACGGGAGCCGGCGCAGACACACGCGGTGCATGCGAAGCCTGGTTGTAACCACCCTGGTTATAGCCACCGTCAGACTGCTGACGCGAAGACATGAACTCGATCTCATCGACGATGACCTCGAGTTTGCTACGGCGCTGGCCGTCGCGCTCCCAGGAGCTGTAACGCAGCTTGCCCTCGATCGCGACTTTCTGACCCTTCTTGAGGAAGCGGCTCACGGCCTCAGCGCGAGTGCCGAACATCGTGCAGTCGACGAAGTTGGGGTAATCCTCCCACTCGCCGGTCTGCTGGTTGCGACGACGGTCGTTGACCGCGACGCCAAAAGACATGACCTGCGTGCCACCGGCGGTGGCGCGAAGTTCAGGATCACGCGTAAGATTTCCGGAAATCATCACTCGATTGATGCTCATAGCATTAACTCCTCACGATAGGGTGGCAAGCGCACTTGCCATCAAACAGATTTACTCCTGGTCGTCACGACGAACGATCATGTGGCGTGCTACGGCATCGGTGATGCGCAGAACGCGATCAAGCTCGGCGATCTGAGTAGGATCTGCGTGGAAGTTGATGAGAGTGTAATCACCTTCGGTGAGGTCGTTGATCTCGTAAGCGAGCTTGCGCTTGCCCCACTCGTCAACGTTGTCGACCTTGCCGGCACCCTCAGCGATCGTGGTGTCGATACGCTTCATAACGGCGAGACGAGTCTCGGGATCGAGCGCGGGGTCAACGAAGAACAGCAGTTCATAAGCCTTCATATTGTCACCTCCTCTGGGCATAAGGCTCCAGGTCGTGAAGGTGCGCCTGGAGCAGGAAAGACTTTGACACTATAGCGTGCATAAGCACGCTGCTCAAGAACTGTTTCGGCACATCTCATGACCTCCACACATGCCGATTTTCATCCACCGTTGGGACACGTTTTCACGCCCGTCCGATAACGGATACCCTCAAGGCCTTGCCCGTTTCTTTCCCGAATCGAGAACCAATCAGATAGGCGTCCAACGACATGCCCCAGCGTGCACATCTTGTATAGCTTCCGCCTATGTAAAAGCGCACTAAAAACACGTAGCCTTATAACCCTTGTGCATATGGTATCGATCCCGAACAACGGGATTCACCTTGGTGACGCAAGGGAAAAAGATTTACGGGCGATCGTCCCGTTAAGATCGACAGGCAGCGGCGCGTCCATAAGGCGCGGGACCTATCTAATCCACGCACAATAAAGGGGAGGCGCTCCTACCGGAACGCCTCCCCTATCCTCGACTCGGGTTGCTAACCGAGCTTATGCGTTGTTGCGACGACGCGAGACCGCGCCGAAAGCGAGCGCTAAAGCGCCGAGTGCTGCAATTCCAAAGACGGCGGAATCCGTATTATCGCCCGTTCTGGGCAACTTGTTTTCGCCGCTCTTTTTGGCGTTACCACCATTACCGGTACGGGCGTCGTTGCTGCCGCCGTTACCACCATTGCCGCTGGCGCCACCATTGCCATCGACCGCAGATGCCGTGTAGGTGTTGCTGAAGGACGGCACCTCGCCATCGGCCAGGCCGTCGTAGGTGACCTTGACGTCATAGCCGCCGTTGAGGTCGTCGGTCACGACGATCGTGACGGTGTACTCCTTGGAGTCGGTGACCACACCGGCAGCATCGGACGTCTGCTGCTTGACCGTGAAGGTGTAGGTGCCGGGGCCGGGCAGCTCGATGCCGGAGAGGTCGACGCTGCCATCGGCGTTGTTCTTGGCCTCGCCGACCACGTTGCCGTCCTTGTCGACGACGATGACGGTGAAGTCACCCTCGCCCAGGTCCTTGCCGGAGACATCGACCTTGGCACTCACGTCGGCCTTGGGCTTGCCGATCGGAGCGTACTCGTTCTTGAACGAGACGGTATCGCTCGGCTTGGACTCGGCCGTACCGTCGGTCTTGGTGATCGTGCGCTCAACCACAAGTTCATGGGTGTCGGGGTTCTCGGTCACCGTGTAGACCACGGTGTAGACGGTGTTGTCGTAGGTCACACCACCGCGATCGCCGGTCTCCTGGCTCACCGTGTAGGTATAGGTGCCGGTCTTATCGAAGGTCGGCGCGTCCAGCGAGAAGCTGCCGTCGGCAGCGGGCTTCACCTCGACCGTATTGCCCTTGGCATCGGTCACCTTGACGGTGAACTCACCCGCATCGGCGTCGCGGCCGTTGAGCGACACGCTGCCGGAGATGGCATCGCCCGAGATCGCTTTGGGCGTAAAGGTGTTAGTGAACGTCAGACCGTCGGCCGAGCTCACCGAGGACTCCTCGGAAATCTTGAGCACGCCGTTCTCGTCCACGACCTTCACGCTGATCGTGCAGACATGTGAGTCGTACGTGATGGTCGCATCGTTGCCGGCAACCTCGGAGACCGTGTAGCTGTACTCGCCCACGCGGTCGTAGGTGATGGTGCCGAACGTATAGGCCGTGCCCACGTTGGAGACCGTGGCCTGGCTCGGCAGATACGAAGCAGCGGCGTCGTTGGCGGCCGCGATGCTAAAGCTGAACTCGCCATCCTTTGCCGCGCGCGAGGTGCCCGCATCGGTGTTCTCGAGCACCTTGGCACCCGCGACCGTGTAGGTCACGCTTGAGGGATCGTAGGTCTTGGCAAAGCTGATGGAATCGACCGGTGTGCGGGAGCCGCCCTCGCCGACCTCGGCGATGGTCTTCTCGACCTTCAGCTTGCCCTCGCTGTCGTCGGTAACCGTGAACGTCACCTCGTACACCTTGCCCGAAG
>CAVGWH010000052.1:0-40292 GCA_963633065.1 Oribacterium sp.
CCAAGTAAAGGTGTTGTCATCGGCATTGAAGGATGCAGCGCTCTTGCTGCCGTCAACGCTACCATCTTTGGTGGGGATGGTTACCGTTTCGGTCGTTCCGGGGAAGATGAAGCTCGTAGAGTCTCCGTCGCCCTGACCTTTGTTGCTCAAGGTGAAATGAAGGCTGAAGTTTGCGGATACTTCAGAGGCGTGCTTGGTCAACCAGTCTTCACTGAATTTAAGAAGAACAGTGTTGTTTGTGATCTCCCAAGTACCGGCGTTTTCGTTGTTGGAATCCAACAGCGTGTCGCTGCTCTTGTTGGCAACATCCAACGAGGCGGGAAGCGTATACGAGACGTTGGGCTGCTCGAGTGTCGGCTTTCCTGTCGAACTGAACACGACGTGCACTTTAGCGTAGAGCGTGTCGGTGGGCAGGATCGCGGATCCGTCATAAGGGTTGGCGCCCTCTGAGTCATAGGAAAGGTTGGCATTGATCGAGCTGCACGTAGACGAGCTGATTTCAACGGGCGAAGCATCGGGATTGTAAGTGCCGTTTGCGTTATCCGAGCCGTTGCCGTTCTCGGAAGCGAGCGCGATTTCGTTCTCGTTCGTGTTAGCGTCGTTCGATTCGCTTGAGGAGCTGTCTCCCTCGTTTTCAGAGGTGGTGCCGGCCGTGTTGGGACTTGCAGCAGAGGAGGCTGCCGATGTGACGGTTGCGTTTTCGGTAGAGGGGGTAGTCGAATCCTCGCCTTCTGCCGCCTGCTCGGACGTGGATTCACTTTCGTTTTTGCTGGGCGCATCTGAGTCTACAGCTTGGTTGGAATCCGAACTTGAGTTATCGGAAGAGCTTTCCAAGTCATCGGTTTCGTCGGCAACGACCTGAACCTGCTCGATCGTATCGTCTTCCTGGGTAAGGGCGTAGGTGATGTCCAGGCCGAGCGTTTGCCACGTAAGCACGATGGTCATGAACACTACAAATGTTCGCCTGAGGTAGAGTCTTAGCCTGCTGAGTCCCATAGTTGCCTTCCCTCCATCACTGAGCGTGCGATTAGATAGTCGGCGCTCAATTTATATACAAATAAACAGCATTTAAGTTTAGGCCGTTTTAAATAGTACGAGCCCGGTAACAGGCAGGTCAACCAAAAATGAAGGGGGGGGGTATAAATAAGCGGCGATGATCTGCGGGATGCGTCGTTTCGTTTCTCAAAATCCGCCATCACCTATTTGAACCGGTGGGACTGTTTACTTTGACAGCAGAGGTTTTGTGCAGCTAAAGAAAAAGGGCGCCACCAAAAGGTGACACCCCGTAAACGCGAGATCTAATTCCCGGAGAGTCCAAGGAATGTAGGAAGACCTTATTTAGGAACGCGCGACTTTGCCAGACTTGAGGCAGGTGGTGCAGACGTTCATCTTCTTTTTCTGACCATCGACCACGCAGTACACGCGCTGGATGTTGGGGCGGAACTTACGGTTGGTGACGCGGTGCGAGTGGCTGATGGAACGACCAGCAACGGGGTGCTTACCGCAAACTTCGCAAACTTTGGACATGATGACCCTCCTTGGGCGACATAGGACAATGCCGCGATTACAAACAGATTGGAACTATACCACAGAAGCAAGAATACATGCGTAATCTACATAGATGCAAAACGCTTGCCGCTTATGTGGGAAACCAACAGAGGCAAAGCCCGCTCGTTTGGGGCTCTCGTAATCGGCACGGGCATTATGCCAGCTCTCATATATATATGCAAGCGTTTATGCGTGTTGACCCGCTATTTATAAGGGTTTACACTGTGCGAGACCATTAAGAGAGCGCGAGACGCTTTCATGGAATGACATAGCTTGCTTGGCGATCTTCCGTGGGTGTTCGTGCCGCTCTTAAGCGGTCGGGCATCTATTTTTTGGCCATCGGGCCATATCTTTGAAGGGAGATAGATGAGCACTGCTTCACCCAAGGCGGTCATTATGGACGAAACCGCCGTCAACCGAGCGCTCACGCGTATTGCGCATGAGGTGCTTGAGCGCAATGAGGGGTGCGAGAATCTCGCTTTGGTGGGTATCGTCACGCGTGGCGATCTGCTTGCCAAGCGCCTCGCCGATGAGATCAAAGAGATCGAAGGCGTGGATGTTCCGCTCGGAAGCCTTGACATCAGCTTCTATCGCGATGATTACGCCACCAACTTCATGCCCTCAATCCATTCCACTAATATCCCGTTCAATGTCGACGATAAGCGCGTCGTCCTGGTTGACGACATTCTGTACACGGGTCGCACCATCCGTGCCGCGCTCGATGCCATTATGGACATGGGCCGTCCCAGCCGCATCGAACTCGCCGTTCTGGTTGATCGCGGCCATCGCGAACTTCCCATTTCCCCTGATTTCGTGGGCAAAAACGTTCCTTCCTCGCATGAGGAGAACGTGCGCTTGTATCTAAAGGACGTCGACGGCCGTACCGCCGTCGAGATCAAAGACGTTGAGCCGGGCTCGCATGTCGGCTCCGCACCGCTGGGAGGTGAGTAGTACCGTGGCGTTCAATCACAAGCACCTGATCGATATCACCGAGTACTCCGAAGAAGATATCAAGCTCATCCTCGAGACCGCTCAGGCGTTCTCCGAGGTTAATGAGCGCGCGATCCGTAAGGTCCCCACGCTTAAGGGTAAGACGGTCGTCAACATGTTCAACGAGCCCTCGACGCGTACGCGCAGCTCGTTTGAGCTTGCCGAAAAGCGTCTCTCGGCCGATAGCCTCAACTTCGGCGGCTCTTCCACTTCGTCTGTGAAAGGCGAGAGCCTGGTCGACACCGTCGAGACGCTCAACGCCTATAAGATCGACTGCATCATCGTGCGCGATAAGCATGCGGGCGCTCCTTACATCGTGAGCCAGAATACGCCGGCAAGCGTTATCTGCGCGGGCGACGGCAAACACAACCATCCGACCCAGGCCTTGCTCGATCTCTACACCATCTGGCAGCACAAGGGGGATTTCCACGGTCTTAAGGTCGCCGTCGTGGGCGACATCAGCCACTCGCGCGTGTGCGGCTCGCTTATCCCCGCACTTAAGATCATGGGATGTGAGACCTATGCGGTGGCTCCCGGCACCCTGCTGCCGCCTGCGCCCGAGGAACTCGGTATCGATCACGTGTCGTCCAATCTCGATGAGGTTCTGCCCGAGCTTGACGTGGTCTACATGCTTCGCGTTCAGCAGGAGCGTCTTGAGGGCGCACCGTTCCCCACGATTCGTGAGTACCACAAGCTCTTCGGTCTTACGCGCGATCGCGAGAAGCTCATGAAGCCCGATGCGATCATCTGCCACCCCGGTCCTATCAACCGCGGCGTGGAGTTCGATTCGTATATGGCCGATCATCCGCAGCGTTCCGTCATCCTGGAACAGGTCTACGCTGGCATCTGCGTGCGTATGGCCGTGCTGTATCTGTTGCTTGGAGGTGCCGATAATGGCCTTGCTTCTTAAGAATGCCCATGTGGTGGACCCGTCCGCCCAGCTTGATGCTGTACTCGACGTGCTTGTCGATGGTGAGAAGATCGCTCAGGTAGGCGAGGGGCTCAGTGCGGCTGATGCCGAGGTCATCGACCTTTCCGGTAAGTTCCTCGTTCCCGGTCTCGTTGATATGCACGTGCACCTGCGCGAGCCCGGCTATGAGCACAAGGAGGATATCGAGAGCGGTACCCGCGCCGCTGCCAAGGGCGGTTTCACCGGTGTCTGCTCCATGCCCAACACCGATCCCGTTACCGATAACGGAACCGTCATCGAGTTCGTCAAGAGCCGCGCGGCTGAGGTTGGTCATTGTCGCGTGCATCCGTCGGGCGCCATGACCCGCGGGCTTAAGGGCGAGGCTATCTCGGAGATGGGCGATATGGTCGCCCACGGCGCCGTTGCCTTTACCGACGACGGTCGTGGCGTGCAGGGAGCCGGCCAGCTTCGCCGCTGCATGGATTACGGCAAGATGTTCGGCAAGGTGTTCATGAGCCATTGCCAGGACGAGGACCTCGTGGGTCACGGCCAGATCAACGAGGGCAAGATGTCCACGCGTCTCGGCCTCGAGGGTTGGCCTGCGCAGGGCGAAGAGCTGCAGATTGCCCGCGATATCGAGATCGCCGAACTCACGGGTGCCAAGCTGCATATCCAGCACATCTCGACGGCCAAGGGCCTCGAGCTCGTAAAAGCCGCGAAGGCCAAGGGCCTTCCCGTCACGTGCGAGGCAACGCCGCATCATCTGTTCCTCACTGAAGACGCGTTCGATCAGACCTATAACACGGCTCTCAAGGTCAATCCGCCGCTGCGTACGGCTGAAGATGCCGAGGCCATCCGCCAGGGCGTCATCGATGGCTCGGTGGACTGCATCGTCACCGACCATGCTCCGCATGCAGAGTGGGAGAAGGCGCGCGAGTTCGAGATCGCTCCCTTCGGTATGATCGGCCTCGAGACGTCGCTCGCGCTTGTTTACACCAATCTTGTTAAGACCGGTAAGATGACGCTCGCTCGTATGGTGGAGCTCATGAGCGTGGCCCCTCGCTCCATCCTCGGTCTTGATCCGGTATCCATCACCGAGGGTTCCGATGCCGATATCACGGTGTTCGATCCCGAGCTTACCTGGACGGTGGGCGAGGACGGTTTTGAATCCAAGGCCTCGAACTCCGGTTTTATGGGTGCTGAACTATGCGGTCGCGCCACGGATGTGTTCGTGGGCGGCAAGCAGACGCTTAAAGACGGCGCCGTCTGCTAATATCGCGTTTCGCGTTTTGTCGATGGGCGGTGTCTTCGGGCACCGCCTTTTGGGTTAAGGTTATGCTTGCCCGTCCGTACACCGAGCCATGCCTAGCGCATGGGGAATGGAGCGTAAATGCCTACGCCATCCTCTGCGCGCATGCACGATTTCGAGGTTGTCTCTAACGAGCCCATCGCAGAAGGTATCTTCTCGCTCGTTATTCGCGCTCCTCAGCTTGCTTGCGCCCTTAAACCCGGTCAGTTCGTCAATATCGCCGTTCCCGGTGATGCATCATCGCTTTTGCGTGTGCCTCTGAGCTACGCCAAGGCTGATTCCGAGGCCGGAAACGTCGAGATTTGGTATGCCGTTGTCGGCAACGATACACGTCGTCTTTCCGAAATGAAGCCAGGCGCGACGTCGAGCCTTCTGGGGCCTGGCGGGCATGGTTGGCTTGTGCCTGCAGGGTCCAAGCGCGCATTGTTGGTTGCCGGTGGAATCGGCGTTCCGCCGGTGCTGGGCGCAGCGCAGCTGTGTGCCGAGGCCGGTTGCGCCTTCGATGTGGTGATGGGCGCGTCCACCGCTTCAAAGCTGGTCGGCGAGGATGATTTCAAGGTGCTTGGCGCTTCTTCGGTTGTCGTTTGCACTGACGATGGAACGGCAGGGGAGCACGGCTTCACGACTTCTCCTGTTGAGCGCCTGCTCGCCAAGGGTTCCTACGACTACGTTGCCACTTGCGGTCCTGCTGTGATGATGGAGGGTGTGGCCGCTCTTGCCGCCAAGGCGGGCGTTTCGTGCGAGGTTTCGCTCGAGCGCATGATGAGCTGCGGTTTCGGTGCTTGCAATACCTGCAATGTTGAGACGGTTGACGGCATGAAGGGCGCATGCATGTGCGGTCCCGTGTTCGATGCCTCCAAGGTGGTGGTGTTCTAAATGAGCAAAGTGAATATGGCTGTCGATTTCGGCGGCGTGAAGATGCAGAACCCCATCAACACTGCTGCGGGAACCTTTGGTTACGGTTGGCAGTTCCAGAACTTCTTCGATGTATCCAAGTTGGGTGCCATCACTACCAAGGGTTGCGCCGCCGAGCCGTGGCCGGGTAATCCCGCTCCGCGCATGGCCGAGATTCCGGGTGGTATGATCAACTCGGTCGGTTTGCAGAATCCCGGCGTGCGCGCCTTCGCCGAAGAGTCCGGCCCTTGGCTTTCCCAGATCAGCGAGAAGGGTTGCCAGGTTATCTGCCAGGTCGCGGGCCATTCCGTTGATGAGTTCGTACGTGCGCTCGAGCTGTATGTCGAGCTGTGTCCGTGGGCTGCCGGCTACGAGATCAATGTGAGCTGCCCTAACATCGCTGCGGGCGGTGCCGCCATGGGTTCTACGCCCGAGGGCGCAAGCAGCGTCATGAAGGCATGCCGCAAGGTTACCGACAAACCCCTGTTCGTTAAGATGGCTCCTGTCAACGTCGCCGAAATCGCGCGTGCGCTTGAGGATGCGGGCGCCGATGGCCTTTCGGTCATCAACTCCATTCAGGGTATGGCTATCGACGTCCACACGCGTAAGTCGCGCGTGGCCAAGCCCAAGGGCGGTCTTTCGGGTCCGCTGTGTCACCATATCGCCGTACGCATGGTATGGGAGGTTGCCCAGGCGGTCGATATTCCCATTAACGGCGTTGGCGGCGTGATGTCGGGCGAGGATGCGGCCGAGTTCATCTTGGCGGGCGCTACGTGTGTTTCGGTCGGTATGGCCAACTTCGTGGATCCTTGCGCTTCGCTCAAGATCGCTGGCGAGCTCGAGCAGTGGGCTGAATCGCAGGGCGTTTCCGACATCAACGAATTGGTGGGTGCATTCGAATGCTAGAAGCTAAAGCACGCGATAGCGTCATCGTCGCGCTCGATTGTGACCGCGAGACCGCACTTGACCTTGCAGGTAAACTGTCGGGGCACGCGGCGTGGCTTAAGGTCGGTATGACACTCTACTACGCAGAAGGTCCGCAGATTGTCAAAAAGTTGCGGGAGCTTGGCTTCAAGGTCTTCCTCGACCTCAAGTTCTACGACATACCGCATCAGGTTCGCGGGGCTGCACGCTCCGCTTCGCTCGCCGGTGCCGACTTACTCTCGGTGCACGGTATGGGATCGGGCGCCATGCTCAAGGCGTGCCGTGAAGGCGCCGAAGAGGCTGCCGATGTGCGCGGGGACCGTTCCAAGCTCGTTGCTATCACGGTGCTTACGAGCATGAGCCAGGATTCGCTGACCGAGATCGGTATCGATTCGCCTGTGGCTGAGGAGGCCGCGCGCCTGGCTTCGCTTGGCATCGCCAACGGTATCGACGGTATTGTCTGTTCTCCCATGGAGGCGGCGGAGATGCGCGAGCTCTTGGGCCCCGACGCTCTTATCGTTACACCTGGTGTACGTCCCGCCGGTGCCGCGCTGGGCGATCAGACCCGTGTCGCCACGCCCTCAAGTGCGATCAAGGCAGGCGCGAGTCACATCGTCGTCGGGCGTCCCATCACCGCTGCCGAGGATCCCGTTGCCGCATACGAGAGCATCGTAAAAGAGCTGGTAGAGCACGTTTAGGTTTTTGCCGCCGCGACTCGGCTCTTAGCCGGTTTTTAACCTTCAACCTATGTTGAATCGTTACGGACACGCTGTGTACCTGCGTATATAGCGTGTCCGTACTGTGTAATGGAGTGCGAATTTAGGCAATATCCCCTAAGTTATCTTGCACTTTGTGCCTACATCGACTAATCTATGAACCCGTTGAAAGGCAAATTAATGCTTTTACGTGCTAAAATGCCTGTTCAAGTTGTAATCCTGATATAACCCTTGGAGGTTCGAATGGCACTTCCCGATCTTACCACTGAGCAGCGTATGGCCGCTCTGGATAAGGCTGCTGCCACCCGTCACGCTCGTTCTGAGCTCAAGAAGAAGGTTAAGAAGGGCGAGGTGTCCCTCGAGTCCGTTCTCAATTCCGACGATCCTGTTGCCAAGAAGATGAAGGTCTCCATGCTTATCCAGTCTCTTCCTGGTATCGGCAAGGCAAAGGCCGTTAAGATCATGGACGAGCTCAACATCTCCGAGACCCGTCGCGTTCAGGGCCTTGGTGTTCGCCAGCGCGAGCAGCTTCTCGAGATGCTTTCGAAATAGTGGCATCTTCGAATTCAAAGCTCTTTGTAATTTCCGGACCGGCAGGTGCAGGGAAAGGGACGCTTGTAGCTCGCGTGCGTGGGCTGCGTTCCAATCTGGGCCTGTCGGTTTCCGCTACCACACGCTCTCCGCGTGCCGGTGAAGTTGACGGCGTGAGCTATCATTTCCTTACGCGCGATGAATTTATGCAACGTGTCGATGAAGGTGCGTTCATTGAATGGGCGGAAGTTCACGGTAACTGCTATGGCACGCTGGTGAGCGAGGTTGAGGACAAGCTTTCTTCAGGAAGTTCGCTTATCTTGGAGATAGATGTTCAGGGAGCGCTGCAGATCAAAGAGCGTTTTCCCGAGGCGGTGCTCATCTTTATCAAGCCGCCTTCTCTTGAGATTCTCAAAGAGCGCATGATCGGGCGCGGAAGCGAAACGCCCGAAACGTTGGCATTACGTTTGAAGGATGCCCAATACGAGCTCGATTTGGCCGAACGCTACGACGAAGTCATCGTCAATGACGACCTTGATGCGGCTACGCAAGATTTAGTTGCGGCCATCGAGAAACATGAAAGGAGCTAGGTCCGTGTCTGTTGTGGATCCCCATATCGACGATCTTCTTGAGAAGACCGCTCACAATCGTTTCCTGCTCGCCTCGCTGGCTTCCAAGCGCGCATGCGATATCAACAGCATGCTGCGTGGGCAGCACAACCGCGTGCTTGCCGTCCAGGAGACCGATGACATCACTATCGCCCTTTCGGGCACTGATACCATCTCCATGGCTATGAATGAGATCGAGGACGGGAAAATTTCCTTTGACCACGCTCGTTACGAGAAGGCTCTTGGCCATCAGAGCGCGCAGGCGTAAATGGCAAGTAGGGTCTGCCTTGTTCACTACCATGAGGTAGGGCTCAAGGGTAAAAATCGCGTTCATTTCGAGCGCATTCTCATGGACAATATCGAGGCGGCCTTGGCCGCCTTTTCCTTGGCTGCGGTCAAACGTATTTCGGGGTATATCCTTGTTTCCTTCTCGGCTTCCGGTGAAGCCGAGAAAGCTGCACCGATCATCAGGAGCGTTCCTGGCGTAGCTCGCGTGTCGTTGGCGTTTCATACCAATCGTGAGGCACGAGAGTATTGTGACGCTGCCGTTACGGCACTTCGCGAGTTCGGTTCGTTCGATACCTTCAAGGTGCATGCCAAGCGCTCCAATACGGACTACGCACTGACGTCGATTGAGATCAATCGACAGGTGGGAGAGGTTCTTTGCGAGGCGTTTCCCGATAAAAAGGTACAGATGCACCATCCTGACGCTATGGTTAACGTGTTGGTGGTCCAGGGTAGCGTCTACGTATACGCTCGTTCCGATCGAGGGGTCGGCGGCCTTCCCGTAGGCTCAGCCGGCAAGGTAGTGACGCTTCTTTCCTCGGGGATCGATTCGCCCGTGGCTACATGGATGCTCGCGCGCCGTGGCGCCGTGTGCGTGCCCATTCATTTTTCAGGGCGTCCTCAGACTTCCGATACGAGCGAATATCTCGTTCAGGATATCGTTCGCGCTTTGCAACCGGGTGTGCAGATCGGCCGTTTATACGTCGTTCCCTTCGGTGATTGCCAGCGCGAGATCTCTGTTTCGTGTCCGAGCGATCTTCGCGTCATCATGTATCGTCGCGTTATGTATTCCGTTGCCGAGCGTATCGCGCGGATCGAGGGCGCTAAGGCGCTTGTGACGGGGGAATCGCTTGGTCAGGTGGCCTCTCAGACACTCGAGAACATCATGGCGGTTAACGAATGCGTGTCCATTCCGGTATTTCGTCCGCTTATCGGGTCCGATAAGCAGGAGATCATAGAGCGTGCCGAGTCGATCGGTACTTTTGACATTTCTACCGAGACGGCACCCGATTGCTGTACGCTTTTCATGCCCAAGAAGCCTGAAACCCATGCCAAACCGGATGCGGTGCATGCCGCATGGGAACAGCTCGATCACGAGGCTGTGATCGAGCAGCTTATGGCATCGATCGAATATATCGATTTTGACAGCATCTCGTATAAGCCCCCGCGCGCATTGCGTGAACGGCATGAGATACTTTCGGTGCGAGAATATCGGCCTTCTGCTGAAGCGTGATTATATTGATGCATGAATGAATATCCGGTTATGTTTTCTGCATAGCCGGATATTTTGTATCGGGGCTTTAGCTTCGTTCTGCCTCTTGTAGGGTCATAGCTTTGCATGTAGGTATGCAAAGTAGGCAAGTTTTTTGCGGGATGATGTTCAGACCTTGATTTTTACAGCGGTCTGATGGTGTCTAAGGCCTCTTTGTTTTGCGAACATCTTTCTCGGGGGGTGTTCGTTATGGCGCAGCTACAGCAAGAAAACCGCAGCAAGCTGGATGGCGTTCTTCGTCGGTTTAGCAGACGTCCGCGTCTTTTGGTTTTGATGGTCTTTTGCGCCCTCGCGGTTCTGCTAGTTGTAAGCGCAGGAATCATGATGGCGAGCAAGAGCAGTGTTGCCATCGATCGAGGATCTTCGAGCGCTGGCGCAACAGGTGATGATGCCTCAAGCGATTCGGCTTCTGATGATTCTGATGTTGAGTCCGATAGGGAATCAGGCGAAAAGAATAAAGCTACCGATGAGGTGGTTGTTGATGTATCGGGTGCGGTCGTTTCGCCTTCGGTCGTCTACCTTTCGGAGGGCGATCGTATTGACGATGCCATTATCGCCTGCGGCGGCCTTTCCGATGATGCGGATATCGATGGCGTTAATAGGGCAAGTGTGCTGGTAGACGGGCAAAAAGTCTATATCCCGCATAGGGGAGAGGTGCAGGTTTCGACTACGGTTGATAACGCGCAGGTCTCCCAAAGTTCTTCTACGGAATCCTTGACGAGTTCTTCTGGGCTGATAAATATCAACACGGCCTCATTGGAAGAGCTTCAGACGCTTTCAGGTGTAGGGCCTTCGACTGCGCAGGCGATAATAGATGAGCGAACGCAAAACGGTTCCTTTGCGACGGTTGATGATCTGATGCGCGTTTCGGGCATTGGCGAGAAGAAACTTGCCAAGATCAAAAACTCCATTTGCGTGTAGGAACACATGGAACGCTCCCGGCATCAGCTCCCCCCGCGTCCTTTGCTTCCCCCCAGTTGCGCGGGGGCTGCCATGGCTTGGGCGGTAACTGCGTTTATACTTCAGCTTTCTTGGAGACAGACATTTATCGATGATGGGATCGCGCTGTATGCATGGGGTGCCGTTGCTGCGGGTGCATTCGTCGTCGGTTGTTCGTTTGCCTTGAGCGATGCGAATGTCAGACGCTGGTTTGTTTGGGCTGGTGTTGGTATAGCGCTTTCGGCAGCGTTGAGTTGGCATTATGTAAGCACCTTGCAGGCGCAGCGCAGCGAAGTTATCGATTTGCCTGCGAGCTCGTATCATTTCGTGGTAATCGACGATCCCTTGCAAAGCGATAGCGGCTATATAGAACATGCGGATGCCTATCTTGATCGGCGTCGCATTGCCTCAATCGTGTTTTCGACTTCGCAGTGCATTGAGCGGGGGAAGTGCTTTACGGCCATAGGTAGATGGGGCGCCTTGTCGGATAACGATTGGGTGAAGGGTAATTACCTACAGGGGTATGTGGCCTCCTTGCAGGTGATCAGGACCCCATGCATAGAGGATGCGCCGAAAAGCCCGTTTGAAAATTTCCGCAGCGAGGTGTTGCACGCTATCGCGCCTGATGCGAATCCTGCTAATGCCTTGATGGCTGCTTTGCTTTGTGGGCGTACCACTGAGCTCAAATCACTCGGAGTGAAAGATGTCTTCGCGCGTACCGGGCTTTCGCATCTGACTGCTGTTTCGGGTACCCATCTTGCCATGGTCAGTGCCGTTATAGCGGTTGCATTCGACCGTAAAGACTGGTATGGGGTCTCCAGGAGTCTATGTGCAGTACTCATCCTGCTTGCTTACGTTGTGTTTACCGGTCTCTCCGTTTCGGCTATCCGTGCTTTTGTAATGGTGTTCCTAACGCTCGTGGTCAAGCATACGTGTCGTCGCAGACATGCCCTCTCGTCCCTGATGATTACCGTGTTCGCCATGATCTTGATCGATCCTGGCGTTGTCTTGGAACTCGGCTTTCAGCTTTCCGTGTTAAGCGTTCTATTTATCTTGTTGTTCTGTTCGTACGTTGAGATGTATCTAAGGCGAATGCATCTGCCCGAGGCCTGCGCACGGGCGCTTTCCTGCTCGCTTGTCGCGCAGGCGGCAACGCTTCCGTTGACTATTCCCGTTTTCGCCTACGTGAGCCTCGTGGCTCCCTTGGCAAATCTTATAGCTGGGCCACTTGTCAGCGTGTTTCTTCCCGTGGGCCTTGCTTCTATACCATGTATGGTGATCGCTCCGTGGCTCCAGCCATGTTTTGCGGTTCCGCACTTCTTTGCTTCATCGCTTTGGTTTATCGCGCAATTGCTCTCCGAGATTCCGTTTGCGGCCATCCCTTTGCAAGTCGATGCTCTTCGGTGTTGCGGCTTCTATCTCATTCCTATTGGCATCTATATCCTGTGGCCCGACATCAGAGCAAGGTCGTTCGCCCTGCTGTCAGTGATTCTTTGCGTTTTGTTTGCTGGCCACTATGTTCGTTGGAATCGCTTCGCCCCGCCATCTGTCACCGTTCTCGATGTAGGGCAGGCGGACTGCATTCTGATACGCGATGGGTCGACTGCCGTTTTGGTCGATGCGGGAGTTGATGAGAGGGCACTCGCGGCATTGGTGAGAAACAACGTCTACCATCTGGATGCGGTTGTAATCACCCATTGGGATGAAGACCATTGGGGCGGGCTACCCGATATACTTTCCTACTTACCGGTCGATACGTTTCTCATCGCTCAAGGAGCCTCTTCGTCTGTTCCTTCCGAGATCCGTGCTCAGCTTGTGGGCAAGATGAAAGAGATTGAGCTTAACCAGGTTCTACACATTGGCGGTTTTGATGCTACATGCGTTTGGCCTGAGGAGGAAGTCTCAGGCGAAGACAATGCCGACTCGCTTTGCCTTAAAGCGGAATATCGTGACGATGGAAAAGAATTGACTGTTCTGCTGACAGGAGATTCCGAATCGGATGAACAACTGCAGTATGCGGAGCGTGTAGGGGACATCGATGTTCTCAAGGTGGGTCACCACGGGTCAAAGGTCTCGGTTGACGATGAAGTTTTGCAGGCCATAAAGCCCGAGTTGTGTGTAGCGAGCGCGGGAGAGAACAATCGCTATGGGCATCCTTCTCAGGCCTGCCAAGAAGCGATCTCGGCATACGGGTCGCGCTTCGTCTGTACGATCGATGCCGGTGATGTGGTCATCGAACCAGATGGGGAGGGCATCAAAGTGGCTACACAGTATGCGGTAGAATGATCGACGAAGAAAGGGGAGCCGTGGCTGATCAGCACTTATTACCGGGATATCTTATCGTTGGGCCTGATGAGGTCAAGCGAAATGCCGCTATCACGCGCATGAAAGCGCGACTGGAAGAGGGCGGTATGGCTGATTTCAATCTCGATGATCGCGATATGGCCAAGGAAGACGATGCCGATAGCGTTCTCTCGTCGCTTAACACCTTTCCCATGGGCTCGGATTTCAGGCTCGTGATTCTTCGCGGTTGTGACCATCTAGCTAAGCCTGTGAGCGATGCGCTCGTAAGTTATTTGGCGAATCCTTCTCCCACCACGGTTTGCCTCATTGTGGCCTCGTCGCTTGCCAAGAACACGCGACTGTACAAAGCGGTTGCCAAGATCGATGCTAAGGCCGTTATCGACTGCAGCGCCAAGAAGCGCTGGGAGCTTCCTGCTCAGGTTCAAGATATGGCGAAAAGGCATGGCAAACGGATTGCGCAAAACGCTGCAGAGGAACTTATCTCGCGCGTAGGTGAGAACACGCGCATGCTCGATAACGAATTGAAGCGCCTCTCGGAGATGGTTGAGTCTCCGCAAATCGATCGGTCGGATGTCGAGGCGCTCATTGCTCGTACCGCGGAGGTTCAGCCATGGGATTTTCTCAATGCTGTTTCCGAACGCAACCTTATCAAGTCGCTTGAGCTGCTACGTCTTATGCCCTCTAAAAACAACGTCTGGGTTTACACGCTTTTGGTTGCTCGTATACGTGAGCTTGTCGTTGCGAAGTCCCTTGATGCGCGCGGACAGGGGCGTGAACTCGCGCAGACGCTGGGCGTGCAAAGCTGGCGTGTCAAAAACCATCTTGCCTGGGCGCGTAAATACAGCATGAAAGAGCTCCTGGGCGCGCTTAAGCGGGCTCGCGATGTCGAACTGGCGTTGAAAGGCTCACGCGATTCCGATCTTGCAATGGAGAGCTGGGTGTGCTCGTTTGTCGGAAAATGATGGTGAAAGCCTAAATTTCCGCAGCGTATGGCTTTTCTCACCGGTATACGGGTGCTATACTCAGCGCTTGCATGACCTCACCGTGTCTCAGAGGTGTATGACTTTTTAGTAAGTACTCGAAAGGAACTCTACAAGTGGCAAACATTAAGTCTCAGAAGAAGCGTATTCGCACCAATGAGGCAGCTCGCATGCGCAACAAGGCTGTCAAGTCCGAGCTGAAGACCCTCACCAAGCATGTTCATGCGGCTGTCGAGGCTAAGGACGCAGAGGCTGCCAAGGCTGCTCTCTCCACCGTTACCAAGCGTCTGGACATGGCTGCTGCCAAGAAGATCATCCACAAGAACCAGGCTTCCAACCGTAAGTCCGGTCTTGCCAAGCTCGTAAATAGCATCGAAGCTTAATTTACGTTTCACAGATTACGCGCACAAATGCCCTGTCAGTGTGACAGGGCATTTTTTTATGTAAGATGTCAGCCATGGATACTTTTGATACTTCTCACATTCGCAATTTCTCGATCGTGGCTCATATCGACCACGGTAAATCGACTATTTCCGATCGCATTCTCGAGCTTACCCATACGGTGCAGGAGCGCGATATGGAAAATCAGTTGCTCGATACCATGGATATCGAGCGTGAACGAGGGATCACCATCAAATCGAACGCGGTGCGCGTTTCCTACGATGCCGATGATGGCGAAACCTATCAGTTCAACCTTATCGACACTCCGGGGCATGTGGACTTTACCTACGAGGTCTCGCGTTCGCTTGCGGCATGCGAAGGGGCTGTGCTCGTTGTCGATGCCACCCAGGGTGTTGAGGCCCAGACGGTCTCTAATGCATCGTTGGCGATGAATGCCAACCTCGATATCGTTCCGGCTATCAATAAAATCGACCTTCCTTCCGCCCATCCCGATGAGGTGAAGGAGGAAATCGAGGATGACTTGGCGATTCCGGCCGATGATGCGGTATGCGTTTCAGGTAAAACCGGCGAAGGCATCCATGACCTCTTGGAGTCTATCGTCTTTCTTGTTTCCCCACCTAAAGGTGATGCCAAGGCGCCGCTCAAGGCTCTTATCCTCGATTCCTACTTCGATGAGTATCGCGGTGTAGTGGCCACAGTGCGCGTGTTCGACGGCTCCATCAAAAAGGGCGATCAGCTCACCATGATGCAGATGGGTCGCGCATTCTTGGTTGAATCCGTTGGTGTAAAACGTCCCGCTGAGACTCCTGTCGAGGTTTTGGGCGTCGGTGAGGTCGGCTACGTTGTTACGGGCCTTAAAGATCCCGAAGCGGTACGTGTGGGCGACACGCTTACGTATCGAGACAAACCGACCGATGAGCCGCTTCCGGGGTATCGCGAAGCGAAGCCCATGGTGTTCACCGGGCTTTTCCCCATCGACAACAAAGATTACGAGAATCTGCGCGACGCGCTTGAGAAGCTCCATGTAAACGATCCGTCCCTGGTGTGGGAGCCGGAGACATCCGTCGCCCTGGGCTTTGGATTCCGCGTCGGCTTCTTGGGACTTCTGCATATGGAAGTCGTGAAAGAGCGTCTCGAGCGCGAGTTCGATTTGGACTTGATCGCCACGAGCCCCAGTGTGGATTATCACGTCTATAAAACCGATGGTTCCATGGTCGAGGTTCGCAGTCCTCAGGACCTGCCCGACGTCACGCGCATCGACCATATCGAAGAGCCCTATCTTAAAGCGAAGATCATCTGCCCTCCCGAATATACGGGTACCGTCATGCAGCTTGCGATCGAGCATCGTGGCATCACCACCGATATGATCCATCTCACCAGCAAATCGGTCGAGATGCACTTCGATATACCTCTGGCCGAGCTCATCCTCGATTTCTTCGATCAGCTCAAGAGCCGCACCAAAGGTTATGCCTCGCTCGATTACGAGTTCAACGAGTATCGTTCAAGCGAGCTTGTCAAGCTTGATATCCTTCTTGCGGGCGATGAGGTTGATGCTCTTTCGTTTATCGTTCACAAGGACAAGGCCTACGCGCTTGCCCGCGGACTTTGCGACAAGCTGAAAGAGATCATCCCCCGTCAGTTGTTCGAGGTGCCCATCCAGGGTGCTATCGGAAACAAGATCATCTCCCGTTCCACTGTTAAGGCGCGCCGCAAGGACGTTCTTGCTAAATGCTATGGCGGCGATATCTCGCGTAAGCGCAAGCTGCTTGAAAAGCAAAAAGAGGGTAAGAAGCGCATGAAGGCCATCGGTTCCGTTGAAGTTCCGCAAGAGGCGTTCATGGCCATCCTCAAGGTGGATGAGTGATCGATGTCGCTTTCCGCATATTCGCAGCAGCTGCTTGACCTTTATGCCGAGCAGCCCTTTTTGATGGCGCCCATGGCCGGCGTGACCGATTCCGCCTACCGTATCATGGCGCGCCGCGGGGGAGCGCGCCTTGCCTATAGCGAGATGGTCAGCGTCGCGGGACTTGCGTATGCGAGCGATAAGACGTGGCGTCTCGTTTGCCCTGCTGAAGAGGAACCGCAGATATGCGTGCAACTTTTCGGTTCTAAGCCGGAGCAGTTCGCGTCCGCAGTCGATGCTGTCGAAGCTCGCGTGGGGGATAAACTCACCCTTATCGACATCAATATGGCGTGCCCGGCTCGTAAGGTTATTTCCAAAGGCGAGGGCTGCGCATTGATGAACGATCCGTTTCTGGCTGAAAAGATCGTTAAAGCGACTGTTGAGCGGGCCCATGTTCCCGTTACGGTGAAGATGCGCATCGGTTTCACGTCAGCCGATCGTAACGCGCCGGATTTTGCAGCGTGTTTGGAGCAGGCTGGAGCCGCTGCCGTTGCCGTCCATGGGCGAAACGCCAAGCAGCTTTATACCGGTTCCGCCGATTGGTCGATTATCGATGACGTGGCTCAAGCTGTAGAGATCCCTGTTGTCGGTACCGGAGATGTCTTGTGCGCCGAAGACGCGGTCGATATGCTTTCCAACACCGCAGCATCTGCCGTGTTCATTGCGCGCGGTACCTATGGGATTCCGTGGATCTTCAACGATGCTTTGGAACTGCTCAAGGGTAAGCCCGTTTCCGCTCGCTTGGCTTCGGAGCGCTTGGGTGCACTTCGCGATCACTTGACACTCGTTCATGAGCATCTGCCCTTAATGAGTCGTGCGCGTACCTTTGCCAGCTGGTATCTCAAGGGAATGCCTCATGCGGCGGCATGGCGCGGACGTGTCGTCCGTTGCACGTCCTATCAGGATTTTATGCAACTCGTCGATGAGATATCAGAAGATGTCGAGCGTTGCGAGGCGGCTTTGGCTGCCGGAGATCCCATTCCCGATATTCCCGAAGCGCACTAACATGTTCGACAGATTCGATCCTGCAGGCGGTGGGGACGCATCACTGCAGCGTATTTCGGCGTTGTATGTGCATATACCTTTTTGCCATGCCAAATGTGCTTATTGCGACTTCGATTCCCGTGCCCTTTGCGGCGTTCGTGCAAAGGATGCCGAGCGTGCATATGTGCGGTCGCTCTTGGCGCGCATTGACGCCTTTGGCGAGCGTGGTGCTTTGAGGCACATCGAGACGGTCTACATCGGGGGCGGTACGCCGAGCGTGCTCGGGCCACTCCTCTTGGATGTTGTCGAGTGCATTGGCCGTTGGTGCGATCCCTCTGAGTTCACTTGCGAGGCCAACCCCGAATCCTTTTCCGAAAACCTTGCGCACTCGTTGCGGGATCGGGGCGTTACGCGCGTTTCCCTTGGCGTGCAGAGTCTCGATGATGCTGAACTCAAAGCTATCGGTCGTCTTCATGACGCCGCCACCGCCCTCGATGCCGTCGCCTTGGCGCGCTCGGTCGGCTTAAATACCTCGATCGATTTAATGTGCGGGATTCCGTTGCAAACATATCGAAGTTGGACAACTACGCTTGAGACTGCGATTGCGGGTGGGCCCGATCATATTTCCATCTATCCTCTAACGCTGGAAGAGGGGACTCCTCTTGCGCGGCGTGCCTGTTCGGATCCTTCCCTTGAGCCTGACGAGGACTTCCAGGCCGATTGCATGGAGCAAGCACGCATGATGCTCATGAATTCCGGTTACGCTCCTTATGAGGTGGCTTCGTACGCTAAGTGTGGATATCAGGCGCGCCATAATATTGCATATTGGACAGGGGAGAGTTACCTCGGACTCGGTCGATCGGCTTCGAGTATGCTTCGCACTTGCGAGTTTTTACAGCTTGAAGATCTGTTTGGCACCGCTCATGCCTCCTGTGATGCGGCACGCGTCCGTCTCACGCAGGTCGATGATGCGGCCCGCGCCTTTGAGGTGGAGTCTCTATCCTCTCGCGAGGCGGCTGCCGAGGACCTCATGTTGGGGTGCCGAATGACCAAGGGCATCGATCGGGGCTTGTTGGATTTGGCGAAAGGCCATATTCCTGAAGACGAACTGAGTGAAGCATGTGAACGCGCGGTCGCTCAAGGCCTCGCTACCTGGGAGGGTGGATGTCTGGTGCCCACTCATTTGGGCTGGCTTGAAGGTAATGTACTCTTCGAGCTCTTTTGGGGGCTAAGCTGAGCTTTTGGGTATTATGCATACCATTGAGCCTGCATGCTGACCAACGGAGGTAGCCGACGTGGCTACGATGAACGAAAAAGATTATTACGCCATTCTCGGTGTCGAGAAGACGGCTTCAAAAAAAGATATTCAGAAAGCTTTTCAGCAGAAAGCGCGTAAGCTGCATCCCGACGTCAATAAGGAACCTGATGCGGAAGAGCGTTTCAAGGAGGTCTCCGAGGCCTACGCCGTGCTTTCAGATGATAAGAAACGCGCTCGCTACGATGCCATGCGATCGGGAAACCCCTTTGCCGGCGGATCGTCTCCGCAGACCAACCCTTATGCGGGCGGGTACGCTGGCGGGTACCGTACGGGCTCTCCATTCGGTGGTTGGCCGTTTGGCGATGCCGGGTTCGGACAGCGTCGTTCGGGCACTGCATTCAAGCCCGAAAATGGGGCCGATGTCGTGATCGATGTCGATCTGTCTGCAGAAGATTCCAAAAATGGGGCAAAGCGTGCGGTCACCTATCGACGCTATGAATCCTGCTCCAACTGCGGCGGCTCGGGTTCCGTGTCGTCGGAGCATGCGCATACGTGTCCTAGCTGTGGAGGTCGCGGCGCGATCGATGTCGACCTCTCTTTCCTGTTCGGTGCGGGCACTTTTCAGAGTGTCTGCCCCGAATGCGGTGGCTCGGGCAAGGTCGTAGCCGACCCTTGCCCATCCTGCTCGGGGAGCGGTCGGGTCGCCGTTACCTCCGAAGCCGTGGTGAACTTCCCCGCGGGCACGCACGATGGCGATGTGGTTCGCTTGAATGGACTCGGACATGCGGGAACGAACGGCGCTGGTGGAGGCGATCTCATCGCGCGTGCGCACGTGGCCGCCGAACGCCTTGAAGGTAAGGCGCGTACCGGTTTTTATCTTATCGGTCTCGTAGCTCCTTTTCTGGTGCTATCCGCTATCTCAGGGGTCTTCTCGGTCTTCGCCATCATGTGCTGCATCCCCTTTATCATGGGCGTTTTCATGGTGGTCTCCGACGACGTGTTGCATCGTTCGCTCCTTTGGTGGAAACGCGGGTTGCAACAGGTGCTATCGGGTGCTGCCAACGGTTTTATGTTCGCACTTGTCGCGGTGTGGTTCGCGTCCTGCTCGCAGCGTGCAATGCTTATCGGCTATGGTGGCCGCCCTATGTAATCGTCTCGTGTTTATGCGAGCTTTATGACGGGTATGATTCTGCCGTTTCATTTTTGAACTTGCTTGCTGCCAACTTCGATGGGCAGCTTTGTCGGGAAAGGTGTTAGTTGTGTCGGACAAGAGGGATTTTTACGAAGTGCTCGGAGTCGATCGTGACGCCGATCAGCGTACGATCAAGCGTGCTTTCTTGAAAAAGGCACGTTCCGTGCATCCCGACGTGTCCGATGATCCCGATGCCGAAGAGAAGTTCAAAGAGCTTAACGAAGCTTATTCGGTACTTTCCGATGAGCAGAAGCGCGCCAATTACGACCGTTTCGGCACCGCGGACGGAGCGGGGTCGGGGTATGTCGACTTCAGCGATATTTTCGGCGGCATGGGCGGCATGGACGATATCTTTTCGTCCATTTTCGGCGGTGGCGCATCGGGCGGATCGACGCGTGGGCGTCGAGAGCGTCGTCGTGGGCGCGATATGGCCATCTCAATGGCTGTTTCTCTCGAAGATGCCGCTCTTGGTTGCGAAAAGACCATCTCGTTCGATCGTTTGGCTCCCTGCGAGGCGTGCGATGGTTCCGGTCTTGAGACCGGCGCTAAAGAGGTGCAGTGTTCGCGCTGCCATGGATCGGGCTATGTAACCACGGTTCAGCGCAGTTTCTTGGGCCAGGTACAGAGTTCGTCTCCTTGCCCCGCCTGCCATGGTGAGGGTACGGTCATAGACCATCCCTGTAAGGAGTGCGGTGGCGAGGGACGCCATGCTAAGCATGAGAAAATCGAGCTTGAGATTCCTGCGGGGGTCGCAACTGGCAGGCAGCTGCGCATGAGCGGCTACGGCGAAGCGGGTTTCCGCGGCGAACCTGCGGGTGATCTTATCGTCAACATCCAGGTGGAGGAGCACGAGCGCTTCCAGCGTCGTGGGGACGATCTGTATTGCGCCGTTGATGTCAGCATGACCCAGGCGGCTCTCGGTTGCACGGTTTTGGTCGATGGCATCATGCCTGACGAATCGGTCGAGGTTGAGATCCCTGCCGGCACCCAATACGGCGAGACTGTTTCCGTTGACGGCTACGGTATGCCCCGTATCGGAGGCGGCGGCGCGCGCGGCCGTTTTTTCGCTCAGGTGCGCGTGAACGTTCCGCGCCGTCTTACCGCTGATCAGAAGGATAAGCTGCAGGCATTTGCGGAGTCCATGGGTGAGTCGGTTGAAACCAAAAAAAGCGTCGGGGACCGTATCCGCGAGCGCATCGATGACATCCTGGACTAGGGAGCACATGTGGCCAACCCTTATGTTTCGGTTCTCAATTTGGGATGCCGGGTTAATCGCGTCGAGTCGGACCGCATTGTCTCCGATCTAGCGCGCGCCGGTTACACGTTCGTCGATCCCGATGATGCCGATCTCATCGTTATCAATACGTGCGCCGTTACCGGTGAGGCGGAAGCGAAAACCCGAAAAGCCGTGCGCCATGCACTCGCTCGAAAGCGCGAGCCCTTTGTTGTGGCTACGGGTTGCGCTGCCAACCTTCATCCCGAGGCCCTACGTGAGCTCTCAGATCGCGTGATCGTCGAACCCTCCAAAGTCAGTGTCGCCGAACGCGTGAGTGAAGTTCTCGGTTTCGAAGTCGAGGGCGAGGACGCTTTCGATACCCATGATCTCGCCGATCTTCTGGGGCGTTCTCGTCTGGGCGTCAAGATCCAGGACGGATGCAACCATCGTTGCACGTATTGCATTGTGTGGAAGGCGCGTGGGCCCGAGCGCTCGGTTCCGGTCTCATCGGTGCTCGAGCAAGTGCAAGAGGCATGCGATGCGCATGTTCCTGAGATCGTGCTTACCGGCGTCAACCTCGGCGCATATGATGGCGTATCCGATAAGGACACTCATGTCGAGCTTGATGAACTGCTTAAAACCATCTTGACCGAGACCGATATCCCCCATGTGCGTATTTCATCCATTGAACCGATGGATCTATCCGATCGTCTTATCGAAGTCATGGCTTCGCATCCCGATCGCGTCGCTCCGTTTCTGCATCTTCCCGTTCAGTCGGGGTGTACCGCCACGCTTGAACGCATGAACCGTCCTTACACTGCCGAAGAGTTTGAAGCCTTGGTTGCCGATGTTCGTAAGCGGCTTCCTGCCGTTTCCCTTTCGTGTGACATCATCGTTGGCTTCCCCGGTGAGACTGAAGAAGAATTTAAGACGTCCTACGGTTTATGCGAGCGTGTTGGATTTTCGCGCATGCACGTGTTCCGCTACAGCGCTCGACCCGATACACCGGCGGCTCAGATGCCCGATCAAGTCGACCCTCACGTTATGGCGGAGCGCTCCGCTCGGATGCGTAAGCTTGCTCAGCGCATGGCGATCGCCGATGCCGAGTTGCGTATCGGAACGGTGGAACAGGCCGTTCTGGAAAACGGACATTATGCCACGCTCGGATCGTTCCATCGCGCCGTGGTGGATGGGATAGAACCCGATCTGCCTACCCAGCGTTTTGCCTGTACAATACAAAGCGTTGATGAGTCAGGTCTGGTGCATGTTGTCCCTGCTGGGCAGATGCTCCCCAGGGGATAGGCGTTATGGATTCGACAAAAATCGCACTCACGATTCCGGACGGTATCGATGTTTCCCGCATCACCGGTGCGGGCGATGTGTTGCTGAGGGCTGTTGAAAAACATCTTGCGGGCACGATCGTCGTTCGGGGTGATAGCGTTGTTTTATCAGGATCTCCCGACCAGGTCGAGTTGCTCACCAGGCTTTTCACCATGCTTATCAAAGAGGCTTCGGCGGGACGCAACGTCGATGTTCCGGACATCGAGCGTTTCATCGACTCGCTTCGTGCCGGCTCGGATGGTTCCATGTCTTATCGAGATGACGTTCTCTTGACTTACAGAGGACGCGCGTTGCGTCCCAAGACGCTTGGTCAAAAGCGCTACATCGATGCTATCCGCAATAGTACCGTCACGTTTTGCATGGGTCCTGCAGGTACGGGTAAGACGTATCTTGCCATGGCGATGGCCGTTGCGGCGCTCAAGCGCCAAGAGGTCGGACGTATCGTCCTCACGCGTCCCGTGGTTGAAGCGGGGGAGAGCCTGGGGTTTCTCCCCGGTACGCTCGAGGAGAAAATCGACCCGTATGTGCGTCCGTTGTTTGATGCTCTGTTCGATATGACCGATATGGAGCGTGCGGGGGAACTTGTCGATCGCGGTATCATCGAAATCGCCCCGCTTGCCTATATGCGTGGACGCACCTTAAACGATGCCTTTGTTGTGCTCGATGAGGCTCAGAACACTACACCCGAACAGATGAAGATGTTCCTCACTCGTCTTGGATTCAATTCCAAATTCGTCATCACCGGTGATGCCACTCAGCGCGACCTTGTAGGACACAAGGGCGGATTGACGGATATCGAGACGATTCTTAGTGGCGTTGATGACGTGAGTTTTATCCATCTCGATCGTACCGATGTGGTGCGGCATGCGCTGGTCGGGCGTATCGTCGAGGCGTACGACGCATTCGAAGGGGGAGGGGCCGAAAGCCATGGGCGTTCTCATAAGCAACGACGATGATCTCGATACCCTCATTTCGCTTTCCGAGGTGGAGGCGCTTGCGCTCGAGACGTTTAAAGCCGAGGGTCTTGCGCGGGACGTCGAGGTTTCCATCGCCTTTGTCGATGCCGAAGAGATCCACGCTCTCAACCGCGAGTGGCGCGGGATCGATCAGCCCACCGATGTTCTGTCTTTTGAATGCGATGATCCGTTTGATAGTTCGCTCAGCGCTGATGAGGCGGTCGAGCTCGGCGATGTGATCCTGGCGCCTGCAGTCATCGCGGCTCAGGCACCGCAGTTCGATACGACCCCCGCCGATGAGATGCGCCTTATGCTCGTGCACGGTTTGATGCATCTCTTCGGTTACGATCACATGACCGAAGAAGATGCGTTGGAAATGGAAGCGCATGAGCGCGTTGTACTTCAGCGTTGCGCGGTCTTGCGTGGTGACGATCCCTCTTCGGTTGTTATCGGCCCCACTACCCGGCATGAAGATGATTAGGAGCAGCGATGATCCCAGGTTCCCCTAGCGACCATCCTTCGTTCGTACGCTCTTTTGGGTACGCCATCGAAGGTTTTGTGACGGCTGTTAAAACCGAGCGTAACATCAAGGTGATGCTTGCGATGGGTGCGCTTACGATTATCGCGGGTTTTATCGTTGGGCTCGATATCGTCGAATGGGCGATCGTGGCCGTTTGCATCGGGCTGGTCATTCATGGCGAGCTTTGCAATACCGCCATCGAGGCCATTGTCGATCTGGCCACGCAGGAAATGCATCCGCTTGCCAAGCGCGCAAAAGATATTGCCGCTGCCAGCGTATATGTCTTGTCGATCACCGCAGCTATCGTCGGCGTGCTCGTGTTCGTGCATGCGCTGCTCAATCTCTAGCGGCGATAAGGAGTACCTATGGATGAAAAAGATTGTGTCGAGTTCGATCCTTTTGCGGACATGTCCGACGATGAGATCGATGCACTTTGTGAGAACGGCCATGAAGGTGCGGGCGAGGACCTCTTTGAAGCTTCCGGCGTTGAGCCGGGCTTTAAAAGTGGCTTCGTTGCGCTGGTAGGTCGTCCCAACGCGGGTAAGTCAACGCTGCTCAATGCCTGCTACGGCGAGAAGGTGGCGATCACCTCTCCTGTGGCGCAGACCACGAGGCGCCGTATGCGTGCGGTGGTCAATCGCCCCGGTGTCCAGATTGTTTTCGTCGATACCCCTGGTATCCATAAGCCCAAAGACGGCTTGGGCACCGAGTTGAATAAAAGCGCTCTTTCGGAACTTACGGATGTCGACGTCGTCTGCTTCACGGTTGACGCCACCAAGCCGTTTGGCAGAGGTGATGCCTGGGTTGCCGACAAAGTGAAGAACTCTCCCGCTAAAAAGGTTCTCGTCATCACTAAAATCGACGAAGCTAAGCCCGAACAGGTGATGTCCCAGATTTCAGAGGCGAAGCGTTTCGTCGAGTTCGATGACGAGATCGTCACTTCTTCCAATGAGTCGTTCAACATCGATGCGTTCATTCAAACGGTGGCGCGCTTTTTGCCTGAGGGTCCGCGCTGGTTCCCCGAGGGCATGGGCACGGATACCGATGATGAAACCTTGGTTGCCGAGTTCATTCGCGAGAAGATTTTGCTTCGCACACGTGAAGAGGTTCCGCATTCCGTGGGCGTCGTCTGCGATATGTTCGAGCGTAAAGGTAAGCTCTTGCGGATTCATGCGACCATTTACGTTGAACGCGATGGTCAGAAGGGCATTATTATCGGCAAGGGTGGCGAGATGCTTAAGCGTGTCGGAACGGATGCGCGGTATGACCTGGAGCGTATCTTCGGCTCTAAAGTCTTCCTGGCAATGGATGTCAAGGTGAAGAGCGGCTGGCGTGATGACGAGGCCCAGATCCGGCGTTTCGGATATGCCGCCGACGAGTAATACATGGCGCGGAGCAGAACATATCGTGTCCGTGCCGTCGTGCTCGACAAGGTCAAACTCAAAGAGACGGATCTGATTCTCACGCTTCTCTCGGATGAGGGGGAGCGTATCGGAGCCGTTGCCAAAGGGGCGAGAAAGCCCGGTAGCAGACTTGCTGCTCGATGTGAGTTGTTCTGCAACGTTGACCTTTTGCTTGCGCGCGGTCGTTCGCTCGATGTGGTTTCCCAGGCCGAACTGCTGGAGTCTCCCATGGGGGTGGCACCGGGTTTCATGCAGCTTACGGCTGCAAGTGCGGTTGCCGAGGTTGCCAAGCATTGCTCTTTCGAAGACGCTCACGATTCGTTTGTCTACGCCATCACGCTTCGCGCGCTTGAAATTTTAGGTACGCTTGAGGAAGGCGATCCTCATATCGATTTGATGGTTGCGGCGTTTGTTTTCAAGGTGCTGTCGCATATGGGTTATCGACCCGATTGCGACGGGTGCGTTTCGTGCGGTGATGCGTCGCTTACGTTCTTCTCGGCGACGGCGGGCGGATTCCTTTGCGGTTCCTGCGCTGCGAGCGTTGCCGGTGCGGAGCCAGTTGATCCAGAGACGGCCGATTGGCTGCGTGCGCTTATCGGTGTTCGATTCGATGAGGTTCTTGCATCCGAGATCGATGCCGCAAGAGCGTCTCGATTGCTCGCGCTCGCTCATGTTTGGGCGGCGGTGCATCTCGATTGCCGTCTTCGTAGCGTTGAGTTCATGCTGGGCAGGTGAGCGCGGGCAGCTCAGTCGATGCGTTTATGCAGTTCCTGCGATGCGAACTTGCTGTGTTAGTATATTCAACCGTTGGTACCCCGACCTTGGATGCGCGCTTCACCGGCGGCTTCCCAGTCCGGGGCGAATCTACGGCCCCGCAACGGGTCAAAACGAAAGGTGAAACATGACTGTTTCGAAAGAGCGCAAGGCAGAGCTTACCGCCCAGTTCGGCGATTCCCCGGTCGACACCGGCAACCCCAAGGTTCAGGTCGCCATCCTCACCGAGCGCATCAAGGGCCTCACCGAGCACATGAAGTCCCACCAGAAGGACTTCCACACCCGTCGCGGCCTTCTCATGCTCGTCGGTAAGCGTCGTAGCCTCCTCCGCTACATCAAGAAGAACGACATCGTCGAGTATCGTGAGCTCATCAAGGCTCTTGGTATCCGCGATAACGTTCAGTAATCACGTAGTGACACTTGCGTTGTTGAAACGGGCTGCATTCGTGCGGCCCGTTTTTGATTATGGACTGGGCGTCCGAAACCTTTCAGTTGGTTGTGGAGCTTTCTGTATGGAGTCCCTAAAACGCATACGTATGGTGAAAACAAGAATCAACGTTCGGCATACTTGCACGTAAAGTCTATAAAGGGTACTTTATCTCTGCTTATGGCTGTAACGTTTTCAACGTTGTTGTACATGCTAAGGGCGCCGATAGGGCGCTCTTTTTATGTGAGGTATCGAAAAATCGATGCCTACCGCGCGTCGATGGGCAAGGGGTTCATCGACGCTGATAGAAGCCCACGTGCAAAGGGGCACGTGGGGTTAGGAGAAAAATGGCACTCGTATCTAAGACTTTTGAACTCTTCGGAAAGACGTATGTCTTCGAGTCGGGAGAACTTGCCAAGCAGGCAACCGGTGCAGTCCTCGTCAAGCAGGGCGATACCACCATGCTCGATACCGTTGTTGTTTCCAAGGAGCGCAAGAACTACGACTTCTTCCCGCTGACGGTGGACTTCAACGAGAAGATGTACGCCGCCGGACGTATTCCCGGTGGCTATCTCAAGCGCGAGGGTCGTCCTTCCGAGAAGGCCACCCTTACCGCACGCATGATCGACCGTCCCATCCGTCCGAGCTTCCCCGATGGATTCCGTAACGAGGTCCATATCGTCGCTACTTCTCTTGTGGCCGATCAGAAAAACCCCTTTGACGTCATCAACGTCATGGGTGCCTCGCTTGCCATGACGATCGGTGGCGTTCCTTTTGAGGGCCCGCTTGCCTGTGTCCGCATCGGTCGCGATAAAGAGACCGGCGAGTTTATCGTCAATCCCACCTACGAAGAGCGCGAGAACTCCGATCTCGATCTTGAGCTCGGCGGTTCGGCTGACTTCATTTCCATGGTCGAGGCTGGCGCCGAAGAGATCTCCGAAGACGATATGCTCGCTGCCATGAAGTTCGGCCAGGAAGCGCTTGCGGCGTTTTGTCAGGCGCAGAACGAGTTCGTTGAGGAATACGAGCGCGTTAACGGCCCTATCGTCAAGAAGGAGTACCCGCTCGATCAGCCTGTAGAGGCTGTCCATGAGCGCGTTTTCGCTCATTATGACGAGATGTCCGCCGCTCTCCGCGATGCTGACAAGGCATCTCGTATCGCTAAGGTCGAGGCGCTCAAGGACGCGATCCGTTCCGAGTTCACCGATGAAGAGCTCGCCCAGTGGGAGCGCGAGATCCCCGTTGCCCTGAAGAAGCTCGAGAAAAAGGCCATGCGCACCATGGTTGTCGAGACGGGCGAGCGTGTTGACGGTCGTGCCGCTGATGAGATCCGCCCCATTATGGTGAAGGATAATTACCTGCCGCTCGTCCACGGTTCGGGCCTTTTCCAGCGCGGGCAGACCCAGGTTCTTTCGGTGCTTTCGCTCGGTATGCTCAACGAGGGCCAGCGTCTCGACACCATCGAGCCTGTCGAGGGCAAGCGCTACATGCATCACTATAACTTCCCGCCGTTCTGCACCGGCGAGACGGGCCGCATGGGCAGCCCCAAGCGCCGCGAGATCGGTCACGGCAACCTTGCCGAGCGCGCGCTTCTCCCCGTTCTTCCCGATGAGAAGGAATTCCCTTACGCGATTCGCGTTGTTTCCGAGGTAATGGAGTCAAACGGTTCCTCCTCCATGGCTTCCACCTGCGGCAGCTGTCTTGCGCTTATGGACGGTGGCGTGCCTATCAAGCGTCCCGTGTCCGGTATTGCCATGGGCCTTATCCAGGAAGAGGGCAAGACCGTCGTCCTTTCCGATATCCAGGGTCTCGAGGACTTCCTCGGCGATATGGACTTCAAGGTGACGGGTACCGAACGCGGAATCACCGCTCTCCAGATGGACAACAAGGCAACCGGCCTTACGTTCGAGATCCTTGCCCAGGCGCTTCAGCAGGCTAAGGAAGGCCGCGCTTTCATTCTTGATAAGATGCTGCAGGTCATCCCTGCTCCGCGCCCCGCTACGCGCGACTGCGCTCCGCGCATCGTCTCGCTTACCGTGCCTACCGACAAGATCCGTGACGTTATCGGTTCCGGTGGCAAGGTCATTCGCGGCATTCAGGACGAGACGGGCGCTTCCGTCGACATCCAGGAAGACGGAACCGTTTATGTTGGCGGTACCGGTTCCTCGGTTGAGGAAGCTGTCGAGCGCATCCAGCTCATCGTCAAGGTCCCCGAGGTGGGAGAGGAATACACGGGTCGCGTCGTTTCACTTCAGCCTTTCGGCGCCTTCGTGAACTTGCTCCCCGGCAAGGACGGCTTGCTTCATATCTCACGCGTGGCCAAGGGCCGCGTTGAGAAGGTCGAGGATGTCCTCAATGTCGGCGATGAGGTCAAGGTCGTCATCCTCGAGGTCGATGATCGCGGCAAGATCAGCCTTGATCGCCTCGATAAGCCCGAGGCTCCGGCTCGCGCCGATGGTGGCGAGCGTTCCGAGCGTCATGAGCGTCCTCGTCGCGAACGCACCGACCGCCCCAGCCGTCGACCTGGTGACAATGGTGGTCGCAAGCCTCGTCGTCATCACGATGCGTAAGAGTCAGATTGGGTTTATAGTCTGAGCGCATAGAGTTTAAGTAGGGAAGACCCCGCTACCGATTATGGTGCGGGGCCTTCTTGCTATACTGCAACTTCATATGTCTTTAGCCTCTCTCGTACAAAGACATTCAATTAGACGTGTTCGGCACGCTCTCGTTTCGTGTCGATTATTAGTTTCATTTCGTGAGAAAGGACTTTCATCTCATTATGGCAGCAAAGAAAAGCGCACCTCTGCGCATCATTCCTCTTGGCGGTCTAGACGGTATCGGTAAGAACATGACCGCCTTCGAATGCGGCGATGATATGGTTCTCGTAGATGCGGGCCTCATGTTCCCCGATGATTCTCAGCCGGGTATCGATCTGGTGCTCCCCGATTACACCTACGTTCTTGAGAACGAGCACAAGCTTCGCGGTATCGTCGTCACTCACGGCCACGAAGACCATACGGGCGCTCTTCCGTATCTACTTCAGGACCTCAACAGCAAGGTGCCTATCTTCTCCAGCAAGCTTACCCTCGGATTCATCGAGGGCAAACTGGCGGAGTTCCGCATCCGTTCCCCTAAGTTTCGCGAGGTTAAGGACGGCAGCCACGTTAATCTCGGGGGCATTTCGCTCGACTTCTTCTCGATGACGCATTCCATTCCCGGTGCACTCGGTGTTTTCATCAAGACTCCGCAGGGTACAGTGCTCCATACGGGCGACTTCAAGCTCGATCAGACGCCTATCGACGGTGTCACTCCCAACTATTCGGCCATCAGCAAGTTCGCTAAGCAGGGTATCGATCTTTTGCTTTCCGACTCCACCAACGCCACCGTCCCCGGTTTCACCAAGTCCGAGGCCGAGGTCGGTCCGCAGATTCTGCATGCCATTAAAAACGCTCCCGGCCGCGTGTTCGTCGCTTCGTTCTCCAGTCACATCCATCGTTTGCAGCAGATCTGCGATGCTGCCAAAAAATGCAACCGTAAGGTCGTTGTGACCGGTCGTTCTATGCTTACCAACACGCGCGTGGCTCGTGAGCTCGGTTATCTCAAGGTTGACGAATCCGACCTGGTGGATGCTTTTGAGATCGGTAATTTGCCTGAAGATAAGATCGTCGTCATGTGCACCGGCTCACAAGGTGAGCCGCTTTCGGCTCTTTCGCGTATGGCCAACGGCGAACATAAGACGCTTTCGATTCATGAGGGAGATACCGTCATCATTTCGGCGACACCTGTTCCCGGTAATGAGAAAGCGGTCCAGCAGGTCATCAACAGCCTTTCCAAGCTCGGCTGCGACATCTACGATAAGAGCCGTACGCTCGTGCACGTTTCGGGCCATGGTTCGCAGGAAGAGCTCAAGCTCATGCTTGCCATGACGCGCCCCTCCTTCTTCATGCCCGTCCATGGTGAAGCCGTTCATCTTCGTGCCCACGCTAATCTTGCACGCAAGGTTGGCATGCGCGACGACCACATCTTCATCCTTGATAACGGCGAAACGCTTGAGATGCGTGACGGCAATGTCAAGGTTGGCCCCTCTGTCGAGTCCGGCATCGTCTATGTCGACGGCCTACGCATCGGCGACACCGACCCCATCGTTTTGCGCGATCGCCAGAAGCTCGCCAATGACGGCATGGTTACCGTTGTCGCCGTGGTCAGTCTCAAGCAGAAGAAGATCGATTCCATCGAGTTCTCCGGTCGAGGCGTTTCGTTCGCCATTGACGATGCATTCTCTTCCGATGCTTCCGCCTCCATCATCAAGAGCATCGAAAAGGGTTCGTTTAACTTCACCGCCAATGGAACGGATGCCCTTCGCAAAGCGGTGCGCGATTCGCTTTCCAATTTCATTTGGAGCCGTACGCACACGCGTCCGATGATCATTCCGGTCGTTATGGAGGTCTAGAGTGGCGGGGAGTCACGCTGCTAAAAAACAAAATAAGAGTGCCAAGGGCAATAGGGTGGCTTCTTCCGCAGGTTCGTCGAAGCTGCGTGGAAACGCGCAAATGCAAACCGAGGATCAGTTTGCAGATTTGGAGCCGTTGATCGAGCCCTCTGCCAATCGCGATATCGCAGGCGTTGTCGTTGCCGTGATCGCCGTTGCTTCGTTCATCGCTGTCGTGTCTCCCTCCTCTGCTCCCGTGACGCTTGCTATTTCGCGCTTCTACCATCTCGGTTTCGGTCTTGGCGCATATGTTCTGCCGCTGGTGCTTCTGCTCTTTGCCGCTACGCTTTTCCTGCGCGACCGTTCGCCTCTCAACATGCGTTCCGTTCTCGGCGGCGCCCTTGTCTTCATCGGAATCATATCCGCGCTTTCCCTCATGGTTCCCGGTACCGATATCTCGACGGACGGCATGTTTGAGGCTACGGCGTTGGTAACATCTGGCGGATATGTGGGTTCATTTATCGCAAGCTTGATTCAAAGCGCTTTTGGTAAAACGATCGCTATGGTCATCCTTGTCGGCCTGATTGTCGTCGGCTTTGTTGTGATTGGATTTTCCATCAGCGAATTCGTTCGCGGTGCTGCTGAAAAGGCTCAGACTTTTGTTGATCGCCATCATGTCGACGTCAATGCGGCGCCGTGGGGTGACGACGAGGCGTATGCCACTCCTGCAGCGCCTGCATCCATGGCTACTCGCGTAATCTCGCCCCTTGCCCGCCAGCAGGCGAGAGGAGCTCGTTTTGAGTCTTCTTATAATGATTCTGACCGGGCGTTTGAAGCTGCAGAGACACGCTTGCTTGCCGACGATGAGTCTGAGGATTCCGATCCTTTCGTCGATGTAAGCGAAATGCTCGAGGCCGAGCGTGCTCAGACGACGCTGCTTCCTTTCGGCGCTCTTAAGCGAAAGAAAGGGAAGGGAAATGCTGTCGATAAGCAACCTGACGATTCGGCAGTCGAAAACACATCGTCTGCTTCACCCGGTTCGCCGATGGCGTCATCCTCGACGGCAGATTCTGCTAAAACCACGTTGCTCTCGACGAAGTCTGTGAAGGAGCCGGTCGAGGACACCGTTAAACCCAAGACCATCAAGCCTATCGAGGACGCTGTCGCCATTCCGGACTTCCTGCTCAATCCCAAGGTCTCTGCGTCCGGTGATGCTGGTGAGCAGGTACCGGAGACATCGGTGTCGCTTGATCGCAACCCCGACGCCCCTGACACCTCTGCGCCAAAAACGACTACGGCGACAGAGGCCTCTCAAGCCATCGATGATTCTGAGGAACTCACCCTTCCTCCCATTTCCATGCTTCGCCACAATCCCAAGTCCTCGGCATCATCTTCTTCCGAGAAGGAACTGGAGCAAACCGCTGAGGCTCTTCAGGGGACTTTGGAGGAGTTTGGCCGCACCTCGCGTGTGGTCGGTTGGATATCGGGCCCTACGGTTACCACATTTAAGCTTCAGCCCGGTGAAGGCGAGCGTGTGAGCAAGATCACCGCTCTTGAAGATGACATCGCGCTTTCGCTTGCCGCTCAATCGGTGCGTATCTTCGCACCGATCCCCGGTACCTCGCTTGTCGGTATCGAGATTCCCAACCGAACGCGTCAGAACGTTTTTCTCGGCGATGTTTTGCCCTATGTAAAGGGCGGTCCTCTCGAGCTTGCCATCGGGCGCGATGCCGAGGGTACTCCGATCGTCGCCGACCTGGCTAAGATGCCCCACTTGCTTATCGCCGGTACCACAGGCTCGGGTAAGTCGGTGATGATCAACTCCATTATCACGACGCTCCTGATGCGTGCGCGCCCTGAAGATGTGCGCCTTATCATGGTCGACCCTAAACGCGTTGAGCTTGCGGGTTATAACGACTTGCCGCATCTGTACGTTCCGGTTGTTACGGAACCCAAGCAGGCCGCAAGTGCGTTGCAATGGGCCGTATCCGAAATGGAGCGACGCCTAAAGGTCTTCGAGCGTCTCAACGTGCGTAAAATCTCGACCTTTAACGAAAAGCAGGCGGCAGGGGAGTTTGAGCACTACGATAATCCGCCCAAAAAGATGCCCTATCTCGTTATCATCATAGACGAGCTTTCCGACCTGATGATGGTGGCTGGCAAAGACGTCGAGGCTTCCATCGTGCGTATCGCCCAGCTTGGCCGTGCCGCCGGTATCCACCTTATCGTTGCGACCCAACGACCCAGTTCCAACGTCGTCACCGGTCTTATCAAGGCGAATATCACCAACCGCATCGCCTTCAACGTCGCAACGGGAATCGACTCGCGCGTCATTATCGACCAGATGGGCGCCGAAAAGCTCACTGGATTGGGCGATATGCTCTTTTCAAAGGTCGATTGGGGTAAACCGCGAAGAATTCAGGGTTGTTTTGTCTCCGATGAGGAGATCAACGAAATCGTTGAGTTCGTGAAATCGCAATCCGAGCCCGATTACCACGAAGAGATCCTGTCTGCCGTATCGCCTGCTATGGTCGCTTCCACCGGAGCCGGTCCCGTCCGTACGAGTAACGCTGAGCCCGAAAACGACGATCCTTTGGTATGGGAAGCGGCGAAAATTGTGGTGGAAACGCAACTCGGCTCCACATCTGGCCTGCAAAGACGTTTGAAGGTTGGCTATGCGCGCGCAGGTCGTATCATGGACATGCTTGAGGAAAAGGGCATCGTCGGACCTCCAGATGGTTCTAAGCCGCGTGAGGTTCTACTTGATGAAGAAGGCTTAGAGGCCCTGAAGGACATCGAAGCCCAGATGCAAGAAGAAGATTCAGGATTTGGAGAGTTTGGAGGGTTTTAATGGCTGCGCATTTTGGAGACATGCTGCTTAATCGACGTCGTCAGATGGGTATGTCCATCCAGCAGGTCGCGAACACCATTAAAATCCGTCCGCAGATAATCGAGTTCTTTGAGAATGAGAACTTTGAATCTATGCCGCCGCGCGGTTATGCTCAGGGCATGATTTCGAGTTACGCGCGTTTTTTGGGCCTGAATCCGCGTGAGGTCGTCAATGCCTACTTCGATGATCTTGTCGAATATGAACGCAGTTCCGGCTCCTCTGCCGGTAAATTTCAAGAGGGCGCCGGTATCGCGAGCGCGCGTTCTTCGACTGCACAGGGTCGTTTCATGATGGTTGATGGCGGGCGTACCGACATCTCTCGTTATGGGCAGCGTCCTCTGCAGGCTGGGTACGCTACCGAATCGGGCTCCGGAAAAGAGATCCGCGAGATGCGTGCTCGTGTGCGCAAGACTCTTCCTCCAGCGCAGGGGTCGGTTCCGCGCTCTTATGCGGCTGCGTCGCATGATCCTCGTGAAGGCTACGGTGACGGCGGTTACGGTTCAAATTCTAGGCTATCGAGCGGACGAGCCCTTCGCAGGACCGGTGATAAGGGAGAATCTCGAGGTCGCAATGCTTCCGGTCGCGTCCTAAGCGGCTCATCAAATCGTGGGGGCGCCGGCCGTGGAGCATCCCGTGCGATGAGAGGATCTGACAATCGAGGGAATTCCCAAAGACCAGGTGGATATCCGCGCCGTGGTGGAAACGTTGCACGCAGTTCGTATTCCGGAACGGTCAACTCGCGCAGGCCGCAATCGCTCATAAATCAACTCGATCGTCGGTTTCTGATTGCCGGTGTCGTTCTTATCTTGTTTGTAGTCGTAGCCATTTTCATGCTGGTTAGGGGCTGTTCGTCTTCGGCAGCCACTTCGAATGCGTCAGGTGTTCAGGCCAGTGCGACCAAATCTGCAAATAAGGTAAAGAATAAAAAGGCCTCGTCGACAAGTGATGATGATGCTTCGGATTCGGATGTGTCTTCTGACGATAGTTCTTCCGTTTCCGATGGATCTTCAAGTGATCCTTCTGCTGATTCCGATGAAAATTCCGAAAATACGGACGATGCCTCGTCTTCAAATGGCGGTACAGACGGAGCGACCGAGGAGACGACCACAGTCAAGGTTTCGGTGGCCAAGAATAAGACAGCTTGGGTCGAAGTGAAGGTCGATGGTAAATCGGTTTATGCTGCACAAGCCACCGGTCCGTTTTCCCAGGAGTTCACACCCACTTCGTCGATTGAAATCACGACGAGCAAGCCGACTTATGTGACTATCAAAAAGAACGGCAAGACGGTTCGTTACGACACCAAAACCTCCGGTGTTGCGCGTGTTACCATCACCGTTCCTAAAACCGATGATTCCCAAACCGATACCGATGCTTCGAGCACCGACGGGGATGATGCAGTGTCGGCAACGCAGGCGTCAACGGATATGTCTAGTACAACCGGCACAACGACAGTTCAGTAACGAGCGAAAAGGATACAGATATGGCAAAAGATTCTAGCTTCGATATCGTTTCAGAAGTTGATATGCAGGAAGTGGATAACGCTTTTCAGCAGACGGTGCGAGAGATTTCGCAGCGCTATGACCTTAAAGATTCCGGTGCAACAATAGAGCTTTCTAAAAACGATAAGCTTTTCACCGTTACCGCACCAGCCGATTTCGTAGTGCGCCAAATCGTCGACGTTCTGAATTCCAAACTCGTTAAGCGCGGCATCGATCTTTCCGCCGTTTCATGGGATCCTTCGCAACCTGCTTCCGGTGGTTCCGCTAGAGCGCTCGGACATATCATCGAAGGCATCGATCAGGCGACTGCGAAGAAAATCAATAAGGATGTAAAAGATCAGAAACTCAAGGTCAAGGTGACCATCGAGTCTGATAAGCTTCGCGTTTCCTCGGCGTCTAAGGACGCATTGCAGAGCGTCATCCAATTTCTCCGTGGGCAAGATTACGGTCAGCCCCTGCAATTCAATAACTATCGCTAAATTTCGATACGAGGGGAACAGAGAATCAGAATGTGCGAATCTTTCGGTTCGATTCTATATATCACGCTTGGTTGCGCTAAAAATGAGGTTGATACCGACCGCATGCGCTCGCTTCTTACCGCCGCGGGCTACGATGAGGCCGATTCTGCCGAAAACGCCGACCTTGCTCTTGTCAATACGTGCTCATTTTTGGCATCGGCTACATCCGAGTCGATCGAAACGACGCTTGAGCTTGCTAACGATGTGCAGGATGGCGTCCGTACGTGTCCCATTGTGATGTGCGGGTGCGTTCCTTCCCGTTACGGTGACGACCTGCCTGACGAGTTGCCTGAGGTTGCCGCCTTCGTGCGCACGGATGAAGAAGACGGAATCGTGGCGGTTGTCGATGCTCTTCGTTCTGTCGAGCGCGAAGAGCCCGCGTATCTGCCTCAGGTAAAACGTACCGTCGAAGGCGCCACAGCGTATGTGAAGATCAGCGATGGTTGCAATCGCTTCTGCAGTTTCTGCATGATTCCGTATATCAGAGGTCGTTATCACTCGCGTAAGCCAGAGAGTATCTTATCCGAGGTTTCCGATCTCGTAGAAGGCGGCGTGCGCGAAATCGTGCTCATCGGCCAAGATACGGGTATCTGGGGTTCTGATTTCAAAGACGGCGAGGTCGACGGCCCTCATACTCTTTCCGAGCTTTTGTCGGCCGTGGCTGAGACTGTTCGTCCTAAACATGTATGGATTCGCGTTCTTTATCTCCAGCCCGAAGGCATGACGGAAGAGCTTATAGCTGCCATCCGTGACATCCCCGAAGTGCTGCCGTATATCGACATCCCTGTCCAGCATTGCAGCGCGCGCCTGCTCAAGGCCATGAGGCGAAGCGGATCTCGCGAGGAGTTGACCTCGCTGTTTGCTCGACTTCGTGAACAGATCCCCGGTATGGTTATCCGCTCAACAGGGATGGTTGGATTCCCGACAGAGACCGAAGATGAGTTCAACGAGCTTCTTTCGTTTATCGACGAGGTCGGATTCGATTATACGAGCGTCTTTGCCTATTCACGTGAAGAAGGCAGCCTTGCTGCTGAGATGGATGGTCAGATCGATGAGGACGTTAAGCTTGAGCGTGCGCAGCAGGCTATGGACTTAGCGGAATCCCTGGGGTTTGCGGCTACCGCATCGCATGTTGGCGAGGTCGCCGAGGTTATCGTCGACGGAATCGAGCAAACAGATGAGGGGCAGGAGCTTATCGGGCACGCCTGGTTCCAGGCTCCTGATTCGGATGGAGCCGTTCACCTCGACGCTGATGAGGCGTGTGTGGGTGATATTTTGCGCGTAGAATTCACCGATAGCTTTTGCTATGAATTAGTCGGCCATGTTGTGGAGTAACTCATAATGACTGAGAGTAAAAAAGAACTTACGAGCATTTGGACGCCTGCCAATATCGTTACGTGCGTCCGCATCGTCTTCATTCCCGTTTTCATGGTGCTTTCCGCCGCTTCATTTAAGGGATCCCACGGCGCCGATGACAGTGTCGTCTTTGATGCGGGCTATGCCGTGGGCGCTTTCGTTCTCTATATGATCCTTTCGCTTACCGACAAGGTGGATGGGTACCTTGCCCGCTCGAGAAACGAGATTACCGATTTCGGAAAGTTCTTGGATCCCATCGCCGATAAGCTCCTGGTCTTTTCAGCGCTCCTTCTTATCCTTGATTTCGGCATGGTCACCGTTTGGACGGTTTTCATCATCCTTCTGCGTGAGTTTCTCGTCAGTGCTCTGCGTATGGTTGCCAGCGCTGAAGGTGTTGTTGTTGCAGCCGACAAACTGGGCAAGTGGAAGACGGCTACGACAATGGTGTCAATCTGCGGCTATCTCCTTACCTTTATGTTGCTTGGACTGGGCTTCAATATCCCGGCTTTGGCAATCCTTCTGCTTTCGCGCATTCTTATGGGGGTCGCGGTCATTCTTACGGTTGTATCGGGTGCCCAATACTTCTGGAAATGCCGCGAGGTCGTTTTTTCGGTATAGATGGCTTCTCTCATGGAAGATATCGATCTGAATATCGAGCGGCTCGCTCGAGAGGTAATCGAGGCCTATGCACTGGCTGGAAAAACTATCGCGACTGCTGAATCGTGTACCGCGGGCATGGTCTCCTCTGCACTCGCCGATGTGTCGGGCGCCTCTCTGGTTTTACGCGGCGCCGCGGTTACCTATTGCGATGAGATAAAGCATCGTATCCTTGGCGTTTCGGAAGAAACGCTTGCTCGTTTCAGCGCGGTAAGCGATGCGACTGCTAAGGAAATGGCGACAGGTTCAAGAAGTCTTTTTCAGGCCGATGTTGCCGTCAGCTTAACTGGATATGCCGGGCCTGGTGGTGGTACGGATTCCGACCCGGTTGGTACGGTCTACATCGGTATCGCAACGGCCGAATTGGTATGCGCGGAGCGTTGCACATTTGAAGGCTCAAGAACGGACGTACGCAAACAGGCAGCACTTCATGCATTGGACGTTTTACTGAATAATGTGGGGTCTCTGTAACTTACGGGTCTTTTGAGTTAAAGGACCCGCGTCGAGGGGCCTTTTAAGCTTTGATTGTTCGTCTAATATTTGATTTCCAGAAAAAAGTTGGCTGGTTTTAGCAGGCGTTAAAGGCTCGTTTAAAAAAATGGTAAGACAACAACAAAAAAGGTACGGATTTAAGCATCGACAGATGCCCTATCGAGCTTAGATGTTAACCGATACCTACGCGAGGTCCTCTATAACAATACGATACGAGCAGCTTGACAGCGAACAGCTGTTCGTTTAGTATCGACGGCATAGTTAACAAGGAGGATCTTCCAATGGCAAAGAACTCAGGACCCGTGCGTACCGTCCATGAGCGTACTTATGGGGCAGAGCGCGACAAGATGGTCGATCTCACTAAAAAAGAGATTGAGAAAAAGTTCGGCACCGGTTCGATAATGCGTTACGGCGATGGTGGCCCTCAGCTCGAAGTCGAGGCCATCCCGACAGGCGCCCTTGCTCTCGATGCGGCATTGGGCATCGGTGGAGTTCCCCGTGGCAGGATCATCGAAATCTATGGACCGGAATCTTCGGGCAAAACGACCCTTTCACTTGAGATCCTCGCTGAAGCGCAGGCTGCAGGCGGTGTCGTTGCCTTTATCGACGCCGAGCATGCGCTCGATCCAACGTATGCAGCGCGCATCGGCGTCGACATCGATGAGGTTCTTATTTCCCAGCCCGATACGGGCGAGCAGGCTCTTGAAATCTGCGACATGCTTGTTCGTTCTGGTGCCATTGACGCAATCGTCATCGATTCCGTTGCCGCACTGACACCGCGCGCCGAAATCGAAGGTGAGATCGGCGATACGACGGTTGGGCTGCAGGCGCGTCTGATGAGTCAGGCCCTTCGCAAGCTCGCCGGATCTCTAGCTAAATCGAATACGACTTGTATTTTCATCAATCAGCTCCGTGAAAAAATCGGTGTGATGTTCGGTAATCCCGAGACAACTACGGGCGGGCGTGCGCTTAAGTTCTTCTCGTCTGTGCGTATCGATATCCGAAGGGTCGACAGCATTAAGAACGGTACCGATATCGTCGGCAATCGCGTGCGCGCCAAGATAGTTAAAAATAAGGTTGCAGCTCCCTTTAAGTCCGCAGAATTCGACATTATGTACGGAACGGGCATCTCGAAGGAGGGTTCCATCCTCGACATGGGTGTCGACACCGATGTCATTACAAAATCTGGTGCGTGGTATACATACGATACCGAGCGTTTGGGGCAGGGACGCGAAGCTGCCAAAGAGTTCCTTCGTAAAAACCCGGCACTTTCCGATGAAATCGAACATAAGGTTCGCATTCTCTGTGGTCTTGAGTTTGATGATGAGGAAGAATCCACCGGCAGCGTGGTCGAGCTGGATTCCGATTCGCTCAGTGAGGATTCAGTAGAATAACCCATGCGTTTGGTAAGCGATTTCAAGGTTTTGTTTCCTGAAAAGAAGAGTTCTTCCTTCAGTAATGGATATCGTTCTATTAAGCCTAAGGCGCAAATTGTTTGCACCATGGAACCCAAAGAGAACGTGACTCTTTGGGTTCCCGTTAAGGTGGCTAGATCGATAGTCAACGACCGTCCGAATTTGCCTCTTGCAATTGATGAATTGAAAGGCACGATTTCCGAGCGGGAATATAAATGTGCAATGCTTCAGATCGGCGAGGCGCTTGAGCGTCGCGACCATTCGACTGAAGAGGTTAGGCAAAAACTTAAGCATTACGGTTTTGCCGAAGCTGCTATCGAGCGAGCCATACGAAGAGCTTCGGAGCTCAACCTTCTTGATGATAACCGCTTTGCTTCTCTGTATATCGAGTCTCGGAAACGAAGCGGATGGGGGAGAAGGAAAATCGAGCAGAGCCTCCGCATCAAGGG
>CAVGWH010000052.1:40302-51906 GCA_963633065.1 Oribacterium sp.
GAGGTTTTTTTCTCAGAGGAAGATGATCTTGCACGCGCGTGCGTACTACTAAAAAGAAAACGCGTCCCCGAACAAAAGGCTTTTGAAAAGCTTGTTCGCTTTTTAATGGCTAAAGGTTTTTCGTATTCAGCATCTGCTGATGCGGTTAAAGAACATCTTGCACATGTGCGAGAAGAAGACGGCTTTTAGATCTGCCGTACACGAATTGCCCTGGTGAGAATAATTGACACTCATGCGCGTTACACGTACGATAATCTTGTCATTTGCAATGTGATGTACTCATCTTTGATGAGATTGATAGTTTCTGTAGTCCGTCTCCTTTTGATTTTTACATACCATTCAAATGTCCAGCGTTCCTCCCATGTGGGAAGAGCGCGGTTTTTTATGAGTTCAGACAATATGAGAAGGAGTGGGCATGGAGATCGTTATCGGTATTATCGGCGCTGTTATCGGCGCGGTGGCCGCATTCGTCTTCTTGCGCACCGCTAAACAGGGAAGCTTGCGCGAAGCGGATTCTAAGATTCAATCCGCACACGCAGAAGCGCAATCTGTGATCGGTGACGCTAAACGTCAGGCGGAAACGCTGAAAAAGGAAGCTTTGCTTGAGGCGAAAGAGCAGATCATTCAGCACAAGCAAGCGGCCGAAGCTGAAGAGAAGCAGCGCAAAAAAGAGCTTCGTACCATGGAGAATCGCGTTTTGCAGCGCGAGGAATCCCTTGATCGTCGAAATGACGCTCTTGATAAGCGTGAGCATCAGCTCTCTAGCCAGGCGGGGCAGGTGGAGAAGCGTTCACGCGAGCTTGAGGATCTTTACGCCAAGCAAACCGTTGAGCTTGAGCGCATCGCCGATCTTACGCGTGACGACGCGCATAAGGAGCTTCTTGATAAGGTCCGCGGTGAGGTCACTCATGAGGCGGCGGCCATCATCAGGGATTCCGAGCAGCAGGTTCGTGCCGAATGCCATAAGAAAGCCCAGGAGATCCTTTCTCTTGCCATCCAGCGTTGTGCAGCCGATCACACGGCAGAAATCACGGTTACTTCCGTGCATATTCCCTCCGATGATCTCAAGGGCCGTATCATCGGTCGAGAGGGTCGTAACATAAGGACCTTCGAGCAGGTATCTGGTGTCAATCTTGTTATCGACGACACGCCTGAAACGGTCATCCTCTCGAGTTTCGACCCCGTTCGCCGCGAGACCGCTCGCGTTGCGCTCGAGAACCTGATCGCAGACGGTCGCATTCATCCCGCACGTATTGAAGAGATGTATCAGAAGGCTTCCGATCTCGTCCAGCAGCGCGTACAGGAAGCCGGTGAACAGGCAGCGTTCGATACGGGCATTCACGATCTTCATCCCGAGATCGTCAAGACCCTTGGTGCCCTGCGTTACCGCACATCGTTCGGACAAAACGTCCTTCAGCATTCCCTTGAGGTGGCTGATCTGTGCGGCGTCATGGCTTCTGAGCTTGGGGTTGATGTTTACACCGCTAAGCGCGCCGGTCTTCTTCATGACCTCGGCAAGGCCATTGACCACGATGTCGAGGGTCCTCATGCCGTTATCGGTGCTGAGCTTGCTCGTCGTTATGGTGAGAAACCTGTTATCGTCCATGCAATCGAAGCGCATCATGCTGATGTAGACCCCGATACCGTTCTCGATGTTCTTGTACAGGCCGCTGATGCTGTTTCCGCGTCGCGTCCCGGCGCACGTCGTGAATCTGCTGAGAACTACATCAAGCGTCTTGAGAAACTTGAAGAGATTGCAAATTCGTATGAGGGCGTGGAGCGCACTTACGCGATGCAAGCCGGCCGCGAGGTCCATGTCATGGTTCAGCCCGAGAAGATTTCCGATGCTGAGTCAACGGTGCTCGCTCATGATATCGCCCACCAAATCGAGGAAGAGATGGAGTATCCCGGTCAGGTGCGCGTCGTTGTGATCCGCGAAAGCCGCGCTGTGGATATCGCGAAGTAATATGGATGACTCCAACGAGCTGATTTCCTTTATAGCTTCAATGTCCGGCGAAGGGAATCTTCGCGTTGAAGAGAATCTCGGCGACGGATACGTGCGTTTGCGCGTGTCCGAAGCCGAGCGTCGTCAGGCAAAGCATGATATCCAGCATGTCGAGGATATCGTTATCGAGATGCTGCGTAATGCGCGCGATGCCGGCGCTTCTGAAATTTACGTAGCAACTGCTAAGGAAAATAACGTTCGATCCATTCTCATCTTTGACAATGGCTGCGGCGTTCCCAGTGAAATGCGTGAACGTATCTTCGATGCCCGCGTAACCTCCAAGCTTGAATCCATGAAAATGGATCGATGGGGTGTGCACGGTAGGGGAATGGCCCTCTTTTCCATTCGTCAAAATGTTGATGATGTTCGCGTAGTTGCTTCCGCTCCTCATCTTGGTTCCGTTTTCAAAGTTTCCGTCTCAACCGACAGGCTTAATGAACGAGCCGATCAATCAACTTGGCCCGTTGCTCAAAGAAACGATGAGGGTGCTTACGTTTGCGGCAAAGGTCCTCATAATATCGTGAGGGCCGTTTGTGATTTTGCTCTTGAGGAGCTCTCTGGCTGTGATGTATATGTCGGTACGCCCACAGAGATCGCTTCAACGATGTATCACAAGGCTATATCACGTCTTGATGCCACAAAGCTTGTTTTTCTTGACGATGAATCGTCTTTAGCTGTTGTGGATCGCCTGGGGTTTGCCTCCGATGCAGGCGAGTTTATAGCCATCGCGTCGAAAATCGGTATCGATATTTCCGAGCGCACTGCCCATCGCATTATTTCGCATCAGATTGAACCGTTACGCGATGTTGCCTCTCGCTTACTGAGAAGCCGCGATCATTCTCATACGAAACAGACGGTTGACCTTTCAAAAGACCGTCGTGGGCTTCGTATCGCCAAGTACGATCTTGAACAGTTTTCCCGATCTCTTGAAAAGGACTTTTCAAAACTGGCCTCGCAGTATTACCTCTCGTTGATCGGAGACCCTAAAATCCGAATTTCCAAGGATCGTATTGTGGTTACCTTCGACCTTGAAAAGGACGAATAGGCTTGTACCTGCATGAAAGGTACGTTAAAGTAGTCAAGAAAATGTATACATGTAGCTTAAATACAGGAGGAACGTCAATGGATTGCCTAAAGGTTTCCAGTAAATCTTCCCCCGCATCAGTTGCTGGTGCTATAGCGGGTATGGTTAAAGACGGCGTTCCCGTTAATTTGCAGTGCGTAGGCGCCGGTGCAGTCAATCAGGCGATTAAAGCCATGGCTATCGCGCGCGGTTTTCTCATCCCAACGGGGTTTGATATCTCGTGTGCCCCTGTTTTTTCGGACATTCTTATCAATGGAGAATCCCGAACTGCTATTCGTCTCTCCGTTTACGTGCATAGGTTGCAGCGCGTTTCAGAATCGCCTGATTCCATGAATCCGCGTGACGATATTCAACCCGTTGCTTAACTATTTAAACCATCGGTTATCTCCTGAAAGTTCACTATGAATTCAGCTCAACAAGTTCTTCGCGGTAAGACGTACTATATTAGGACGTTTGGCTGCCAAATGAATATGCACGACTCGGAACGTGTGAGTGGCCTGTTAGATTCTATGGGCTGTCTTGAATCTCCTGATCGTGAGCATGCAGATATTATCGTTTTCATGACATGCTGTGTCCGCGAAGCTGCCGATACCCGTCTCTACGGGCAGTGCTCTTCCTGCAAAAGCCTGCCGCCCTCTCCCTCGGGAAAGCGAGTTATCGCAGTTGGAGGCTGCATCGCTCAACGTGATGGCGAGGGATTGCTGACGAATCTCGATAATGTCGATGTTATTTTCGGTACTCATTCAATTACGCACGTCGGTGAACTGATTGCTGATGCGTTTGAAGATGATAAAACCCACGTTCGTACATTGGAGTCCGAGAATGCTGCGGCAACTTCAATGCCTTGGCACCGTGCTGCTTCCTATTCTGCATGGGTCCCCATTATGACGGGGTGCAATAATTTCTGCTCTTATTGCATCGTGCCTTACGTTCGCGGGCGCGAGAAGAGCCGATCCTTCGAAGAGATTGTCGACGAGGTGACCGGTCTTGCTCGCATGGGTGTCCGTGAGGTCACTCTCTTGGGTCAGAATGTAAATTCCTATGGTCGAGACAGTCATGGCAAGCCACGCTTTGCCGAATTGCTTCGAGCGGTTGGCCAAACGGGTGTCGAGCGTATCTTTTTCACGTCTTCGCATCCAAAAGATCTATTGCCCGAAACGGTCGATGCTATGGCCGATGTAGATGCTGTTATGCCGCAATTGCATCTTGCTGTGCAATCAGGTTCATCACGCGTTCTCAAGGAGATGAATCGCAGGTATTCACGCGAAGATTATTTAGGGCTTGTCGATATGGTCAGATCTCGCATTCCTGATATTGCCTTATCGACCGACATTATCGTCGGATTCCCCGGCGAGACTGAAGAGGACTTCCTCCAGACGCTTTCTCTTGCAGAAACGGTGAGGTACGCTCAAGCATATACGTTTATCTACTCAAAACGCGAGGGAACTCCAGCTGCCAAGGTCATTGACAACACGCCGCGCGAAGTTATCCTTAATCGCTTCGATCGTCTTGTTTCGGTAATCGAGACGACGGCCAATGAATTCAATCAGCGTGACTTACACACGGTTGTTCCCGCTCTTATTGAAGGGGTGTCAAAGAAAGAACCGACAGTCCTGCAGGGCAAAAGTCCTAAAAATCAAACCGTACATGCCAAGATTCCTGAAGGTTTGACTATCGATGAGCTTATAGGCAAAATCGTCGACGTCGATGTCGATACGGCAAAGACGTGGTACCTTTCCGGTTCCGTGGTGAGTGATGCTCGGTAAATCGATATCTGGCAATGTACCTAAACAGGTGGTTGCCATCGTTGGTCCTACGGCCGTAGGTAAAAGTGCCCTTGCCGATGCTGTCGCAGCGCGGCTGGGTTCATCAGTCATCTCTGCCGATTCCATGCAGGTCTATCGAGGCATGGATATCGGAACTGCTAAAGCGCGACCATCCGAGTGCCAGGCGCCGCTGCTGTTAGTTGATGTTGTTGATCCTGAAACCCCTTATTCCGCTGCGCTCTATCAACGTGATGCTCGTGCTGCGATAGATAATTTAATTTACGAGGGCAAGATACCTGTGGTGTGCGGGGGAACTGGCCTATATGTTCGTGCGGCATTGGATGAGATGAGTTTCCCGTCTGGCGAGATCGATGATGAACGGCGTCGAGCTTACCAAAACTTTCTCAATGAAAAGGGCGAGGCGGAGCTCTATTCGCTTCTAGTCACGCGCGATCCTGCAAGTGCTGAGCTAATCCATCCCCACAATTCAAGGCGCGTTATCAGGGCTTTGGAGATGTTTGATGAAGGGACTTCTTATGCCTCACAGCATAAGGGATTCGATTCTTACGAAGAGCACTTTCCAACTGTATATTTTGCTCTTACCATGAATCGCGATCTTCTATATAAGCGAATCAACAAACGCGTTGACATGATGTTCGATCAAGGCCTCGTTGATGAGGTTGAATTGCTAGTCAAAAATGGTCATGAACATGCGCTTACCTCAATGCAAGCAATTGGCTACAAAGAGATAATTGAGGCCCTGAGAGGTTCTCTTACCCTCGATGAAGCCCGTGAGCTTATCAAGATGCGCTCAAGGCGATATGCCAAGCGTCAACTTTCGTGGTTTAAAAGGGATAAGCGAATGACCTGGCTCAACATGGACGAGCTATCGATTTCTCAGGCTCTTGAGATGATTTGTTCATCAATCGCTTAGGGTGATTTTCATGGCAAGGTTTTCGTTTATCAACACAACACCCGAGCCTGAACGTGCGGTTCTCGTTGCGGTTGAGTGGCCAGATTCTCAATGTTCGTTGGATACTTCGCTTGATGAGCTGGAACGGCTTGCTCAAACTGCAGGCGCTAGGGCTGTTGCTCGGATTTCCCAAAAGCTTGTTAAACCGCATTCTAAATCTTTTATCGGTTCGGGAAAAGTCGATGAGCTTGTACGCCTTACCCATCAGCTTGACGCTGATGTGATTATTTTTGATGACGAGCTCTCTCCGTCTCAACAATCGTATTTGGAAAAGGCGGTAGGGGAGCCTGTTAAAATCATCGATCGTACTGCCTTGATCTTAGATATTTTCGGTCTCCATGCTCAGACGCGCGAGGGTAGGCTTCAGGTGCAACTCGCCCAGTGCGAATATTTGCTTCCTCGTCTTCGTGGTATGTGGAGCCATCTTGCTAAAGAGCAAACTCGTGGTGGTATCGGCGGGCGTTTTGGTCAAGGCGAAAGCCAGCTGGAAGTCGACCGTCGTTTGGTGCGAAAGAAGATCTCTTCGCTTAAGAGAGAGCTTAAAGAAGTGGAGAAACGCCGCTCCGTTCAGTCGAAAGAACGTGTCTCTTCAACAATGTTCAGAGTTGCATTGGCTGGCTATACCAATGCGGGTAAGTCGAGCTTGTTGAATGCCTTGACGGGTTATAACGTTCTTGCCGAAGACAAGCTTTTTGCGACTCTAGATCCCACCACAAAGGCACTATCTTTACCTGGTGGTCGTATTATCACGCTTACCGATACTGTTGGTTTCATCCAAAAATTGCCTCACAACCTCGTTGATGCTTTTAAATCAACGCTGCGAGAAGTCCAGGATGCTGACCTGATCCTTAAGGTGGTAGATATATCCGATACTAATGCTGAAAATCAGCTAAGAGCGGTCGATACGGTCTTGGAAGAAATCGGAGCGGATGAGAATCCCTGTCTTACGGTTTATAACAAATGCGATTTACTCGAACCCGATGAAGTCGAGACTCTTAAAAGACGTTTTCCTGAAAACATTTATTTCTCTGCTAGAACCTCATATGGTATCGAGGATTTGATTGGTCGAATTTCCGATCATGCCTCTCTGCAGGAGCAGATCATAAGCGTTCGTATTCCATATAAGGAAGGATCGCTTATCAATCTTCTGCATGAACGGGGCACTGTTTTAAGTGAGTCCTATGAGGAAGATGCTGCCGTTATCGTCTCTAAGGTTTCTGGAAAGTTGTCTAATCTGGTTGATCGCTACAAGTTTTCGATTGATTAACGAAAAGCGAGCTCAAAAATTGCCAGCAGAAACGGCTGATGCAGAGCATAAATTAACAACGGATGCCTACCGATTTGCTCAAGCGACTTGCTGTAGCCTTGTTGCAGCCATGGGGGATAGATCCCTGCACATTTTTCTTGAGCCTTTCTTCCGAAAAAATATCCGGATAGGTACATGAAAATGTACGGCAAAAGAGGATAGTAGTCTCCCGAGATAAATCCAGGTGAGGGAAAACCTAGCCAAGCTAAATAGGAAACCGAATATGAAGTGTGATGCAAGTCACGTGTGAAAATAAACAAGGCAAATGAAACGATTAATCCAATAGATGGGCGTATATGGACCAACCATCTGTTGAGAATACAAAAGCAAATCGTGCAAGCTGCCATGCAGTAGATGATTCCGAAGTTTATGGGATCATCTACTGCAGCGATTGTAGTTGCGAGATATATCAACAGAGCCAAAGCGCCGTAACGTAAACCGCGCTTGAAATTATTTGATGAAAAGAGGCACATCCAGCCGGCTATAAACAGGAATGTCCAACTTATGCTGCAACGCCATATCTCTTGATAGGGCCCTTGTGTAAACCAGGGAATCGGAAATGCGTAAAGATAGGCCAGATCGTATACGGCATGAAACAGGACCATGGAAACGATCGTAAAGCCTCTGATGCCATCAATGAGCCGCAGCCTCAAACGATGAGCCATAGATGATGTCATGCTTTGATTTGCGCACATGGATCTGATTAGATGTGGTTCTTATTACAGGCGCCTCATAAGGGCAACGACCTTACCGAGTATCGTCGGATTTGAAGCGTAAATCGGCTCCATCGTATCGTTTTCAGGCTGCAAACGCACGCGCCCTGCCTCTTTATAGAAGGTTTTTACCGTTGCTTCACCATCGATCATTGCAACGACTATCTCGCCGTTCATCGCATTTTTTTGTTCTCTCACGATAATGTAATCGCCATTGAAGATGCCGGCGTTGATCATCGACTCCCCGTGGACTTCCAAGATAAAGGAGCTTGAATCGGAGGCTATTTCGGTGGGAAGCGTAAAGGTGTCCTCGATATTTTGCTCAGCCAGTATGGGTATTCCAGCTGCCACGCGCCCGACAAGTGGAAGAGAGACAGAACCACGGGCTGTTTCATGTTCAACCGCACTACCGCCTTCCTTAACCGAAGACCCGTCTTCATTGAAAAGCTCGAGGGCGCGTGGTTTGGTCTTATCGCGCTTTATCAGACCATGGGCTTCGAGGGCGGAAAGATGGGCGTGCACAGTGGAAGGGGAAGAAAGGCCTACGGCAGCGGCCATCTCTCTGACACTGGGCGGATATCCTTTTTCTTTTTGGTAAGAGCGAATGAAATCGTATATCTGCTGCTGGCGTTTAGTAATGGAACGTGCCATGCGAAACCTCCGAAATACAAACATTTGTTCGAATTCTTATTGACAGGAACATCTGTTCGTAGATAATTTTATACGAACAGTCGTTCTTTTACTAGAACTATTTGTCCTCACGGAAAGCTAACTTGGTTTCAAACATTCTGAGAGGAGATAAAGATGAAAGCTGATTCGCCTATGTTTGAAGGAAATCTTGCCCTTGATACGTGCCTATATGAAGAAAGCAATAAACCGGTTTTCATTGTTATCGATGGTTCTAAGAATAATAAGGCTCCGGTAGCGTGCGCACGTTCTAGGAATAGCAGCTCTCCTGTCCTTAATAAACAAATCGCAGGACTCACCATCATCGCAACTATCTGCATTTTCATTGCACTTTCAGCTACGCTGATCACTCGTTCCTATATGGCGCGCGTTTCCCTCAACAAACTTCAGACCGTTGAACGTACCGTTGATGATGGCGAGTCTCTTTGGAGCATCGCATCTTCTCTCCATGTTGATTCTTATGAGATCGAAGATGTGGTAAACCGTATCATTGAGCTGAATGATCTTGATTCCTCTGCGCTCACGCCAGGACAAAGGCTCATCGTTCCAACTCAAGCTTAATTGCTTGAATGCTATCCTTTAAACAAAGGAGGCAATATGCGTTGTCCAAAATGCGGTAGCGAGCGTACGCGTGTTATTGATTCGCGTACGCAAGATGCTAATAATTCTATTAAACGTCGTAGAGAATGCTCATCGTGCGCGTATCGATTCACCACCTTCGAACGTTGCGAAGACCCTATAGAGGTTCTCAAAAGCGATGGGTCCACGCAACCTTTTGACCGCAACAAGCTTTTGGCCGGCTTGATGCGTGCAACTACTAAGCGTGATATCGACCTGGTTAAACTTAATGCGCTCATCGATGATATCGAAGTCGAGTTGAGGGGCAGAACGCTGACGGCCGTCTCGTCACATGAGATCGGTGACATGGTTCTTAAGCGCCTTGAAAAGATCGATAAGGTTGCTTATATTCGCTTCGCATCGGTCTATCGCGATTTCAAGGATATCGATGAATTCGTTTCCGAATTAGACAAGTTGAGGTGAATCTATGCCCGTAATCGATGTCAAAATCAAACGCCTTGCTCAAGATGTCGTCTTGCCTTCGTATGCGCATAGCGGGGACGCTGGACTCGATTTGCGATCAAACACCGATATGGATATCGCTCCATTTGAGCGCGTGCTCATCCCCACGGGTCTGGCTATTGCCATACCGGACGGGTACGCCGGCTTCGTTCAGCCCCGTAGCGGCTTGGCGCTAAAGCAAGGTTTTACGATTGTGAACACGCCCGGTCTTATTGACGCCCACTATCGGGGTGAGCTTAAGGTTATCGCCATTAATACCGACAGATACGAATCGATACATATAGCCAAAGGCGACCGTATAGCCCAGCTTGTCATACAAGAAGTACCCGTTGTGAACCTCATTGCGGTCGATGAACTCGACCAAACAGATAGGGGAGAAGGCGGATTCGGTTCTTCGGGAGTTCAATAAGTTTCCCTCAAGCTTTATCGAATATGTGCCGGTTTGCCCCCGATATAGAAATTCGCGAAATAACGGCGCCTTTTTGTCTTTTGAGCTGAAAGGCGCATCGCATTTGAGGCGATCGATTTTGCCGCATCGGGCCTTCTTAGGGCTTCACCATTGATCAGAAGGGCTTTTAGGCTTTCAGGATGATCATGTAGATGGCGTAGGGTGAATATCAGTTCACGTGCTGTTGTAGCGTGCATGCTTGCGCCCATGCCAGTGAGCATAGTGGTATTTGCCTTTTCCTGTCCATATGATTTTCCCAGAAGTATCATGGGCAGCCTTGCGCAGAGGCATTCCGTTACCGTTAGCCCGCCAGATTTTAATATTGCTAAATCGGACGCATGCATCAGCGTCGGCATGTCGTCTACATAATCCATTACCGAAACGTTTTCAAGCTTCATTGCCTCGAAAACGCGCTTCAAGCGTTCGGAATACTCCGTGTCCTTGCCAGGCAGAAAAACAAAGTGCATTTCCTCGAAACCGCGTAAGAAGGGGAGCGTTTGGTCCATTGCGGCTCTAAATCGCACGTACGGTTGCGGCAAACTTGCTCCGGCCATTACTAAAACGATTTTTTTATCGATAGGCAATTCGAATGTGCGAAGAGCTTCTTCACGGTTGAATTCATCATCAAAACCTGCTCTAACGGGGATGCCCGTTATCTCAATATGGCTTTCGGGTACCTTCCTTGGGCGAAGTGTTTCCGCCATGAATTCGTTAGCGACACAAAACAGATCGGTTTCTTTATGTGGCCACCATCCTTCAACCTCGTAATCTGTGGGAACGCAGACCAGGGGAAAATCGCAGCCGGTGATCATCCGAGCGCCGGCTGCCACATTTGCTCCGGTAATATGCGTTGCAATTACAGCAAGAGGTTGATTTTCTCTTATGTAAGTGTTGAAAGAGGGAAACATGATTCGCGACCACGCGGAACCGCCGCCCCAAAGCACACGTCCGGTAAGAGTGTATCTCCAAGCAATGTCGTATATCGGCCTTGTGGCTCCAGTAAAAGATGCAGCGGTCTTGTTGCCGTCAAACTTGATCCGGCCGAAATCTAAGATATCGAGGACATCAATTCGTGTGTTTTCGGGAATATCGCCCTGCTCTCGCATCATTTGCAGAGATTGCGCGACCGCATTGGCAGCTGCTTTATGACCGGATCCAACCGAAGCGTGAACGATTGTGATTACAGGCTGTTTATCCGAAGAAACTGATTCTTCTGAGGTCATATATAATCCCATCAATTGGAAGTGCTTCATCTAGTCTAGACGAAATGCGTTAACAGGGTTTGTAAATCAACGGAAGCAGCAAAGCTGCAAGCAACGCTTAGGAGTACTTATGGATGCAAAAGAATTCGACCTTGCAATTATAGGTGGCGGACCTGCTGGCTATACTGCTGGTATCTACGCATCGCGCTACGGCTTGAAGACCATTCTTTTCACGGGCGATGTTGCTGGTGGGCAAATAACAACATCTGACAAAATAGATAACTATCCTGGTTTTCCCCATGTAAGTGGAATCGATCTCATGCGGGCGTTCGAAAATCAG
>CAVGWH010000053.1:0-18216 GCA_963633065.1 Oribacterium sp.
ACAACCTTGCCAAGGTTGGGGTCGCGGGTTCGAGCCCCGTTGTCCGCTCCAAATGTTTCAGGAGCACGGGAAAATACCCGTGTTCCTTTTTTTATATGGGTTCGGCTTCGAACTCGAAAGAGTGCGAGCGTTGGGCAATCGCGAAATGTTTGCAACGGCAAGCGAGATGGACAGTGACGGATCGAAGCCCGTGCGCTCGCTGAGCGAAGATGCAGATGCTCCGTTGTCCGTTCCGATTGTTTTGGGAGTACAGACTGAAATCGCCTGGTCTCGGGCCGCCTAAGCAGGGATATCGGTAGCGTGCAAACAAAATTTCAAACTTTTTGAAATTAGGGCTTGCGCACGCGGACAGTCTTGGTTATATTATTCCTCGCGCTGAAACGCGCACCCTGAACGGGCGTTTAGCTCAGGGGGAGAGCGCTTCCCTGACACGGAAGAGGTCACAAGTTCAAATCTTGTAACGCCCACCATAAACTCCGAGGTCGGCACACGTGCCGACCTTTTTTGTTTCTACTAGAAGTGGGTGCCGCGGCCCCGAAAGTGGGTGCGGAGTGGATGCGACCTTCGGGAAGGGTTCCGAAAGCTTTTTGGACCATGGGGCCTCCTCCCAACAAACCCCATTATCTTTACCCAATCAATGGCATCGCCTCTTTCTGCTTCCCATAGCCCTGTCCGAAAAGACCATCACATCGCTGCGTGTCCGTCATCCCCAAGATGTAGGTCAAGAGCGAAGATGAGGATTTTTTCCAGCGAATATTGTGGTGAACGGTCCTCCGTTTCCTCACAAGATTCACTTTGGGTTGAAAAGGCTTACGAATTGCCTTGCAGGTCAGCGCGTCGGCGCTAAAATGGTCAGCGGAAATTTGAGGTTCGATGTAATCGGCAGTGAAGATTCTCAATTGCGTCTACCTGCAAAAACACTATATGTAGTGTTGTGCTCTAAAATCTCTCACCGCATGTTGTACGAACCTTGCCGTATGATGGATGAGCAAAAGCGCAACCGTTCCCTGCGTCGCGCGCATGCGGAGTATGTCCGAACGCCGTCGTAGGGTTGATTTAGACAAGATGCGCACCTGCGGTGCGGCAGGACGGATTTGAGGCCGTCAGGTCGTTTGCGGTCCTTTGGGACAAGCTGGTGCGCAGGCGAGAGGCACGAAGAGAGAGGTCGGAGCGGTGAAAATCATCAAGCGCAGCGGTTCAGAGGTAACGTTCGACATCGATAAGATCTCGAGCGCGATCCGTGCTGCCAACCGTGAGGTCAAGCAGGAGGACCGCCTGACCGAGCGCCAGGTGATTTACGCCTCCCAGAACGTCGCGGAGGCGTGCGAGCGTGCCGGGCACACCGTTTCCGTCGAAGAGATCCAGGATATGGTCGAGGACGAGATCATGCGTCTCGACTGCTACGAGGTGGCTCGCCGCTACATCATCTACCGCTATGTGCAGAGCCTCAAGCGCACCAAAAACACCACCGATGACAAGATCATGTCGCTCATCGAGTGCAACAACGAAGAGGTCAAGCAGGAAAACTCCAACAAGAACCCCACCGTCAACTCGGTTCAGCGCGACTACATGGCAGGCGAGGTCTCGAAGGACCTGGCGCAGCGCGTCCTGTTGCCCGCCGACGTGGTGGAAGCCCACAACATGGGCCTTATCCATTTCCACGATTCCGATTACTTTGCGCAGCACATGCACAATTGCGACCTGGTGAACCTCGAGGACATGCTGCAGAACGGCACCGTTATCTCGGGTACGCTCATCGAAAAGCCGCATAGCTTCTCTACCGCCTGCAACATCGCTACTCAGATCATCGCCCAGGTTGCGTCATCGCAGTACGGCGGCCAGTCCATCTCGCTCACGCATCTGGCGCCCTTCGTTGAGGTGAGCCGTCAGAAGATCCGCCGCGAGGTGGCGCGCGAACTCGAGGAGTTCGGTGTCGAGGCCCCCGAGGATAAGGTCAACGATGTGGTGGAAGACCGCCTGCGCGACGAGATCCGTCGTGGCGTGCAGACGATCCAGTACCAGGTGGTCACGCTCATGACCACCAACGGTCAGGCCCCGTTCGTCACCGTGTTCATGTACCTCAACGAGGCGCGCTCGGCCGCCGAGAAGCACGACCTCGCCATGATTATCGAAGAGACGCTGCGTCAGCGTTATGAGGGCGTTAAGAACGAGGCGGGTGTGTGGATCACGCCTGCGTTCCCCAAGCTCATCTACGTGCTCGAGGACGATAACGTCGCCGAGGATTCGCCGTATTTCCATCTCACGCAGCTTGCGGCCAAGTGCACGGCCAAGCGCATGGTGCCCGACTACATCTCTGAGAAGAAGATGCGCGAGCTCAAGCTCTCGAAGGGCGAGACGGAGGGCAACGGCGATTGCTACACCTGCATGGGTTGCCGCAGCTTCCTTACGCCGGACCGTTCGGGCAACGGTTACGACAACGTGGCGCGTGCCAAGAACTGGGAGCCTAACCGCCCCAAGTACTACGGGCGCTTCAACCAGGGTGTCGTGACCATCAACCTTCCCGATGTGGCCCTGTCGTCGCATCAGGATATGGACGAGTTCTGGAAGATCTTCGATGAGCGCCTGGAGCTTTGCCATAAGGCGCTGATGTGCCGTCACGAGCGCTTGAAAGGCACGCTTTCGGACGCAGCGCCGATCCTTTGGCAGTACGGCGCCCTGGCGCGCTTGCCCAAGGGCGAGCCCATCGATCCTCTGCTCTACGGTGGATACTCCACCATCAGCTTGGGCTACGCGGGTCTTTACGAGTGCGTGAAGTACATGACGGGTCACAGCCATACCGAGGCCGAGGGCACCCCCTTCGCCATGGCCGTGATGCAGCATATGAACGACAAGTGCAACGAGTGGAAGGCTCAGAGCAACATCGATTTCTCGCTTTACGGCACGCCGCTCGAGTCCACCACGTACAAGTTCGCCAAGTGCCTGCAGCGCCGTTTCGGCATCGTGCCCGGCGTCACGGACAAGGGCTATATCACCAACAGCTATCACGTGCATGTGACCGAGAAGATCGATGCGTTCGATAAGCTCAAGTTTGAGAGCGCGTTCCAGCAGCTGTCCCCGGGTGGCGCCATCTCTTACGTCGAGGTGCCCAACATGCAGGACAACCTCAAGGCCGTTATCCGCGTGATCCAGTACATCTACGACAACATCATGTACGCCGAGCTCAACACCAAGAGCGATTACTGCCAGGTGTGCGGCTACGACGGCGAGATCAAGATCGTGGAGGACGACGGCAAGCTGGTGTGGGAGTGCCCCCATTGCGGTAACCGCGATCAGGACAAGCTCAACGTGGCGCGTCGTACATGCGGGTACATCGGTACGCAGTTCTGGAACCAGGGACGCACCGAAGAGATCCGCGACCGCGTGCTGCACCTGTAACGAACCTGGCTAACGAGCTGGCAGTCTATGAACTACGCGACGATTAAATATTCCGATATCGCCAACGGCGAGGGCGTGCGCACCTCGCTGTTTGTGAGCGGATGCCGGCGCGGGTGCAAGAACTGCTTCAACGAGGTGGCTTGGAACTTTGCGGCGGGGGAGCCGTTCACGCGTGAGGTCGAGGACGAGATAATGCGCAGTCTCGACCACCCGTTTTGCGATGGTCTGACGGTCTTGGGCGGCGAGCCCATGGAGCCCGAGAACCAGGCAGGGCTCGTCGATTTTATCGAGCGCGTGCGAAGGGCGTATCCCAAGGGGTGCGGCAAGAGCATCTGGTGCTATACCGGCGACACGCTCGATGAGCTTATGGCAGGCGGCCGTCACCACACGGACGCGACGGATCGCCTGCTCGAGTGCATCGATATATTGGTGGACGGGCCCTTTGTGCAGGGCCTTCACGATATAACCCTGCGCTTCAGGGGCTCGTCGAACCAGCGTATCATCGACATGAACGAGACACGCGCCCGTGCGTATGAGCTCGATTGCGCCCTTTCCGATGCCGTTGAGCTTTGGCGCGACGAGGACATCTACAGCACGCATACGATGGATTAGGGGATCCTATGGTCGATCAGGATAAGGTTCAGCAGGCCGTGAGGCTGCTGCTCGAGGGCATCGGTGAAGATCCCACGCGCGAGGGCCTGGTGGAGACGCCATCACGTGTTGCTCGCATGTACACCGAGCTTGCGGGCGGCATGGACAAGAGCGCCTCCGAGCATCTTTCCAAGACCTTTGCGGTAGCCTCTGACGATCTGGTGATCGAGCGCGATATCACCTTCTACTCCATGTGCGAGCATCACATGCTGCCCTTTTACGGACACGCCACGATCGGCTATGTTCCTGCCGGGCGCGTGGCCGGGCTCTCCAAGCTCGCGCGCACCGTTGAGGTGTTTGCCCGTCGCCTTCAGCTGCAAGAGCAGCTCACGGCCCAGATCGCCGATGCCCTTATGGAGCATCTGGCGCCCCAGGGCGCCATCGTGCTCATCGAGGCGGAGCATATGTGCATGACGATGCGCGGCGTGCAAAAACCGGGAACGCAGACCGTCACGCTGGCGCGCCGCGGGTGCTTTGAGGAAGACCCTGCGCTCGAGGAACGCTTCTTCCGTATGTTGGGGCGCTAGCGGTGCTGACCAGGGCCTCGCAGCTCGGAGCGGACATGCCGCGCGTCGATGCGATTTGGCACGATGCCACCTTCCAACGTCACCTGCAGAGGCTTGCCGAGCTTGAGCGCGACCGTGTGTATTGCCGACACGGCTTGACGCATCTTTTGGACGTGGCGCGCATCATGTGGATACGCTGCCTTGAGGAGCAACTCGGGCTCGATCGCGAGCTGGTGTATGCCACGGCACTTCTCCACGATATCGGCAAAGACGAACAGTACGAAACGGGTATACCCCATGATGTCGTCGGGGCGCGGGTCGCGCGTGAGGTACTCGAGGCGCTGCCTGCGAGGCTGAACTTCTCTGCTGCGGAGGTCGACGAGATCTGTGCGGCCATCGCCGGGCATCGGCGCTTGCGCGAGGGCGCACGCCCGCTCGAGCGCTTGCTTTTTGGGGCCGATAAGGCGTCGCGCGCGTGCTATGCCTGCGCGGCAGCCGATACCTGCAACTGGTCCGACGACAAGAAAAACCTAGCTATTCGCATGTGATTGAGGAGTGATCGGTATGAACAAGAAGCGTCGTCTACCCGAGAGGGCAACGGTTACCGAGGGGGCGGAGCTCGCAAAGCGCGCGGCGGGTTCGCTCATGCGCCGTACCGCGATCGTTAAGCCTTCGCATGCCGACCTGAGCCATGCCGACAAGATCCAGATCGACGGTCTGGAGGTTTTCGCGAGCCATGGTGTGTATCCCGAGGAAAACGCGCTCGTTCAGAAGTTCGTGGTGTCGCTGACACTCTTTTGCGACCTGCACCGTGCCGGAAAGACCGATAAGCTCGACGAGTCCATCGACTACGGCAGCGTGTGCCATATAACGGACGACTATCTGCGTGCGCACACCTTCAAGCTGATCGAGGCTGCGGCCGAGGGCCTTGCGGCGCACCTGCTCGAGCAATTCCCGTCCCTTATGGGCGTGCGCGTGAAGCTCGAGAAGCCGTGGGCGCCTGTGGGCTTGCCGCTCGCGAGCGTCGGCGTGGAGATCGAACGCGCGCGGTAGGGGAGCGCGATAGCGGAGTGCATGAGCGGAGCGTACGACATGCGGAAACGCGGTGCGAATGCACGACGATCGGTGGCAACGACCTGAAAAACAGGGCGCCCGGGCAGGCCTGAGGCCGTTGCCCGGGCGCCCTTTGTGTGGGATCAGCCCTTCATCGAGAAGGCGGTCGACGTGCTGTATTTGTCGTCAAATGCCGCGCGGTCCACGTTGGTGCTCGAGAGCTTGTTGGCGCTCGTGGTGCTGATGCTCGTCGTATAGCTGCCGGTTACCGTCACGGTCAGGCTGCTCTTGCCCTTGACGACGGTCTCGCCGTTTACCACGATGCTCACGGTCTTGCCGTCCTCGTCGACGACCTTGCCGCCCTTGGCCACGTTGAGGTTGGAGACGGTGCAGCTATCGGTGACGACCCAGGTTGAGGTCTTGTCCACGTTGACGGTGATCGGAGCGTCGCTTGTGCTACCGTTGGCGTTCTCGGTGATGGACGCGGCGCCCGCCCACGTCGTCTTCTTGGTGAGGAACACGTTGACGCTCGAGATGGTGTCGGCGACGATGTCGCCCTTGAGCGTCTGCTTGATGCCCGTGAAGGTGACGGTGGCGCCATTTGATCCGGCCTGGCCCCAGTTGTTGGAGTCGTTGCCCGCGGCGGTGAGAAGCGCTGCCTTGCTGCTGTTAAAATCGAGTTCGGTGTTCTTGAGCACGACGTTGGCGCTCGTGTTGGTGAGGTAGAACATCGAGCCTTCCTCGATGGCCGAGCTCAAGGTGGAGTCGGCGACCTCAAACGTCGCGGTCTCGCCCGTGGAGCTTTCGGCATCGCCCGAGGTTGACTGGTAGATGATGATGCCGTCTGCGATGGGGTCCGAAGCGGTTTTACCGGTTTGGGTGCTCGTGAGCTTGGAGTTTTTGATGAGGATGGTGTTGAGACCTTCCATGCCTGCGATCTGCGAGCCCGATGCCGTACCGGTAAGCCCCTCGACCTCGATATCTCCGGTGGAGTAGAGGATGGGCGAACCAGAGCCCTGCGTGGACACGCTCGAATCGGTGACGGAGATGTTGCCGCCGCCGCGATCGGTTGCGATGCCCGCGGAATGGTCGCCCTCGGTGGAGATGTCGACCTTGTCGCCGACGATGGTGCCGTTGTAGGTGGCATCGAGACCGCGCGAGTTGTCGGCGGTGGTATCGATCGAGGTGTTGTAGACGTAGGCCGTGGCGGAGTCGGTGGCAAAGACGCCGTTGGAGCCCGCGCTCGTGGCGGCGAGGCTCGAATCGCTCACGTAGGCCGTGGAGCCTTCGCCGACGGCGGTGAGGATGGAGTTCACGCCGTAGAAGTTGCAGCGGTCGCCATCGGTGTCGTCACCCGATTTCTGAAGCAAGGCGTTGCGTAGCGTGAGCGTGCCGCCGTTTTGCGCGAGCGCGGCGTTCTGGTCGCTTTCGGTGGCGGTGTAGGTTTTGCCCTTGGACTTCTTCTTGGCGCCGTCTGCGGTGACGGCGGCGGTGTAGCTGCCGGAGTAGTCGAAGCTCATGGTGTCGGCGCCGCCCATGCCGCCGCCCTGCTGCCCCTGGCTCATGGCAGGCGGGGTTCCTCCGTCGCCCGGGCCCGCGGCGTACACGGTGGCCGCTCCCGCGGTTCCGCCGATGATGAGCGAGAGCCCCGCCACGATGGCGACGGATGTGTGACTGATGACGATCGCGCGGTGTTTGCGCGTGGGTTGGGTGCGTTTCATGCATGCCTCCTTGATCGGTTGCCTGAGTTATACCGCCCCCGTTTACGAGGGGGTCATGCGATTCTGAAATCTAAAGTCCCCCTAAGCCGTGGTTATGGTTGGCTTAAGGAAGTACCCTCCGCCTGCGTGCGGTGCCGTATGCTGGAGAACACCAAACCGAAAGGCGGCGCATGTCCGACTCGTTTATTCTGCATATCGATCTTCCCGGTGGTTCATCGGTGCCCGTTGCGGTAACGCGCAAACGTGTGAAGAACCTCAACCTCAGGGTCGATGCGAAAGGCGAGGTGCGGGCGAGCGTCCCCGTGCGTGTCTCGAGGGAGCGCATCGAGCGTTTTCTTGTAAAGCATGCCGGCTGGATCGAGGGACGCCTGCAGCGCGCTCACGAGCGGGAGGCGTCCATGCAGGGCGCGGGCGCCCATGCACTCGATACGGTTCCGCTTTGGGGGCGTATGGTTCTAGGCGAATGCATCGACCCTGCGTGGGCCGAGCTTACGGCAGAAGAGCGCCAGGCGCGTTTGCGGGAACACTACCGAGCCGAGGTTACCCGCGCTTTGCCCAAGGTGGCCGAGCCTCTTGAAGAGACCATGCAGGTAAAGGCCGCGCGTTGGACCGTGCGTAGCATGAAGACGCGCTGGGGCTCGTGTACGCCGCGTACGGCGCGGATACGTATCGCGCTGCAGCTGGCTGCCTATCCGCCCGAGTGCCTCGAGATGGTGGTGGCGCACGAATTGGTGCATCTTATGGAACCGAGCCACAACCAGCGCTTCCATATGCTGCTCGATGCGTATTGTCCTTGTAACCGCGAGCTTGCGCGCCGGTTGCGCAAGCCGCCCGCGGGCACGGGGCTATAATCTAAACTTCAGTGACTGGCCGCGGCGCTTCTTGCCTTTTCGCTTAAGATGCGCTCGCCTACGAAAGGACTCTGATGACTAACGTAGCCGTTCTTTTCGGTGGCATCTCCACCGAGCACGACATCTCCCTCAAGTCTGCCGATAACGTGATCGCTTCTTTGCCCGCCGACAAGTACGCCGTGGTGATGATCGGCATCGACCGCAACGGCACTTGGTTCCACTACACCGGCGATGTGGCCGACGTGGTGACGGGCGCTTGGGAGGAGCACGACTGCAATCCCGTGGTGCTCGTTCCCGGTAGCGGCGACGAGGCGCGCGGCGGCATGCTCGAGCTCGTCGACGGCGAGTTCGTTGAGCTTCCCGTCGATGTGGTGCTCCCGGCACTCCACGGCCAGGGCGGCGAGGACGGTACCGTGCAGGGCACGCTCGAGGTTTGCGGCCTGCCCTACGTGGGCTGTGGCGTGCTTGCGAGTGCCGTGTGCATGGATAAGGATGCGTCGCATCGCTTGGCTGCGGCGGCCGGTGTGCGCTCGCCCCAGTGCGAGGTGCTCTATCGTGGCGCCAGCGCCGAGGACGAGGCAGCGGTCGTCGAGAAGTGCGGCGGCTATCCCGTCTTCGTGAAGCCCGCCCGCGGCGGCAGCTCCATCGGCGTCTCCAAGGCCAATAACGCGGACGAGTACCGCGCGGCGCTCGATACCGCTTTCGCGCTTGACGAGAAGGTCGCCGTGGAGGAGAGCATCACCGGCGTCGAGGTGGGTTGCTCCATCGTGGGCGACGCCATCCACGGCACCAAGATGGGCGAGGTCGACGAGATCGTCGTGCATGGCGACGGCTTCTTCCGCATCCACCTCGAGAAGGACCCGGGCGCCAACACCGAGTTGCGCTGCCCCTCCGATCTCTCCGACGAGGTGCTCGCCAAGGTGCGCGCTGCGGGTAAGACGGTGTACGAGGCCCTTAACTGCTCGGGCTTTGCGCGCGTCGACCTGTTTGTGACGCCCGAGGAGGATGTGGTCTTCAACGAGGTCAACTCCACGCCGGGCATGACCTACTACAGCCGTTTTCCACAGATGATGCGTGTGGCCGGCCACGAGTTCGGTGATGTGCTCGACGAGCTGATCCAGACCAAGCTTGCCGAAGCGCGCACCCGCTAACGTCCTCGACGGCCGATGCCCCGAGCGGCATCTAAACACCAACGCAACCCACGCCCCCGGCGACGCGACCGCCGGGGGCGCTTCAAAGCCAGGAGAACTTATGCCGATACCTGTATTTGACCTGCATTGCGATACCGCCGACCGCCTTGGTTGGCAAACGCTCGACCTTGCCCTGCGCCGCACCTGCGGGCAGGATTTTTACGGTAAGGGCGACGAGGAACGCCCCAACGAGTGCATCTACCTGGCCGACAACTGCGCTGCCATCTCGCTTGAGAAGATCGGCGATACGCCGTGGGCGCAGTGCTTTGCCACCTTCATCCCCGACGAGCTCTCGCCTGCGCAGGCCGTGCGTTTTCAGGCCCAGATCATGGCGCACATCAGCGGCCAGGCCAACCTCAATCACGATTGCGTGACCGAGGCGCATCGTATCTCCGCCATCCGTCCCGCGCTTGAGGCGGGGCGTACCGTGGCGGTGCATACCATAGAGAACGCGCGCCTGTTTGCCGATGATCTTGCCCTGGTGGAGATGCTCAAGCGCGTGGGCGTGCATATGGCGTCGCTTTCGTGGAACGCCCAGGGTCCGCTGGCGAGCGGTCACGACAGCCATGCGGCTCTGACGCCTGCGGGGCGCGAGGCGCTTGCCGAGATGGAGCGCGTGGACATGGTGCTCGACGTCTCGCATCTCAACGATGAGTGCTTTGACGAGGTAGCGCACCTCAGCACCAAACCGTTTGTGGCGAGCCACTCCAACAGCCGCGCGGTATGCGGGGCTCTGCGCAACCTCACCGACGACCAGTTCCGCACCATCCGCGACCGCGGTGGCGTGGTGGGCCTCAATTACTGCAGTGAGTTCTTGGCGGACGGCGTCACGCCTGATACCGCGGCCGATGTGACCTTCGAGCAGACGGTGAAGCATATCGAGCACTGGCTCGATCTGGACGGCGAGGACGTTATCGCCCTTGGCGGCGACTTGGACGGTGCCGACGTGCCGTCCTTCATTTCCGATGTGTCTTTGATGCCCGCGTTCCAAAACAAGCTCGTGAAGCATTTTGGGCGCACGCTTACGGAAAAACTTTGCTATCGCAACGCACTCGACTTCTTTGAGCGCGCCTGCGCGTAGACGTTGCGGGTATAGTAGGCACCCTAGGTATACATGCGCCCCCGGCGCGACGGAAAAGAGGATCCATGTCCAATCAAGGCAAGAAGGTCAAGACCCACTACCGCGGCACGCTCGACGACGGCACGCAGTTCGATAGCTCCTACGATCGCGGCGAGCCGCTTGCGTTTACCTGCGGTGCCGGCCAGATGATCAAGGGCTTCGATGCCGCCGTGGTCGATATGCAGGTGGGCGAGAAGAAGACCGTGCACATCCCCGCAGCCGATGCGTACGGTGAGCACAACCCCGAGATGGTCATCACCTTCCCGGCCGAGCAGGTTCCCAACATCGAGCAGATCGAGAAGGGCCAGAAGCTCTACCTCTCCACGCCGTCGGGCATGCCGGTGCCCGCTGTGGTGATCGACGTGACTGCCGAGGCGGTAACGCTCGACGCCAACCACGAGCTTGCTGGCAAGGACCTCAACTTCGACATCGAGCTCGTCGAGGTCGAAGATTAAAAGACGCGCACACGCTTGTGCGGCGCCTGCGTTTGCACGACCATAAGGCCTTGCGAACGCAGGCGTATTGGATTGAACGCGTAAGGGACGGTATCAGTGACTCTCGATTCCTCGGATGAGCTATTTCGCATCAGGCTTATTGCCTGCGACTTGGACGGCACGCTGCTGCACGGCGGGCGCAGGGAACCCTCTGACGAGGCCTTTGAGCTTATCGAGGAGCTGACGCGTCGTGGCGTTCTGTTCTTACCGGCAAGCGGGCGCCAGTACGCCAGCCTGCGCCGTCTGTTCGCGCCCGTGTGCGACGAGCTGTCGTATCTGTGCGAGAACGGCGCCATGGTGATGTACCAGGGTATCCCCGCGGTGCGTCGCGGGTTTTCGCGTCCTTTGGCGCTGCAGATCTGCCGCGCCGTGCAGTACTACCCGTATGCCGAGGCCGTTGTTTCGGGCCAGGCGCGCGCCTACGTGCTCCACGGTTACGAGGAGTTTGCCGATCATCTGACCAACGACACCAAAAACGACATGGCGTTGGTGTGGAAGTTCGAGGATATCGACGAGGACATCCTCAAGGTGGCGTTCCGCGTGCCCGAGAAGTATCAGGCCGATGCCCAGCATTTCTTTGAGAACGAGTTCGGTGCCTGGGCAAATGTCATGACCTCAGGCAACGAGTGGACGGACATCGTCCCCAAGGGCACCGACAAGGGTGCGGCCCTGCGCGATTTTGGGCGCCTGATGGGCATTGCGCCGCAGCAGATGGCGGCCTTTGGCGACAACTTCAACGACTACGGCATGCTCTCACTGGTGGGGCATCCGTATCTTATGGAAGATTGCAACCCGTCCATGCGCGGGCTCATTCACGATGCCACCTACGTGCCTACGGTGGAGGGCGAGCTACGCCGCCTGCTCGATAACCCGGGGCTGCTGGGCAGGGCGTAGGCTGGGAAAGGCGTAGGCGGAACGGCCTGCAGGCCTACAGCTCGGCTTCGATGCCTTGCTGGGCGCCCTCATTCAGGCAAGCGGGGCAGAGCCCCTCGAAGATGGTGTAATGCGAGGTAATGGCCCATCCGGTTTTCGCCGATGCCGTGGTATCAAGATCGGCATCGGTATCGATGGGCACGTCGATGACGTTGCCGCAGGTGGTGCAGATGGCGTGGGCGTGCGGCTCCACGCGCCGATCAAAACGGCTTCCGCCCGGTGCCTTGATGGATAGGATAACGCCTTCTTCGGCGAGGAGATTGAGGTTACGGTAGACCGTTCCGCGGCTCACATGCTCGTCTTGCTCGCGCACGGCAAGATAGATCTCGTCGGCCGTGGGATGGCTGCAGCTTTCCTGCACGGCGTCGAGCACCAGACGGCGCTGGCGCGTGTTGCGGCGCTGAACGGTCACGGAAGTCTCCTGTCTGCTATCGATACTCAATCCAGTTAAGTATACATCCTGCGTCAAGGGGTACCGAGGCGTCGGGCCGCATGCGGCGAACGCGTATGGCGCATGCAGTTTGTCCGCGATGTTCACACGCGCGCTGATGGTTTCGGATCCGAGTGTTTGGCCCGGTACCACGTGCGGCAGGCCTTTTGCCTAGTAGACCACCTTGAAGGAATCTTCGGAAGGGTCGCACTCCATGGGTTTGACGGATTCGAGCACGACACGATAGCCTCTGCGGTTGTAGGCCTTGTGCAGTGCTTCGAGGTGGCGTAGCAACTGCGCGGCCGCTCCCTCGAACTCCATCTCCACGGAGCCGTCATCGAGGTTGCGCGCCCAGCCCGTGACGCTGTTCTCGCGCGCGATGTTCTGGTTGGTCCAGCGGAACCCCACGCCCTGCACCGTACCGGTCCAAAGCAGATGGAAGCGCAACCGCGCACTGGCTACCGGCTCGCCCAGGGCGTTATGCGCTTCCAGATCCCTTCGCAACGATGCTTCGCTGGCGCTGAGCTGTATCGGCGCAGGTTCCGCTTCCGTGCCGCCCGCCGCTTGCAGTTTGCCGAAAAGGCTATCGAACAATCCCATGAGGCCCTCTATTCCGCGTGCTTGGTTGGGGATGCCGCACCTGTCGAGGATGCCGCATCGGCGGGGAACACGACGCCCATCTGGCGGCGCGCCTCGTCCACTATGGTGAGCGACAGCAGGGTTACGTCGCGGTAGTGCCCAAGCGGCTTGCGCGGGCCTGCCATGCTGGCCCAGATCTCGTCGTCGGCGATGGCCTGGGGCGCGCCCTCAACCGCGCAGATAAAGTCCGCAAGTTCGTAGCACATGGAGTTATCGCAGGCCAAAAGCTCAAGCTCGCGCTCCGAGGTGTCGATGGCCGAATAGCCCTTTTTAGCGGCGTTGCGTTGAGCGGTGCCGCGGTAGCTGATGCGGGCGTGCTCGGGCGTCGAGATCTTGTCGATGGTCATGGTTGCCGACTCGCCCTCGATCTGAGAGGGGAGCAGGTCGTTGGTGATCTTGGAGTAGTTGAGGGTGACGAGGGCATCGCCATAGGCGGCGAGGATCACGCCCGCGCCATCGATGGGGCCATGGCTGAGACCCTGCGTCTCGCGATCGAGAAGGCCGCCGGCGCAGATGATCTGCGTGGGTGCACCGAACAGCTCGACCATGGGTTCGACGCAGTAGATGCCGATGTCCATAAGCCCGCCCGAGGCCATGTTGCAATCGAAGATGTTGGTCTGTTTGCCGGCGAGGATCTCGTCGTAGCGCGACGAGTACTTGCCGAAGTGCAGGTGCGCGCGGCGGATGCGCCCGAGGTCAGCGATGTTGTCTTCGCAGATATGGAAGGACGGATCGTGCAGGGGGCGCATGGCCTCCATGGCAACGACGCCCGCCGCCTCAGCCGCGGCAAAGACCTCCTCGGCTTCGCGCGCGTTGGCGCCGAAGGGCTTTTCGACCAGAACGTGCTTGCCGCCCGCGATGCAGGCGAGGGCCTGGTCGTGATGGAACGCGTTGGGACTTCCGATATAGACGGCGTCGACATCGTGCGATGCGGCGAGTGCCTCGAGCGACGAGAACGCCTGCGTGCCGCCGTGCTCGTGCGTGAAAGCTTCGGCGCGCTCGGCGTTGCGCGAGAAGGTGCCCACAAACTCAGCGGAGGGGTTATCGTTGAGGACCTCGATGAGGTTGTCGGTGATCATCGAGGTTCCGATGGTGGCAAAGCGAAGCATGGTTTCCTCCGTTGGTGAGTTGGTGTACGAGGTTATGAGAGCGCTGGCGGTTGCAGGGCGCTCGGGACGGGATATTGCCGGGTGATGCGTGCGATGGGCGCCGTCGGTGCCCGCCACGCCCTTAGACGGCGAACATTTCCTTGCGATTGAACTCGGCTTGCACGGTGCGCAGCATGAGGTCGGTATCGTCCAGGCCGAGATGCTGCTCGTTGGCATCGGGGGCAAGCGTTCCGCGGCGGCGGGCCCAGTTTTCCAACGAGGCCGGTGCCGACTCGCGCGGCAGCGTGTTGACCTCGCCGTCGAGCTTGCGGCAGATGTCGCGGCTGTCGATGACCACGATCTTGCCCGCGCGGCGCGCCTCGGCGTAGCCCTCGAGGTGGATCTTGAACCACGAATCCTCAAAGGCGGCGTTGTGCGCCATGTACGGATACTTTTTCATGAGCTTGAGGAGCTGCTTTTGCAGCTTTTTATCCTCGCGGAAGGGTGTTTTACCGTCGATATCGTCCCAGGTGATGTGATGGATCTCGGTAAGGGGCACGTCGGCTCCGCGGTAGATGTCGGGCAGGCCGCAGTAGTGCGCCTCGGCATCTGTGGGCACAGCCGTGCTGGTGAGTTCCATGAGCTCCCAGCCGACGTTGATGATGTAGCCGCGCTCGGGTGCGCGTCCGGTGGTCTCGATATCGATGCCCAGCACACAGCCCTTGATGGGCTTGCGCACGTAGGCCACCGAGTAGGCGTTGCGGTCGCCGCGCACCTCGCGTGCGACAGCGCTTGCCGCGCGCCCCTGCATCTTGCCGATGGCGGCGCAGAGGTCGGCATCGGTGAGACCGCGTGAAAGGGTGGCGGGGGTGACGTTGCGCAGACGCGCCTCGCCGATCTGATCGCACAGCTCGCGGTTACGGTCGGCAAGGTCGGTTATCACATCGAAGCCAAAAGATGCCTCGGGGTTTGCAAAGTACTCCGCCTCAAGAAGCTTGAGCGCCTCCTCGCCCTTCTGGCGTTCGGATTCCATGGCGTCGTAATCGCCGTAGATGAACATGGGAATAAAAGGCTGCCTTTGGTATTCCAGGGCTTGCTGCAGATTCATATATGCTCCTTTTGCGGTACAGGTTTCTGTAGTCGCCGGGGTAGTTTACCATGGGCAACTATTTGGCGTTCATACCGTCTTCGTAACCATAGACCCCTTGGTTCGAATTGGGTATAGTTACGCCCGCAGAACCACCGAAAGGGTATTTCTTCCATGGATGCTGTTGTAGATATTTTACTGGACGCCTGTAACGACACGCTGTCGCTCGTTCCGTTTTTGTTCGTCACCTATATTGCGCTCGAGGCGCTTGAACACACAGCGGGCTCACGTGTCAACGGGCTCATCAAACGCGCCGGTGCGGCAGGCCCTGCGGTGGGTGCAGTGCTGGGCGTGGTGCCGCAGTGCGGCTTTTCGGCCATGGCGGCCACGCTTTATGCGGGGCGCATCGTGACCCTCGGCACGCTCGTGGCAGTGTTTTTGAGTACCTCGGACGAGATGCTCCCCATGCTGGTGGCCGAGCATATGCCGGTGGCGAGCATGGCGCGCATCTTGCTCTTCAAGGGCGTTGTGGCGGCCATCACGGGCTTTATCATCGACACGCTTATTCGCGCGCTGCGCAAAAACGCCCGCGTGCACGCAGCGCTCCGCCGTACGGTGCTGGGTGCCGCGGCCAACCCCGCGCATGTTAACTGCGCGCACGGCGACCATAGCGAGGGCGATATCGTCGACGAGATCGCAGAGGCCGGCGCGGGCGCCGAGCACATCCACGAGCTGTGCGTGCGCGACCATTGCGGTTGCGATGACGAGGACGAGGCAGGCAGCGCGTGCTGCCATGGGCATGCTGCGGGCGAGGGGCACGGCTGCTGCGGTCATGCCGAGGCGCACCACCACGGGCATGCTCACGAGGGGCATGACCACGACCATGCGCATGCTTGCGCCTGCGGACACGATCACGACCATAGCCACAGCCGCGGCCACGGTCATGCGCACGCGCACGGCACGCTGTGGCATATCATCCACAGTGCCGTCTCGCATACCGTGCAGGTGAGCGTCTTCATCTTTTTGGTGACCTTGGTGCTGGTGGCGGTGCTCGAGACCGTGGGCGAGCCCGCGCTCGAGCAGTTCCTGCGCGGCAACGAGACCCTGGCCGTGTTCGCTTCGGCGCTGGTAGGACTCATCCCCAATTGCTCGGCAAGCGTTGTCATCACGCAGCTGTATCTTGAGGGGGCGCTTCCGCTGGCACCCATGCTCGCGGGTACGCTTATCAGCGCGGGCGTGGGATACCTGGTGCTGTTCCGCACCAACCGCAGCGCGCGCGAGAACATCGTCTTTCTGGTGATGATGTATGTTACGGGTGTGCTGTGGGGCCTTGTGTTCATGGCGTGCGGTCTGTAGTTTGAAGCTTGTTGCAGGCGCGCGCAGCGTCGAAGCGCGTCGATCCGCGCGCGTTGTAGGGGAGAGGTTGTAGCGTGAAGGTCATTATCTATACCGATGGGTCGTCGAGGTCCAACCCGGGGCGCGGCGGGTACGGTGCCGTGCTGAGCTATACCAACAGCGCGGGCAAGACGTTCACGAGCGAGCTGAGCCAGGGCTATCGCAAGACCACCAACAACCGCATGGAGCTTATGGGCGCCATCGTGGCGCTCGAGGCGCTTAACCGTCCCTGCGAGGTTGAGCTGCATTCCGATTCGCAGTACGTGGTCAACGCGTTCAACAAGCATTGGATCGACGGTTGGAAAAAGCGCGGCTGGAAAACCGCCAACAAGCAGCCGGTTAAGAACCGCGATCTGTGGGAGCGCCTGCTTCGCGCCATAGAGCCGCATGAGGTGACGTTTGTGTGGGTCAAGGGCCATGCGGGCCACGAACTCAACGAGCGCTGCGACGAGCTTGCCACGAGCGCTGCCGACGGCGATGGCCTGATAGAAGATACGGGCTTCACCGAAGCGGATGTGTAGGTATGGCGAGAAACGCAGCGGGTGCGATGCGAGGCCTTAGTGAGAGCTCTGGATTCGCCAACAGAAGCGTTGGCTAGATCATTGTGAAGTCGTTTGAGCTCATCTCATTCGTGTTCATGAGCTTTGCGAGTGGGTTTGTGGTTTTCTATCTGAATTGCGGCGGCAACAATGCGAGAGCTAGCTATACTGAATACGTCGGAAGTCGCGGCTTAAAGAATACGACTTACTTGTACGTTTAGCCTCCGCGGTTGACGGGGCGCCTATAGGCGTAGAATATCAGCCACTTGTAAGGGGTCCGCAGCGATGTGGGCCCCGCTTCATGAAAGGGGAGCGAGGGTGAAGCTGGTCTCATCTCGCAGGAGTTTTTCGATTTGTGCGGCGACGACCGAGAGCTTATGACTAAGCACAACCGCCCCTGCATTGTCGTAATCAGGCTTCGATACAAAGGCAAGAGACGCGATTTCGCGGTTCCGCTGCGCTCGAATATCGCTCCGAACGTCCCGAAGAGTCAATATTTTGGCCTGCCTCCCCGCCCTGCCACAAAGCCGGGCCATAGACATGGCATCCATTACATCAAGATGTTTCCCGTGCAGAAGCGATTTCAAAGAAGGTTCCGCACAGAAGGATCGAGATACTACGAGACGCTCCAGCGGACGATCGACTCAAACACAAAGAGGATCGTGGCGGATTGCCAGGCCTATCTTGACGATTACGAAAAGAACGGAAAGCCGAAGTATGCCGTCGACATCGATCGCATACTCGAGATCTTGGGCGAATGAAACGGAACCAGCTTGGCGTTGGGGCGGGTGCGGCTCTTTGGGCAAGCGCGCCACGTCTACCGATAGTAGACGTCGAGCTCGAAGGTGTGGATGCGGGGCTCCTCGCGCTGGACCTCAGCCTCGTCGGGCTCGAACAGTTTCATAAAGTCCGGATCGCCTTCGGCCTCTTTGAACCAGAGACTCCCACAGCCGATGGCGCGCACGCTGACGAGATGGGTGTCGGTGCCGTATAATCGCTACAGTTTTTGTATGGAAGAGAGGGCGCGCGGGTGGAGTTCCTTAACAACGTCGGCCACCGTCCGCCTCGCCAACAACCGCATGGAGCTTATGGGCGCCATCGTGGCGCTCGAGGCGCTTAACCG
>CAVGWH010000054.1:0-11571 GCA_963633065.1 Oribacterium sp.
CGATGCAGCGCGCGTCCTCGGGAACGTCGAGGCCGAGCTGCGAGCCGATCTCGTGCGCGCTCTGGCCGACGACGGTACGGCTGATGGGACCGCCCTCGGGGAAGAGGCCCTCGCGGATCTTGGCCACCTCGGCGGGATCGTCGACGTAGTAGGCGCCGTGTGCGGTGAGCGCGGCGGTGAAGGCATCGAAGCTCTCTGCGGGCACGAAGGCGGTCTGCTCGCCCAGGCAGATCAGACCGTTGTCGAAGCTACGACCGGCGATGATCTTCTCGGCGGCATCCTCTATGTCCACGTCGGTGTCGACGATGGCCTGCACATTGCCCTGGCCCACGCCGAGGGACGGCTTGCCGCTGGAGTAAGCGGCCTTGACCATCGCAGGGCCGCCTGTGGCCACCACGACGTCGGCAGCGGACATGAGCGCCGCGGAACCCTCAAGTGAAACCTGCTCGAGCGTGAGTACCAAGTCGGTGGGAAGCCCCAGTTTCTCGAGCTCGGCTTGGAAGAGCGCTACGAGCTTCTTTGAGCACTGCAGGCCACGCGGATGCGGGGCGAACACGATGGAGTTGCGCGTCTTGAGCGCAAAGGCGGCGTTGCACATGGGGGTTACCACGGGGTTGGTGGAGGGGATGACGGCGGCCACGACGCCCATGGGCTTGGCCACGTCGAGCATGCGCGTATCCTCGTGGCGCTTGATGACGCCCACGGTCTTCTTGTCCTTGAGGCTCTCCCAGATGAGCGAGCTCTTCATGCGGCACTTGGTGATCTTGTCGGCGACGTTGCCCATGCGGCTCTCTTCGGCGGCAAGCTTGCCGAGCTCTTCGGCGTTGTCGTACACAACCTTGCAGATGGCACGTGCGGCGGCGTCTGCCTGCTCTTGCGTGGCAAACTCAATCTGCTTCTGCGCGGCATGGCTGCGAGCGACGAGTTCTTGTACAGCGGCTACGGGATCGAGTTCGGTCATGACGGTTTCCTTTCCGTATAACGGCGTCTGGGATTTGAGCGCCGATTGGTGGACTTGGGGAAATAAGGGCTAGGGGGGTCTGCGGTCTGAAAGGGATCTCTGGTCTGAGAGCGCTACATCACGCCGAAGCCCGGCCAGAAGAGCATGCTCAGATACCCCACGCCCACGGCGCAGATGAGCTTGATGACAAGCACCACGGTGCCGCGTTTGAGCATCACGCTGGCGTCAACGCCGTACGAGATGGGGATGGACATGACGCTGATGGGCAGCAGGAACTGTCCGTTGTAGGCCATGACGAGGGCAAGCCAATAGGGGATGGGGTTGAGGCCCATCTGCGTGGTGAACGAGAGCAGGATGGGAACCACCACGGCGGCCGAGACGGTGGAGCTCGTGACCTCGGAGAAGAAGATGGCGATGATCGCGAACATGAGGATGGTGGTGAAGCCACCGTCGAAGGACATGCCGCTCACGATTCCGGCGATGGCGGTGGTGGCGCCCGAGAGGTTGATGATCTTGCCGAGGGCCAGGCCGCCGCCGAAGAGCACCATCATGCCCCACATGGTGGCGTCTTGCGCCTGCTGCCAGGTGATCATGGGCGAGCCGTCGGTACGCGTGATGAAAAACATCACGATACCGAGGCCTACCAGCACGTAGGCGGGGGCCAACGCGGGCAGGATGCTCGCGTAGAGCGGACGGGCGAAGGCGCCGATAAGTCCGATGAGGAACATGCCGCCGGCGATGGCCTCATCACGTGAGATGGGGCCGAGCTCGCGGTACTGCTCGGCGAAGTAGCCTTTGGTGCCCTCGATGTCGGGTACGTTTCTGTGCATGAGCACGATGACGGCGACGCTTGCCAGGGTAACGAGGACCACGTAAGGGGCGATACGCACCACGTAATCGATGTACATGATCTCGCGCCCCAGGTGCTCCTGCAAAAGGCTGATGGCGGTGACGTTCATGGCGCCGCCCAAGGGCGTGCCGGCGCCGCCGAGGCCTGCGCCCCAGCCCACGCAGAGAAGGATGGGGGCGGCGGCTGCGCACTTGCTCATGTCCTTATAACCGGCCGCGTTGAGCATGGCCACGGCGATCGGGGTGAAGAGCGCCGTCACGGCCACGTTGGGAAGCACGGTCGAGAGCGCCACGCTCGCGCACATCCATACCATGATCTGCGAGGTGATGGAGGGGCCTACGAGCGAAAGGATCTTGAGCGCCACGCGTCGGTCGAAGCCGGTGAGCTTCCAAGGCGTGGTGAGCAGGAAGGTCCCCAAGATGAGGATGATGCTGTCGGAGAAATACTGCGAGGTCACGGCGTCTTGTTCGACGATGCCGAAGACGGCGTTCACAACCAAGGGCAAAAGCGCCGTCACCGTCATATGAACGGGGCGCGTGACCCACCAGAAAACCATCCAGGCCAGAAGGCCGATGGCCTCTGCGCCGGGGCCGGTGAGCGTCGAGGCGAGAAATACCATCGATGACGCGTACAGCGCGGGACCGAGGACGATGCAGATTATCCGTTTAGGATCAAGAGAGAGGTTCTTCATCGGGAGAGGGTCCTTTCCGTTGTGTGGAGGCGTAACGGAGCAGCTGCGGCATCAAAATGGGACGACGCGATGGTGTTTCTCGCCCGGCCGCTGAATGCATCGTATGCGCGCCTGTCAAGCAATTTGCGCCTCAAAACGCGATATAGGGAACATGCCCTATATGAATCGTGAACCTGGTCTTTTGATATAGGGAACCCGTCCCCTGAAATGGGGCGAGTGGCTACTTTTGCCGAAAAAACGATGCCTATAACCTTTGAATCCGTACAGCGGGTACGCCGAAAGGATTATCCGCGCCGCCTGATTTCGAAGGGGGTGCTGCCATGGGCAGCTCCGAGGCCCGCACGGGAACGGTCTTCAACGTGCAGCGCTATACCATCCATGATGGACCGGGCGTGCGCACGGAGTTTTTCCTCAAAGGGTGCCCCATGCGCTGCAAGTGGTGCAGCAATCCGGAAAGCTGGTCGACCCAGATCGAGTACGGCGTCTACAAGACCAAGTGCATCGGTCAGGACGTATGCGGCGACTGCGAGCGCGCCTGTCCTGCCGAGGGCGGTGTCACCTTTAAAAAGGGTCAGCTCGCTGCCTTTAAGCGCGTGCCGGGCGTCGATTACACTCCCTGCTACAACGAGTGCCCGTCCGACGCTATCAAGCGCTGGGGCCAGACCATGACCGTCGATGAATGCCTTAAGCTCGTGCTGCGCGATCGTGGCTACTACGAGCGTTCGGGCGGTGGCGTGACCGTCTCGGGCGGCGAGCCTTTGCTGCAGAGCGCTTTTGTGGCCGAGCTTTTCGAGGCTTGCCATGACGAAGGCATCCAAACCTGCTGCGAATCCACCTTCCATGTGGGCTGGGACGCCATCGAGCGTGTGAAGCCCCATACCGATATCTTCATCACCGACATCAAGACCATGGACACCGAGGTGCATAAGACCTGGTGCGGCGTAGGCAACGAGCTGGTGCTCGAGCACATCAAGCGCCTGGCCGACGAGGGCGCCGACCTCATCGTGCGCATTCCGGTGATCCCGGGCGTCAACGATGGCGACGCCAATATCGCCGCAACGGCCGATTACATCCAAAACGAGTTGGGCGGACGCATCCGTGTGCTGCAGCTCTTGAGCTTCATGCGACTGGGCGTCGAGAAGTACCAGTCGCTGGGCATCCCGTACGGCATGCGCGGACTCAAGCTCAACCGCGAGGAATTCCAAGAACACGTCAACGCTATAGCCGATTACTTCTGCGGGCGCGGCATTCACTGCCTCGTCGGCACTAGGGAGCGCGCGTAGGGCGCGCGATGCGGTCCGGCGGCTGAGGCGGCCTGGTCGGATCCGATACATGGGGCAATAGACGGCGCGTCGCGTCGTCGTAGATAAGGAGGTAACTATGGGACTCAATGCCGAGGAAACCCACACCGATGCGAGGGGCACCGAGCCTTTCGACAAGGTGTACTGCCTGGGCTACCAGGTGCATCATGAGGATTGGTCGCCGTTTCCGCGCGTAAATCGCTTGCGCCAGGCATTCCTCGATCGCAAGTATTGGATCGATGTCGAGCGCCTGCGTCTGGTGACCGAGGCCTACAAGGAGCACCCGCGTGCCCCGCGTAAGCTGCAGTGCGCCTACGCTTTCGAGAAGGTCCTCAACGAGTGCACGCTCTACGTGTACGATGACGACCTGATTCTGGGCGAGATCGCGGCCCCCGCCAAGGCGTCGCCGATCTACCCCGAGTTCTCCGTCGATTGGATCATCGAGGAGATCAACAACGCCCCCTTCGAGGAGCGCGAGCACGACCAGTTCTACATCCGCAACGATGAGGAGCGCGCCGAGATCCTTGAGCTTTGCGCTTGGTGGCAGGGCCAGACCGTCGAGGACCGCATCAATTCGCGCCTCGATTACGACCAGCGCAAGGGCTCGCAGCTGGGTGAGAAGATCTTCCAGACCAACCTGTATCACTATGCAGGCACCGGACATCTTGCCATCGATTACCCGCGTCTCATGACGCTCGGCTACGACGGCATCATCGCCGAGGCCGAGGAGAAGCTCGCCGCACTCGACATGAACGATCCCGAGTGGGCCGACAAGCGCGATTGGTACCGTGCCGTCATCATCATGCACAAGGCGTCCAAGAACTACATCGAGCGTTACGCCAAGCTCTGCGAGGAGAAGGCCGCCGAGGAGACCGACGATACCCGTCGCGAGGAGCTTGCCGCCATGGCCGCCAACTGCCATCAGGTGGCGGGCGGCGCGCCCAAGAGCTTCTGGCAGGCGCTCATGCTCTTCAATATCGCCACGGCGCTCATCCAGGTAGAGGGCAACGGCCACTCCATCTCCTACGGTCGTATGGACCAGTGGCTCTATCCGTTCTACGAGGCCGACATCAAGAGCGGTGCCATCACCAAGGAGTTCGCGCTCGAGCTGCTCGAGGTCGAGTACGTCAAGATGAACAACCCCACCAAGCTCAAGGACCGCGGCTCCATGGCCGTGCGTAACGGCCGCGGCTTCGGCGGCGAGAGCCTCACCATCGGCGGCGTGGACACTGAGGGCAACGACGCCACCAACGACCTCACCATGCTCATGCTCGAGGCATCTGCCCACACGCGCATGATGAACCCGTGGGTCTGCGTGCGCATGCACGACAAGACCCCCTACGAGCTCAAGGTCAAGACCATCGAGTGCGTGCGCGCCGGGTACGGCCACCCCAAGATCTTCAACGACGAGCCGGCCATCAAGGGCATGATGCGCAAGGGTATGCCCATCGAGGAGGCGCGCGACTACTGCGTCGTGGGCTGCGTCGAGATTAGCCTTCCGGGCAAGGAGTACGGCTGGCACGATGCCGCCTACGTCAACACGCCCAAGATGATGGAGATGGTGTTCAACGGCGGCGTGAGCCTGCGCACCGGCGAACAGCTCGGTCCCAACACGGGAAGCCTCGAGACCTATCAGAGCTTCGACGAGCTGCTTGAGAGCGTCGACGCACAGTTCACCTATTGGACCAACCAGATGTGTGCGAGCCTCAACATCATCGACGCGGCACATCATGAGCGAAAGCCCCTGCCGTACGTCTCGGCCTTCTACGCCGACTGCATGGAGTCGGGCCATGACCTTACCGAGGGCGGCGCCAAGTACAACGGGATCGGGCCCCAGGCTTCCGGCATGGGCACCTGTGCCGACTCGCTGGCTACCATCAAGCAGCTGGTGTTTGACGAGAAACGCTATACCGGCGCTGAGCTCCTTGCCGCCATCCGCGACAACTGGGAGGGTCACGAGAAGCTCTATGCCTTGGTCAACAGCACTAAGGTGCACCATTACGGCAACGATGACGATTACGCCGACGAGCTGTTTAAGTACATGTTCGAGTGCTACTGCAGGCACATCGCCGGGCGCCCCACGCGTCGCGGCGGCCAATTCAACCCCGGCGTGTACTCGGTCAACGCCAACGTGGCCATGGGCATGAACACCTACGCCTCGCTCGACGGCCGCAAAGCCGGCGAGGCTATCTCCGACAACATGGCGCCCGTGCACACCGAGGCCGGCAGCCACGACGTGATGGGTCCCACCGCCATCGTCAACTCCCTGTGCAAGGTCGACCACAGCCTCGCCTCCAACGGCACGCTCATGAACCTGCGCTTCCCCGAGGACGCCGTGGCCGGCGTGGAGGGACGCGACAACCTGGTGGGCTTCCTTACGGAGTACATCGCCAAGCGGCCCATGCACGTTCAGTTCAACATCATGAGCGCGGCCAAGATGCGCGCGGCGCAGAAGAACCCCGAGGACTACAAGGACATGCTGGTTCGCGTGGCAGGCTACAGCGCCTACTTTGTCGAGCTGGGCAAGCCGTTGCAGAAAGACCTCATCCAGCGCACGGAGCTGCACTTCTAATCTCGCTGCTTGAGATGTCGGGGTGGGCGAGGCCTCCTCTGCGCCCGCCCCGGCCCTATCCCCGACGCTAGTAACCGTTCCCGATGTAAAGGAGCTTCCCGTGGGATTCGTATTCGATTGGACCTTTATCGTTGTCGGCCTTATGCAGGTCGTCGGATTCTTTGTTCAGGGCTGCACCGGCTTTGGCTGCACCGTCATCGCCGCGCCGGTCACCAACGGCTTTTTGGGCACCGCCGCCGGCGTGCCCTACGGCACCCTGCTGACGCTGCCGTTCATGTACTTCCTTGCCGTCAAGACGCTCAAGAACGTCTCGTGGAAGGACCTGGGCAAGATCATCGGCCTGTGCCTGCCCGGCATCCTTGTTGGTAACTACGTGTACACCATCATGGACCCCAACGTCGCCAAGATCTGCATCGGCGGCGTGGTCACCTTCATCGCCCTGTTCAACATCTACAAGGTCATCATCAAGCCGATGGTGCTCAAGAAGGAGGCCGAGGAGGAGGTCGACACGCTCGCCAAGAAGATCCTGCGCTACGTGGCGCTGGGCGTTGGCGGCATCGTGCACGGCGCCTTCAACATCGGCGGCCCGCTCATCACCGTCTACACCATCCAGGCCGTGCACGACAAGGAGAAGTTCCGCAACACCATGAACATGGTGTGGGTCATCCTCAACACCTGGAACGCCTTCTCGCAGTACCGTGCCGGCGTCATCACCCCCACGGTGCTCTCGGCGCTCGCCATCGGCGTGCCGTGCGCTGCCATCGGTTTTGCCATCGGTATGGCCTTCCTCAAGAAGATCAACCGCGAGCAGTTCCTGCGCATCGTCTACGTGGTTCTGCTCATCGTCGGCGGCTCCATGCTCATCCAGAGCCTTGCCGCCGTGCTGTAAGCGAATACATGAGCCCAGGGGCGCCGCCGGCAAACGTGTCCGGCGCCGCCCCGCTTCGAGTTAGGAAAACCCCGTGAAAGACTATCGTTTCAAGGTTCCGCAGAACATCGAGTTCGGTCTCGGCAGCTTAAGCAGGCTGCCCGAGCTGCTTCGCGAGAGCGGCTCCGAGCGCGTGTTCCTCATCTCCGACCGCGGCCTTGAGGGCATCGGTGTGGTCAAGAAGGTGCAGGACATCATCGAGGCCGCCGGCATCGAGTGCGTGCCGTTCTTGGATGTCGAGCCCAACCCGACGGTGCAGATCGTGGAGTCTGCGGCCGCTCGCTACGAGGAGAGCGGCGCTACGAGCATCGTGGCCCTGGGCGGCGGTAGCCCTATGGACGTCGCCAAGACCGTGGGTGTACTCGCGACGTTCGGCGGCCGCATCACCGATTACGAGGGCGTAGGCAAGGTCCCCGGCCCCGTGGTTCCCATTATCGCCATTCCCACCACGGCCGGTACCGGCTCCGAGGCTACGGCTTCGGCGGTTATCACCGATGTGGAGCGGAACTACAAGTTCTCGGTCATCAGCTACGAGATGCTGCCGCGCTACGCCGTGCTCGACCCCGAGCTCATCATGACGGCGCCGGCTTCCATCGCGGCGTCGTGCGGCGTTGATGCGCTGATTCATGCCATGGAGGCCTACGTCTCTCGTAACGCCTCGCCCTTCACCGATGCTATGGCCGAGAAGGCCATGCAGCTCATCGGCCGCAGCCTGCGCCGCTTCGTGGCCTGCCGTCAGGACGCCGAGGCCGCCTGCGACATGATGGCTGGCAGCAACTTTGCCGGCATGGCGTTTGCCTGGGCACGCCTGGGCAACGTGCACGCCATGAGCCACCCGGTGAGCGCGTACTTCCACGTGCCGCACGGTGTTGCCAACGCGGTGCTGCTACCCACGGTCGTTGAGTACAACGCGCTTGCCGACGATGGCCGCTACGAGGTCATCTACAACTACATCCGCGAGAGCAAGCAGCCGGCGGAGAACTTCTGCCCGCAGATGCTCTGCGATGAGATCCGCAAGCTCTGTGCAGACCTGGGCATCCCGGCCTCGCTTTCCGAGGTGGGCGTGACCGCCGACAAGATTCCCGCCATGGCCGAGGATGCCATGAAGAGCCCTAACGTCGCCGCCAATCCGCGCCAGACGGGTCTCAAGGACATGATCTCCCTCTACGAAAAGGCAATGTAGCTCTGTCTCCTACACTACCTTAGCTGCTGCTTTTTCGCCTCTCCTCTCTTTAGCGAAGGGCGCCGGCACCTCGAATGCGCTTGCGAGCATCTCGAGTTGCCGGCGCCTTTCGCTTTTTCGGCCCGCTTCCTGCTTCGCTTTTCGCCCGACCTCAGGCCATGCCCCGTCTTTCGCTGCTTACTTTTCCGACCTGTCTTACGTTCCCTTGGCTCCTTGCTTCATTTCGTTTTCTTCTTCCATCTGGGCGTGATGCGCAGGTGCCATTTCGATGTCGGTCGCATGCTTTATGACTGCTAAGCTATAGGCAAAGCGGCGCGAATCGTATGCGCCGGCAACACGTGCCCGAAAGGAGCCTGCATGGAGGCTTACAAGCAAGAATTCATCAACTTCATGGTCGAGTCCGACGTGCTCAAGTTCGGTAGCTTCAAGCTCAAGAGCGGTCGTCAGAGCCCCTTCTTCATGAACGCCGGCGCCTATGTCACGGGTAGTCAGCTTAAGCGCTTGGGTGAGTACTACGCGCAGGCCATCCACGACAACTTCGGTGACGATTTCGATGTGCTGTTCGGGCCGGCCTACAAGGGCATTCCCCTGGCCGTGGTGACCGCCATCGCCTATCACGAGCTCTACGGCAAAGAGGTCAAGTACTGCTGCGATCGCAAAGAGGTCAAAGACCACGGCGCCGACAAGGGCAACCTGCTCGGCTATGAGCCCAAGGATGGCGATCGCGTTGTCATGGTCGAGGACGTCACCACTTCGGGCAAGTCCATCGATGAGACATATCCCAAGGTTACCGCGGCGGCCGATGTCGAGATCAAGGGCCTTATCGTGAGCCTCAACCGCATGGAGGTCGGCAAGGGCGGCGTTACCACCGCGCAGAAAGAGATCGAGGCCAAGTACGGTTTCCCCGTGGCGAGCATCGTTTCCATGGCCGAGGTCGTCGAGGTGCTCGAGGGTAGCGTTATCACGCCCGAGCTCAAGGGTGCTATCGACGAGTACTACGCACAGTACGGCGCCAAAGAATAGCAGTCTACAGCTGCAGTCGTTCCCGTGGCACTTCGACATCGCCGACGGCGCCTGCGGGACGTTGCGAGACGGGCGGGATGCGCGTTTGCGCATCCCGCCCGTCTTTTTTATCGCTGCAGCGCGTTTCTGAGCATGGATTTCAGATATGCATAAATCGAAAGCTACGATGGCGTTTAAAGAGGCGTTAGCAACCCGAGAACGAGCCAAAATCGTAATTTACAGGTTTGCCGGCCGGATTTTTCTGATGATTTCTCAGCAGAACGCATGCAAATTCGTGCATATCTGAAATCCATGCTCAGAAATTTCGTTTATATGTGCGAGTTTCTCTTGAAATTGCGTGTGAGCGGCCTGGATCCGCTTCAGTACTTGCCTCGCGTACGCGGAAAGCGCGCGAATCTCTTAGCTGACGCCGTCTCATTACGGTCGAGATCGACCCTTCTGGTCGCGTAACTGCGTATAGGGCAGTGAGGCTTTCAAAAACTGCATGTGACTCTCGTAATCCCGCGCAAAAAAGCAGCTGTACAACGAATCCAAAAGATACTGAACCGCTATGTGGCTCGCATATTGCGTTATGCGGTGATGCATGCTTTCGCTATCGCTTGTGAGCAGATATGCGGCAAAGCCAGGGTGCAGGCGCGCGCAATATGGCGTCCCGACCATAATGACCGGCACGTTTCGCTCGGAGAGGATCGGAAGCAGCGTTTTGAGATTGTCGGCAAGTCCCGAGTACGAGATGCAGATGGCAACATGATGGGCGTTCGAGGCGAGGGCAGTGCGAAACTGCGCTTCCAGGCTTTCGTGGCAGCTTGCGGTTTTGCCTACCGATAGCAGCCGGTCGCGGAACATCGACGCGGGGTAGATGTTGTGCGATTGCGTGTAGATATCTACTTGATCGGCTTTATGCACCAGCTCCGCCGCGCGGTTCATGTCTTCGATATCGACAAGCTCACGTGTCTCGCGGAGCGTCGTTTCGTAGAGTTCCTCGATGCGCGGCATGATCTCGGATGCCACCGACCCCGCTTCGAAGGGGAAGTTGATATCGATAGTGCTCTTGCGGTGATCCCGGGACATATGGCGTATGAGCTCGACCTTGAGGTCCTTAAAGCCCTCAAGTCCGAGCTTCTTGCAAAATCGGTGCACGCTTGCCACCGAAACATTGGTCCTTGCGGCGAATTCCTTAATGGAAAGCGCGCGCATGTCCTCGCCCATGCGTAGCGCGGCTAAACCAAGCTGCTGTTCGGTGGGAGTGAGCCCTTCTGCTTTGTTTATCCTGCGCTCGATGTCCATACGCTCCGCCTTTTGAAGTTTGCCTTGTACGTTATTGTATCCTTGCACGTTCCGGGCGATCGGCTTCTCCTGTTTGAGCGCCGATGGCCTCCGTTTCCTGAAGGTCATCCATCTGCTTGCGGCAGGCTGTTTACGCGGCTTGTATTTGCGCCCTCATGCACGTGCCGTCCATCCGATCCAGGTCTCAAAGCTTGTATGGGAAGAGGGCGACGCGCAGGACATCGCCGACGGCGTCGAAGGTCTCGAGTAGCGGGGTTCCGGCGTTCTAGCGAACGTCGGACCGGCCGAGGTTTTGTTTTAAGGAGCGCATATGGCTAAGCGGAAAATCATCTTCCTCGATGTCGACGGCACCGCCACCAACTACGAGAACCGGGTTCCCGAGTCGTGCAGGCGCGTCGTTCGCGTCCGCCGGCATACGCCATGCCGGAGGGCGTTTGCTAAGGTGGGGCCCTAAGGCATACGCTAGAGCTCTTCCAGGCCCGTTTTCTTGCTTCTCGCTCGTAGCACCATTCCCGCGCGGGGCCAGTCGTGGCCTCCCGCCCCATCTGCAAACACCGACGCAAAGGAGCCCGAGTGTGCGTCTCGGCTAGCTCAGATATGCGATCGCCGTCCACGACGCGGGCGGCGTCATCAAGGTGGGCGACTCACATGGCGGCGTTGCCGTCGGTTCTCTCCGTGGTTCTCATTGCCCTTCAGCCACGCCGCCTCGAGGGACGCCGCCCGCAAGTGCGCCCCGTCGATACTCTGCCGGGGCGCACCCGTATGCCTCGCGGAA
>CAVGWH010000055.1:0-10254 GCA_963633065.1 Oribacterium sp.
CGAGGCGGGCAGCGCGTCGCGCTTGGCGGCCTGGCCCCACTTGACCTTGCGGGCGGTTTTCGGCCGCGGCCGCCGCCGGCAACGGTGCTGCACGGCTCGTCTTCTCGAGTATCGCAAAGCTCTAATTGACGTTCGGGACACAGCGTTTTGCCTGCGCTAATGTTTCGTTTTGTCTCGATGCGTTTCATAATGCCTTGGGGCCCCAACTTAGCTCCCGGCTAATGAAATTGTTTCCTCGCCCACGCATAATGCGGCTAGCTCGACATAAGCCGAGCGCAAGCTGTTGCGTGGGAAGGAAACGCCATGAGCACATCGCAAAACGAGCACCTTATGACTCGTCGCTCCATGTTGGGCGCTGCCGCTGCGCTCGCATTTGGATCCGCTGCTTTTCTGGGCGGATGCGGAAGCGAGAAGGCCGCGGTTGCAAAGGACGACGACCCCGATGCTTCCGAGGAATCTAAGGATGATTCCAGCGCGGAGTCGAAAGAGGAAGAGACCACCGATCTTGCCGTGGGAACGGTCATCAATCTTACGAGCGGTCTTTCCGTTGTGGTCGATTCGGTGCAGACCGGCCTCGTCAACTACGATGGTGGTGAGATCACGGGCATCCATGTGACCTATACCAACAACGGCGAAGATGGCGCCGACTATAGCCTGTATGACTGGAAGGGCGAGGACGCCAATGGCGCTCAGCAAAGTGAGGGCTACTATTCCGAGGGGCAGGAAGAGCTTCAGTCGGGTACCCTTGCCGCTGGCGGCACCGTTGCGGGTAACGTCTATTTTGAGGGCCATATCGTAAAGGCGCTCTATTTCAAGACGATGTTCGACAAGACCGCTGCCGCGAGTTGGGTTGTGCAGCAGTAGAACGGTAAAGGGGGAGGGCGACCATGGCGCAGAAGAGGCTCACCGAAGAGTTGCTGCACGAGCTTCTGGATGCTCCGAGTATCGAGAGTTACGTCGACGCTCACGAGCTCTCGTCGGTGTCGCTCTCCGATTACCTGCAGGCACTCCTTGCTGAAAAGGGCCTCACGCGCTCGCGCGTGGTTCGCATGGCCGATCTCAACGAGACATTCGGCTATCAGATTTTTATGGGAACACGTCATCCCTCACGCAACAAGGTCCTGCAGATCGCGTTTGCCATGGCGCTCACGTTGCGCGAGACCAACCGCGCGCTGACGGCGGCGGACGCGGCACGCCTCGATCCCAAAGACCGTCGCGACGCCATCATCATGTTTTGCATCGATCGTGGATGCTCGCTGCAAAAGGTCAATGAGGAGCTCTACCGTTTCGGCGAAGAGACGGTTTGCTGACCACTGCCGGCATGGGTAAAGCCGCCTGCTATGATTTTCCCATGACCGATTATGCAGATACAGATTCGCCCGATGAGTTCGATGCCGACCTTGCAGATTACCTGTCCCTGTTGGGACACGATGGTACGTTGCAGGTGGAGCGCGTTTTCAAGATATCGGAAGCTGAGGTAACCGAGCTGGTTTCGTGCCGTTGCCGGGGCACCGAGGGCGACGAGTTCTTTGTGCGCAAGCGTATCGATACGCTTGCGGGAATCGGTAGCGAATACGAGGCGCTTTTGCAGGCGCAGGAGTCTGGACGCCACTTCGATCATCTTCCGCATATTTACGAGGTGCGCCGCAGTGAGCGTCAGCTGTACGTGCTCATGGAATACTTCGATGCGCTCACGTTGGGGGAGTGCATCGAGAGCGAGGGGCCTTCCGCGAAATTCGCGGCCCGCGTGATGCCGCAACTTTGCGATGCGGTAGCCGAGTTGCACGGCGGCTTCGGCGAGTGCGCCGGATCGGCCCCCGCAGTGATCCATCGCGACCTGACGCCCTCCAATATCATGGTCCTGCAAGAGGAGCGCGCGGGGTCAACGCCGTTGGTGTCATCGACGATCACAGATTCGCGTAAGGCGCCACGGGAATCGGGGAACGTGCAGGTCAAGCTTATCGACCTGGGTATCGCGCGTACATGGCGCGATGGCGCCGATGCGGATACGGTGAAGCTCGGCACCCGTGCCTATGCTCCGCCCGAGCAATACGGGTACGGCCAGACGAGCGTGCGGAGCGATGTATATGCGCTCGGGGGCCTTTTGCTCTACTGCCTTACGGGTGAGGATCCCAAACCGGGACTTACGGCCGCTGAGCTAACGGGTGCCATGGGCGTATCAAAAAAGCTGGCGAATATCATCGTGCGAGCCATGGCATTTGATCCCAGGGAGCGCTATGCAAATGCGCTTGAGCTGAAACGCGCGATCGTGGCGGCGCTTGGGAACCCTGCGTCCGCGAAGTGCAAGGACGCGATGCCGGATTTACCTGTTGCTGCGTCGGCAAGGCCGCATCGAGTCAGGCGCGCCGGTGGCTCATCGTCGGTCAGGGTCTTGCGATATCCTCTCGCATACATACCGAATGCTGTCGGCGTCATATGGAATACCCTGGTACTCTTGCTTCTCGTGATTTTCATCGTGGGCAGTGTTTCCGCGGTGTTCGAACCCACGGGGGCCAACCTCAATGAACCCGTATGGCTTCTTGCGGTGGAATACTTTTTCATGCTCGATGCATGGGCGGTCGCGCTTGCGTTCGCGCTTCTTGACAAGCGTCGGCTTCGGGTTCGATTCCCGGTTTTGCAACGCCTGCATGGCATCTTGCTCGCCAGGGTATTTGCAGCCGTTTTCGCGGTGCCCTTTTGCATAGCGCTCGTGCTCGTGCTCGCGTTTGGAAACTACTGAGGCCGCAGCCCGTCTCTTGCGCTCCCGAACCCTTGCATGGCGGTTTCAAGGTCATGTTGAGCATGGCGTATACTAACCACTCGATAGATTTGCCCCATGAAGGGAAGATTCACCATGCTGACCGGCCATGCCCGTGATCTTGAAATAGGTAAGACATTCCGCCCTGTTGTGCTTGGTGCCGACGTGCTGGGATATTCCTACACGCGCCAGTTCCACGAGACCTACGGGGTCGACTCGATCGTGCTTGCCAAGCTGAACGTCAAGTTCACCAGCTGCAGCAAATTCAACGACTACCGCACCATGGATTGCGTCGATCATGAAGAGGAGCTTTTCTCCTACCTCGAGCAGACGATCCTTCCCGAGTGCCAGGCTGAGGGGCGCAAGCCGCTTCTGGTGGCGAGCGGCGATTGGTACGCCGAGATCTTCTCTAAGAACAAGGAGCGCCTCGAGAGCCTGGGCTTCGCGGTTCCCTATAACGATTACGACCTCTTCAACGTCATCACGATGAAGGAGAAATTCTACGGACTCTGCGCCAAGTTGGGGATGCCCTATCCCAAAACCTGGCTCGTACCGTGCGGCGAAGGGCTCGATCCCATTCCCGGTATCGATGAGATCTCCGATGACGTCATCGAGAACCACGAGTACCCCATGATCGCCAAGCCGGCCAACAGCGCGGAGTGGCACTACGCCGAGTTTGAGGGTAAGAGCAAGATCCATATCGTCAAGTCGCCGGCCGAGATGAAGAAGCTCATCGCCGACGTCAAGGGTTCGAGCTACGGTAAGTACCTGCTGGTGCAGGAGATGCTTGCCTCGCGCGATGACTCGTTGCATTCCGTCACGGTGTTCTGTGAGCACGGCGAGATGGCCTTGGGCTGCACGGGTCATGTGCTGGTGCAGGATCGCAGCGCCACGGGCATCGGTAACCCGCTGGTCATCTTGGGCGAAAAGCGCCCCGACCTACTTGAGCACGCGGCGCGTTTCTGTAAAGAAGTGGGCTATGAGGGGTATGGCAACCTCGACGTGATGGAGGACGCCGAGGGCAATCCGCGTTTCCTCGAGATCAATGCGCGCCCGGGGCGCAATACGTACTACATGTCGCTTGCGGGCGTTCCGTTCATCAAGCCCATCGTGGAAAAGTTCGTGTGCGGCAACGACGTGCGTCAGACGCTCGCGCCCGAGGAACTTGCTTGCGACCGCCCGTTTTTGTTCTGCGTGCCGCCGTTCGACATCGTGCGCAAAGAGGTTGCCGATTCGGAGCTTAAGGCCGAGGTCAATAAGGCCATTTCCGATGGCGTGGCGAAAAGCCCCCTCATCAATCCGAGCGATTCGCTTAAGCAGCGTCTCTACGCACGCGTCAATCGCATCAACTATCACAGCAAGTTTTAGGTCTAGCCGGGTCGTTCGGATCTGGCGATAGACGTCTGAGGCAAACGGGATTCACCCGTTTTGGAGGGATGTGTTCCATGACGGATAACGCTCGGAGGGGCGGCACCCATTTCAAGCAGCAGGACCCCCGCGCGGGGGAAGCCCCTGTCGTGTCTGCCGCCGAGCGACAGATGCTCGACGACGCCTTGCGCGCTATGGCGGGTCATCGTCCCGATGAGACCTCCGTCTACCTTGCGGCTGCACACAAGAGTGCAAGTGCTTTGCCTCAGCCGCGCATTCCGCGTGCAGACGAGACGGCCGTGTTTCTTGCGGCAGCCGCTTCTTGCGATGCGGGCGCGGAGAGCGTCTGCATGACGCCTACCGATTCCAATGGCGACATGTCCGCTTCCGATTCCAATGACGACATGTCCGCTTCCGATTACGGTGGCGTGGGGCGCTCGGCGGGCATGATGACGATGCTCACCATCGTCTCGCGCGTCACGGGATTCATCCGCACCTGGGCCATGGCTGCGGCCATCGGCATGAGCCTGCTTTCGTCCTCGTACCAGGTTGCAAACAACCTCCCCAACATGCTCTACGAGCTGGTTATGGGCGGCATGCTGGTCACGGCGTTCCTTCCCGTCTACATGGGCGTGCGCAAAAACCAGGGCCGCGAGGACGCTAACGAGTACGTGGGCAATCTCTTGGGCATATTGCTGCTCATTCTCGGTGCCATATCGGTGTTGGGCACGGTGTTTTCGCCTGCGTTCATCTGGACGCAATCATTTATGTCCGGCTCATCGGGCGGCATGGATACGGCCGTCTTCATGTTTAGGTTCTTCGCCATTCAGATCCTGTTCTATGGATTGGGATCGGTGTTCTCGGGTGTGCTCAACGCCCATCGAGACTACTTCTGGTCCACCTTCGCGCCGGTGCTCAACAACATCATCGTCATCGCCAGCTTCCTGGCTTATAACCCGGTGGCGCAGATCAACCAGACGCTCGGTGTCATCGTCATTTCCGCGGGTACCACACTCGGGGTCTTCGTGCAGATGGCGTGCCAGATCCCCGCGCTCAAAAAGCACGGCATCAAGCCTCGCGTGCACATCGATTTCCACGATCCGGCGCTGCGCCAGACCGTTGCCTTGGGCATCCCGACGTTGCTTGCGACGGCGTGCATGTTCGTCAACACGTCGGTCACCAATGCGGCCGCCCTCAGCGCCGAGCCCAAGACCGGCCCTTCCATCATCGCCTACGCACGTCTGTGGTACACCTTGCCCTACGCGCTTATCGCGGCGTCCCTCTCCACGGCGCTCTATACCGAGCTCTCGCGTGACGTGCAGGCCGGCGACGAGGACAGCGTGCGCAGCGGTATCTCCAACGGCCTTGCTCAGATGTTCTTCTTCTTGGTGCCGTTCGCGCTGTACCTCATCGCGTTCAGCGAGCCGCTCAACATGATCTACTGTACGGGCAAGTTCGATGCCTCGGGTGTCGCGGCCGTTTCCGACTACCTGTGTTTCTTGGCGGTGTCCCTGCCGTTCTACGGCACGTTCGTGCTTTTGCAGAAGAGCTTCTCGGCCCTGCTCGATATGAAGCCCTATGGGCGCTACAGCATGTACGCCACGGTGGGGCAGGTTGTGTTCATCTTGGTTGCTGCGGTGCTGCTGGGCGGCGGCATGCGCGCCATCGCGCTTTCGAGCTTGGTGTACTACCTCATCATCAACGTCTGCTCGGTATGGTGGCTGCGCCGCCGTCTGGGCGGGCTGCAGATGGGAACCGTCATCCATGGGTTCGTATTCGGCCTGCTCTTGGGTATATCTGGCGCTGCCGCGGGTCATGGCACCATGCTGCTTGTCACCGGCGTGTTCTCGTTTATCGCCTCCACCACGCTCCGCATGTTGATCTGTGTTGCGCTGGGCGGATGCGTCTCCCTTATCGTCACGTTCGGGCTTGCCGCCGCGCTTAAACTTCCCGAGGCGCGCATGATCACCTCGATCGTCCGCCGTGTCTCCAAGCGGTAGCCGGCGTGGGTGCGACGACGGGTGATGAGCGCGCGGCACGTGCCCATGTGCGCGCCGAGGGTGAAAACGGGGCGCTCTCCATTGCAGAGCAGGTTGAGCGTGTGCCCGCGGCTCCCGGATGCTATCTGTGGAAAGACGCATCGGGCGACATCATCTATGTAGGCAAGGCCAAGAACCTCCGTGCGCGCTTGCGCCAGTACGTGACGCTTTCGGATGATCGCCAGAAGATCCCGCTCATGATGCAGCTCGTGGCGTCGTTCGACTACATCGTGGTGGATACCGAGCACGAGGCCCTGGTGCTCGAGCGCAACCTCATAGGGCAGCACCATCCGTATTTCAACGTCGATTTCAAGGACGATAAAAGCTACCCCTTCATCGCCATCACCAAAAGCGACCTGTATCCCGCTATCAAGTACACGCGAGAGAAGCATAAACCCGGCACGCGTTATTTCGGGCCCTACACCGATAGCCGCGCCGCGCGCGAGACGATCGATACGCTACGCAAGGTGATTCCCATCTGCATCGCGTCGTGCGCCGAGTGGAAGCGCTGCCGGCGCATCATCGAGGCGCATCGTAAGGACGAGGATATCGTCAATATGATCGTCGCCCAAAAGGGGCGTCCCTGCTTCGACTATCATGTGGGACGCGGCCCTGGTGCATGCGTCGGGGCCATAACTCCTGATATGTACGCTAAAAACGTCAAGCGTGTGGAGCGCTTTTTGGCGGGGCATCGGCGCGATGTGGTCAACGAGCTCAAGGATGATATGGCCCGCGCCGCCGCCGATCTGGATTTTGAGCGGGCGGGACGCATCAAGCGCCGCCTCGAGGTCATCGCCGGTCTGGAAGATCGCCAGCAGGTGGTGTTTCCTTCCACGGTGGATATCGACCTTGTGGGCTTTTATCGCGAGGAGACCATCGCGGGCGCGTGCGTCTTCGTCGTGCGCGAGGGACGCACGATCCGTACCTGCGAGTTCATTCTCGATAAAGGCCTCGATGTCGCTGAGGACGAGCTTGTCGAGGGCTTTATCAAGCGCTATTACGACGAGACCGCCGATATTCCCGCCGAGGTGGATGTCGCCTGCGAGATCGCCGATGCCCAGGGCATCGAGGAGTGGCTCACGCAGAAGCGCGGACATAACTGCCATATTCATCGCCCCCAGCGCGGTGAGAAGCGTCACCTGCTCGATACCGCCGAGCGCAACGCGCGCCACGCCCTCATGCGTTACATGATGCGTACGGGATATGCCGACGACCGTACCAATCAGGCCTTGCTACAGCTCGAGAGCGCCTTGGCGCTTCCTGCGCCTCCCATGCGCATCGAGTGTTTCGACATTTCCACCCTGCACGGGCGTTTCACGGTGGCGAGTATGGTGGTCTTCACCAACGGGCATGCCGATAAGAGCCAGTATCGCCGCTTCAAGATCCGCGCCGAGCTCGACGAGGCCAACGACTTCGTATCGATGTCCGAGGTCTTGGGGCGCCGCTACGCTCCCGAGCGCATGGCTGACGAGCGCTTTGGCTCGCGGCCGGATCTCTTGGTGGTCGACGGCGGCAAGCCGCAGCTTACGGCCGCTATGGAACAGCTCGAGGCCTTGGGGCTCGACATCCCGGTGTGCGGACTTGCCAAGGCCGATGAGGAGGTGTTCGTCCCTTGGGACGATACACCTGTGGTGTTGCCCACCGGCTCGGCCTCGCTTTACCTCATCAAACAGGTGCGCGACGAGTCCCACCGTTTCGCCATCACCTTCCATCGCGAGCTTCGCGACAAGGCCATGACGGTGTCGGTGCTTGACGAGGTGCCGGGCGTGGGACCCACGCGCAAGCGTGCGATCATGCGGCATTTCGGTTCGATGAAGCGTTTGCGCGCAGCTACCGCAGACGAGATCGCCGAGGTCAAAGGCATTTCGGGCGATGTGGCACAAGCGGTGTTCGACACCCTGCGCGCATGGGAAGGTGAGCGCGCGAACGGCCCTTCGGAGTAGGGCGCGTTCGGGCTATACTGAAAACGACCATTCCGTTATGCAGAAGAGGTGCCAGATGACTGAGGGCTCTAAGATGCAAGAGGCCGAGCGCCAGGGACGTGTGCCCGATATCGTGATCATCACGGGTATGTCTGGTTCGGGTCGCACCCAGGCCATGCATGTGTTCGAGGACATGGGTTACTTTTGTATCGATAACCTGCCGCCTCGCCTGATCATGCAGCTTGCCGAGGTCGTTGGCATCAATACGGGCGTGGGGCGCCACCTTGCGGTTACCTGCGATCTGCGCAGTCAGGGCCTTTTCGACGAGCTTCTCGATGTGATACGTCAACTCGAAGAGCATGAGATGAGCTGCAAGACGGTGTTTTTGGAGGCCTCGGACGAGGTTCTCATCAGGCGCTACAGCGAGAACCGCCGTCGTCACCCGTTGGCGATGGCGGGGGAGACCACGGCCGACGCCATCCAGCGCGAGCGTACCCAGCTTGCCGAGATCCGTGACCGCGCCGATATGATCATCGATACCAGCCGTCTGCGTACCACCGCGCTGCGCACACGCCTGCGCATGGCGTTCTCGGAGCTTTCCGATCAGCAGCTCATGGACGTGCACGTGTTCAGCTTCGGATTCAAACATGGGCTTCCCGTCGAGGCCGACCTCATGATCGACGTGCGCTTTTTGCCGAACCCCTTCTACGATCCCGAGATGCGCACCATGACGGGCCTCGATGCCAAGGTATCGGACTTCGTCATCGAGCACCCCAAGACCCAGGAGTTCCTCAAGGCGTGGTACGCGCTGCTCGATGCCGTGATGCCCGGCTATATCGCTGAGGGCAAGCCGCAGCTCTCCATCGCTATCGGCTGCACGGGCGGGCAGCATCGTTCGGTCGCCATCGCCGAGGCGACGGCGCGCTATCTCGAGGGGCAGCACTATCATGTGAGCATCTCTCATCGCGATCTGCCGCGCGCCAACACCAAGAGCTAGGCGCCCATGTCGTTTACCGCCGAGGTGCGCGACGAGTTGTCGCGCTACGAACCCGTTTGTGAATACTGCGACTTGGCCACGCTCGCGGCGCTCGTGCGCGTGAGCGGCACCCTTTCCATCTCGGGGCAGGGTGCCTATTCGCTTACCGTGGCCACCGAGACGGGCGCCGTCGCGCGCACCATGATCACGTTGACGCACAAGGTCCTCAAACTCAAAACCGATTTCAGCGCGCGTAAGTCCGTGCTGCACAAGGTACGCAACTACCTTATCGCCATGCCCGACCAGCCGGGACTCGACAAGGCCCTGGTGCTGCTGGGGATCTTCGATCGCAAGGGCAATTTGGTGCCCGGCATCCCGCATCATGTGGTGGCGCGGCCCTGTTGTCGTCTCTCTTATATACGCGGCGCTCTCATAGCCGGCGGTTTCGTGGCCGACCCGCACGGTGATTTTCATCTCGAGGTGGCCGTGGAGGGGGAGGAGTTCGCCCAGGCGCTTGTTGAGCTTCTAGAGCAGATGGGTGTTCCCGCGCGCGTCAATCGCCGCAAGTCCTCTTACGCTGTCTATATCAAGAGTGCTGACGATATCCGCCGTTTGCTCGAGATGCTGGGCGCTACGTCGAGCGTCAAGGATATCGATGAGGCGCGCGCCATCAAATCGGTGAAGAACCTCGTCAACCGTCGCGTTAACGCCGAGTTGGCAAATCAGTCGCGGTCGACGGGGGCCGCTCAGCACCAGATGGAGCTCATCGCGGAGCTCGAGCGCCGGGGCCTCAGGCGAGGTCTTCCGGATGCACTTGAAGCGTTTTGCAGACTTCGCGAGACGTATCCGGATCTGTCTTTGCGGGATTTGGGCGAGATGGCCGACCCGCCGATTTCAAAATCGGCTCTGTACCATAGGGTTCTTAGGCTCGAGAATATCCTCGAAGATGATAGTTAAGCAACGAAATCTTTATTAAAACGCTGTAACACGTTTGTAAAATTGTGAATTGAAACGTTTTAAGAAGCGGAGAAATTTCCAAAAGTTGGCATTTACACGAATGCCGCGGCCAAAAAAAGGTATATTTGGCGAGTGGTTAGTTTGTGGGCTTCGGCGGCAGGCAAGGTGGCCTGCGGAAGCCTTACGAAAGGAGACACAATGGCAGTAAAGGTTGCTATTAACGGCTTCGGTCGC
>CAVGWH010000056.1:0-16837 GCA_963633065.1 Oribacterium sp.
ACTCCACCGAGGTCGTGAAGTTCGTGACCACGATCGGTAAAAATGACGACGGCTCGCTCTACGAGGTCGAGAGCCACTACGTCAAGTATGCCAACGCAACTGATGCGGCTGCCGGCGCACAGGGTACGACCTATAAGTCCACTGAGCATCCGACGATCACCAACACGGTGAAGCCGATCAACATCGCGCTCATCAAGACCGATGCCGATACAGGTGCGGCACTTGCGGGCGCCACCTACGGCCTCTATCGTGTGGACGACACCGCCTCTACCGGTGCCGTGCTGGTTGCCAAGGCAACGAGCGACTCCAGCGGTCTCATGACCTTTGCTGCGGGCGAAACCTCAGGTATCGTGGCCGGTGCTTCGTACTACTTCAAGGAGATCAGCGCTCCTGCCGGCTACGCGGTTTCCGAGACCACGACTACTGCGTTCACCATCGTCGCGAACGCTGACGGCACGTATAGCCTCACGTATGAGGACGGAACCGTGAGCAACGCCAGCCATGCGGGCACCGCGGCCGACCCCATCGTTTTCAAGCCGGGCGAGGGCGTGACCGACAAGAAGATCGCCATCACGTTCGGTAAGGTCGCTTCCGACGGCACGGCACTCTCGGGCGCTGGACTCGCCATTCTCGACGAGGCTGGCAACAAGGTCGACGCTTGGACCACGGACGGTACGGGCCACGTTGTGACCGGTCTGGTCGTTGGCGCCAAGTACACGTTCACCGAGCAGACGGCACCCGAGGGCTACACCAAGGCCGCAGACGTGGTGTTCACGGTTGACGAGTACGGCAAGGTGTCCATTGTGAGCGGCGCGACCTCCGCTAGCTTCATGAACGCCTACGCCGCAGGTTCCTCGCTTAACTTGGTCGATTACAAGCAGACCGAGCTTGAGAACAAGCAGACGGTTGTGCGCGAGAAGGGCATTTCGGAGAAGAAGGGAACCAAGCCTTCCAAGAGCTCCGGCTCCACTAAGGGCGGTATGCCTGCGACCGGCGATAACTCGATATTGATCGCAATCCCCGCGCTTGCCGGAACGTTGCTGGTGGCAGCCGGTTGCCTTGCGAGCAGGCGTCGCAAGGAGTAACGCTCACCGAGCTTAGGGACCAAAGTAAATCGCTCTAGGCGATAATGGACGGACGTAAGTTTTTGCGTCCGTCCATTTTTATATCGGAGGTATGTCATGGCACGCCTTTCTTCCTCGACTGTTTTCCTAAATGCGACCGTTTTGGACGGCACGAGCGATATGAAACCCCAGCCGGGGATGGCGGTGACGGTAAAAGAGGGACGCATCGAGCGTATCGAACCGGCGGCGGTGGCGCATGTGGAGCCAGGCTCCGATGTCATCGACTTGGCCGGCGCCTACCTTATGCCGGGCCTCATCAACATGCACGTGCATTTCTGCGGGAGCGGTAAGCCCGTTTCTTCGGGCAATGCCAGCGGGATCATGAAGCATCTGGATAACCCCATTGGGCGTGCGGTCGTACGCCATGTGCTCTCCGGCTCGGCTCAACAGCAGCTTGCGAGTGGCGTTACCACGGTGCGTGGCGCGGGCGATCCGCTTTCGGGTGATATCGCGGTGCGTAATGCCGTCAACGCCGGCAAGTTCGAGGGGCCCCGTATCGTGGCACCTGGTACGGGCATTACGGTTCTCGGAGGGCATGGAGCCGGTTTGTTTGCACGTGTGGCGACCACGCCCGATGAGGCTTCGGCCCAAGTGCGCGAGCTCTTTGCCGCGGGTGCGGATGTGATCAAGCTGTTCGTGACGGGCGGCGTGTTCGATGCTGAAAAGGTGGGGGAGCCCGGCGTGTTGCGTATGCCCGTCGATCTTGCTGCCGCGGCCTGCAAGACGGCGCATGAGCTGGCGTTGCCTGTTATGGCGCACGTGGAGAGCACCGAGGGCGTCCGTGCGGCGCTTGTCGCAGGCGTGGATACCATCGAACATGGTGCGCCTATGACCCCCGAGATCATCGACCTGTATAAGGAAAGCAAAGCCCAGATGCCTGGACGTCCGGCTTCGGTTACCTGTACCATCAGCCCGGCACTGCCGTTCGTCAAGCTCAGTCCCGAGAAGACGCATTCAACCGACGTACAGAAGCAAAACGGCGATATCGTGTGCGCGGGGATCATCCAGAGTGCGCGCGATGCGCTCGATAATGGGATTCCTGTGGGTCTGGGAACCGATTCGAGCTGTCCTTATGTGACGCAGTACGACATGTGGCGCGAGGTGGCCTATTTCGCCAAATACGTGGGCGTGAGTCGTGTCTTCGCGCTGCATACCGCCACGCTTAAGAATGCAGAGCTTCTGGGGCTTGCCGCCGAGACGGGCTCCATCGAAGTCGGCAAGAGCGCCGATATCCTCGTGTGCGCAAAGAACCCGCTTGAGGATCTTGAAGCCTTGCGTGAACCGCTCCATGTGATGGCTCGCGGTAACCTCGTGCACAAATGCCGCCTCAAACGCATCCCCGAGCTCGATGCCGACCTTGATCGGATCATGTCACAGCCCGTGGACTAAGGGCGCCCAGGCAGTGACTTTTACGCATCTGTGCGGTACTGGAAAGCAGCCGCGGGGCTGTCGCGGGACATCAAGCGACAGCCCCGCGGCGGGCAAGGGCGGTTTCGTTGCGGTTGGTACGGTTGTCCGTTACGATTTCGTCTCCATTTTGGCGTGGCACTTGGGGCAGGTCACACGGATCTTGCCTTTGCCCTTGGGGACCGAGAGGATTTGGCCGCAATTGGGGCATTTGAGGAACGCGGTGGTCTTGCGCTCTTTCCACATGCGCTTTGCCATGCGTTTATTGCGCTCGAATTCGCTCTTGCGTGCTGAGGCGCCTGCAGCGCGTGCATAGCCGCTCGGCGCATTGCCACCGCCCATGCCGGCAACGAGCTTGTTGAGGCCGGGAACCTTGGCTGCAAACGTGCAAAAGGAGGCGTTTTCGCGGCGGCGTGCTTCGAGGTTTTTTGAGAAGCCGCGCAAAACAGCTATGAGGATGATGAGGATGGCGATCCACGAAACAAGGCGTACATTGGCAAACGAGCCGATAACGGCAATGAGCGATCCTAGGATGCCCAGGGTGCAGGTGAGCTCATCGGCTCCGTAACGTCCCTGCATGAAATTGTTGATCGCATCGCGAAGCTTGTCGCCCATAACCCATCCTTATCAACCGAAAAAAGACGATGGCCTCTTTGTACCCAAAAGCCATCGTCTTTTTTCGGTTTCCTTTAACGTGACAGCGGTCGCTATCGACGGCATACCGAGTCGGTAGGGGATGCCAGCGCCAACCTGTTGTCAGCCTTTATTTGGCGAGCTTCTCTATAATGCGCTCGATCTCGGCGAGCTTCTCGGCTTTCAGCGCTTCGTCGTCGGAGTTGGCGGCCGATGTAACGCAGCACCCGATGTGGGCTTTAAGCACGTCGGCGTTAACGCGCGCCAGCAAAGCCTGTGTTGCCATGAGCTGCGTCGAGATGTCGACGCAGTAGCGGTCTTCGTCCACCATCTTCAGGATGCCATCGATCTGTCCGCGTGCCGTTTTGAGCATGCGGGTGACTTTGGCGCTGTCTGCCATCATAGGGGACTCCTTGCTTTAGAGGGTTGCTGCGGGGGCGTTGCCCTAGGCGGCTTCGATGGACACGACGTCGAAGTTCTTGCCCGCACCGCGAACGGCGTCGGCAAGGGCGTCGGTGCTTACCGTATCGGCGCACGTAACGGTGACGGTCTGCGTTTCGTGGTCGGCATCGGCGTCGCTCACGCCGGGGACGTTAAGCAGGGCGGTTTCGACGGTGGCATCGCAATGTCCGCACATAAGCCCCGAGGTCTTGATGATGTAGTCCATGGAAATGTCCTTTCGTTCGGTGTAACAGTGTATCTCACGCAGCGGTTAAGTGGCGTTTGAGACCTTGGGTTTAAAGGTGCGCAGGCGCAACGCGTTGGTTACCACGCACACGCTCGAGAGGCTCATGGCCGCGGCGCCGAACATGGGCGAGAGCTGCCAGCCGGTGAGGGGGTAGAACACCCCTGCGGCGAGCGGGATGCCAAGCGCGTTGTAGAAGAACGCCCAGAACAGGTCCTGCTTGATGTTGCGGATGGTGGCGCGCGAGAGCTCGATGGCACGCGCGACGTCCATGAGGTCACTCCGCATGAGCACCACGTCGGCTCCCTCCTTGGCGATGTCGGCGCCGGTGCCGATGGCGAGGCCCACATCGGCGCGCGCGAGGGCGGGAGAGTCGTTGATGCCGTCTCCCACCATCGCTACGCGCTCGCCGCGCTCCTGCAGCTCGCGCACGTGGCGCTCCTTATCGGCGGGCAGCACATCGGCGACCACCGCATCGGCGCCGAGGCCCACTTGCCTGGCGATCGCCTGGGCTGTCATGCGGTTATCGCCGGTGAGCATGAGGCAACGGATGCCGAGTTTGCTGAGGGCGGCGATGGCGGTGCTGCTTGTCTCCTTGACCTCGTCGGCTACGGCGATCGTCCCCGCAAGCTGGGAGTTCTTCGCAAAGAAAAGGGGCGTTTTGCCTTCTTTGGCGAGGGATTCGGCAAGTTCTTGGGGAACCTCGACGCCTAGCTCTTCCATGAGGGCGAGATTGCCGGCGGCGACGACGTTGGCGCCTTCGCGCGCGGAGACGCCGCGCCCAGGGATGGCTTTGAAATCCTCGACGGCGCGCGCGACGATGCCCATCTCGCCGGCGCGGGCCATAATGGCCTCGGCCAGTGGATGCTCGCTGCCGCGTTCGAGTGCGGCGGCGAGTTTCATAAGGGCGCGTTCGCTCATGGGGGCATTGCCGTCTATGCGCTCGGCGGGGATGACGTCGGTGACGCGCGGTGTGCCCTTGGTCACGGTGCCCGTTTTATCGAGCACGACGGTGTCTACGCCGCGTAGGTTTTCGAGCGCTTCGGCGCTTTTGAACAGGATCCCCATCTCGGCACCCTTGCCGGTGCCGACCATGATAGCCACGGGTGTGGCCAGGCCGAGGGCGCAGGGGCAGCTGATCACCACGACGGCAACGGCGGCGGTAAGGGCTTCGTTGACATTGCCGGTAAGTGCCATCCACACGATAAAGGTGACGACGGCGATGGCGAGGACGGCGGGGACGAACACGCCCGCTACCTTGTCGGCGATGCGCGCGATGGGCGCCTTGGTGGCGTTGGCGTCTTCGACGAGCTGGATGATCTGCGCCAAACCGGTATCCGCGCCTACGCGGGTGGCACGGAAGCTGAATGAGCCCGTGCGGTTGATGGTGCCTGCGGAGACGGTAGAGCCCGCTTCCTTTTCCACGGGGACGCTTTCTCCGGTAAGGGCGCTTTCGTCCACCGCCGAGGCCCCGTTGAGCACCACGCCATCGACGGGGATGCTTTCTCCGGGGCGCACGAGCACGGTCTGGCCGACGGCGATCGTTTCAACTCCGACAACGCGCTCCACACCGTCGGCATCAACTACGGTGGCGGTTTTGGGCGCGAGGTCGATCAGCTTCTCGATGGCGCCGCCGGTTTTGGATTTGCTACGCGTCTCGAGGTATTTACCTACGGTCACAAGCGCCAAGATGGTGCCCGCACTTTCGAAGTAGAGGTTGTCCATCGAGGTCATCATGGCCATCTTGACCTCGCCTGCGGCAAGTTGATCAGCCATGATGAACATGGCGTAAAGCGACCAAGCGATGCTCGCGGTGGCGCCGATGGCTATGAGGGAATCCATAGTGGGAGCCCCGTGGATGAGTGACGTAAAGCCGCCTTTGAAGTACGCGTCGTTGACGTAGACGATCGGTAACAGCAGCACGAATTCGGTAAGTGCCAGCGTCATGGAATGCGTATGGTCGGTGAAGACCGCGGGCAGCGGCCAGCCCAACATGTGTCCCATACCGATGTAGAACAGCGGGATTAAAAATACGATCGAGACGATAAGGCGTGTACGCATGGCATCTGCCGCGGCTTCGAGCTTTTTGGTGGGCGAGGCGGCACGCGCGCGTGAAGCGGTCTTGTTACTGCCCGCCTGGGAGCCGTCGGTGCTCTCGGCAGGTGAGGCTGAATAGCCGGCGCGGTCAACGGCGGCGCAGATGTCTTCTGCACTGACTACGCTTTCGTCAAAATCGACAGCCATCGATCCCGACAGGAGATTGACGGCAACGGACGAGACGCCGTTAAGTTTGCTTACGGCGTTGTCGACATGCGCCTGGCAGGCTGCGCAGGTCATGCCTCCCACGTCGAATTTGCAATGAGCCATGGGGCTTCCTTTCCGGAATGACTGGCGTTGCGCCGTCAACGATGCGGCACGCAAGTTATCCAAGGTTCACTCTTCTGCTTGATTTGACTATACACCTATACCCCCTGGGGGTGTCTAGTCAATTTCGGAAAACTTTTCCTGTACCTATATCGCCGCCCCGATGGCGCATCTGTGGTTTGAGTGGGGGTGCATAATGCACGGGTATACTAGTCGCGGCGAAACTGCTCCATTGCAAAACTGCCGCGTTAGGACGCCGCATGAGGTGCCGTTTTGCGATTCGCCCGCGTGCTGAGCAACGTCCCTCCGTGCGCACGTTTCTGTACCGTCGCACTTGCTGTGTCGTCATCTATAGCGGTCTTATGCAAACCGCTCGGATTCATGGTGACAAGCCAGATAAGGAACAACCCTATATGAAACACACTCTTTCCGACGTGATCGATGTCGAGATTCAGGATGAAGCTGCCGAGGCTTTGGCCGAGCAGGCTTTGAAGGCTGCCGATGAAGCTGCAGCCGCCGAGGCCGTCGAGGCGGCAACCGAAAATCTGCCCGGTTTTGATGAGCTCGGCTTGTCCGAGCAGATGCTCAAAGCCGTTGAGGCGCTGGGCTATGCGTCGCCTACGCCTGTGCAGGCCCATTCCATCCCCGAAGTGCTGGCGGGCCACGACCTGCTTGCCGCAGCCCAGACCGGCACCGGCAAAACAGCCGCCTTTTTGCTGCCCACGATGAACAACCTGCCCCACGTGGCACCGCCCAAACCGGTTAAGGAAGCCGGTAGGGGAGGCCGCGGCCGTCGCGGCCGCAACAATCGCGGGCATGCGGATGCGCAAGCCCAGGGTGCGGGTCCGGTGATGCTCGTCATCACGCCCACGCGCGAGCTTGCCCAGCAGATCGACGAGGTGGCCACGAAGATCGCCGACGTGACCGGGCACGTCGCCGTGACGGTGGTCGGCGGCGTGAGCTACAATCCCCAGAAGGCAGCGCTCAAGCGCGGCTGCGATATCTTGGTGGCCACGCCAGGGCGCTTGGTGGACTTGATCACCCAGGGCGCCTGCCATCTTGATGAAGTGAAGGTCCTGGTGCTCGACGAGGCCGACCGCATGCTCGACATGGGCTTCTTGCCTGCCGTGCGCCGCATTGTGGAGCATACGCCTGCCGAACGTCAGACCCTGCTGTTCTCGGCCACGCTTGACGAAAGCGCCGTGGGTGAGATCACCGATCTGGTGCACGAGCCCGCGCGTGTCGAGATCGCGCCGGCGACCAGCACCGCCGATACCGTCGACCAGTACATGCTCCCTGTTTCGCTGGAAGCTAAGAATACGCTGTTGCCGGCATTTCTCACCAAAGAGAATCCGCACCACGCCATCGTCTTCACGCGCACCAAGCACCGCGCCGATGCCTGTTGTCGCCGCCTGGAGAAGGCGGGCATCAAAGCTGCGGCCATCCACGGCAACCGCAGCCAGGCGCAGCGCGAACATGCGCTCGATGATTTCCGAACGAGCAAGGTGGACGTGCTGGTGGCGACCGATGTCCTGGCGCGCGGTATCGATATCTCCGACGTGCGCTATGTGGTGAACTTCGACGTTCCCGCAGATCCCACCGATTACATCCATCGCATCGGGCGCACCGGTCGTGCTGGCGAGCTGGGCTGGGCTATCACGTTCGTCACCGAGCAGGACATCGACGAGTTTTACGATATCGAAAAGCTTATGGACAGGACCATCGACCTCTACGATGCCGAGGGTCTCAAGTGCGGGTCCAAGCCGCCGGTGATCGATCCCGATCGCGTTCCTTCCGAGTACCGTGCTTCCAAGAAATCAAAGCGTTCGAGGTCCAAGGGCAAGAAGAAGCTTGAGCAGGCCAAGCGTGACGGCAAGCGCAACGGCGATGAGTACGGTGACGTTGCCGGGCGCTCCAACCGTGGTCGCGGCGATCGCCCCAGCCGTCCCAAGCGCGGCGGGAAGACGCGCGTGCGCGAGGGCGTGCAGGCTGTGGTCGATGGAGCTGTGGAGTCGGTGGCGCGCGATGCAGCCGCCGAACGTTCGTCTCGCGGCGAGCGTGCCCAGCGTGCCAAGAGTGGCAACCGCGCCGAGCGCCGCGCCGCTCAGTTTGCGGGCGAGGCGAACCGCCGCCGCCACGAGAACGAGGATCGCGGTGGTCGTCGTCGAGTCGAGGGCTCCGAGGGGCGTAAGCAGAACGGCCGCCACTCTGAGCGCTCGGGTTCCAAGGGCGAGAAGGGGGCATCGTCCGCGCACGGTGGCAAGCGTGCCGAGCGCCGAAGCGACCGTGATCCCCGTGCTTCGCGTCCCGCGCGTGATGACTGGCGTAACTACGATGACGCGCGTGACGAGCGTCGTCGCGGAGGTCGTGGCGCCCAAGGTGGAAACGGCGCGCGTGGCGGCCGTGCCGGCGGTCGCGATAACCGCAACAGTTACGGCAGCGCGCAGCGCGGAAAGCGTGGCACTTCCACGCGCCGTCCCGGTGATGGCGGCGGCAAGCGCAGGTCCGCATAGCGCCGGGGCCGCATGCGGCTCGTGCACAGGTTGTGATTTGAGATCAGGGAGCATCCGGCAGGGATGCTCCCTCTTTTATGCGACAAGTTTTCATGACAGGTTTTGAAGATGCCGTTTGAGGGGGGCACGGACTCTGAATCTTTGCTACTATAAGCAGTGGGGTAATACGAAGTAATACTTAGTAATACCAATATGGCACCGATACACCAGGGATGCGGGCATGTTCGCCTAGCGAGCAGAGCCCAGCCGCGCGCCCGCATCCACACGCACCAGATTCACGCCACCAAGGAAGCGCTATGGCAGAACATATGACCCCCGTCGTGGCGAAAGTGCTGCCCGAAGAGAAGGCAGCCTTCGCTGCGGCGACCCAGCTTGTGGGCACGACTCCTTCAAATGCGATCCGCATGTTTATCGCGGCGTTCAATCGCTGCGGCACCTTTCCGTTTGACATATCGCCTTCGGGCGCCTTTGGGATCCATGGGAGCGCCGCGGGTTTTGACGACGCTTGCACGGCCTCCGAAGAGGTGCCGCTCATGGAGGAAGGTGGTAGCCGATGATTTTGGGTCGCCGCGCTGAGCATGAAGAGAGGCGCGCAGAAGAGCAAAGCTGCAGACCGCACCCCTGGGAGCGCCCCGTCACCTTCGGGCGCATCGTGTGCCATGTGCTGTCTTGGGCCTTTGCGATCATGGGCGTTTTGCTGGTTGATGAGCTGGCGCAGCTCGGCCTCGTCCTCGCGCTCAGGCGTCTCATCAAACTTCCTGGCATGGGTTCGATCGTGCAATCGGACGATTTTATGCTGTATTGCCAGATCGCCGCTCAACTGGTGGTGTTCTGCGTTTTCGGACTTTGGTGGCTTTATCTGCGACCGCGCTCGTTCGCGTGCTGGCGTTCATGGGGCCGACCGTTGAAGAGGGGGCCTAAGCCGACGCTCATACGCTTTTTCGCCATCGCGGTCGCTGCAGTGGCGGTCTATCTGGTTATCGGTATCGGCACCGACGTGTTCTGGTCGTTCTTTCCGCAGAAACTCGAGGAATACGCGCAGATCATGGAGGGCAGCGGCACCAATGAGCTCACGATCGTCACGACGGTCGTTCTTTCGGTGGGCGCGCCGCTGTCGGAAGAGGTCATGTTCCGCGGGGTGCTGTTCGAGTTCGCCCTGCGCTTGTTCAACATCGATCGGCGCGTGCAGTGGTCATGGCGCGCATGGCGCTACCGCGTGGGTGGCATCTCTGACCATAGGGGGAGGGAACTCGCCCGCAAAACGCCCGCTGGCGGGCTAGGACCCTATGTGTCGCCGCTTACGTTTTGGCTCGCCAACGCCTCGCAAGCGGCTGTGTTCGGCATCATGCACGGCAATCTGGTGCAGGCGAGCTATACGTTTTTCTTCGGTTTGATGCTGGGCTGGATCATGTGGCAGACGGGCTGCTTGCGCTACGGCATGTTGCTGCATCTGGTGTTCAATTTCACTTCATTTTTCAATTCGTGCTTCCAATACAGCACGGTGCTCTCGGGGCTCATGTTGTTTGGCGGATCGGCCTTGGTGACGTACGGCTGCTTTCGACTCTTTGAGCTTGCATGTACTAGCTCGTTTGATTGACGCTCCCGATGGGTACAGAACGGGAGGACTGTCAAATGTGTATCGGGGGCTGCATGAGAAGGGAAACTTCGGCGCGCAACGAGCGCCTGCTAAAGGAGCAACCTGCGCGCGGGGCCAATATCGCGCGTATCGTCGAGCATTTTCGTGCGGGAGCTAAAAGCGGGTCCAAGGCTTTAGGTATCGAGCTTGAACACTTTTGCGTCGACGCCACGGGTCGTTCGCTTTCGTACAGTGAGCCTGGCGGCGTGCGCGATATCCTGCACGAGCTTGAGACTGGCTATCCCCAAACCACGGTGCATGAAGGCGATCTTTTGGGAGTGGCTCGTCCTGGCGCCGCCGTTACCATCGAGCCTGCGGCACAGCTCGAACTTTCCGCGGGACCATTCGAGCGCCTCTCCGATGCCGCAGCCGCCTTCGATGCTTTCGAAGCCGATGTGACGCGTGCGCTCGCGCCCGTCGGCGGCAGGGTCTTAATGCTCGGCTACGATCCCGCGATGCGCGCATGCGATAAAGAGCTGATCCCTAAGGCGCGCTACACGTTCATGAACCGTTACCTGTCTGATGTATCGCCGTGGGGGCCGCGTATGATGCGCGGGAGTGCATCGACGCAGGTTTCCATCGACTACCGTGATGAGGCCGATGCTGTAAACAAGATGCGTGTGGCGTCGGTGTTGGCGCCGCTGTTTGCGTTGCTGTGCGACAATGCTCCCGTGTTCGAAGGCGCTCCACGTCCTCATGCATGCATGCGAACCGAGATATGGAAGCGGTGCGATCCCGATCGCTGCGGTACCGTCCCGGGGCTTTTCGATGAGGGGTTCGGCTTTGAGGATTATGCGGCCTATCTGCTCGACGTGCCCGCTATCGTGGCGCTCGACGAGGCAGGGGAGGCTTGCTACGAGACACGGAGTTTCGGTGAGATATATGCCGAGCGGGTCATGGACGATACCGAGGTCCTCCATGCGATGTCGATGGTGTTTCCCGATGCGCGCCTGAAAAGCTATGTCGAGATCCGTCCCGCCGATGCCATGCCTGTCGATTACGTCGTTTCCTATGCCGCACTGGTAAAGGGCCTTTTCTATTGCGATCGGGTGCTCGATAGGCTCGTGCGTGGGATCGCGGGAATCTGCGAGGCCGATATCGCGGCGGCGAAGGAGGCCGTTATGGCAAACGGCTACGAGGCGGAAGTCTATGGACATCCGGTCTCTGAGGCGCTCGACGACTTGCTGCAGCTCGCGCTGGTGGGGCTGGACGCCCATGAGCGCAGCTATCTCAAGCCCCTCTCCACGTTGGTGCGCGCGCGCGAGACGCTTGCTGACCGTGCGGGCGCGGTGTAGACGAACGGGTTCAGGCGCGCCGTCTTGGGATGCCGGATGCATTAACTTTTCGACAATCGGTTTTTGTTTCAGCGACGGGACTCCACAGTTTGCACATACGCGGTACAATTGACCCACTTGAATGCACGAATGATTACGAAAGGATTCTCATGCTTCAAACTGTTATGGCTGCTGCCGAAACGCTCGACCTTAACGAGATCATCGACGAGGCGGCAGCCACGGGCACGCTTCGCACTTCCGATGCCGGCCTCGGCATTGCAGGTGTCAGCCTCATTATCGCGGTCGTTATCGTTGCGGCGCTTGTGATCCTGGATATCGTGGGTCGTTGGAAGACCGTGAAGAAGCTCGGGGGCCACGGCTGGTCCCAGGTCATTCCCGTCTACAGCGAGTGGGAGCTTTCTTCTTCCGCGGGTTGCGAGATGGCGCTTTGCATCGCCTACACCGTCATCGATGCGATCGTTATCCTCGCCAAGATCCCCGATGCCGAGTGGATTCAGATTATTGCCTCTCTTTGCGGCATCGCCTACTTCGTGCTTCGCTGCATCGTGATGTACAGGGTTTCCAAGCGCTTCGGCAAGGGTGTTGGAACCGCTATCGGCCTTGTGGTCCTGCCCTTCATTTTCTTCTTGATCCTGGGCCTCGGCTCCGCAACTGCCGAGAGCGACTCTGTCGAGGGCAAGCGCTTCAGCGCCTAACTCTTGGCGAATAGATGTCGAGGGGTGGCCGCCGCGAGCCGCCCATGTGAAAAGGGCTGGTTTCGGAGTTTTCCGGAACCAGCCCTTTTTGTGCTCGGTTGGAGAGGGTGCTCGTTTGAGGACGTGCGGCATGGATGGCAGCCTTGTCGCACCTCGGCCATTCGGTCAATCGGTCGGTGTGTCTCGGCGGGATCGGGTGGGGCGCGCTCGGCTTTAGCGATGTCCGCGATTGGCGCCTTGGCGGCCTTGGGCTGCACGGTTGCGTGCGGCTGCGTTCTGCGCGCGGTTCATGCCGTGGTTCGGTGCGCCATGTTTGCCCATGCCAGCGGCTTTGCCGCCGTGCTCGCGCTTAAAACGGTTGTCGTCGTGCGCGCGTTTGCCGGCCGCTCCCTTGTTGCCCGCGGTCTTGTGCGAGCCGGTCTGCGGTCGCTTGCCCTGGGTGGGCTGGCCACCTTTGCCGCTTTTCGCGCCTTTGCCGTTCTTGTCGCCCGGCGTCGCGCCTAGGCGTGGCGGCACAGGACGGATCAGGCAGTGCTTGTCGTAGCCGATGAGGCCGCGTCGTCCGGCCTTTTCGAGTGCCTCGCGCACGAGCTTGTAGTTCTCGGGCTTGCGGTACTGGATGAGCGCGCGCTGCATGGCCTTCTCGTGCGGATCGTGCGCCACATAGATGGGCTCCATGGTGCGCGGGTCCACGCCGGTGTAGTACATGCAAGTGCTCATGGTGCTCGGGGTGGGGTAGAAGTCCTGCACCTGCTCGGGCATGTAACCCATGTCGCGTACGGCCTCGGCGAGCTCGATGGCCTCCTTGAGCGTGGAACCCGGATGGCTCGAGATGAGATAGGGCACCACAAACTGGTTAAGGTCGTACTTACGGTTGATCTCGTCAAAGCGGCGGCAAAAGGCATCGTAGACGGCGCGGCTCGGTTTACCCATCACCGAGAGTACGGCGTCGCTCACGTGTTCGGGTGCCACGCGGAGCTGGCCCGACACGTGGTAGCGCAAAAGCTCGAGCAAAAATTCGTCCGAGGCGTCGGCCATGGTGTAGTCAAAGCGGATGCCGCTTCGCACAAAGACCTTCTTCACGCCGGGGAGCGCGCGCAGGTCGCGCAGGAGCTGGGTGTAGCCGCTCTCGTCCACCACCATGTTGCGGCAGACACTCGGCCAGAGGCAGCGCTTGTTCTTGCATACGCCGTGCTTGAGCTGCTTGTCGCATGCCGGCCGACTGAAGTTCGCCGTGGGGCCGCCCACATCGTTGATATAGCCCTTGAAGTCGGGATCGTGCGTGAGCATCTCGGCTTCGCGCATGATGGAATCGTGACTGCGCATCTGCAGCACGCGTCCCTGGTGGAAGGTGAGCGCGCAGAACGAGCACTCACCGAAGCAGCCGCGGTTGGAACTGATGGAGAACTTTATCTCGGAGAACGCCGGAACGCCGCCCGCCTCGTCGTAGTCGGGGTGCCAGGCGCGTGCGTAGGGGAGTTCCGCCACGTCGTCGAGTTCCTGCGTGGTGAGGACCGAGCTGGGCGGGTTTTGCACCACGAAGACGCTGTTGGGGTAGGACTCCACCAGACGCTCTCCTGTGATGGGATCCATGTTCTGCTGCTGCACGTTGAAGCTCCGCGCGTAAGCGAGACGGTCGGCCTCGAGTTCTTCCCAGCCGGGGAGCAGCTCGTAGTCGTAGACTTCATCGAGCGAGCTCGTGCGGTAGACGGTGCCGTTCACGTAGGTGATCTGCTCTACGGGGAGACCTGCATCGAGCGCGTCGGCGATCTCGATCACCGCGTGCTCGCCCATGCCGTAGATGAGGATGTCGGCGCCGGCGTCGAGCAAAACCGAGCGCTTGAGCTTGTCCTGCCAGTAGTCGTAGTGCGCGAGGCGCCTGAGCGAGGCCTCGATGCCGCCCAGGATAATGGGGGCGTTCTTGTACGTGCGGCGGATGAGGTTGCCGTAGACGGTGACGGCCCGGTTGGGGCGCGCGCCGGCCACGCCACCCGGCGTGTAGGCGTCCGTGCGGCGGCGGTGCTTGGTCACCGAGTAGTGGTTGACCATGGAGTCCATGTTGCCGGCCGAGACAAGAAAGCCCAAGCGCGGTTCGCCGAAGACGGTGACGCTTTCGGGGTCTTTCCAGTCGGGCTGGCAGATGATGCCTACCTTGTAGCCGTGCGCATCGAGTACGCGTGTGATGATCGCCATGCCAAAGGAAGGATGGTCAACATAGGCATCGCCGCAGATATAGACGAAGTCGCACTGGTCCCAGCCGCGCGCTTCCATATCGGCGCGCGAAACGGGCAAGAAAGCTTCGCGCGGCGGGCGCGTGACGGACTTCTTGCTGCTCGGTTTGTTACCAGGCTTGTCGCCCGGCTTCGGCTTTTTGCTCCGATGTTTGCGCGGCTCCATGTTGCTCCTTCGATAGACGCCTCATTTTATCAGGCACACGCGGCTGATTTCACGCGCTCGTTCATGTCAAGGTTGTATAGTGTGAACGGAATAAAATGCCCTGTCGGCGCGTGCGAAAGCCCTGCGCCTGCGGATACCCTTGCAGAGAAGGACGCTCGTCAAATGCAGCGCGCGAAACAAATCTCCGAATCTATCGAGCTCGCGGTCGTTCTTGCCCTGTGCGGCGGCTTTATGGATGTGTATTCCTATGTGGGGCGCGATGGCGTCTTTGCCAACGGGCAGACGGGAAACATCCTGCTTACGGGCGTTAATCTCTCCGAAGGTAATTTCGCAGCGGCCGGGAGGTACTTTTTCCCGGTCATTTCGTTTGCCGCGGGCATCATGCTTGCCGATCTTATCCATGAGCGCTTTGGAAGTTTGGTTCACTGGCGCCAGGTGACGGTGCTCCTCGAGGCGATCATCTTGTTCGGCGTGAGCTTCATGGGGTCTGATCTCAACCTTGTGGCCAACTGCCTCACTTCGTTTGCGTGCGGCATGCAGGTTGAGAGCTTTCGTAAAATCCACGGCAAGGGCTTTGCTACCACCATGTGCATCGGCAACCTGCGCAACGCCCTGCAAAACGTGGATGATTTCATCATCACGCATAAGCGCGGTTTTTTGGAAAACGGCCTTTTATATTTCGGTGTGATATTCACCTTTGTGTGCGGCGCCGTGATGGGCAACTGGTGCTACGAACGTCTGGGCTTGCATGCCATCGCCGTGGCATCGGCGATGTTCCTCCTTGCGTTCGGCATGATGTTCATCGATCGCGAGAAGGCCGTGCACGACCGTTGGGAGCGCGCTGTCAAAGAATGGAAGCGCGCCTGTCGAAAATAGGCGAGGAGCGCATATGGGCGGGGCTTTGTGGGTGCTGCTCACTCGTTTGGGCTAGTTTGAGCTGGCAGGAGCGTCGATTACGCTCGACCAGGCCTCTTGCACCTGGGCGGTTTTGCTCTTGCGCAGCAAGAACAGCGAGAGCACCACGTATACAGCGAGGAAGAGGATGCTGCCGACAGGGTTGCCGTCGCTCGTGGATGCGGAAGAGCTGGCCGCTTTGGCAAAACTCGCGGAAGTGGTCGCGGCAAAGAGGGCCGCATCCCACAGCATGTGCAGGACCACGCATGCCCAAAGGTTGCCGCTGCGGAAATAGATGGCTGCGAAGAGCATGCCCATGCCTGCAGTGGAGAACACCTGCATGATCACGCTCGAGGTGTCCGCATCGAAAAGGAGGTTGACCACGTGCATGGCGCCGAAGATGACGCCGGAGACGATGCTTGCCTTGAGGGTGCCGGCGTGCGTGAGCCCGAAGTGCTCGAGTAGGCTCTCGGCCGAGACGGCGCGTGCCAAAAATTCTTCTCCGATACCCACGAGCAGGAAGTAGATAAGCGCCTTGAGGATGATGGGTATGTTGACTTCGGCTTCACCCACGGCCACGTTGGCGATGGCGTAGAGTCCCATGACGCAGAAGAGCACGATGAGTGCGGTACCGCATGCGAGCCCGCGGCCGAATCCCGTGGTGCGCGGACGGATCAGAGCGGTTTTGCCTGTTGTGGCCAAGAAGATAATGGCGACGATCGCTGGTACGGCTTTGACCAAAAGCGCGCTCGCCATGCCGAGTGCGCTCGGCATTCCGGTATCAACGGCCAGCTCGGTTAGCCAGTTCACCAAAAGCGTCGCGAGCATGCCGAGGGCAACGGCCATGGCGGCATAGGCGATGGGGTGGTTCTTGCGAAACATGATCATGGGAGGTCCCTTCGTTTGTGAAATCAAAGTATAACCCCCTCTATGGGTCATCGGGCGCTCTCGTTGCGGCGCGCGTCAAGATGGTCGATGGTAGAGCGTGCAGATGGTCGAACGTTTTACCGTTTACGCCATGCGACCGCCCGCCGACCGATTTCCACCGATAGGCGTTATCGCCAAACAGCAGGTAGGGCGGGTGTGGGTTAAAACGCTTCAAAATATTTGCCCGTTTTCATCATGAAAACGATTCCGTGGGGGTACCATGCGGCATAGAGGGGTGCGCATTCGCCGCCCAAGCCATTTACTAGG
>CAVGWH010000057.1:0-22082 GCA_963633065.1 Oribacterium sp.
GGTCGACCTTGGCGATCACGTCGCCAAAGGCCATGCGCACGTTCTCGATGACGGTCTTGTCGTCGTCGAGCGGCGGCTCCTGCTGGAGGATACCGACGGTGTAGCCCGGCGTAAGGCGCGCCTCGCCGTTGGAAACTTCCTCGATACCGGCCATGATCTTGAGCAGGGTCGACTTACCCATGCCGTTGGGGCCCACGACGCCGATCTTGGCGCCCGGGTAAAAGCTCAGGGTCACGTCGTCGAGGATGACCTTCTCGCCGTGCGCCTTGCGCGCCTGATACATCTGGTAGATAAACTCCGCCACGTTGCACTCCATTAGCTCGGGATTTACATCACATATGCGGGTTATTGTCGCATGCCCGGCACACAGGCGCCCTCCCCTTACGGAAAGTCCACGGCTAAGGCACGCGACTTACCTATAATGTCGCTAGTTAATTAGGTTTACCGACGGAAGGCGCTATCGATGAGCGAGAACACCCCGCAAGCCCCCGAGACCCGTGACACCAAACTCGAGATCATCATGGGGCGCGAAGCGCTCGATAAGCTCGCCGACGCTTGCGTGCTCGTGCTCGGCTGCGGCGGCGTGGGCTCCAATTGCTGCGAAGCGCTCGCGCGCGGCGGAATCGGGCACTTCATCATCCTCGATAAGGACGTGCTTGCTCCGAGCAACATCAACCGCCAGGCCATCGCGTTCCACAGCACGTTGGGGCGCCGCAAGGTCGATGTGATGGAAGCCATGATCCACGACATCAACCCCGAGGCCACCGTCATCAAACGTACCGACTATATCCTGCCCGAGAACATCGATGCGTTCTTTGATGAGGTGATCGAGCAAGCCGGCGGGCACATCGACTACGTGGTCGATGCCATCGACACCATCTCGGCAAAACTCGCGGTGGCGCTCTATGCACAAGAACACAACCTCACGCTCGTGAGCTCCATGGGCGGCGGCAACAAGCTTCATCCCGAATGCCTGCGTTTCTCGGATATCTTCAAAACCGTACGCGACCCCATGAGCCGCATCATGCGCAAAGAATGCAAGAAGCGCGGTATTCGCTCGCTGTGGGTACTTTCGAGCTGCGAGGAGCCCGTGCGCACGCGTCCGCGCAACCCCGAGAACATCCACGAGCGCACCGAGCTCGGTACCGCGAGCTTTATGCCGCCCATCATGGGTCAGATGATCGCCGGCGAGGTGATCCGTCAAATCAGCGGACGCGGCTGCGAACGCGTGCGCCCCGACGGCCAGGTGCTGAGCCGCTAACGGCACGCCCCTTTCCACCCGTGCAAGATCCGCTCATGACGCCTCACCGACTCTATGACATGCATTGTCATCTCTCGCAGATGGCCAATGCCGAAGATGTTGCCCGCAAAGCAGCCGCGAACGGTGTCGCCCTATTCGACTGCGGGGTCAAGCCAGGCGATTTTGAGCAGCAGCAAGAACGCCTTACGGCCTTCGGCAATGTCGCCATCGGCGTGGGCCTGCACCCTTGGTGGCTTTCGGAAGGACGCTGCAACGAAGCGGACATAGCAACGCTATGCGCGCATGCACGTTGCGAGCGCTTTATCGGAGAGGTCGGCTTGGACTTCTCACGCAAGCACGTGGCATCGCGCGAATTGCAGGTCGAAGCCTTTGAGGCGCTGTGCGCGACCCTCGCCGCGCATCCGCTCGAAGGGCGCGTCCTGTCCCTGCATGCCGTGCAAAGCGCCGGCACCGTGCTCGATATCCTCGAAGCCCAGGGGCTTATCGACGACGCAGCCGGTTGCAACCGCGCTGCCGGCGGCAATCAAGGTCCCGTGCGCTCCCCCGCCGTCATGTTCCACTGGTTCTCCGGAAGCGGCGACGAGATGATACGCGCCCGCACGCTCGGCTGTAATTTTTCCGTCAACGAGATGATGCTGGGCACCCGTCGCGGACGCGCGTATGCCAAGCAGATCCCTGAAAACCGCTTGTTGCTCGAAACCGATGCGCCGCCCGGGCTCGGTAAGCCCTATAGCGCTGATCTCCTCATTCAGCAGCTTGACCGCACGCTCGAGCTCTTGGCCCAGCTGCGCCACATTTCCAAAGAGACCCTTGCAGAGCGCATGGCGCGCACCTCATCCCAGCTTCTCGACCTTTGAGCGGCGAGCTAAGCCCTACCGCTCAAAGGTCTCTTGCCACCAGCGCCAAATCATTCCGAATCGCGCATAAAAGACTGCAACGACCCTAAGCAAGTTCGTGCATCAGATCCTTATTGCGCGCATAGATCTCATCGAAAATGTGACGACGGCGCGCATACAGTTCATGAGCTTTCCTATCGGGTGTGATCGTTTGAGCGACACCGAGCTTTTCGCCCAGCTCATCCCAAGAATCAAATGCGCCTCCCGCAAGGGACGCCATCAGGGCATCCCCGAAGCAAGCTCCCACGGTTACTTGGGCAACAGATACGCTACGGCCGCACACATCGGCGATAGCCTGCATCCACGTCCGATTCTTGGTTCCGCCTCCGACAAGCATGATGCGCTCAATGGGAAGTCCGTGCTCGCGCTCGATGATATCGACATGGGCAGCGACCGTATAGGCGATTCCTTCCAAGGCGGCACGCACCATATGGCCCCTGGCATGGCGAGTCGTAAGACCGAAATACACACCGCGCGCCGCGGGGTCGTTGAGCGGAGTTCGTTCCCCGGCAAAATACGGAAGGCAAATCAGCCCATCCGACCCTGGTGAAACCTCAGCGGCTTCGGCTGCCATGACCGCGTAGGCGGACGGACCGCCAGCGTCCTCGGCGGCAACAGCATCTCGATAGAGCTCGTCACGCAACCATGCGGTCAAGGTCCCCGCGGTATTTGTTCCAGCGCATATACCATACGTTCCGGGAATGATAAAGGTCCCCGGCCAAAGGCGCGCATCGTCGACCATGCGATTGGCAAGGTAGATGAAATATGCCGTGCTCCCCAGTTGCACCATCATGTCGCCCGGACGAAATACCCCCGTTGAAATGGCCTCGGCGCCCGAATCGCCCGTGCCCACCAGCACGGGCGTCCCCTCCGCAAGACCGGTCTCCATCGCCGCCCGGCATGTGATCACACCAGCGATATCGGTTGCCGACATGACCTCCGCCATCTGGTCAGGACGACAGAACCGCGTGCAAAGCTCTTCATCGACCCGCCAGGTCACGCGATCGTACAGAGGCAGGAAATCCTCGGCCAGATAGCGGTCGATGGTAAATCTGCCCGTCAATTTGGCACACAGATAAGATGAGGCGGTCAGGAATTTGACGGCGCGCTCATGAACTTCGGGCCGATTCTCCTTAAACCACAAAATCTTGGGAGCAATATCGGATGAGCAGGGATCATGACCGAAAAGCTTTCGGGCCCTCTCGGGGCCATATTCGAGAAGCAACTCATCTATCTGCGGTTTTGAACGGGCGTCAACACCGTACAAGATCGCCGGAGCCAAAGCATGGACGTCCTCGTCAACCGGCACGCAATCGCAACCCAAAGCAGATAGCCCCACGCAGCCGATCTGGGCCGCATCGATATCGGCCAACGCGATAAGCTCATGCGATAGGCGACAAAAATCGCCCCACCAGACCGCCTCCGCATCATGCTGATACCAACCTTCTTGAGGATTCTCGGTCTCATGCGCGCACGACGCCTGCGCCACAATGCGGCAATCTATATCCACCAATACGCCTTTAGATGCGCTGGTCCCGATATCGATACCAAGATAGTACGTCACGTCACTCACTCCCCCGTGCGGCGCGAGCAGCGGCCATGAAACGTTTCACGCGCGCAACCTCCACCGGGGCATCGAGCCTTCCATCTTGTTTAAGGCACGTCCCAACAAACGCGCCATCGTAGTGGCCGAACACATCGGCCACGGTTTCTTCGCGGCAGCCCGTCCCGCACACCACCGGCACATCACCGGCACGTACACGCACCTCATCGGCGAGCCCACCGGAAGCGCCGCGCCCGGCGGCGGATCCACCGATAACCAAAGCGTCGGGAAGGCAGTTGAAAATCAGCGAGTCCGCGATATCGGAAGTAGAGCGGTCGTTGAGATACACCTCACCTTCGCTTGTTATGAAATGGAACAGCTTAAGGTCATCGAGACGCAGGGCGGCACGGCGACGGGCAGTACGGGCGAAATCGCGATTGACCACACCGAGGTCTCCCGCCCAGGCACCACAGAAATTGCAGCGGGTAAATTGCGCGCCGACCGCCGCGCATAACTCGATCGTCGCATCGCCGTCGTAGATGGCCTCGGCACCCCAGGGCATCGAGAAGTCCTCCGACAAAGCGCCGATAACATATCCCATAGCCGCAAGGGTCACCGGCGATACATGCTGTTCGTAGGGCATCGAAAGCTCGTTGGTGATCAAGATGCCGTCAACGCCGCCCGCCTGCAGAGCCTCAAGATCACGCTTGGCCGCATCGACCACACGGAAGACATTGCCGCCCGGGTAATACAGAGGGTCTCCAGGAAGAGGCTGCAGATGCAACATGCCTATCACCGGCTTCTCGGTCCCGAACATCGATGTCATAAACGACATGGCCCATCTCCTTCAATCGATCCGGCAGCGCCGGTTGCCCACACGTATTCCCCAATCTAAAAACGGGGGAAGAGCATACGCCCTTCCCCCATCACCTTGTCGTCAGTCGGCGATCTGAGCGGGATGGCCCCAAGAACCGTCCATACCGCACACCGTCGAGGCGAAACCGGCTGCAAAATCAAGCGCCCGCTCGATTGCAGCGCAAGCGTCCTCGCCACGCTTCAACGCATCGAGGTAGCACATGAGAAACGACGTCAAAAACGAGTCGCCGGCACCCATGGTGTCCCTCATGTCCACCACGGGTTTCGCAGGCTGGCGATAGTAGCGCTCGCCATCGTAGGCGATGCAACCCTCGGCGCCCGCCGTAGCCGACACGAAGCGTGGCCCCAGCTTCTGTACCCACGCCAAACGTTCGCGGATCTCTTCCTCACCCGCAGCATCGGCGGCACTGAAAAACGCATAGTCGACGTACGGTGCGACCTGCCTGTAATACTCATCGGTCGAATCGTCCGAGAAATCAAACGACACGGCGACGCCAGCGGCCTTGATCTTGGGCAGCTCGCGCTCGGTAAAGCAGTAGTTGCCCGAATGAACAACGTCGAACTGCTTGAGGTACGCCACATCAAAACGATCGAGCACGTAGCGTGCATCGCCACGGATACCGCCCTCGTTCGATCCGAGGAACACGCGGTCCCCATCGATGACGGTCACGTGGGCGGCGCCGTTCTCGCCAATGAGCTGCTCGCACTTCACGAGCTCGATCCCCTCCTGATCGAGACTTGCGATAACGTGCTCGGCAGGGGCGTCGTTGCCGAAGATGCCCATATATGCCGCGCGCGACGCTCCGCACTTCTTAGCGTAGACGGCAAAGTTCACGGCGTTGCCGCCGGGATACATGGTATGGATGTGATCGTAGCAATCGACGACGTTGTCGCCGAATCCAAGTGCGTTGACATTGAACCCCATGAGCGGACCTTCTTTCTAGTATTCAACGATTCCCATATAGCGGCGCATATCGGGATCATGATCGAACAGCTTGCCGCGTGCCGCGCGCAGCTCGCAGTTCATAGCGTAGAACAGCACGGGGTCGAGATAAGCGCGAACGCTTTCGGGCACGGCATCCATGCCATACTCCTTTGCATCGAGCACCATGAGCGTGTCGGTGTGGGTTTTGAGGAACGCAAGCGCGCGCTCGTCCATAGGACGGCACTCGCTGGAACCCATCTGCAAAAAGTAGAACACGCCATCTTGAGTAGCCTCGAAGGGACCATGGAAATACTCAGCGGAATGGATGTAGCTGCAGTGCTGCCATTGCATTTCCATAAGCGAGCAGATGGCGAATCCGTAGGTCTGACTGAAGCTTGGTCCACTACCCAGGATGTAGAGAAACTCATGCTCCTGGCAGAGCTTAGCGAAGCGATCGCCCAACTCCGCTGTGACCTTCTTACGAGCCGGCGGGAGAATCTTGTCCATCTGAGCGATACCGGCATAGAGGTCTTCCAAATGACGGTAACCCTCCTGCTGATCGAGCAACTCCCCGGCAAGCGCCAACGAGATGCCGGCGGGCACCTCGGCCTGCGGCGTACCCTCACCCCACGGATAGACCCATGTGGCCCACTTTCCGTTATCGATCTTGGAGCCGGCGTTGTCGGTCTGGGCGATCACCGTCGCTCCGGCTTCAAGAGCGATCTCGCAGCCCCTGACGACCTCGGGCGTATTGCCGCTGTGACTGCAGGCGATGACAAGCGATTTCTTGCCCAAACGACGCGGGCGCATGATGTCGAACTCGCGCGCGGTGTAGATATAGGAAACGAGCTCGGTGGCCTCGCTCTGTAGCAATTCATGCGCCGGAATGAGATCGATCATGGATCCGCCGCAAGCGATCCAGTAAACGGAATCAAAGCCTCCGGTCTTGGCGATGGAATCCTCGATGAAATCATGTGCGTTCATAACTTGTTTTCCCTTCTTTAACGCCCGCGCTCTTAGCGCAGGAACCAAATAGCGTCTTAATCGATGAGATATTTCTCAAATGCAGCCATGTTTTGGGCATCGGCTGCCGCGGGATCGCCGTAATAGCGGCCGTCGGTGATCTCTTGTCCGAGCATGCCGTCGAACCCGTGGTCATTGAGTGCGGAAACGAATGCATCCATATCATGCTTGCCGTCTCCCCACACGAGATGGCCGTAAGGGTCGCCATCGATGAAATGCATTTCGTGGATGGCCCCGTCTCCGAAAGCACCGAACCAGTCCTCGAGCGTCTCGCCTGCCACACCCATCGCCGTCGTATCGACCATGGGCTGCAAGTAGGGACTTGCCACCTCATCGATCATGCGCTTGGCATCTGTCACCGTGGTGACAAGGTTGCTCTCTTCGGGACGGAGGCTCTCCATGGTAAGGACCAACCCGTGCTCGCCGGCGTAGTCCGCAAGAATGGAAAGATGCTCATGGCTTCGTTTCCAAGCTTCCTCACGGTCTTCATCGAGGTCTCCCCAGCCCGAATTGACGGACATGCGATCGCACCCCAAAACCTCGGCAAGTTCTATAGCGTGCTTGAAATATGCCAAGCTCCGTTGCTCGTGAAGTGGTTTGCGAGCGCAATACTGCCACGGATAGACCACGTTCTCGGGACACAGCGTCCGGTAACGCAAGCCATGGGCAACGGCCTTTTTAGCGAGCACCTCAGCCTCGAAATAGCCCGTATGGTCGAGCGTCACATGGGGCTCCGCGCACCACAGCTCGATGGACTTGAAACCCAAGCGCTCCTGCGCATCCAGAAAATAATCGAGCGACCACATGATGTAGTGAATGTTCATGCCGGCGATTTGCTCGCGCTTAAGCGTCGGTCTACCTGCCACTATCTATCCTCCTGTTCCGCTTCATACACGATGCGTCCATCCGATACGGTCATGACGACGCCGAGGTCGCGCGCATCGCGGTAATCGATGCCGAATACATCACGATCGAGCACGCAGATGTCGGCAAGCTTCCCCGCCTCGAGCGTGCCCAGCTCATCCTCACGCATCAAGTCGTAGGCACCGCCCGCAGTCCAGGCGCGCAGGAGTTCGGCAAGCGTCAGCGTATTGCCCTCGTTCACCGGCAGCCCGTCATCGAAATATCCCCCACACGCGCTGTAGATGGCATCTCCCAAACTCGGCATGAGCAACGGCAGGTCGGTGCCGCAGCAAACGGTGCACCCGGCATCCTCCATGCCGCGCCGATTCCAGCTGTGGGCCAAGCGCACCTCGCCGATCTGGCGACGCATCATCCCCAAGCAGTCCTCGCGCGCATCGAGCGTGAGGATCTGCGGATAAACTTCGCAGATACCACCAAGAACACCGAACCGTGCAAGATCTGAAGGATCGGAGTTCTCCATGTCGGTGATTGCGTGGCGGCGACGCATGCGTCCTCGATCATCCTTAGGGAGGTCGTCGTAGAGCTCGATCGTATGCCGCACCGCACCGTCACCTTGGCAGTGCAGCGAGTATCGGAACCCCTCGGCATCGATCTCGCGCAGTTCGCGTTCGATCAGGTCCCATTCGGGATCCTCGACCACCGTCTTGCCGCCAGCGCCGGCATCAGCTCCAGGCTCATAGGGATCGATCATCTCGGCGAGCCCCGCCCAAACGCCGCGATCGGTCATGCGATTGAAGCCGGAGAAGCGCACGAACGGCCCCTGGAAGCGCGCTCGAGCAGCGCGTGCATACGCCAGGTCGGTGCCGGCCCCCACCGGCTGAGACATCATGGAGACACGGACCGACAACTTACCTGTTTTTTCACGGCGTTCCATCTCATCCGCAAAACCGTAGTAGTCATCGAAAGCCATCTCTTTGATGGAGGTGACACCACGGGCATTGAGCATAGCCATATAGTCATCGTAGCCGGCACAAATCTCGGGCAGCGTAAGGTAGTCGCGCATCATGCGCCAAATCTTTTCGGCATAGCAGGCGTCAGGCGTAAAACCGTAGCGGTCGCGTGCCGCCGCGTTGAGCACACAGGCTCCGGCATCGTGGGTGAAACAGACCACGGGAACATCGCCGAACGCGGCATCGAGCGCGGCTGTGGTTTTGCCATTCTCGTCATCAGAGGCAAACGCTACCGGCAGATCGTGTCCAAAAGCAGCAACACAATCAAGATGTGCATCTTTCCAAGTACGCAAACGCGCCTGAAGGCCATCGATATCCGCAACGCAAGACAGGTCGACGCCCAGGCCGCGCAGCGCCCAGCCCGTATAGAAGGTATGCACGTCGATCAAGCCGGGCATAACGGTTCGCTCGCCCACATCGCGCACCTCATCGGCTTCGGCAAGATAAGATGCGACCTCATCGCGGGTGCCCACCGCCTCGATACGGTTTCCCCGTACGGCGACAAAACCACTAAAGGGAAGATCATCTGTTCCGGTGAAAATGCTATCGGACAGGATAACCAAGACCTTCTCAGACATCATGCACTCCCTATGCCGGCAGCATGCCGGAAATGGCCGTGACGATCAGTCCGAAGGCAACCATGAAGAGGAAGAACTTCCAAATGGTCTTCCACCATTGACCGAACGAGATCTTAGCGACGGCAAGACCGGCAACCGTCATGCCCGCAACGGGGCTGATGGTGTTAACGGTCTGATTGGCAAACTGGAGCGCCGTGACGGCAGCCTCGGGATTAAGCCCCATGAGCTCGGTCAGCGGGCCCATAACGGGCATGGTGAGTGCGGCCAAACCGGAACTAGACGGAACGAGGAGAGAAAGCAATCCGAGCACGATGTACATAAACGTGGTGTACACAGGAGCGGGAGCGCCCGCAAGAACACCGGCAAGCGCTTGCAAGATGGTGTCGATGATCATACCGCCCTCGGCGATGACCAGGATGCCGCGAGCGATGCCGATAACCACGGCGGCATACGCAAAATCGGCAAGACCCTTGACGAACTCCTCGGCGATCGTCTGCTGATCGAGGCCACCCAAAATGCCGGCGAGCACGCCCATCCCGAAGAACACGGCCGAGATCTCATCCATATACCAGCCCTGGGTGACGAGTCCCCAGACGATGACGCCCATTCCGATCGCAAAATCGACAAGCACGAGCTTCTGACGCGTGGTGAACTCCTCCTCGACGGAGGCATCGGTCACCGAAAACTCGATGCGCTTAGCCTTGTCGTCCTCGTAGGTGATGGAGGACGCTGGGTTCTTTTTAACGCGATGAGCGTAGCGCATGGCCCAGGCGATTCCCGCAGCCGTGAAAATGACCCACGAAATGGCACGCAACCACAACTGAGGATTACCCTCGATACCGATGACGCCCTGCGCGATCAAGACGTTGAACGGATCGATGGTAGAGGCGCAATATCCCAGATTGGGCCCGAGGAAACAGATGATGAACGCCGTCATGGAGTCGTATCCGATTCCCATCATGATGGGAATGAAGATGGCGTAGAACGGCAACGCCTCCTCAGACATGCCAAACGTGGTTCCGCAGAGCGAGAGTAACGTCATGCTGATCGGTATGATCAGGATATCTTTGTCCTTGAGCTTTTTAATAACGCGGCTCATACCGGCATTCAACGCGTTTGTTTTGGTGATGATGGCAAACGATCCACCGATCAGCAACACGAACGCGACCACATCGGCCGCAGCCTGGATGCCTTTAGTGGGCGCCTGAAGCACCGCGAAGATATCCTGCCCGAGATTAACCTCTTCGCCGGTATCGGGATCGACATAGTTCTTATCGACCTGCTCGTAGGTGCCCGCCACCGCGACTTCGCGCTCCCCGGCGGCAGTGGAGATGGTCTTGCGCTGGTACTGACCCGAGGGGACAACCCACGTCAAAACAGCAAACACCACGATCAGTAGAAACATGATCGTATAGACATGCGGTAGTTTGAATTTGAATCTTCTCTTGGACTTCCCCGCTGCGCACTCGGACATCGTTACCTCCCATGGTCTGACATCCCGACAATCAAGTCAGCAACGTATTAATAGCATACGTTCTATGACGTCCTATATACTACCTTGGGGTTTTCTTCCTCTCAACTTTGTTGCCAGAAGATGTCGGATGGTGGTCGGTGAGCGTTTGATTCCCGCGCGCGAACGGTATGAAACGACCCGGTTGTCCTAGTGACAACCGGGTCGAAGCTCCCAAACGATATATAACGGCGGACGCGCGCCAGCCCGTATCAGATGTCGAACACGTAACGCGACCCCACGATGCGCTGGCGTCCGATGATGAGGGGACGCCCGTTTTGATCCTGGAAAAACGCCTCCATGTAAAACAGCGGCTCGCCCGCCGGCACCTTGAGGGCGCGCGCCGTCTCGACATCGGCTCGACAGATCTCGAGCGTGCAGGGCTCCGATGTCGCGGGCATGCGCCCGGTGGTATCGGAGACGAGCTTGAAAATCGAATTGTCGGAAAGCCCCGCCTCGCGCAAATAGTCATGATCACGCAGCAGGAACGTGTTGCTCTCATACATGATGGGAATCCCGTCGGCCGTGCGGATGCGTTCCACGACTATCAAATCGGCCCCCTCCTCGACCTCGAAAAAGGCGGCATCGGCAGAGGTGGCCTTGACGACACGTCGCGCAAGCACACGGGCGCCCGCAACCATTCCCTCCGTTATGCACGCATCGCTGAAGCTTTGGACCTCACCGCATTGACGGATTTTGCGCTTGAGCTTGGGCGCGTTCACAAACGTGCCCCTTCCCTGTTGCTTGGTGAGATACCCCTCCTGGACGAGCTCCTCGACAGCACGGCGCACGGTGATGCGCCCCACCTGATAGGCATCAGCCAGCTCGAACTCCGTCGGTATCTTCGAGCCCGATGCGTACACGCCTGTATCGATATCGTTTTTTATCAAATCCATAACCTGCTGATACAGCGGTATGGACGCACTCGCATCAAGCGGTTTCTTGCTCGCGGGCATAGGGCCCCTCCTCGCCGTCATATTCGCTCTCACTATAGTAGCCAAGCCGGCTTTCTCACGCTAAGGCATCTCCTGCTATTCTTATCCCGTTATGCCCCTACCGCTAGAAAAGGGTTCCCATGAAGAAATTGCTCAAGGAATTCGAGGAGTTCATCAACCGCGGCAACGTGATGGACATGGCCGTCGGCGTCATCATCGGCGGTGCGTTCACCTCGATCGTCACCTCGCTCACCGAGAACATCATCAACCCATTGATCAAGCTGCTCTCGGGTGGTGGCACCGACAAGGTGTCGAGCCTCGTGGTCCCCGGCACCGAGATCGATTTCGGCAAGTTCATCGGCGCCTGCATCAACTTCCTCATCGTCGCCGCCATCGTGTTCGCGCTCATCAAGGTCGTGAACAAGATGCACCAGATCGCCGAGAAAGCCATGGGTCGCGACGGCAACGAGGACGAGGCTCCCGCGCCTGCTCCCACCTGCCCGCACTGTCTGGAAGAGGTGCACGAGGGCGCCTCAAAGTGCTGCCACTGCGGTAGCGACCTAGCCTAGCCGCCGGCCATAACCCAGGCGTCCTCCCCGCTGGCAGTCATCCCTACATCTCACCCGCCCACACCTTCTCACCGAAGTCGGCACAATGCGACAAAAAGCGCCCGAAAAAGGACTTGTTATGTCGCAAAGTGCCGACTTCGGCGTAAGGGTAGGCTGGTGGGTCCGGAATCGGCTGAACACATGCGTGTTCAGCGCGCCCGCGCCGCGTGAATCATCGGGCGCACACGGGGCACGTCAGTAAATCGGGAATCTGATCGATGATGACGTCGGCATCGGCCTGACTGAACCCGAAGCGCTCCTCGCGTTTGGCCACCACCGTGAGACCGGCGGCCTTGCCGGCCGTGATGCCGTAAAACGAATCCTCGACACAGCAGCATTCAGCCGCAGAAAGCCCTAGACGCTCGATCGCATGCAGATAGATGTCGGGAGCGGGTTTGCTGTGCTCAAACTGATCGCCTGAGATCACAACCTCGAAGAACTCGGCGATTCCGCATTCATCGAGCACCTGATGGATATTGTCGATGGGCGACGAGGACGCCAGGGCGCAGCGCACGCCACGGCGTTTGAGCTCGGCGAGCGTCTCGGGGACGCCCGGGTTCATGAGGTCGGCATAACTATAAGGGGGAAGCGTGCTCGCCCACGCGTCGAACGCGCGCTCGGCCTCAGCCGGCCCGAACGAACCGCGGCCCGCCTCTTCAAGCCAGCGGGCCACCATGCGTTGAAACTCCTTATGCGAGCTTCCCACCGTCGAGGCGCGCTCGGCGTCCGAAACCTCAACACCCAGATAGGACACGAATGCATCGAGCTGGTCTTGATAGAGCGCCTCGGTGTCGACAAGCACGCCGTCCATGTCGAAAATCACCGCTTGAAAAGGAAAATCCCGCACGCTATCGCATACCCGGCCGCACGCCTGCTCTTGCGCACATGCGCCTTCGCGCGCCAACTCATGATCGTTCATCTGCATAAGGTTCCCCTCTAAAAAGAAAGGGCGCCAAAAGACGCCCTCCCCCAAGGTGCGAATCCGGCTCCTCTATCCTAGCAGGTTATCGAGAGCCTGAGCGATACCGTCCTCGTTGTTGGAAGCGGTGATGATCTGGGCCACCGCCTTAGTCTCATCGACGGCATTGGCCATAGCCACACCCGTACCGGCCCACTCAAGCATGGAACAATCGTTTTGCCCATCGCCGAACGCCACGACATCCGCGGCCTCGATGCCGAGCTGAGGCAGTGCGCCCTCGAGCGCTTGCGCCTTATCGATACCGCGCGCGGTGTACTCGAAATACCAATCGGCCGTGAACATACCCGAGAGCGTATCTTTGAAGGGCGCGTACATCTCGTCGAAATGGGCTTTGAGATACGCAGGGTCGCCCGCCGTCAAGAGCTTGTCCACCGGCTCGGAACGCGCAACATCGCACAGGTCGGCGACTTCGCGGATGCGCAGGTCGCAGGCATCGCGCTCGTACTTGACGATATTCTTCTCCGAACCATCGGGAAGTTCGATCATGCAACGGTAGGCGTCCTCCACGTAGAGGTTCTCGCCCTGGGTGATCCAGGGAATCACGTTAAAAGCGCGCAGGTGCTCGAGCAGGCGAACGAGTTCGTCTGCGGGCATGGGCTGGTCGTAGAGCACCTCATCGGTCTGGGCATCGATAACGCAAGCGCCATTGAAGCAGACCAGAAGACCGTCGTGCGTGTCGAGCTCGAGCTCGTGCGCCAAACGCTTGAGGCCCTGCGCGGGACGTCCCGAGGCCAAGATAAGCTTGATTCCCGACTCTTGCGCGGCGAGCAGGCGCTCGCGCGTGCGCGGCGTGATGACCTTCCGATCGTTGGTGAGCGTACCGTCGATATCCATCGCGATCGCTTTGATAGGCATATGAGCCTCCCCCTTCGGCATCTTTTCTGCTCTAGGCATTATAGCCAAGACGCCGCAAGGGGCGCGTACCGAGGCGCGTTTCAAAACGTGTCTTCACGGCAATCTACGATGGTTCCGACAAACCTGGAACGTATCCCTTACTTCAGAAAGGAGCACCGTCAACATGCTCGAGCTCATCTCGCCCGTGTTAGCAGATCCGCGGCGCACCTCCCTTGAGAAGCTCCTGGCCGCCACGCGCCCAGGTCCCAATCCCCTCGATTGCTCCCCCGATGCCCGCCATGTGCTGTTCTTTGCAACGCTCCCCTTGGAGCTCATCTTGCGCGAGCACCCCTACAGCTGCTTGGAGCTTCTGCACCTGGACGCATGCAGTCTCACGGGGCGAGAGGACCCCGCCGCCGCGCACGGATGGGATCTCGACGACACTTGCTATGCCGCTATCGCCTGGAAGATAGAGCAGCTCTTCTCGGCAGCCGAGAAAACCGAAGACGAGGTGCACCGCTACGCACTCAATGATGCGGGAGAGTACCATCTGTCGAGGATGCTCACCTGTTTTTCATCGCTTAACGAGCAACTCGTCGGGTCTGTTCTGGACCTTTTAGACGAGAACCCCGACATCATCGCCACGATGGATCTGGATGAAATCGATCTTCGCGATTTCCGCGGTTTGAGTTCCTATTGGTTTAACGAGCGGACGCTGCGTCTCAGGGGCACCGAGGAGGAAACGGAAGCCTTCTTCCAAGTCTTCACCATGAATCCGATGGATCTGTACGAGATCGTTTACAACGCGATCGGTTTCGGATGCAACGCCGACGAGACGCTCAAGCGTTACGACTTGGTAGATTTCCAGTTTGTACACGATGCGATGAAGGTCGAGCGCCTTTGCCCCGGCTTTCAGGAAGACTGCCTCGTCCAACATCTCGAGAGTTCCTATATCCGCTTCACCGGTACCGAACTTGTGCGCGCCTTGCGACCCGTCTTCATAAAACCGTTCGCCGCCCTTTGGGAATCTGGGGCGCTCTTGGCGGTGCACAAAACCGCACAGGAATGCACACGACGACCCTCCAGCAAGTTGGAACAGCTGATGCAAGGTGCCCGCGAGCAGATGGTCAACCAGTAAACGATAAGCATCTAACGCATCGAATAGATAGACGCTCTCAGAAAGGAGCCTTCCCCATGAATATCCCCTCAAGCCCCAGCATCCTGCGCGAATCGAGCGCAGGCATCGAGGCCACCAGCATCTATGACGATATGCTCACGCGTCGTGAGCTCGCCGTCGTAGGTGAGATCGAGCAAGAAATGGCTTTCAGCCTCTGCCAACATATCCGCCGCTTGGAAATCGAAGGTCCGCACGATCCCATCACGGTTTTCATAAGCAGCCCAGGAGGCACGGTGAGCGCCGGACTTTCCGTCTACGATCTGCTGCGATCCGTGAGTTGTCCCGTCAAGACCGTCTGCACCGAGCTTGCGGCATCGATGGGCTCGATCATCTTCATGGCGGGCGATACGCGCGAGATGTACCCTCATGCCGAGCTCATGGTGCACGACCCGCTCATCTCGGGAGGCGCCGGCGGCAGTGCGCTCTCCGTACAGGAGACGAGCCGTCGCCTCATGTCCACCCGCAAGGCGCTCAACACCATCCTCGCCGAGCGCAGCGGCCTCACGCTCAAACGCATACAGCAGCTCACCGGAAAAGACACCTACCTCTCGGCCGAACGCGCCGTTGAGCTCGGATTCGCAACAGGCATCGTCGGCAGCTCGAAGAAGGAAGACTAACTATGAGTGACATCAAAATGGCAACGGGCTCGGACGAACTCCTCACGTCCGCATCCGCAAACGGCGCCGACAGCAACGGCGACGCCCCCTTCATGCAGACAGATCCAGGCGAAACGATCCTAGCGCGCGGGCGCACCCTTTCGTGCGACACGCGCACCACGGGGCTCAACAACAACATGCTCGTGCTCGGCCCCTCAGGTTCGGGAAAAACACGCCATGTTCTCAAGCCCAACCTTCTGCAGATGAACGCAAGCTTTTTGGTTCTGGACACCAAGGGGCTCCTTGCCCGCGAAGTCGGTCCCCTACTCGCCCGTCACGGTTACGAGGTACAGGTCGTGAACTTCTCCGACATGGCAAGTGCCAACCGCATTCCGGAGCCTATGCGCTACGGCTACAATCCACTCGCGCATATTCGCCGCGACGCACAGGGTCGCCCTAACCAGCAAGATATCCTGTCCGTCTGCAACACCATCTGTCCCGTCGAGAGCACCAAAGACCCTTTCTGGGATCATGCCGCCGCCAACTACCTTACCGCGTGCGTCGCCTATGCGCTCGAGAAGCTACCACCCGAAGAGCAAACGCTCCGCTCCGTTACACGGCTCGTCGAGGGAATCGCCACCGGCGAGACCAAGGTTCTGCTAGGGACCCTGGCCAAGACCAACCCCGAAAGCTATGCCGTCAGCGTGTGGCGCCGTGCCCAGATCACCGCCGATGCTGAAAAGATGCACGCCTCCATTTTGGGCATCCTGGCCGAAAAGCTCATGTGCCTCACCTTCGAGGAGGCCTATAGGCTGTACGAAGCGCCTCGCAAGGTGAGCTTCGCGGCCATGGGGTATAGCAAAGTGGCGCTCTTCGTCACGGTGGACGACATCGATCGTAGCCTCGATCCCCTGACCAGCCTGTTTGTCTCCCAGGCGCTCCGAGAGCTCATGCACGAGGCTGACCGTTGCCCCGAAGGACGTCTGCCGGTACCGGTGCGCCTGCTCCTCGACGACTTCTCCAACCTCACCATCCCCAATTTCGTCGATATCATCAGCGTCATCCGTAGCCGCGAGATCTGGTGCACGCTGCTGCTTCAGACCTACTCGCAGCTCGTGCAGAAATACGGCGATGCAGGGGCCCTCACCATCGTGGGCAACTGCGACAGCCAGCTGATTTTGGGATTCCAAGACGATGAGACGGCGCAGCGTTTCGCAGGAAAAGCCGACCTTCTCCCCCGCAGCCTTCTCTTCTCGCCTATCGACCGCGCATGGCTCTTCATCCGCGGGCGCAAAGGAGAGCAGGTCGAGCGCTATCGCTTGGAGGATCACCTCCTTTACGAAGAACTGCTCGCAAGCGAAGCCGAAGAGCGCGCCGCGGACCCGATCACCAGCGTCCTCAAAGCGCTTTGGCCATGTGAGCCAGCGGACGCTCAAACGGATAAAGACAACGCGCCGTCAAAGACGGCGACATCTGTGCCAGAGCGTTAGGCGGCCTTGTCGCCAGACGGATAAGGTCAGCTAGCGACAAGGGCGTCCGCATGCTGGAGCGACGGCAAGCGGACGACGGCAAATGCAAGCGCAACCGCGATGAAAAACGCCCTCCGTATCGCGATGGATGCGGAGGGCGTTAAAGGACACGCGAGCTTTATACCGTGCTTTCCTTACTTGCGATGAGCGCGATAGAACTCGATGAGCGCGCGCGTGGAAGCGTCCTGTTCGGCGAGGGCGGCGTCATCGTGCATGGCAGGGGTGATCTGCTTTGCAAGCTGCTTGCCCAGCTCAACGCCCCACTGGTCGAAGGAATCAATGCCCCAGACGGTGCCCTCAGTGAAGGTGATGTGCTCGTAGAGCGCGATGAGCTCGCCGAGCGCAAACGGGGTCAGCGTATCGCCGAAGATCGACGTCGTGGGACGGTTGCCCTCAAAGCAACGCGCCGGGACGATCTCCTCGCGCGTGCCCTCGGCACGGACCTCGTCGGCCGTCTTGCCGAACGCGAGCGCCTTGGTCTGGGCGAGGAAGTTGCCGAGGAAGAGCTCGTGGACGTCCTGGTCGCCGTCCTTGAACGGGTTCGCAGTGTTCGCGAAGGCGATGAAGTCGGCCGGGATGGCGCGGGTACCCTGGTGGATGAGCTGATAGAAGGCGTGCTGGCCGTTGGTGCCCGGCTCTCCCCAGAAGACCTCACCGGTGCCGCAGGTCACGGGCGTGCCGTCCCAGCGGGTCGACTTGCCGTTGGACTCCATGGTGAGCTGCTGCAGGTAGGCCGGGAAGCGGTGCAGGTACTGGTTGTACGGCAGGACGGCGTGGGAGCCGAGGCCGTAGAAGTTGACGTACCAGACGTTGAGCAGGCCCATGAGGGCGACGACGTTCTGCTCGAGCGGGGTCTGCTGGAAGTAGACGTCGAGGTCGTGGAAGCCCTCGAGGAACTCCTGGAAGCGAGCCGGCCCGAAGACGACGATAAGCGAGAGGCCCACGGCGGAGTCGACGGAGTAGCGGCCGCCGACCCAGTTCCAGAAGCCGAAGGCGTTGGCGGGGTCGATGCCGAACTCGGCGACAAGCTCGAGGTTGGTGGAGACGGCCACGAAGTGCTTCTTGATGGCGTCGGCGGCCTGCTCGTCGGAGCCGTCGATGGCGCCGGCGGCCTGGAGCTGCTCGAGCATCCAGGTCTTGACCTCGCGCGCGTTGGTCAGGGTCTCGAGCGTAGTGAAGGTCTTGGAGACGATGATGACGAGCGTGGTCTCCGGGTCGAGGCCGCGAAGCTTCTCGGCGGCGTCGTTGGGGTCGATGTTGGAGATGTAGCGGCAATCGATACCCGCATCGGCATAGGGACGCAGCGCCTCGTAGGCCATGACGGGACCGAGATCCGAGCCGCCGATGCCGATGGACACCAGATGCTCGATCTTCTTGCCGGTGACACCCTTCCACTCGCCGGAGCGCACGCGCTCGGCGAAGGCGAACATGCGGTCCAGCACCTCATGAACGTCCGCAACGACGTCCTGGCCGTCGACGATGAGCTGGCCCTTCTGATCGGCAGGACGACGCAGCGCGGTGTGGAGCACGGCGCGGTCCTCGGTGGTATTGATATGCGCGCCTGCGAACATGGCGTCACGGCGCTCCTCAAGACCGACCGCGCGCGCAAGGTCACACAAAAGCTTGACGGTCTCGTCGGTCACCAGGTTCTTGGATAGGTCGAAATGCAGGTCGCCCGCCTCGAAGCTCAGTTTGCTCACGCGGTCGGGATCGGCGGCGAACCACGCCTTAAGGTCGATACCCTTGGCTTCGAGCTCCTCCTGGTGTTTCTCGAGTGCCTTCCAGGCGTCGGTCGCGGTAGCGTCGACCGGTGCGGGAACAGTTGCCATATATCCTCCTCTGTTGGCCGGGCGCGCCTCCAGCGCCCGATTCTCAAACGGCACTATGATAGCTCAGGCACCAGCACGTGTGCGGCACAGGAGTTATCGTCACGTAAGGCCTTCGCAACCTCAGGCGGCGGATGCGGAGCAGCGGCAAACGCAGGGCGACGATGCGGGTCACCCCTCACCGCCGCCCCAAAGCCCATACCGACCAATGACGCCACAGCAGCCAAGTGCTAGAGCATCAGCTTGAAGATCCTCTTAACGTCCGCCTCGTCGAAGGGTACAAAGCCACCGACGCGCCCCGAACGTCCGCCTGCCCAACAGGTTTCGTGCGCCAGAGCATCGATATCGTCTTCAGATCCGCCGATCTCCTCCAGCGTCGAGGGCATACCGAGTGAGATCGTCCAAGCCTTCTGCGCCTCGATACCAGCAAGCGCGGCCGCATGGTCATCAGCCTCATCGATACCCCAGACGTTACGCGCCAGACGCGCAAAGCGCGCCACATCGTGCTCATGGCAATACGCCATAACGGCAGGCATCGTCACGGCAAGGCCCGCGCCATGCGCCACCCCGTAACGCGACGACAGCGCATACTCGATCTCGTGGCTTGCCCAATCATGGCTGCGACCCACGCCGCATACGTTGTTATGGGCCATCGTCGCCGCCCACATGATGTTGGCACGCGCCTCGTAATCGCCCAGATCGGCCATCACCTTGGCCGATTCCTCGATGATCGCGAGCATCACGCCCTCGATCATGCGGTCGGTCACCTCGACATCGGTCGTGTTGGTGAGATAGCGTTCAAGCAGATGCGAGTACATGTCGGTGATGCCGCAGGCCGTCTGATAGGCACCGAGCGTTTCGGTAAGCTCGGGATTCATGATGCTGAAGGTAGGCAGCAGCACATCGGATGATGTTTCGCGCTTGAGCAGGGTCTTATCCTGCGTGATCACCGAATCGGGCGACGCCTCGGAGCCTGAGGCCGCGATGGTGAGCACGCAGCCGATGGGCAGAGCCTCATCGGGCTCGCGATCGCCACCGTAGAAATCCCAGAAGTCGCCATGATAGCAAGCGCCCGCCGCGATGGCCTTGGCGGTGTCGATGACGCTTCCGCCGCCCAGCGCCAAGATGAAGTCGACCTTCTCGTCGGCGACAAGCGAGATGCCCTCGTACACCAGGCCCGACCGCGGATTGGGTTCCACTCCACCAAGCTCCACGTAGTCGAGCAGGGCACGGTCGAGCGAGTCGAGCACGCGCTTGAGCAGGCCGGAGCGACGAACCGACCCGCCGCCGAACAAAACCAGTACCTTGGTGCCGCCGTAATGCGCCACCAAACGCCCCGCCTCGCTTTCGGTGCCTTTGCCGAACACGAAACGCGTGGGCATCTTAAATGAGAAATTGTCCATGGGAACCTCTTGGGAGAATCGAACACGTGAACTTAAACGAGGACAAGGCCCGCCGAGCGAACCGACTGTAAACGTATGATGGGCAGGCACCGCACGGCGCCTGCCCACATCCTTTAGAGCCAGGCCTTGAAACGGTCGTAACGGAACTCAGAGACATCGAGCGTCGTGGCCTCGCCGCACACCATCTCGGACAGCAGCAGACCGACGATCGGCGAGATGCCGAAGCCGTGGCCCGTGAAAGCGCAGGCGATGGTGAGACCCGGAACCTCATCGATGTTGGAGATGACGGGCACGCCATCGGCGCTCTCGTCCTCCCAGCCGGCCCAGGTGCGCACTATCTTGGCATCCGCCAAACGCGGGATGTAGCCCATGATGGCGCGACACTCGGCGGGCGCGGTGATGCTCGAGGTGGGTCGGCCGCCGAAGGCTCCGTTGGACTCCTCAAGACCCGAACTGCCGCCGAAGACGAACGAGCCGTGCGCCGTCTGGTGACCGTAGAAATCGCCGGTAGCCACACCGAGCATCTGCGGGAACATGGTGGGCTCGGCCTCGGTGACGAGGCACTCGATGAGCGATCCCGTCATGGGGATGTCGATGCCGACGCTCGCGGCGATGCCGCGGCTGCCGAGACCGGCGGCGAGCACGACGTTCTCGGCTGTGAAGTCGCCGACGTTGGTCTGGACGATGCCGAGGCGCCCGCGCACCTTGCGCAGACCCTTGACCTCGATGCCCGTAATGAAGCGCACGCCCAGCTTGAGCGCCGCACGATAGTACGCAAGCGTGGTGCGCATGGGGTTGGCATGTCCGTCGGTGGGGCACCACGAGGCACCGATGACCTGGTCGGACAGGTACGGGTTGATCTCGCGCACCTCCTCGGCGCTGATCATCTTCATATCAAGACCGAGACCCTGAGACATGCTCGCGAGGCCGCGCAGGGTCTTGAGGTGCTCCTCGGTCTTGCCCAGGCGCAGGTTGCCCTTCTTGACGTACTCGACATCGGCGCCGAGCTCGTCGGAGAGCTGCGGCCACAGGTGCTCGACGGCATACATCGCAAGCGGCAGTTCGCGACCATCACGGCCCGACTGACGCACACCGCCGCCGTTGCGGGAGCTTGCACCCTCGCCGATATTGGGCTCGCGATCGAGCACCGTGACGGAACGGCCCTTTTTAGCCAGGTTGTAAGCCGCGGCGCAACCGATCACGCCGCCGCCGATGATGATGACGTCGCAGGCGGTGTTCTGGATATCTGCAGTGGATCCTGCCATGCTACTCTCCCCTCTCCTCGCCGTTGCCGAGTACGCTCATCTCGATGGGACGCATGGGAGCACGCGAGGTCTCGGGCTCCAGCAGCGCCATGGCGGGCGTGCCTGCAAGCTCGGCGGCCATGATGCGACGCACGAGCTTGGTACAGGTCTGCCCCTGGCAAAGGCCCATGCCCTGACGGAGGAAGCGGCGCACCTCGGTCATGGTGTACATGCCGTCGTGGATGGCGCGACGGATGTCGCCCTTGGTGACCTCTTCGCAGCGGCAGATGAGCATATCGTCATCGGGTGCGGGAACGTAGGGCCCCAGGTCGATCGTCGCGCGATCGAGCGCGACGCCCGTCTCTTTGTAAAAGCTCACGGCCTCACTCATCTAGGCCACCTCCTCTGCAGGCTTGAACATGCGTGCGGACATGGCGAACTCCTTGGGAACGCTCATAGTGAGGA
>CAVGWH010000058.1:0-18394 GCA_963633065.1 Oribacterium sp.
TCATCCGCGCCAAGGTGCCGCTGGGCGAGATGTTCGGTTACGCTACCGACCTTCGCTCCCAGACCCAGGGCCGCGCATCCTACACGATGCAGTTCGACTCTTACGAGCCCGCGCCCAAGTCCATCGTGGACGAGGTCATCAGCAAGAACGGTGGCCAGGCCTAAGTTCTTGTTACTTGTTAAGTAGCTAAGCGAGTACACTCTCGCATCATTTGGAGGTTTACGTTGTCTAGCCAGAAGATCAGGATCCGCCTCAAGGGCTATGATCACGAGGTTGTGGATCAGTCCGCGAAGCTCATCGTCGACACCGCTCAGAAGACCGGTGCCCGTGTTTCCGGCCCCATCCCTCTGCCCACCGAGCGCAACCTTTACACCGTCATCCGCTCGCCGCACGTCAACAAGGACAGCCGTGAGCAGTTTGAGATGCGCACCCACAAGCGTCTCATCGACATCCTCGACCCCACGTCGGGCACCGTTGATTCGCTTATGCGTCTCGACCTTCCCGCCGGTGTCGACATCGAGATCAAGCTCTAAGCAGATCTAGTCAAATGACTCGGAAGCCCTCGCAATCAGCAGGTTGCGAGGGCTTTTTGTGTTAATGAGTTTGCAATCAGGTCGTGTATATATACGATAGAAAGAATAATGCGATCGGTATGTCCGAAGGCGGATAAGCGTTGTTCCTTGGGCATTTTGAGATGGAGTACATGACGTATGAAGAAGCGCGGCTCGTTTTTTGCTTTGTTGGCGGTTGCTTTCGCGACGGCCTTATTCGCTGTTCCCACCACGGCTCAGGCGGGCGCGTATCAGCTCCATCAAAGCGACTTCATGGATTCCAGCGGCAATGTTAAGAGCTATGGCTTGAATCCCGGTTGGGCCTATGAGCTTGCTGAAGACGTGCAAGGTGCTGTGTATATTTCATCTTTGAGTACCCCCAGGCAGAGCGCGAGCATCAATCTCAACGGTCATACCATCACGGCTCCCGCTAGCCTCGGTTCGGCTGTTGTATCGGCTAACAATAAGATCACATTGAAGATCACCAATGGTAACTTGGTGCAGGAGAACACATCGCTTCCCGTGGTCACAACGGGAGTCAGGAATGGTCTCAATACCACTCCGATAGTGAATCTTGATCTTGGCGATGGGCATAGCTGCACTTCAAACGGCTATCCCTGCATTGATCCCTCGAAAGGTGCGGTCTATGTCAACTCGGGCCTTTACGTGCTCGATAATTCAACAGGTTCCTCGAGCTCACTCCTTACCACAGGCAAAGGAACCATCTATGTCAACGGGGGATACTTCAGGGTAAAAAATGAAGCTGACCTCATTGCCGCTTCCGGTAGTAATGTGACCCTCCTTGGCGGAACGTATTTCTCGTATCCGGCTAATGCTGCCCATGTCGGCGATTACGACAACGATATGTCGCTGTGCTATGACGGCAGCTGGTACGGTGTGTCCGATAAATACGCGGTCAAATACACGGATGCCGCGAAAAAGACCTACAACTATTGCGTTACGGGTGTACCTACGTTCGGGAACGTCTATTTCAACGACCTGACGAGTGCGCAGAAATTCCTCGCCGATAAGGGCGGGTCCGCTGTCGAGGCGCTCTTCTTCGATGTTACGTTCGTCACGAATAACGATGCGGGAGATAAGATCACCAAGAGCCCGGTGCACTACGGCGATAAGATCAACGATGTTGTTCCGTCCTACGGCACCAAAAAAGGTTATTACTTCTTGGGGTGGAAGGCCGAGGGCTCAAGCGATTATGTCGACCTCGAAAGCGCTGTCACCTCAAACCTCACTCTTAACGGACAGTGGGCAAAGACTGTGGCGACCATCGGCGACGTGCACTATTCTTCGCTGGCAGATGCGGTGGCTGACGCGGTTGAGGGCGATGTAGTGAAGCTCGAGGCCGATACGATCGAGAGCATCTCTCTGGGTGAAGGTGCCGGGTTTACGATCGATCTTAACGGACATACACTGGCGGCGCAGTCCGGCAAGGCTGGCATCGAGCTCACGGGCAAACGCAGCCTTACCGTCATCAACGGTACCATCCTCGGCAACAAGCTCGATTGCATCCTGCTCAAGAAGGGTTCCGATGGCTCGGTTATTACGCTCGGTGACACAAAGACCGATCTTGCGCTCAAGGTCGAGGATGTGAGCGACTACAGCGACAACGCTTTGTGCGTCCGCTCTGCCTCGACGATCAACATCAACTCAGGAAGCTACTATTCTGCGGGCAATTATGCCGTGAGCGTGAGTAATGCCGGCGCTCAGATCAATATCAAGGACGGTAGCTTTGCTAGCAAGGGCATGACAAAGTCTGACCAAACCGTCTTCATCAGCTACGGTACGGTAAACACCAGCGGCGGAGCTTTCGCCGGCTACATCAATAGCGCTAACAAAACAACCGGTGATTCGGTGGCCTCGCTTGCAGGGGGCACCTATGGCACCCCCGATGGCAGGGCCGATGTCGCGGACGGTTATTGCATGCTTAAGCTGGACAGCAGGTATGAGGTGCTTCCCAAGAACGAGGCGATGCCGTATGCCTATTGGGTCGTTACCGATGCGGACGGCAACAAGGTGTATTACACCGATGAGGCTTCGGCAAAAGCCGACTTTACGGCATTGGGAGAAGCGGGCAAGAGTGTGAAGCAGCTGTTTCGCGTGCGCTTCTATTCCAAAGGCATAAGGGTCGAGCTTCGCTATATCGAAGACGGAGATGCACTCGGCGAGTTGAGCACGCCCACCTATGAGGGCCTTACCTTCGACGGCTGGTTTGACGGCGATACCGAGGCTTCGGCCGAGACATCCGTGACGAGCAATCTCAGCTTTTCGGCAAAGTGGAGCACGCCAGCGCCCGATCCCGATCCTGAGGCTTATACCGTCTCATTTGATTCCAAGGGCGGTACCTATGTGAAGTCTCAGGCCGTTGAGAGCGGCAAGACGGCCACGGAGCCCAGCCCGGCGCCTACGCTCGAGGGCTTTGCCTTTGCCGGCTGGATGCTCAACGACTCTGCCTATGAATTCTCGACGCCGGTGAACTCCAATATTACGCTCGTCGCCACGTGGAAAAAGGATTCTGAACCCGAGCTGACGTATCACACCGTCACCTTCGAGTCTGAGGGTGAGAAACTCGATACCCAGTCGGTCAAGGACGGCGCGTGTGCCACCAAGCCTTCGAATCCCATTCGCCCCGGGTATTCTTTCACCGGTTGGAAGCTCAAAGGTTCGAGCGCGGCCTACACGTTTACGGAGAAAGTGACGTCTGACATCACGCTCGTCGCTTGTTGGACCGAGGATGTAAAGCCTGCCACCTGCACCGTCACGTTTGATTCCGATGGCGGCTCCGCTGTCGATGCCCAAGAGGTCATTAAGGGACAGGCGGCCTCCGAACCCGCTGCACCCGCCAAGGACGGCTTCCTCTTCCGTTACTGGGAGAAGGACGGGATGGCTTACGATTTTGCTACCCCCGTCACGAAGGATGTCAAGCTCAAGGCGGTCTGGGGCACGGCTGTTGCCGAATATAACGGCGTTTCCTACCTGAGTCTGCAAGACGCCATCGCGGCTGTCGATGTGAACGCCGATGGTGCGACGGTCAAGCTGCTTAAAGATTCCCGCGAGGCTGTGCATGTGGATGGCCTTAGCAACCTCACGATCGACCTCAATGGCAAGACGCTTTCCAATGCCGACGGTTCTGTTTCCGTCTTGAGCGCCACGGGTTGCTCGGGACTTACGATCAAGGGTGGCAACGTAGTGGTGAGCGGTGCGTCTGATGACGACGAGGCCTGTGGCATTGTCCTTACGGACTGCACCGGATTCACGCTCGAAGGAGTGACGGCCGAGGTCAAAGAAGGTCTTGGAAAGGCGCTTGCGGTGAGCAAGAGCGATGGCGGCCAGGTTGGCGGAACCATCAAGGGTGGCAGCTATGAATCCCAGCGCGGCGTTGCGGTGCGTCTCGATGGCGGCAACTTCACCATCGAAAACGGCTCGTTTGCTTCCAAGGGTGCCGCCGCGGTTCTCTGCGAGAACTCTACGCTTACCGTCTTCGGCGGCACATTCAGCGCCAAGGACGACCAGAACGATGATGCGCCGGCGCTGGTCCTCAATAGCACTGTCGCTACCGTTAACGCGGGCAGCTTCGATCATCCGGTCAAGGTCGATGATACTTCCGACCTCACGGTGAACGGTGGCCAGTTCACCTATATCGACAACTCCGATGCCGAGACGGCCAAGCTCCTTATCAACGACGGTGCGTTCGATGAACCCGACAACTATGCATACGTGGCCGAGGGCAAGGCCTTTTTCAAGGCCAAGGGCGGCAAGTATGTGGTCAAGTCCGAGGACGAGGCCTGGGACGCCTGCAAAGCATGGGTCGTGCTCGGTGACGATGCGATCTATTGCGAAGATAAGGACGAGGCGAAAAAGGCGGTCAAGGGCATCGATCTTGACTTCCATGAGGTGCAGTTCGTCTCCAGAGAGAAGCTCGTGAAGACGGCCTATGTGCTCGATTCCTCGGCTTTGGGGCGCGTGCCCGCGGGCGAGCAGATCGCAGGCTATACCTTTGCCGGCTGGTTCGACGGCGACAAGGTCAAGGGAGCGAGCTTCGTTCCTTCAGAAGATGTGACGCTCGTCGCCATGTGGACCAAGGACGGGTCTGACGATTCGGATCCTGTTGTTCCGGATGGCAAAGATCCCTCCGACGACAAGGGCGACGCCTCTGATGACAAGGGCGATACTTCCGACAAGAAGGGTAACGACGCGGTCGACGAAGATGGAGAGCGCTCTTCTGAAGTCAGTGGAGCGAAGGCTAACTCCACGGCTGCTTCCAAGGATCTTGCGGGCACCGGCGACCCTGCATCCGCTGTCGCCGGCATCGCGGCTGTCGGTGCGGCGTTTGCGGCTGTCGGCGTTCTCCGTCGTCGTAAGTAAGCTCGTACGTCAGCTGCTTTAAGAAGCCTTCCATTCATTGAATGAATCGCCTCCCTTTTCTTGGAAACGAGAAAGGGGAGGTCTTCTTTATGCATACCTATCGAGATGAAGGCGCAGCAAGCAAGAACGCACGCGAATTCAAGGGGTGCTTGGTCTGCATTCGATCCGATGCGGTCCGAAAACTCTCATGCCCTATGCGATTGGGCGAATCGAGGCCTCTTCAAAATGCAAGGCGCTTGTAGTGCCGCTGCCGACTATCAACGCCCTCCCGTAGGTATCGACGCCGTCGAATCTGCCTCGAGTCAGCTCCGCGCCATGGGGAGAACGGGCGATCACGTCTTTCCCGATCCAGCAGAGTCGCTCGCAATACGCTTCATGGATGGGGGCCAGCGGTCCTGTGCCCGCCGGTAGATCATTGATATCTTGCGCCCAGGCATCAACGGCGCTAACGATTGCGCGGTGTATGACGCGCACAAGCTCTTCTACCGGCGGCACCGTTACATTGAGGTTCGCTAGGCTGATCGCGGTGAGATGCGAATCGAGGACCTTCGATGGTGCGTGGGCGACGTTTATACCGATTCCGCAGACGGCAAAGGTTTGCCCTTCGTTATCGCGGGCGGTTTCTATGAGGATCCCTCCCAGCTTGCCACCGCGCGCGGTGAGATCGTTGGGCCACTTGAGCTTGATCTCGTCTGCAAGCCCCATGCGCTTAAGTTCGCACAACGCTGCAAGTCCACTTACCGCGGCAAGGCCGCCTAGGTGCGAGGTGGGGACGTTCGGTCTGAGGACGATCGAAAGCAAGAGGTTACCTTCGCCGGAATCCCATGTATGACCCCTGCGGCCACGTCCAGAGGTCTGCCTGCGCGCGGCGAGGCCGTATCCGTGTGGCGCTCCGTCTTTACCCGCAAGCAGCAAATCGGTGTTGGTTGATCCGGTTACCTCGACGATGGTCAGATTTTCGTTCATGGGCGTTTCCTCTCTAGACATGTGCGTATGTACGCTTTCGTGAGCGAGCCATCGTGCGCTCTGCGCATGCAAGCATGTGGACCGTGTGTGGCATTTGAATAAAAAGAAGTTGACCTGTTAACAAATCGACCGGCAACCGCTATCCTATCAACCACATGTTAACCAGTCAACAAACCAAGGGAGGTGGGCATGGGTTTCAGCGTGATAGGAACGGGCAGTGCATTGCCTGCGCGGTCGATCTCGAATGACGAACTGTCGGAGTTTCTCGACACGTCGGATGAGTGGATCTTCACGCGCACGGGTATCAGGAGCCGGCATATCTGCACCGATGAAACGCTCGATGATCTTGCGGTGCGTGCGAGTGAACGCGCCTTAGCGATGGCAGACGTGCAACCCGAGGATCTCGACATGATCGTCTGTGCCACCACCACAGGCGATCACCTCATTCCCGCTGAGGCATGCGCCATTGCCGAGCGCCTTGGGGCTACGTGCCCCGCATTTGATGTCTCGGCAGCGTGTGCGGGCTTTGTCTTCGCGCTCGATGTCGTCGATGGATATCTTTCCCGCGGTCGTGCCAATACCGTTTTAGTGGTGGCAGCGGAACAGATGAGCCGCTTGCTCGATTGGCGCGATCGGAATACGTGCGTGCTGTTCGGTGATGGGACGGGCGCCGTTGTTTTGCGTGCGTCTCAGGAGGGCCCGCTGGCGATGCAGCTCAAGACGATGCCGGATGTTGAAACGCTCGAGGTTCCGGGGGTTGCTGGCTCATCGCCCTTTGACGTCAAACATGCGAACGGCGCTACGCGCAAAAGCGTGCTCGCCATGAACGGGCGCAAGGTCTTCAAGTTCGGTGTCGCAGCGATCTGCGACAGCGTGATCGAGCTTGCCGAGAGCGTCGATCTCGTGCCGGGCGATATCGAACACTTTGTGTTTCATCAGGCAAATGAACGAATCCTTGCACAGGCCGTCAAGCGATTGGGGATCGAGGATGCCCGCGTTGTCCGCACGCTTGAACGCACGGGAAACATCTCGAGCGCCTGCATACCCTACGCACTCGACATTCTCAATCGTTCGGGCAGGCTCAAGCGGGGGCAGGTCGTGGCGCTCGTCGGCTTCGGTGCGGGCCTCGATATAGGTGGATGCCTGCTGCGTTGGTAGCGGGATCACATAGAAAACGACAAGCGGGATCACGGATCCCACGACGAAAAGGAGAACATCATGGCAGACCAGAAGACATTCGAGCGTGTATGCGACATCATCCGCGAGACCGCGGGGCTCGAAAACGTCGAGATGACAGCCGCGTCCACGCTTGAAGAGATCGGTCTTGACAGCTTGGGCACGGTCGAGGTCCTCGTGGCCGTTGAGGATGAGTTCGGTATTCAGCTCGATACCGACGACAGTCCCAAGACCGTCGGCGCGTTTGCCGATGCCGTCGAGGCTGAGCTGGAGAAATAACGATGCTTAGGACCACTCTTTGCGACCTTTTGGGGATCGAGGCCCCCGTCCTACAGGGCGGAATGGCGTGGATCGCCGATGCCTCGCTTGCCTCTGCTGTATCGGAGGCGGGCGGTTTGGGCATTATCGCTGCCATGAATGCGGACGCCGCGTGGCTGCGTGATCAGATCCATCAACTGCGCGCAATGACGGACAGGCCGTTTGGCGTCAATGTGATGCTCATGAGCCCCTATGCCGACGAGGTTGCGCAGGTGGTGATCGAGGAGCGGGTTCCCGTGGTCGTTACCGGCGCGGGCAATCCGAACAAGTACATGAAGGCGTGGAACGAGGCAGGGATCAAGGTTGTCCCCGTGGTGGCTTCGGTGGCGCTCGCGCGTCTCGTGGAGCGTGCGGGAGCCGTTGCCGTGGTGGCGGAGGGAAGCGAGTCGGGCGGTCATATCGGCGAGACCTCCACCATGGCACTTGTTCCCCAAGTCGTCGATGCCATCGACATTCCGGTGATCGCGGCGGGCGGTATCGCCGATGGGCGCGGACTGGCGGCGGCTCTTATGCTCGGCGCATGCGGCGTGCAGCTGGGAACGCGTTTCTTGGTTGCCGACGAATGCACGGTCTCGGAGGTCTACAAGGAGCTGGTCCTCAAAGCGAAGGACACCTCCACGCGCGCCACGGGCCGCACGACGGGACATCCTGTCCGGGCACTCAAGAGCCCTTTCAGCAATAGGTATGCTCAGCGCGAGGGCGCCGGCGCATCGCCCGAGGAGCTGGCCGCTCTTGGCACGGGCGCGCTCCGTAAGGCGGCGCAAGAGGGGGACTATACGCAAGGCTCGTATTTGTGCGGGCAGATCGCCGGCATGGTGAACAAGCGCCAGCCTGCGCGCGAAATCGTTAAAGAGCTGGTAGAGGATGCGGAGCGTGTGCTCGCGGAGGCTGGTTCATGGAGCGGATAGCCTTTTTGTTTGCGGGACAGGGCGCGCAGCATCCTGCTATGGGGATCGATCTTATAGAAGCATCGCCAGCTGCGGCCGAGGTGTTCGCGATAGCCGATAGAGTTCGCCCAGGCACCACGGACCAATGTCGGAGCGCTTCTAAGGAGGAGCTGTCGCAGACGGAGAATACGCAGCCGTGCGTATTTGCGCACGATCTAGCCGTGGCCGAAGCCCTGCGTGAGCGCGGGATAGCGCCTTCGGCGTGCGCGGGGTTCTCGCTCGGCGAGGTTGCGGCACTCGCGTTTGCCGGCGCCTTTGGACCGATCGAGGGCTTTGAGTTCGTATGCGAGCGCGCGCGCCTTATGGCCGCGGCGGATGCGCGGCATCCAGGCGGCATGCGTGCGGTGATCAAGCTCGATGCCGACCGCGTAATCGAACTTGCCGAGCAGGCGGGCGGGGATTGCTGGGCCGTCAACTTCAATAGTCCTCAGCAGACGGTGGTGGCCGGTTCGCCAGACGCCTGCGACAGGTTGGATGCGCTCGTCAAAGAGGCAGGTGGTCGTTCGATGGAGGTCGCGGTTTCGGGCGCGTTCCATAGTCCTTATATGAGCGAGGCCGCCGAGGGCCTTGAGAGATATCTCGCCTGTGGTCACGACTTGCGTCCCATGGACATTCCCGTGATCGCCAATATGTCGGGTGCCGTGTATCCGACCGATACGGATAGGGCCGCAAGCTTCTTGGCCAAGCAGGTCTGTCGTCCCGTTCGATGGGTCGACACCTTGCACGAGTTGCAACGCTTGGGGGTCACTACGTTTGTTGAGGTGGGACCCGGTAAGACGCTTGCGGGCTTGGTTAAGCGAACGCTTGCAGACGCTCGCGTTTTGAGCTGCGAGACGGCGGAGGATGTTGCGCGTGTGGCGGCTGAGCTGGGATAGATGGGAAAGGTCACCTATGGGTTTGAATACTGGCTGCGCTCTCGAGCGCGACATCGCACGGCGCGTGGCGCTTGTAACAGGCGCGTCGCGCGGAATCGGGCGTGCCTGCGCGATCGGATTGGCGCGCGATGGCTTCGATATCGCCATCGTCTACGCGGGCAATGTTTCGGCTGCGCTTGATGCGCAGGCGGCGTGTGAGGAGGCGGGCGCCACGGCGCGTATCTACCGATGCGATGTCGAGGACTCCGAGGACGTCGGCACGGTCGTGGACGAGGTGCTTGCCGATTTCGGTTCGGTTTGGGCACTCGTCAACAACGCGGGAATCACGCGCGACGGGCTGCTCATACGCATGACCGACGAGGCTTTTGAGCGCGTGCTCGATGTGAACCTCAAAGGAACATTCAATACCATACGCGCGCTTACCAGGCAATTCATTCGAAACCATGGCGGGCGCATCATCAATATCAGCTCCGTGGTAGGCCTTTCGGGTAATGCGGGGCAGGTAAATTACGCCGCATCGAAGGCCGGCATCATCGGATTGAGCAAATCGGTTGCGCGTGAACTCGCTTTGCGTGCCGTTACCGTCAACGTCGTGGCTCCGGGGTTTGTGAGAACGAGCATGACCGACGAGATGCCGCAGAGAGCACGTGAGGAAAGCCTCGCACGCATTCCCCTAGGTCGCCTTGCGGAGCCCGAGGAGATCGCAAACGTCGTGCGCTTTTTGGCGAGTGACGCTGCCGGCTACGTGACCGGTGAGGTTATCCGAGTCGATGGCGGTATGGCTATGTAGCCGCGCTTGCGCATGCTGTTGGCTCGTGTAAGGGAGAACGATATGGAACGAAGAGTCGCGATCACGGGCGCTGGCGCCGTGTCGCCATTGGGTAATACCGCACTTGCAACCTGGGCGGCTATGTGCGCGGGGGTGTGCGGAATCGGCAAAATCACCCATTTCGATACCGAGAGCTTTGCCGTCAAGGTTGCCGCGGAGGTCAAGGGGTTCGACGCGAACGCATATCTGGGCAAGCGCGAGGCAAAGCATCTTGACCCATGCGTGCAGTTCGCGCTTGCGGCGTCCGATGAGGCGATGCGCGATGCGGGTCTCGACGAGGCGGGCGCGATCGATCGTGAGCGTTTGGGCGTTTATGTCGGCTCCGGCGTCGGCGGCATGGGGACACTCGTCGACAACGTGCTTGCGATCAACGCGCGAGGGCCGCGGCGCGCTTCTCCCTACATGATCGCGATGATGATATCGAATATGGCGGCGGGCAATATCGCCATTCGCCACGGGGCGTGCGGGCCGACATTGCCGGTCGTCACTGCATGCGCCACCTCTGCCCATGCGATCGGTGAGGCGTTTCGCGCCATCAAGCACGGCTACGCCGATGCCATCATCGCCGGGGGTACCGAGGCGGCGATCATCCCCGAAGCGGTTGCGGGGTTTGCCGCCTGCCGCGCGCTGAGCACCAATCCTGACCCCGCGACCGCATGCCGTCCGTTCGACGCCCACCGCGACGGCTTTGTGATGGGCGAGGGTGCCTGTGTGCTCGTGCTCGAGAGCATGGAGCATGCCGAGCGGCGCGGTGCCCATGTTTACGCGGAAGTCGTGGGCTACGGCAACACCGACGATGCCTACCACATCACCAGCCCCGATCCCAAAGCGGCGGGTATCGCGCGGGCTATCTCGCTCGCGGTTGCCGAGGGCGACGTACGTGTTGCCGAGGGGCTTTATATCAATGCGCACGGCACCTCGACAAAACTCAACGATTCGTCCGAGACCTTGGGCATCAAGCGTGCGCTCGGCGAGGACGCGGCGCATGCGGCGCACATCTCGTCCACCAAGTCGATGACCGGCCACATGATCGGTGCGACGGGTGCTATCGAGGCCATGGCCTGCGCCATGGCGCTCGAGCATGGGATCGTTCCGCCGACCATCAATTATGAGACGCCCGATCCGGCCTGCGATCTCGACTGCACGCCCAACCACGCCGTGCGCGCCGACCTCACCTGGGCGATTTCGACCAATCTGGGGTTCGGCGGTCACAACGCCGCCCTGGCGCTGCGTAGATACCAAAGGAGCTGAGCATGGATTCTAAAAGGCTTGCCGAGATAGCCGATGTCATGGAGGGGCGGGGGCTCACGCGCGTACGCGTCGAGGAACCTGACGGCTCGGCGATCGAACTCGAGCGCGGCGTCGAGAGGCGGGTGTCCGCAGACCCTGCTGCTTTCAGTTCCGCGCCCGTCCCGATGCAATCCTGCGCGCAGGTGAGCGCGGCGTCCGCGCCCGAAGTTGCGGCCGCATCCGTTGCCGAGACGACCGACGCAGCGCTAACTGAGGTGCGTGCCCCCATGGTGGGCGTGTTCTATGCCGCGCCGGCGCCGGGTGACGAACCCTTTGTGCACGTGGGCTCTAAGGTCAAGGCGGGGGAGACCCTCTGCATCATCGAGGCCATGAAGGTCCTCAACGAGGTATCCGCCGAGGCTGATGGCGAGGTCGTTGAGATCGGTGTGGCCGATGGCGAGCTGGTTGAGTACGGCAGCTGCATCATGAGGATCAGGTAGGACATATGGATAAAGAGGAACTCAAGAGTCTGCTTCCGCATCGCGAACCGATGCTTCTGCTCGATGAAGCCGAGGTCGTTGATGGCGAGGCGCGCGGGCGCATCACCATCGACGGCGATGAGTACTTTCTGCAGGGGCATTTTCCGGGTAACCACGTGGTCCCCGGTGTGATTCTTTGCGAGATGCTCGCGCAGAACTGTTGCGTGCTCCTGGCGGGCGACGATGACGCCCGCGGTGCGACCCCTTATTACGCAACGCTCGATAAGGTGCGCTTCAGGCATGCCGTGCGTCCGGGCGATACGGTGGAACTCTTTTGCAGGATCACGCGCTCGCGCGGGCCATTCCGCTTCGCCGAGGGCACGGCGCGCGTCGCGGGCACGGTCTGCTGTACGGCAAGCATGTCATTCGCACTGATGCAAGAAGCATAAGAGAAGGAGTCTTCGTGTTCGATAAGGTGCTGGTCGCCAACCGCGGTGAGGTCGCGGTGCGCGTGATCCGAGCTTGTCGCGATATGGGCGTGAAAACCGTTGCGGTCTATTCGACCGCCGACAGCGAGGCTCTTCATGTGCGTCTTGCCGACGAGGCCTACTGCATCGGCGGGCCGCGTCTTGCCGAAAGCTACCTTAATGACGATGCCGTGATCACCTGCGCGGTCAAATCGGGGGCAACGGCGATCCATCCGGGTTACGGCTTCTTTTCGGAAAAAGCGAGTTTCGTGCGCGATTGCGATAAGTACGGTCTTGCGTTCATCGGGCCGTCTGCCGAGGTAATCGACCGCATGGGCGACAAGGATGCCGCACGTCGAACAGCTGCGGCGGCGGGTGTCCCCATCGTTCCCGGTTGCGATCTGCTCGAAAGTCCCGAAGAGGCGGTCGCCGAGGCGCAACGTATCGGGTGTCCGGTGCTCATCAAGGCGCGCGCAGGCGGCGGAGGTCGCGGTATCCGCAAGGTCGAGTGCGCCGAAGACGCCGGCAAGGCCTTTGTCGAGGCACGGGCCGAGGGCGAAGCCGTTTTCGGTGACGGCGCATGCTACATGGAAAAGTTCGTCTCGCCTGCTCATCATGTCGAGGTGCAGATCATGGCCGATGGGCATGGTCACGTATGCTCGCTGGGAGAGCGTGAGTGCTCGGTGCAACGACGCAACCAAAAGCTTGTCGAGGAGAGTCCGGCTCCCTGCCTTGAAGGGCGCGACGACGTTCGTGCGCGCATGCATAAGGCGGCGCGTGACCTGGCGCGCTCCGTTGGGTACGTGGGTGCGGGGACCATCGAGTTTCTATATGCCGACGACGGCAGCTTCTACTTTATGGAGATGAACACGCGTCTGCAGGTGGAGCATCCGGTCACGGAGTTCGTGACCGATACGGACCTTGTGAAATGGCAGCTGCGCGTGGCGTCGGGCCAAGCCCTGCCTTTTGCGTGCGAGGACGTGCCGACGCGAGGGCACGCCATCGAGTGCCGCATCAATGCCGAAACCCCCGATTTTCTGCCCTCATGCGGAACGGTGACCGACTTGCATGTGCCCGGTGGCCCCAACGTGCGTTTCGACAGCGCGCTCTTTCCGGGTGCCGCGGTTCCGCCCTATTACGATTCGATGCTCGGCAAGGTTATCGTGTGTGCGCCCACGCGCGACGGCGCCTTGCGTAAGATGCGCTCTGCGCTCGGTGAGCTCGTTATCGAGGGCGTGCAGGAGAATAGCGAGCTTCAACTCGATATTCTTCAAAATCGGACGTTTATCTCGGGCAATTACCACACCGATTTGATGGAGCATCTCTATGAGGATCAGTAGAAAAGAGAAGGCTTCCAACATTCTCGAGGGGCCGTTGACCGAGGGCGCCGCGGAGTTTCCCGAGCGCCACGTGTTCGTCAAATGCCCCTCGTGTCGTCGCATCATCGACGAGGCTCGCCTGCGCGAAAACCTCGAGGTGTGCCCCCGGTGCGGCAAACACCATCGGGTGTCGGGTCGTCTGCGTTTGCAGATGACGGTCGATGCGGGGAGTTTTGAGGAATGGGATGCCGAACTGGCACCGACGGACTTCCTCGGTTTTCCGGGGTATGCCGACAAGCTCAAAGGCGCGCAGCGCGCGTCGGGGGAACCCGATGCCGTGATATGCGGACGCGCCAAGATCGGCGGGAACGCCGCGGCGATTTTTTGCATGAATGCCGACTTCATGATGGGTTCGATGGGCTCGGTGGTGGGGGAGAAGATCTGTCGCACCTTCGAGCGGGCACAAGATGAGGGGCTTCCGGTTGTGGGATTTACCGTCTCGGGCGGTGCGCGCATGCAAGAGGGTGTGACCTCTCTTATGCAGATGGCCAAGATCTCCGCTGCCGTGCGTCGTCATTCCGAAGCGGGCGGCCTCTACATAGCGGTGCTCACCGACCCCACAACAGGTGGCGTAACAGCGAGTTTTGCCATGGAGGGCGATATCATCCTGGCCGAGCCCGATGCGCTGGTGGCTTTTGCCGGCCCGCGTGTCATCGAGCAGAACATGCACCAGCGTCTGCCTAAAGGGTTCCAGCGCGCGGAGTTTTTGCTCGAGCATGGCTTTTGCGATGCGATCGTCCCACGCGGCGAGATGGCGCTTACGATCGGCGAGCTGTTGTCGTTGCATGCGGGACGTGTTCCCAGACCGGGCGCTCCTCATGAGATCGTGCACACGGGAAGGCTGCCTAAGCGCGCACGCGTGCGGCGCGATGCTGCCGTTCCCGCGGAGGCACTCGACATCGTCAAGCTCACGCGTTCGGCCGATCGCGCGACCGCTTCCGAGATCCTGCGATTGAGCCTCGACGGTTTTGTCGAACTCCATGGAGACCGTGCGTTTGGAGACGATGCGGCTATCGTTGCGGGCATCGGATGGATGGGGGACACGCCGCTGACGGTTATCGCGGTTGAGCGAGGGACGACGACAAAAGAGCGTGTGCGCCGTAATTTCGGTATGGCCCATCCTGAGGGGTATCGCAAGGCGCGCAGGCTCATGCGCCAGGCCGAGAAGTTCAAAAGGCCGGTGCTGTGCCTTGTCGACACCTCGGGCGCCTATTGCGGCATCGGTGCCGAAGAGCGCGGCCAAGGCGAGGCGATCGCGCAAAATCTCATGGAGATGAGCGGTCTTGCCACGCCGAGCGTCGCTGTCGTGACGGGCGAGGGCGGCTCGGGTGGCGCGCTTGCGCTTTCCGTCGCCGACCGCGTGTATATGCTGCGAAGCTCCGCCTACTCGGTGGTGAGTCCTGAGGCCTGCGCTTCCATTATCTGGAAGGATGCCAAGCGTGCCGGCGATGCCGCCGAAGCGTTGAAGCTCACGGCCCCCGACCTTCTTGAGCTCGGGCTTATCGATGGCATCATCGACGATACGGGTGCGACGCACGCGGAGATCGCGCAAACGGTTGCCGCTGAAGTTGGGCGCGCTTTTACGGAGCTTGGACAGCTCGATTCATACGATTTGATGGAACGTCGCTACAGCAAGTATCGAGCCATGGGGGCGGACCGGATCAGCGGTTAGCCGTGCTCCGACGACCCTGTTGCCTACCGTGCCCGCACGGATGGTTTTTATGCTTCTCGGATATCTTCGCACGCCTTTGGTGAGAAGGTGGAAAGACGGAGGCGCCGTGCGCGCCGTTTGCGGGAAAAGGGGAGATACGCAATGAAGAAGCTCTATCTGATGCGGCACGGGCAAACCGAGTTCAACGTGCGAAAACTCGTTCAGGGTCGTTGCGACTCTCCGCTCACCGTGCTTGGTCGCAAGCAAGCTACTGTTGCCGCGTCATGGCTCAAGAGCCATGACGTCAATCCCGACCGTGTGGTCGCCTCGCCATTGGGGCGCGCGATGGAGACGGCGCGTATCGTTTCGAGCGCCCTCGACAAGGATGCCGCTTCGGTTGAGCCATGCGAGGGGATTATCGAGCGCTCGTACGGTAGCTTTGAGGAAGGTCCCGCCGCGGATCTTCCGACCGATCTGTGGGATCCGGGCGAGGATCTTATCCCATACGGTGGAGAAGGGAGCGCAGCGCTGCAGGCGCGTATGCTCAGCGCCCTGATGGCCGCCATCGAGGATCCGTCGGTGCAGACGCTTCTGGCCGTCAGCCACGGGAGTGCCAGTCGCCAGTTCATCCAGGCGACGCTCACCCCCGGCCGAATGCGCCCCGACCGCTTGCCGAACTGCGCCATCATGCTCTTCGATTTCGACGAAGACGCGCGCAGGTTCATCTTCACCCAGGTGATCGATCCCGCCCAAGGTTGATCCCCCCGCTTTCAGCACAGCCAAGCGTTTCGAGAGAAACCCTAGCTGAACGAGTGGGTTACCCTCGCGCATGGGATGCGATCTTTGGCTTCGAATAAGTCCCGCACGAGCCGAAGATGACAGCGTCGCAAAGCGTTTCGAGAGAAGGCCTAGCTGAACGAGCGGGTTCTCCTGCGCTAGGGTAGGGTTCCTTTGCCGCTGAATGAGTTCCGCACGAGCCGGAGGCGCCAGTGGCGCCTCCGTGCGAGCAGGACTGTTCGAAATTCAGCGGCAAAGGAACCCGCACCCCAAGGGAGCAGGGAAAACAATGTGAGAGAAATATGGATACGCCCGACCACGTGTATACTAAGCAAGCTGTGCCTCACCAGGGGAGGATTCTGGCTGGACGTTTTGCCTGCGTAAATGGGTTGTCGCGCGCAAAACAACCGAATTCGAAGCTGGGCACGGCATGTACGTATGTGGTCCTCTAGGGGCACACGCAAGGGGCGTGTGCATTGTCCCAAGACCACCGAGGGTTAGGATCAATTTTGATCAGCATGATTCTCGGCCGCAAGATCGGCATGACCCAGGTATGGGACGACGAAGATAACGTCGTGCCCGTAACGGTCATCCAGGCTGGCCCCTGCGCTGTCTCGCAGGTTAAAACCAAGGCAACCGACGGCTACGATGCCGTCCAGATCGGTTTCGGCGACATCAAGGCCAAGAACGTGAACAAGCCCATGGCTGGTCACTTCGCCAAGGCCGGCGTCGAGCCCGTTCGCTTCCTTCGTGAGGTCCGCGTCGAGAACGGCGAGGAGCACAAGGTCGGCGACACCGTCACGGTCGCAGACTTCGAGAACGTCGAGAAGGTCGACGTCATCGGTACCTCCAAGGGTAAGGGCTTCCAGGGTCGCATCAAGCGCTGGGGTCAGCGCCGCGGTCCTATGACTCACGGTTCGCACTTCCAGCGTCATCCGGGCTCCATCGGTCAGTGCGCCTATCCTTCGCGCGTTCTGAAGGGCGTCAAGATGGCCGGTCACATGGGTAATGCCCGCGTGACGGTTAAGAACCTGTCCGTTGTCCGCATCGATGCCGAGCAGAACCTCATCTTGGTCAAGGGCGCAGTGCCCGGTGCCAAGAACGGTCTGGTCGCCATCCGTATGGCTTAAGGGCCAAACCTTAACGCCCAGCGTCATACCAAGGAGAACACAGAATGTCTAAGTTTGAAGTTAAGAACAGCGAGGGCAAGAAGGTCGCAGAGACCGAGCTCGCCGCTGAGGTCTACGGCATCGAGCCGAACCTCCACGTTATGCACCACATCGTCAAGTGCCAGATGGCAGGTTGGCGTCAGGGCACCCAGTCGGCCAAGGGCCGTTCTGAGGTTTCCGGTGGCGGCAAGAAGCCTTGGCGTCAGAAGGGCACCGGTCGTGCCCGCCAGGGTTCCATCCGTGCCGGCCAGTGGCGTCACGGTGGCGTGATCTTCGCCCCCAAGCCGCGTTCCTATGCCAAGCGCATGAACGCCAAAGAGGTCAAGCTCGCCATGCGCTCCGCTCTCTCGGCGAAGCTCCGCGACAACGAGCTCGTCCTCGTCGAGGACTTCTCCTTCGAGAAGCCTTCCACCAAGGCCGCCGTCGCCATGCTCAAGGCTCTCGGCCTCGAGGGCAAGCGCCTGACCATCATCGTCCACGACGACGACGTCAACGCCTATCTCTCGTTCCGCAACATCCCGCGCACGTTCATCATCACCGCCGACGAGGCCAACACCTATGACCTCGTGAACAACGGCGCCCTGCTGATGCCTGCCGACATCGCCGCTCACTTCGGGGAGGTGCTTGCTTAAATGACCGCTCACGAGATCATCATCCGCCCGGTCGTGTCCGAGGCCTCCTTCGACAAGATGGAGCTCAACAAGTACACGTTCGAGGTCGCCCGCGACGCGAACAAGTACCAGATCAAGGACGCCGTCGAGGAGATCTTCGGCGTGCACGTCACCCGCGTGAACACCTCGATCGTCAAGCCGAAGACCAAGCGCGTGCGCTATGTCGCCGGTAAGACCCGTTCCTGGAAGAAGGCCGTGGTCACCCTCGCCGAGGGCGATACCATCGAGATCTTCGGCAACCAGGCTTAAGGTCGCTCACTTCCCGCCTCCCGCAAGGGAGGCAGGGATAAGGGCATCGGGCGTAAATAATAGACACGCCCGGCGCCGTGGTAAATCCGGTGTCATCGCACCCTGGGGCTGAGCCCCAAGATCCCTGCCTGCGATGGCCAACGGAAAAGATTTGAAAGGGATAGGTTAATGGCTGTAAAGCACCTCAAGCCGACCTCCGCCGGTAGGCGTTGGCAGACGATTTCGGACTTCTCCGAGATCACCTGCACCAAGCCCGAGAAGTCTCTTCTCGAGCCCCTGC
>CAVGWH010000059.1:0-2506 GCA_963633065.1 Oribacterium sp.
GATTTTCTCGAACAGGGGTTGCTGCTTTTCGAGCAGCTTGACGATGGCGTCCATAGAGCTCCTTTTTCTGTTGGATGCGCTATGCATACGGATAGAACTGTCGTTGATGGATTTTCAGGACTGCCCGGAAGACCAACTCGCCCGGTGAGTCGGCCATGAGAAATGACAACGTTGTCATTTCGTTAATGACAACGTAAGACATTCAGCGGTGCCGTCATGCTTCATCCTGGTGAACGGTCGTAAAACGTCTATGAACGGTGAATAGTGAAGTGCTGCTCGTGTATGCTAATGCCCCGAGAAGCTTTGCAGCGCATGATAAGGAGCCCTATGGCAGCGTCGGACAAAAAGAGCGTTTCCATGAACGACGTTGCCCTGGCAGCGGGGGTCTCGCTCAAGACGGTTTCGCGTGCCGTTAACGATCCTCAGAGTGTGCGCCCCCAGACGAGGCAGAAGATCGAACAAGCAATGGACGCCTTAGGTTTTCGTTCCAATTATGCGGCGCGTTCACTCAAACTCGGACGCTACGGATGCATCGGAGTGGTGCTTTCTCATCTCACCGGTGGTGTGGTGGACATGTTCGATGGCATCTCCGATGCGGCGGAGGAGCGTGGCTTTGCGCTTACGCTCATTAAGGAAAAGCCTGATGAGAGCTTGACCCTGGCCGATGCGGCCCGAAGGTTGTCGCAGCTTCCTGTCGATGGCATGATCTTCAACCTGGGCCAGATGGTCGATGACTTTGAGACCTTTCGGGCGCCGCATGATCTCAAAACGGTGATCATCACGCCGTTTGAGCATCCTTCGTGCTCTACGGTGAGCGACGACCAAGAGGGCACTGCCCGTGCGGCCTGCGACTATCTGCTTGATCGTGGCCACAAGACGGTGCATTTCATTGCCGGTAAAGAACAGTCGCTTTCAAGCGTTTGCCGTATGAGGGGCTGGCGAAGTGCCCTTGAGGCACGCGGGATTGAAGCTCCCGAGCCGTTGCGCGGCGATTGGGAAGCCGATAGCGGGTACGCCGCCGGCAAGCGTCTTGCAGCCTATCCCGATTGCACGGCCATTCTCGCGGCCAACGATGCCATGGCCAACGGCGCCATGGTCGCACTGCGCGAGCTCGGCAAGAGCGTTCCCGATGACGTGAGTATTATCGGCTTCGATGATGACCTGCATAAAACAGTCCCCAACTCGATTTTGACGTCGGTACGTTTCGCTCATCGTGAGCTTGGTGTACGTGCGCTTAACGAAGTTGTGGCCGGGCTTGATGCACCGGAAACCAAAAGCCGTGTACTGGTTTCTGGAACTCTGGTCGAGCGCGCCAGTGTGCGTGATTTGAACAGGTAGAGATCTCGTCGTAAGGCGAGCACTCAGACAATGGCGGAAAAGGTCCCGAGTTTGCAAATAAGCCAGTTATACCAGTCGAGCGTAGTTCTGCGACTGGTGGAAGATGTGGGCGATAAAGACGGTCTCGTCTTCAAACTTGTAAAGGGCGACATATTTATTGATGCGGAAGGAACGATAGCCACGGGCTGCCAGCTCGGGAAAATGAGATAACGGTCTTATAAGCGGTTGTTCTCGAAGCGGGTCAACTTGGGAATCGAACTCGGCAAGAAAGGATCGAGCGGCTTGCGGACTCTTGAGCACGTCGACAAGGTATCGAACTATCTCCTCATATTCACGTTTTGCCTCATCGGAGATCACAACCCTATAGGTCATATTTGTTCCTGATGTTGGTTGCGAAAGAGTCGTAATCCTCATAGTCGCCGTCATCGAATTCGCGTTCCGCAAGCATGATGCGGGATAAGAGTTCTGCTTTGGCGACCTTGTCTTTAAGAAGTTGATACTCCTCGTTGCTCATGCAGTGGATGACGTCGTAGCCATTTTTGGTCACCGTGACTTCACGCTGGTTTTCAACAAGGGACGTGAATGCAGCGGTGTTCTTCATATCTCGAACCGGAACGCAGATGGACATAACAACCTCCTAGACGTGGCCTAATTATACCCCGCTCATTGCTGATATGGGTACGCCCCGTTTTCAGGGGGACCGAACATGCTTTCGGTACCATATGAGCATCAAATGGTACCGAAAGCATGTTCGTGGTACCGAAAGTCAAGCGATATGAAAAAGCGGCTCCCGATAGGGAACCGCTTTTTGGGAATGGGGACAAAGCTTGTTTTTTGCATGAACGTTGACGCGGGCGTCTAGTCCAGACGATGCGTCTCGGCCACGTGCTTGTACCAGTAGGCGCTCGCCTTAGGGGTGCGCTCCTGGGTCTCAAAGTCAACGTAGAAGAAGCCGTAGCGCTTGTTGTAGCCGTTGGTCCAGCTGAACTGGTCCTGCAGGCTCCAGAGGAAGTAGCCGCCCACGTTGACGCCGACCTTGATGGCCTCGAGGAGCCAGCGCAGATGCTGCTCGATGTAGTCGATGCGCGGTTGGTCGTCCACAAAGCCGTCCTTGTAGGGGTCCTTGTAGCCCATGCCGTTCTCGGTGATGAAGATCTGCTTGTAGTTG
>CAVGWH010000060.1:0-36965 GCA_963633065.1 Oribacterium sp.
GCACCCTCTTTATCCAGGGCATCAAATACGGCAACTCCGCCACCGACACCGCGGCCCGCATCATCAACACCTACGCGCCCGCCAAGAGCACGATCGAGGTCGCAAAGACCGTGAATGGTGGTCCGATCGCCGAGGGCGAAAAATTCACCTTTAAGCTGCTCGACAGCAACGGAAAACAGGTCGGCTCCGAGACCACGGCAACCAAGGACTCCCCCACCGTCGCCTTTGGCGAGCTCAGCTTTGAGAACACCGGCATCTACACCTACACGGTCCACGAGACGAGCGAGCTCGGTGAGGGCTGGACCAACGATGCCGACATCGACGTGACGCTCACGGTCGAGAAGGTTGACGGCAAGCTCACGGTCACGGGCGTCAAATACGGTGACGACACGCGCGGCTACGATAAGGACGGCAACTACATCGTCAAGTTCGACAATACGTACGAGGCCAAAGCGACCAAGAGCGAGATCAAGGTCGAGAAGACCGTTAACGGCGGCCCGATCGAGACCGGAGAGAAGTTCACCTTCACTCTGCTCGACAGCCTCGGCAACAAGGTTGCCGGCACCGACGAGATCACGGCCACCAAGGAGAATCCGACCGCGTCCTTTGGCGAGCTCACGTTCGATAAGGCCGGAACCTACGTCTATACCGTTCACGAGACGAGCGACCTGGGCACAGGCTGGACGAACGACGACGACTTCTCCGTTACCTTTACGGTCATGCTCGGCGACGACCGCAACCTGCACGTCACGAACATCGCCTACGGCGAGCGCGGCTACGAAACCGACGGCACCGTGGTAGCCAAGTTCGACAACAAGTTCGAAAAGCCCGAGGTCCCCGAGGAACCGAAGAAGCCGGAGACCCCAAAGCAGACCGTTGAAATCAAGAAGACCACCGTCGTTTCGAATAAGAGCGTTCTGCCTAAGACCGGCGATGCAAACCAATCGCTGATCACCATGACCGCAGGCCTTGCAGCGGCCGGTTTGATGCTCGTTGCCCTGGGCCTGAAGAAAGTGCGCCATCGTATGCAGTAGTGTCGCCGTGCACATATAAGCGCTCATAAAAGAGCACTGCAACACGCCCCGTCTCACACATAAGAGACGGGGCGTTTTCTTAATCTGCAGCTAGTTGTACTTAAAGCGTTTTAATAAATTGAAGCGTTTTAGTGTGCCATTTACGGGATTTTTACCGTTCGCCAAATCGGAACTTGCTAGAATGAGCAGCGTAGTGTAAATCTCCGATCGCAAGGAGACAAGATGGTGAAGAAGTCACCGGCAAACGCTGCCCCCGCTATCGTGGACAACGTGGAAGCGCTTGAGGCCAAGCTCACAGAGATGCGTGCTGCCCAGGCAAAATTCGCGGAGTTCACTCAGGAGCAGGTCGACAAAATCTTCTACGAGGCCGCCATGGCCGCCAACAAGGCGCGCATTCCCTTGGCAAAGATGGCCATCGAGGAGACCGGCCGCGGCGTTCTTGAAGACAAGGTCATCAAGAACCATTACGCCGCAGAGTACATCTACAACGCTTACAAGAATACCAAGACCTGCGGCGTCCTCGAGCGCGACGAGGCCTACGGTATCACCAAGGTAGCCGAGCCCATCGGTATCGTCGGTGCCGTCATCCCGACCACCAACCCCACTTCCACCGCTATCTTCAAGACGCTCATCTGCTTGAAGACCCGCAACGCCATCATCATCTCCCCGCACCCCGCGGCCGCCAAGTGCACCATCGCGGCCGCCAAGCTCGTGCTTGACGCCGCTGTGAAGGCCGGCGCTCCCGAGGGCATCATCGGCTGGGTCGACGTTCCTTCCATCGAGCTGACCAACAAGGTCATGGCCGACGTGGACATCATCCTCGCCACCGGTGGTCCGGGCATGGTCAAGGCCGCCTATTCCTCGGGCAAGCCCGCCCTCGGCGTCGGCGCCGGCAACACCCCGGTCATCATCGACGACACGGCCGATATCAAGCTCGCCGTCAACTCGATCATCCACTCCAAGACGTTCGACAACGGCATGATCTGCGCTTCAGAGCAGTCCGTCACCGTCATCGACAGCATCTACAAGGACGTCAAGGCCGAGTTCCAGGCTCGCGGTTGCTACTTCGTCAAGAAGGGTGCCGAGATGGAGGCCCTGCGTGCCGCCATGTTCAAGAACGGTGCTCTCGACCACCGCATCCCCGGTATGGCTGCCGCTAAGATCGCCGAGCTCGCCGGCATCGAGGTCCCCGCAAAGACCAAGATCCTGATCGCCGAGGTCACTTCCACCGATCCGGCCAAGGAAGAGTTCTCCCACGAGAAGCTCTCCCCCGTCCTCGCCATGTATCACGCCAAGGACTTCCAGGAGGCCGTCGACAAGGCCGAGCACCTCGTGCTCGCCGGTGGCCCGGGCCATACCGCTTCCCTGTACGTGCACCCGGCCCAGAGCGAGAAGATCGCTCAGTTCCAGCACGTTATGAAGGCTTGCCGTATCGTCATCAACACCCCGTCTTCGCACGGCGGCATCGGTGACCTCTACAACTTCGGCATGAAGCCGTCCTTGACCCTGGGCTGCGGCTCCTGGGGTGGCAACTCCGTCTCCGAAAACGTTGGGGTGAAGCACTTGATCAACGTCAAGACCGTGGCCGAGCGCCGCGAGAACATGCTGTGGTTCCGCGCTCCCGAGAAGGTTTACTTCAAGAAGGGCTCCACGCCCGTCGCTCTCGACGAACTCGGCTCCGTCATGGGCAAGAAGCGCGCCTTCATCGTCACCGACCAGTTCCTCTTCAAGAACGGCAACACCCGCTCCATCGAGGCCAAGCTCGACGAGATGGGCATCGCACACGACTGCTTCTACGATGTTGAGCCCGACCCGTCGCTCCAGTGCGCTCGCCGTGGCGCCAAGCAGATGGCTCTCTTCGAGCCCGATGTCATCATCGCCGTGGGCGGCGGCTCCGCGATGGACGCCGGCAAGATCATGTGGATGATGTACGAGCACCCCGAGTGCGAGTTCGAGGACATGGCCATGGACTTCATGGACATCCGCAAGCGTATCTTCACCTTCCCTGAGATGGGCAAGAAGGCCTACTTCGTCGCCGTCCCGACCTCTTCGGGTACCGGCTCCGAGTGCACGCCGTTCGCCATCATCACCGACAAGGAGACCGGCATCAAGTGGCCGCTCGCCGACTACGCGCTGCTCCCCAACATGGCTATCGTCGACGCCGACAACTGCATGACCGCCCCGCGTGGCCTGACCGCCGCCTCCGGCATCGACGTCATGACCCATGCTATCGAGTCGTACGTCTCCATCATGGCTTCCGACTACACCAAGGGTCTCTCCGAGCGCGCTGCCAAGCTCGTCTTCGAGAACCTCCCCAGCTCCTTCGACAACGGCGCCAACGATCCGCACGCCCGCGAGGAGATGCACAACGCTTCCTGCATGGCCGGTATGGCATTCGCTAACGCTTTCCTCGGCCTCAACCACTCCATGGCTCACAAGCTGGGTGCGTTCCATCACATCCCGCACGGCCTGGCCAACGCCGTCATCCTCACCCGCGTCATGCGCTACAACGCTGCCGAGGCGCCCGTCAAGATGGGCACCTTCTCGCAGTATCCTTATCCCAACGCACTGCACAACTATGCCGAGATGGCTCGTTACTGCGGCGTCGAGGGCAAGGACGACAAGGACGTATTCGAGAACTTCATCGCCAGGCTCACCGAGCTCTGCGATCACATCGGCGTCAAGCACACCATCGCTGAGTACGGCGTCGATGAGAAGTACTTCCTCGAGACCCTCGACGAGATGACCGAGCAGGCATTCAACGACCAGTGCACCGGCGCCAACCCGCGCTACCCGCTCATGAGCGAGATAAAGGAGCTCTACCTGGACGCTTACTACGGCCGCGAACCGCAGGACTACGGCGTCTGCTAAACAGGCTTGTAGGAAGGGGGAGCCACAAGGAGGCACTTTTAGTGCGGCTTCCCCTTCTAGGTTGCGTTTCCCCACAGTGAAAGGATGGAAACCATGAAGCTTCCCGAGAACAAGACCGAGATCGTCAAGCGCGGCAACAAGGTCGTCTACGACCTGGGCGACAAGATCGCCAAGGTCTTCAACGACACCAAGCCTGCTTCCGATGTTTTCAACGAGGCACTCAACCTCGCCCGTATCAACGAGTGCGGGATCGCCTCTCCTAAGGTGCTCGAGGTTACCGAGCTTGAGGACGAAAAGGGTTGCGCTCTTATCACCGAGAAGGTCGCCGGCACAACGCTTGCCGAGAAGATGCAGGCTGAACCCCAGCGCTTCGGCGAATACCTTGAGCAGTTCGTCGATCTGCAGATCGACATCCATAAGCACACCAGCCCGCTGCTCAATCGTCAGCGCGACAAGTACACGCGCATGATCGACTCCCTCGACCAGCTCAACGCCACCACGCGCTACAACCTCGAAGAGCGCCTTGACGGCATGAAGAAGGAGTTCAAGGTCTGCCACGGCGACTTCAACCCCACTAACGTCCTCGTTACCGAGGATGGCACCCTTTATGTGTGCGACTGGGCCCATGCGACCCAGGGCTCTCCTGCCGCCGACGTGGCTATGACCTACCTGCTGTTCGCTCTCGATAGCAAAGAGCAGGCCGAGGCCTATCTGGAGCTCTATTGCAATCGCGCCGATATGCCCATGCAGGTAGTCCGTCAGTGGATGTCCATCGTCGCCGCCTCCGAGCTTGCCCGCAAGCGCGACGTCGACAACGACCTGCTTGAGTCCTTCATCGATGTTGTCGATTACCAGTAAACGGTAGTCTTCAGCGGCTTTAAGGCTACTTAGAGCTTTCAGTCCCCTAGCGCGATCTCTCCCGCGCTAGGGGACTTTTTTCGTTGAAAAGATACGCCACGAGCACGCCCTCGTCGCAGATAATGCTGGCATGCGCGTTGTCGATGACATTGGAAACCCCACGATCGCTGAGCAAGGGGAGCTCCAAAAGATCGGTTTCCCAACGCGTGCCTCGCTCAGTGACACGGGTTCCCTCTGCAAGCGCGATAACCGAAAGGCGACGATCTTCAGCGCCGTCGATAGACCAACTCTGACCGATATGCAGGATACGCCCCGAAAAGGTGTTCTCAACAAGCTGAACAGCACCGGCGTCATAAGCGGAAAGACAACCCATAACCCCAAGGAAATGGTCGGGCTTGCCACCGCTCAGGCAAGTGCAGACAACATCGCAACTCCCCCAACGCTCGCGTATGGCACGAAGCGCCAATGAAAGGTCGGTATAATCTTTCGCAGGGTTGTAACGCTCGATTTCAAACAAGGGGAGCCCGCTGTACTCATGGGAGTCATCGCAGCCCGCCTCACAAGAGGGATAATCCGATGCCATGCGAGAAGCAGCCTCGATCAAAGAACGACCTTCCCCACTGACCGAATCGACATCGCCGCAGAAAAGATCGGGATTTACACCAGCCTTCAGCAAAGCATCGAGACCGCGATCGACAGCGACGACCCTATCGCATCCCTCAGCGGCATTCTGCAGGACCTTAGAAGATGCCACCTCGGGAGAACCCCCGACCAAAAGAACACGCACGAGAATGCCCTCTTTCATTTTCAGGTTTGCAAGCGAGTCAACACGCGCTTACTTAAACAAATCCGATCAGATGTCAACTTAATCCCTCATATTATCTGTAAGTGGTAACAATACGACACTTACCGAAAATGAAGACGATATGAAGAAAACTTTCCATTCGCTTAACGATACAGGTGTACTCTAAATGCAGTCAGAGGTTCCACACGCGTGCGACGGCGCCGTGGAACGTTTCCGCATTACATGGACCCTTTTCGTGCACGGTGAGCCCCGAGACTGTTTTATCGGAAAGCACACTGCTGCTGCGGACATAAGGGATGTAATCGTGAATAAGGCGAGTACCAAAACCCAACGCAATAAAAAAACCGTAAGCAAACCGAACGCAGATAAGCAGCCCTGCTTGATGGTCACCGACGACGATCTGCACCTGTTTGCCCAGGGCACCTGGCAGCGCAGCTGGGAAAAGATGGGCGCCCACGCCGAGACACTCGACGGCGTTGTCGGTTGGCGTTTCTGCGTTTGGGCCCCCGATGTCACAAGCGTTCACGTGGTGGGCGACTTCAACGATTGGGATATCAGCGCCAACCCCATGGAACCCATCGCCAATAGCGGTATTTGGCAGGCCTTTGTCCCTGGACTCGTCGAAGGCGACCTGTACAAGTACGCTATTGAAACCAAGACGGGCGAGGTTCTATACAAGGCAGACCCGTATGCGTTTGAAGCCGAATGCCCTCCCGGAACTGCATCAAAGCTCTACGACATCAATGGCTACACATGGAAGGACGCTCGTTGGATGACCCAGCGCTCCACGGGCAACCACATGAAAAAGCCGCTCAATATCTACGAGATGCATCTGGGTTCCTGGAAGCGCCACGGAGACGAGCCGCAGGGCGAGCCCCGCGAAGACGGCACCTGGCCCGGCCCCATGGATGAATTCCCCGCTCAGCGCGGAACCTATTATTCATACGCCGACCTCTCTAAGGAGCTTGTTGCGTATGTGAAAGACATGGGGTACACGCACATCGAGATCCTTCCCGTAATGGAGCATCCTTTCGATGGATCGTGGGGGTATCAGACCACCGGATACTATGCCGCCACATCTCGTTTCGGTAATCCCAAAGAGCTCATGGGCTTTGTCGACGCCTGTCACAAAGCGGGTATCGGCGTGATCTTGGACTGGGTGCCCGGCGGTTTCTGCGCCGATGCTCACGGCCTTGCCAAGTTCAACGGCAATATGCTTTACGAGCACGAGATCCATCCCAACTGGGGTACCCATAAGTTCGATTTCGCACGCGGCGAGGTTCGCAGCTTCCTGGTATCAAATGTGATGTTCTGGCTCGGTATGTTCCACGCAGATGGCATCCGCATGGACGGAGTCTCATCGATGCTTTACCTCAATTTCGGCATCGATGACCCGGGTCAAAAGAAGTTCAACAAGTACGGCACCGAAGAGGACCTCGATGCCTCCGCGTTCATCCGCCAGGTAAACAGTGCCGTCGAGGCCGCTTATCCCGACGTGATGATGATGGCCGAGGAGTCCACGGCATGGCCGCTCGTAACCTATCCGCCCGAGGAAGGCGGCCTGGGATTCCACTACAAGTGGGACATGGGTTGGATGAACGACACCCTGCACTACATGCAGACCGATTTCCCGTGGCGTCCCGGCAACCACAGCCTGCTCACCTTCTCGATCATGTACGCCTTCAGCGAGAACTTCATCTGCCCGCTGAGCCATGACGAGGTGGTACACGGCAAATGCTCGCTCATCGGTCGCATGCCCGGGGATTGGTGGCGCCAGTTCGCCGGTCTCCGCACGCTCGCTTTCTATCAGATGATGCACCCTGGCGCCAAACTCAATTTCATGGGTAACGAAATCGCCCAGTTCATCGAGTGGCGCTATTACGAGTCGATCCAGTGGTTCCTCACCGAGGAATACGAGACGCACGCCCACCATCAGGCGTTTATCCGCGCACTCAACCACCTGTACACGCAGGAGCCTGCACTCTGGGAAAATGGCTACACCGACGATGGCTTCACCTGGATCGATGCCGACAACTCCCAACAGTCGCTGGTGACGTTCGTGCGCTCGGGCGAGAAGGAGAAGAACGACCTCGTGGTCCTCATCAACTTCGATCCTGCCTCCTACCCCGAGTACAAAATCGGCGTTCCGCGTGAGGGCGACTGGAAGGTCATCTTCGATTCCGATAAATCCGAGTTCGGCGGCAGCGATTACGCTTTGGGCCAAGAGATCGTCTCGAGCAAACCGGAGCCTTGGAACGGTTGCGAGAACTCCATCGATATCAAGGTTCCCGGCCTTTGCGGCCTCGTACTCAAGCGCGTGCGCAAGAGCTCCTACAAGAAGCCCGGCGCCAAGGCCAAAACAAGCACCGCGACCAAGCCAAGCGCGAAGACGTCCGCAAAAGCGAACTCAGAAGCCAAGACAAAGGCAGGTTCCAAGCCATCCGTCACAACAAAGACGAAAGCCAAGCGAAACTCAACCAAGGCTTCCAAGAAATAGCAACCACCGGTCTATACGCTTATTCAGTTGTAATCGTTCCGAGGGAAAACCCTCGGGGGAAGGAACGTATGAATACGATATTCGACAACAAGCAGGAATTCATCGAGGAGTACCGTGCGCAGGTCGCCGCGCTCTCGGGCAAGAAGTTCGAGAAGACGAGCGATATCGACCGCTTTAACGCCCTCGCAACACTCGTTGCCAACAAGGCACGCAACGTTGCGACCGCAAGCGAGGAGAAGATCGCCAAAACGGGTCAGAAGCGCGTGTACTACTTCTCGATCGAGTTCCTTATCGGTCGCCTGCTTGACAATTACCTTCTCAACTTCGGCGTGCGCGACCTCGTGGCCGATGCCCTGAACGACATGGGTGTCGACCTTGACAAGCTCGAGGAGCAGGAGCCCGATCCCGCCCTCGGTAACGGCGGCCTCGGTCGTCTGGCCGCGTGCTTCCTCGATTCCATGGCTCACGAGGGCATCGCCGGCTACGGCAACGGCATGCGCTACCGCTACGGCCTGTTCAAGCAGGATATCGTCAACGGCTGTCAGGTAGAGGATACCGATGAGTGGCTGAGTCATGGGTATCCCTGGGAGTCCCGACGCCCCGACAAAGCAGTTCAGATCCATTTCGGTGGTCACGTCGAGAGCTACGAGGAGAACGGCCGCACCTTCTATCGCACGGTCGACACGCAGGATGTGCTTGCGGTTCCCTATGACATCCCTGTCGTCGGCTACGGCGGAGAGACCGTCAACAAGCTGCGTGTGTGGAGCGCCGAGCCCGTCGAGGAGCACTTTGACCTCGAAGCCTTCAACCGCGGCGATTACGCTCTTGCAGACGCCGACCGCGCCAACGCCGAAGCCATCAGCGCCATCCTCTACCCCAATGATGCGGGCGAGCATGGACGCCTCCTGCGCCTCAAGCAGGAGTACCTCTTCGTGTCCGCCGGCCTCTACAGCTTGCTCGACACCTTTGAGTCCGAACACGGCCAGGCATGGGATAAGCTCCCCGATTACGTGGCCATCCACACCAACGATACGCATCCCGCCATGTGCGGCCCCGAGCTGATGCGCATCCTCATCGATGAGAAGAAACTGGAGTGGGACGAGGCCTGGGATATCGTCACCCATACCGTTTCCTACACCAACCACACCATCCTCCCCGAGGCTCTCGAGAAATGGCCCATCGGCACCTTCAGCGCGCTGCTCCCGCGTCTTTATCAGGTCATCGAGGAGATCAGCCATCGTTGGCACTCCACCTTCGATACCTCTCAGCCCAATTGGCAGGAGCACCTCCGCAACACCGCCGTCCTTTGGGACGGCGAGGTGCGCATGGCAAACCTCTCGGTCATTTGCTCGCACTCCGTAAACGGCGTCGCCGGTATCCATACCGAGATCCTCAAGGATCGCGTGCTCAAGGACTTCTACGTACTCAATCCCGAGAAGTTCAACAACAAGACGAACGGCATCTCGCATCGCCGCTTCTTCGCAGAGGCCAACCCGAGCTATGCCAAGCTCGTTACCGAAGCTATCGGTGACGGCTGGCTCGACGACGCCTCCGAGCTCTCCAAGCTCACCGAATTCGAGAACGATAGCGAGTTCCTCAAAAAGGTCGGCGAGTCCAAACTCGAGAACAAGAAGCGCCTGGCACGCTACGTCAAAGAGACCACCGGCCTCGTTATCGACCCGACCTCCGTCTTCGATGTTCAGGTCAAGCGTTTCCATGCCTACAAGCGCCAGCTGCTTAACATCTTCAAGGTCATGGATATCTACAACCGTCGCATCGCCGACCCCAATTTCCATGTGACCCCGACGACATTCATCTTCTCGGGCAAGGCGGCATCGAGCTACGCCTTCGCCAAAGAGACCATCCGCCTCATCAACTCGGTGGCCGAGGTCGTCAATAACGATGAGCGCGTGAACAATGTCATGAAGGTTTGCTTCGTGCCCAACTTCCGCGTCTCCAACGCCCAGCTCATCTACCCTGCCGCCGAGATCTCCGAGCAGATTTCCACCGCCGGCATGGAGGCCTCGGGCACGTCCAACATGAAGCTCATGATGAACGGAGCCCTCACGCTCGGCACCATGGACGGCGCCAACATCGAGATCGTCAACCTCGCGGGACGCGAGAACGAGCAGATCTTCGGTCTCACCACCGATGAGGTAGAGGAGCTGCGCAACAGCGGCAACTACTTCGCCTGGTCCATGCTCGAGCAGGATCCCGACCGCCTCGGCCGCGTGATCAACGAGCTTACCGATGGCACCTTCGCCGGCCTCAACGGCGGATTTGAGAGCATCCGTCACGAGGTCATGCTCAACAACGACCACGATCTGGTCATGAAAGACTTCCGTTCCTACGTAGACGCCTGGGATGAACTGACCCAGAGCTATGCGGACCGCGAGGCCTGGAACCGCAAGGCGCTGCATAACACCGCCATGTCCGGTTGGTTCTCGAGCGACCGCACCATTCGCGAGTACCGCGACGAGATCTGGCACGCCTAGATCGAGCCGCTACTCATGCGGGGGCGCCACCGTCGCACCGGCGCCCCCGCGCCCTTAGGCAAGTATTCGAACAGGAAAAGGAGAGTTCGATGAGTAAAAAAGAATGCATCGCGATGCTCCTCGCAGGAGGACAGGGATCAAGGTTGGGGGCGTTGACTCAGAAGATCGCGAAACCCGCCGTTTCTTTCGGTGGTAAGTTCCGCATCATCGACTTCTCGCTTTCCAACTGTGCCAACTCTGGTATTGACACCGTCGGCGTCCTCACGCAGTACCGCCCCTACCTCCTTCACGCCTATGTAGGCTCGGGCGAGGCCTGGGATCTTGACGACCGCGACGGCGGCGTATCCGTCCTTCCTCCGTATGAGACGCAGACCGGCGGCGCCTGGTATGCCGGCACGGCCGATGCCATCACGCAGAACCTCGACTTCATCAAGCTTAACGATCCCAAGTACGTCTTGATCCTTTCGGGCGACCATCTGTATCGCATGGATTACCGCAAGATGCTCAAGACCCACATCGACAACAACGCCGACCTCACCGTCTCCGTTATGCCCGTACCTTGGGAAGAAGCCAGCCGTTTCGGCATCCTCACCACCGATGAGGAAGACGGGCGTATCACCAAGTTCACCGAGAAGCCCGAAAAGCCCGATTCCAACCTGGCCTCTATGGGCATCTACATCTTCTCGACCGATGTCCTGATCAAAGCCCTCGAGGAGGACGCCCTCGATCAGCGTTCGAGCCACGACTTCGGCAAGGACATCATCCCGAAGCTGCTCGATGAGGGCAAGCGCCTGTATAGCTATCAGTTCACCGGTTTCTGGAAGGACGTAGGCACGATCGCCAGCTTCCACGAAACGTCGATGGATCTTTTGGGTGAGCATCCCGAGTTCGACCTCTACGACAAGCACTTCCCCATCATGTCCAACGTCAACACGCGTCCGCCGCACTATATCGGACCCGACGGACGTCTTGACGACTGCCTCGTCGCCAACGGTTGCAAGATCTACGGCACCGTGCGTCACTCCATCGTCTCCACCGACGTCATCATCGAGGAGCGCGCCGTCGTTGAAGATTCCGTCCTGCTTCCGGGCGCCCACATCAAGAGCGGTGCACACGTATGCCGCGCCATTCTGGGCGAGAACTCCACGGTCGAAGAAGGCGTGAAACTCGGATCTGTCGATACCACGAAGGATACGGCCGTCGTCGGAAACGACGTCGTTATCGGGAAGGGGGAATGAGCCGATGATCAATCGTAAAGCCATCGGTTACATCACCGCTAACTACACCTCCAACGATCAAAGCGTGCTGCTCGCCGATCGGCCGCTGGCAGCGCTTCCGTTCATGGGCCGCTACCGCCTGATCGACTTTCCGCTTTCCAACATGATGAACGCCGGCATCAAGACGGTCGGCGTGGTCATGCCCGGCAACTACCGTTCGATCATCGATCACGTCGGCTCGGGTAAAGACTGGTCGCTCGACCGTAAAAAGGGCGGTCTGTTCATGGTACCGGGCAACGCCTACGGAACCACCAAGCGCGGCATGCGCTTCCTTCTGCGCGACATCATCTCCAACAAGATCCTGTTTGAGCGCTCCGACCTCCCCTACGTGGTCATGTGCGGCTCCAACATCATCTTCAACATCGATGTCAACACCATCCTCGAGGCACATGAAAACTCGGGCGCCAAAATCACCATGGTGTACGAGAAGGCGCCGCGCGCCATCGCCGATGTCACCAAGCTCACCATCGGCGAGGCCGGCCGCGTGAAGGCAGTCTCCTCGGGCGTACAGTACGGCGAGGATACCTTCCTCGACTTCTGCGTCATCAATCGCGAGACGCTGCTCGATATCATCGACAACTACGCCGCCGCCGATTACCTCGACCTGTTCGAGGCCATTCAGGGCGACTTCGGTCACATCGATGTCTGCAGCTACGAGTACAAGGGCATGAGCATCGGTATCTTCAGCGAGAAGAGCTACTACGAGCGCAGCATGGACCTGCTCAATCCCACAGAGTGCGATCGCCTCTTTGTACCGGAGCGCCCCATCATGACCAAGGCTCACGACGTGCCGCCCGCGCACTATGCAACCGGCAGCCATGCGTGCAACTCGTTCATCTCGGCCGGCTGCACCATCCATGGCACCGTACGCAACTCCATCCTCTCGCGTGGCGTCATCGTCGAATCCGGAGCTTCGGTTACCAACTCCATCATCAATCAGTCTTGCATCATCAAGGCAGGAGCTCGCGTGGAGAACGCTATCCTGGACAAGAACAACGTTGTTCCCAACAACACCGAGCTGCGCGGTACGCCCGAATCCATCTTGGTTCTCGGCAAGGCGGCGTCCGCTCCCGTTGAGACCATCGTCAAGTAGCGTGGATCTCACGCACATCGATTAGCACATCAATGCCGCCGCTCGCGCAACCGAGTGGCGGCATATCCGTAGATGGGAGACCATATGACCGAACAAGCAAAAAAGAAAATGCAGGTGGTTTTCGCCTCGGCGGAATGCGCCCCGTTCGTTAAAACCGGCGGCTTGGGCGACGTTGCCGGATCGCTCCCCGCTGCCCTTACCGCTGCGGGAGCAGAATGCATCGTCATGGTCCCCAAATACGATACGATCGCCGATGAGTACACCTCTAAGATGGAGCATCTCTGCGACTTCTACGTCAACCTCGGCTGGCGCAATGAGTATTGTGGCCTCGAAAAGCTCGAGCATGAGGGCGTAACGTATCTCTTCATCGACAACGAGCACTACTTCAAGCGCGGCTACCCCTATGGGTTCTTCGATGACGGAGAGCGCTTTGCGTTTTTCTCAAAGGCGATCACCGAGGCTCTGCAGTATCTCCCCGAAGGTTTCGTGTGCGATGTCCTGCATTGTAACGATTGGCAAACCGCCCTCTCGCCCGTATTCCTGCGCGAGTTCTATCAGGGGTTGCCGCTGTATGAACGCGTGAAGACCGTCTTCTCCGTTCACAATATGGCCTTCCAGGGTCAATTCAGCGACACGTTGCTCGGAGACGTGTTGGGGCTCGAGCACATCCCCGCTGCCTCGGGCCAGCTTCGTTGCGATGCGGATTCCATCAACTACATGCTCGGCGCACTCCACTACACCGATGCCATCACTACCGTATCCCCCACTTACGCTGCAGAGATCCAAACCCCCGAGTTCGGTGAAGGCCTCGACGGCGTACTGCGCGACCGCAACTACGTGCTGCAAGGCATCTTGAACGGTATCGATACCGCTAAATTCAACCCTGCAACCGACGCTCGCATCGCAGCCACCTATTCGGTAGACGATATGGCTGGAAAGGCCGTATGCAAGGCCAAGCTTCAGGAAGAGCTCGGTCTTGAGGTACGCGACGATCGCCCGCTTATGGTCATGGTCACGCGCCTTACACGCCAGAAAGGTATGGACCTCGTCATGTACGCGCTCGATCGCATCTTGGCCGGCGGCATCCAAGTTGCCGTCCTCGGCACAGGCGACCACGACTACGAAGACGGGCTCCGCTGGTTTGAAAGCCAGTATCCCGGCACTATGGCCGCGCGCATCGAGTTCGATCCCGCGCTTTCACAACGCATGTACGCCGGCGCCGACATGTTCCTCATGCCGTCGAAGTTCGAACCCTGCGGCCTTTCGCAGATCATCGCCATGCGCTACGGCACGCTCCCCGTTGTAAGGGAAACGGGCGGCCTCAAGGACACCGTCACACCCTACAACCAGTTCACCGGTGAGGGAACGGGCTTCTCATTCACCAACTTCAACGGCGACGAGATGGGCGATACGGTATTCCGCGCTGCACGCCTGTTTTGGGATGACCGCGCCGCCTGGAACACTCTTGTTACCCATGCCATGCAGCAGGACTTCAGCTGGACGAGGTCTGCTCAGACCTACCTCGATCTGTATCATGCGCTCCATCCCGAGATCCCGCGCGAAAAAATAAACGAGCCGGTTGCTGAGAAAGCAGCAGAGGCTGTCGAATCGAGCACGGAGGAAGTAGCGGAGGAAAAGCCTAAGCAGACGAAAGCGAAGGCGACTCCCAAGAAGGCAGCTCCTAAGAAGACCGTAACGACCACACGCAAGAAGGCAACAACGAAAACCACCACGGCCAAGTCCACCTCAAGCAAGTCCGCTGCGTCCAAATCGACCGCAAGTGCATCAAGCAAGTCCGCCACATCCAAACCGACTGCAAGTAAAGCAACCGCAACCAAGGCGGCCACGAGCAAATCGGCAACGACTAAGACCGGCACCGCAAAAGCGACCGCGACCAAGGCCCCTGCCACGAAGACAGCCGCAGCAAGCACAACTGCCGCAAAACCCAAGGCGGCATCAACGAAGGCGAAAACCGAAGATAAACCCGCCGCAAGCGCAGCAAAAACCGCAAGCGCCGTAACCAAGCCCAAAGCGACCGTCCCGGCAAGCAAGCCGAAAACCGCCCCGGCGGCCAAGGCAATCACGGTAAGCGAGGTTAAAAAGCCCGCCACGAAACGTGCTGCCGCAGCCAAAACAAAAAAGAGTTCTACCCGCAAGAGCACCAGCTCATCATCTGCTAAAACCAGCGCAAGCAAAAAGCCCGCTGAATAGGCTCAACAAGTATTATCTAACGCCCTAAATTGGCCCCCGAGTCAGGCATCAAACCCGATTCGGGGGCTTTATACTGTTTGCTTGTATGATCAGTCCCATTTATTTTATCTAGAAAGATACCGGTACCCTACGATGAAACTTATCCATAACAGCAGAGATGCCGCCTACCGCACGCCTTATGGAGCCGTAACCGCGCAAACCAACGTCGCGTTACGCGTTCGTCTAGAAGATGCCGATCTTACTTCAACCACGGTGACGCTCCGCACCTGGATAGATGGCAAAGGCGAATCGCTCTATCCCATGGCCCCAACAGAAGGCGATGCGGGTCTGTTCAGCATCGAGCTGCCTTGCGATAGCCCGTGTATCATCTGGTATAGCTTCATCGCGCGCACAAGTGAAGGCAGCGAGATCCGCCTGGGAGCCCCGCAAGGACGCACCGGCGGTCAAGGCGTGAACTACGATTACGCTGAGGTCCCTTCTTTCCAGATAACGGTCTATAAACATCGCGAGATTCGTCCTTCATGGTATGAGAACGGCATGGTGTATCAGATCTTCCCCGATCGCTATGCACGAGATGAGGATTGGAAGGCGCGCAGCGAAGCGGCGCTCGCCATCCCCCATAAGGGCATTCCCCGCAAGCTCGTCGAGGACTGGGCTCAACCGCCCGTCTACAAACGTGCTGACGACATGTCGATCGCCCAGTGGGATTTTTATGGCGGTTCACTCAAGGGAATCGAAAAGGACCTCCCGCGTCTGAAGGAACTGGGCTTTACCGCTATCTACCTCAACCCCATCTTCCAGGCTGAAAGCAATCATCGCTACGACACGGGCGACTACCTTAAAATCGACCCGATGCTCGGCACCGAACAAGATTTCACCGATCTCTGCAAAGCAGCGGAGAAGCTCGGTATTTCGATCATCCTTGACGGTGTGTTCAACCACACAGGCGACGATTCCCTCTACTTCAACCGCTATGGCAACTATCCCGGAACGGGCGCTTGGCAAAGCGAGAACTCCCCCTGGCGCGAAGCCTATCACTTCGCAGAAGATGGAAGCTACGAATCGTGGTGGGGCATCTCCAACATGCCCGACCTTAACGAAGATTCAGAAAAGGTAAAGGAACTCATCCTCGGCGAAGACGGTGTGATCAGGCACTGGCTGCGCGCGGGCGCCCATGGCTGGCGCCTCGATGTCGCCGATGAGCTCTCCGATGAATTCATCGAAGCCATCAGGGCCGCGGCACTCGCCGAAAAACCCGACAGCCTGCTTCTCGGCGAGGTCTGGGAAGACGCTTCCAACAAGATCAGCTACAGCAAGCTACGCCGTTATCTCCAGGGGTCTGAGCTCGATGCCGCGATGAACTACCCCTTCCGCGATATGGTGATCGGTTTTCTCATGGGCGGTGAGAATGCCTATGAGGCCGCCGAGACCATCGAGGGCATTCGTGAGAACTATCCCACTGAGGCGCTACGCTGCTCGCTCAACCTTATGGGTAGCCATGATAAGCCGCGTATCGCGAGCGTCTTGGGTGGCGCGCCCGTAAACGACACACTCCCCGAGGAGAAGCGCGGCTCTTACCGTCTTTCCCCCGAGAACATGGGGCTCGCCAAGGGTCGTTTCTGGCTGGCCACGCTCATCCAGATGACGCTACCGGGTGTTCCGAGCATTTACTACGGCGATGAATTCGGCCTCGAAGGACTTTCCGACCCGGGAAACCGTCGCACTATGCCGACCCCCGACATGCCGCGCGATAATGACTTCCTCACTATTTTCAAGAACGCTTCGGCACTCCGTCGGGCACTGCCCTTCCTCGTCGATGGCACACTCGAGGCTTTCGCCCTCAACGAGGACGTACTCGCCTACACGCGCAAAGACGAAAAGACGGGCGAAAGCGCGACGATCCTCATCAACAGGAGCAACACTTCCACCCATACGGTGACCATCCCGGCTTTGGGCGAATGCGCGACCGACGTGATCGGCGGACGTAGCTTCACGCCAGACGAACAGGGCAAAGTCACCGTGCCGCTCTGGCAATTCGGCTCGGCTATCGTTTACTTCCATGACGAAGTTCGACTACAGGAACCGCTCGAGACGGGCGCGGGCGTGATCTGCCATATCACTTCGGTTCCCACCGACGACGGCAAGCCGGGAACCCTTGGCGCGGCAAGCCTCCGCTTTGTCGATCACCTGGCACAGATGGGTTTCAAGTACTGGCAAATGTTGCCCGTAAACCCCACGGACTCGTTCCGCTCCCCTTACGCCGGCCCGTCGGCATTCGCCGGCAACATCGATCTACTTCCTCAGTCGCTCCCTGAACTCAAGGACGATTTCGATGCATGGCGTACTGAGCAGGGTCCCGCTGCCGATCCGGAATACGCATCCTTCAAGGAGCGCAATTCATTCTGGCTCGATTCGTACGCTGCCTACATGGCTGTTAAGAAATCGCAAGGCATGACCGCACGTCAAACGTGGCCCAAAGAGCTTTGCATCTACAACAAGGCGCTACTCGACGACCCGCGTTTTGCCTCCGAAGCCCAGTTTCAAATGTATCTGCAGTACCGCTTTGACAGCTCATGGCGTGAACTTGCGTCCTACGCGCACAAGAAGGGTATCTCGATCATCGGCGACATCCCCATGTACGTGTCGGACGATTCCGCCGACGCATGGGCGCACCCCGAGCTCTTCTGGCTTTCGGATACCGGCAAAGCCATCGAAATCAGCGGCGCTCCTCCCGATAATTTCGCTCCCGAAGGACAGAAATGGGGAAACCCGACGTTCCGTTGGGACGTAATGCAGCGCGATGGCTACACATGGTGGCTTGCCCGTCTTGAGCGTGCCTTCGACCTCTATGACCGTGTGCGTCTCGACCACTTCCTCGGATTCCATGCCTACTTCAGCATCCCCGCCGATAAGGAATGTGCCGACGGTCGTTGGCTTGCCGGCCCTGGCATCAACCTGTTCAAAGCCGCCTACGACAAGCTAGGTCCTCTCCGTTTTATCGCAGAGGATCTGGGGTATCTGACGCCGGGCGTACGCGCGCTTTGCGCTACCTGCGGATTCCTCGGTATGGACGTTCTGGAATTCAGCGATTACGACATTCGCCAGGGAGTTCACCCGCGCGAGGGTCAGATGCTTTACACCTCGACCCACGACACCTCGACGCTTTTGGGCTATGTGGGGCGGGCTTTTGAACCCGACGATAAAGAGGCCGCACGCAAGCTCACCGCCGATCTTATCCATGACGCCCTCACGTCAGATGCGCCCGTTGTCATGATGCCGTTGCAAGATGTGTTGCTCTTGGACGATACCAACCGCATGAACACCCCCGGCGTCGCCGAGGGCAACTGGAGCTGGCAGGCATCTGAGGCTGCTGTGGAAGAAGCCCAAGAAGGCATCGCTCGACTCTTGCGCGAAACGCGAAGGGCTTCTGGAAACTAGGCATATCGACAGACACGAATGCATGGTTCAGCAAATTAGGGTACAGTACCCTGTGATAAATCGATCGGGCGACCCGCATAGGGTCGCCTTTCTTTGAGGGTAAGGAAACTATGGCACGTTACGATTATCGTTGCACCAGCTGCGGCACCGTTTTTGAGGTTGAACACGGCATGACCGAGCATCCCACGATCGCATGTCCTTCATGCGGCGAGCCGGCCGAAAAGGTCTTCAGCGCAAGCGGTATCAAATTTGAAGGTTCGGGCTTCTACAATACCGACCAGCGCAGCGGCAGCTCAACTGCCGCCACAAGCGCCCCTGCGGAACACTCCTGCGGGTGCGCCGACTGTCCTCACAACAAATAAAGCGAGCGTACCGTACCGCACACCCGCTTGAGGTCAAACGCATATCGAGATGAGCACAAACCTGTTAGCGCCTCACCAAACGCGCGCAGAAATGTCCATCATAGCTATCGCACGCACGCGGGAGACTCTGGAAGAGTCCTCGCGTGTTTTCATGCCGAGCCAGAATCTCACGAGCGCCTGTAAAACCAGGCATCGAAAAGATATCGGATGAGGAAACGGGCTCGATCTCGAAGCCCCTACCTTCGGAGCTCTCAAGAAACGCATCGATGACATCAGCATTCTCCTGATGCATTATCGAGCATGTAGCGTAGATAAGCTCTCCATGAGGGGCGACGCGCGTCGAAGCCTCTTTGAGCATCTTGAGCTGAAGTTCCGGAAGCTCGGCATCGACATCTACGGGCTTGAGACGCCAGGGGATCTCGGGGTGGCGACGCATGGTGCCCGTCCCCGAACAGGGAGCATCGACAAACACGGTATCGAAGAGAAGACGTTCATTGCTGCCAGCGTCAAGGGATGTCAAGGTCGTATCCAAATCGCAGGCATCGCCCGCCACAGTCCGCACGTACTCGATTTCAGCGCGATGCAAACGCTCTTGGTTCTGCTCGCATTTGCGAGCGAACAGATCGAGGGCAACGTGGCTACGCTCGTACCCCACACGTCTGGCTTGGCATGTCATGATGAACGTTTTGGTTCCCCGCCCGGCGCCGATTTCCAAACAGGAACCTGGCCGCGTAGCAGCCGTAGCGATGAGCTGCGCATTGAGGTCAGATGCAACTGCATCCGCACGCTCGAAGACGCCCTCGGCTATGAGGCGCGCAACGTCATCGGTTGCAACACAGCCCGGAATGACCTCGTCTCCATACAAGGCAGCATAAGAGCCATCCTCACCGATACGCGTATTGAGATGCAGCGCGATGGGAGCCGGCTCAAGATTGCTCGCAAGCGCAAGCGTACCTGCCCTCTCATCACCATAGGAAACAAGCAAACGCTCACCAAGCCAGTACGGCAAACCGAAACCTCTACTTACGGTAGCAACACGCCGAGCATGAGGCTCCGCCGAATCAAGGTCGTGAGCATCGCGAAACCACTCGACGTTATCGTTGACTTTGCGCAACACGGCATTAGCCAAACCCGCAGCCGATTTTGCCCCCTGGCGCACAAGCTCGACGCCTTGACTTACCGCGACACGCCCGGGGCTTTCGAGATAGAGCATCTCAAAAGCGGAGATCCGCAAAGCACAACGCACGCGCGGCGCAACTTTATGCGGCTTGGCAAGATACCGATCGAGCAGCTCATCGAGGACACCCTCGGTAGCCGTGACACCCAGAGCCAGGCGAGCGGCAAACGCAGCATCACGCGCATCAAGACGACCGGTAAACGTGCGAGCAGACAAGATGTCGCGCGCATAGCACGAGCCGTTGCGTGCTTCCATGAGCACGTCGAGCGCGGCCTTGCGCGCGGGAGAAACCTTGCTCATGCAAGACGCTCCCAAACAAGATCTGCGCCCTTTAAGCCCGCCACCCAGGCGGACGCAGACATCTCGCGCTTACCGTCAGGCTTTACCTGCAGGACCTCAATCGAGCCCTCGGAGCAACCCAGATGCAAACGACTGCCCTCGATGCGTACTTCACCCTGGGACACTTTTACATCCGACAGCATGGCCTCAATAACGCGCACGGGCTTACCGGCGACGACGCATCGCGCGGGAGCGGTATCGGACGACGCACGCACCCGACGAAGGTTGAAAATCGGCGTATCGCTCGGATCAAGACGCATCTCCGCCTTGGTGACCTTTGCGGCGTGCGTAACGAGGCCTTCATCCTGCTCAATCCAACAAGCGCTTCCATCTTCGATAGATGGCAACGTGGCAACCAAAAGCTCGGCACCGAGCTCGGCCAGCTTGGAGGTCAGTTGAGGGGTGTTACTATCCCCCACCTCGCAAGATGCCTGAGCACAATAGGCACCCGTATCTACACCATGCCCGATGCGCATGATAGACACGCCGGCGCGCTCGTCGCCCTCGAAAATGGCGCGCTGGATAGGCGCCGCCCCGCGCCAGCGAGGAAGAAGCGATGCGTGCACGTTGACGATGCCAAGGGGCGCCATCGTGAGCGCGCGATCGGGAATGATGCAGCCATAGGCAGCCACGCAGAAGATATCGGCCTGTGTCTGCACAAGGCGTCCAAACACCTCATCGGTGATGCGCTCGGCCTCGATCACGGGGATGGAAAGCTCTTCTGCGGCGATCTTGACCGGAGAAGGCACGAGCTTCTTCCCGCGCCCGCGCACCGCATCGGGACGTGTGATCACAAGCGCCACGTCATGGCCGGCATCCACCAGCCCGTGCAATGACGGCACAGCGAAGTCGGGCGTTCCCATAAACACGATTTTCATATCTGCGAAGCTCCTTATGGTCTCAAGATCAGGCGTAGCCTAGCTATTCGGTCTCACCCGGTTTTGCGCCACGAGCGAGGGCATCTTGATAGTCCTTAAGAGCCTTGATGCGCTGCATGGGCTGCATACGCTCGAACATCGTATTGCCGTGGAGATGATCGATCTCGTGCTGCAAACAAGCGCAGAGAAGGTCGGCACTCGATTCGTAACGCATAAGGTTGGCATCGAGATCATATGCCTCGACCACTACATGATCGAAACGCTGAATCTCACAGTTGATGCCCGGAATGGAAAGACAGCCCTCGTTGAAACCGAACGTGGTATCGGAGTGTTCGGTAATAACCGGGTTGATGAGGACATAGGGATCATAGTCGTCCTCACCCGAATAATCGGTATCGATAACGACCATCTGCACCATTGCACCGATCTGCGGGGCGGCAAGACCGCAACCGCCGTTCTCGAACATCATGCGCTTCATCTTCTCGGCAAGCGCCTCGATATCAGCATCGATCTCCTCAACCGGCGCGCACTCCTGACGAAGACGCGGATCAGGCGACAGGACGATACCGTTGACTTCCATGTTTCCTCCTAGGAACTATCCACATACGTGGCGATATCTACATAAGATCATAGGGGTCGATGTCGACGCTCACGCAAACCCCGCGTGGCGCATTGCACATCGAGAGACACCCATGCACCGTTTCTGCAACATGGTACCCTACCGGTGCCTTGATAAGCAGGTGGAAGCGGTAGCGATCACGAGCGCGCTCGATCACGCAAGGAGTCGGCCCCATGACCACCGGCGCGATCGTAGGGTCTCCGCAAAGGGCATCAACCGCCACCTTGTGCCCCGGCATATCGAATACCCCGTCCCGACGCTCCTCGTCGAACTTCGCCCTGATGCACTCCCCCAACCTTTGGATATAGCTCTCGGTAGCGCGCTCGTCGGCCCCCCAAACGACGATATTGACGAGACTTACGAACGGAGGGTAGAACGCCTCCGCTCGCTGCTCGGCATCGTGCTTGGTGAAAATCGAGCGGTCGTGATCGGCTACCGCGCGGATGACCGGATCATCGGGAAGGTAGGTCTGAATGACCACCTCGCCCGGGATGTCGCCGCGCCCCGCACGGCCGGCCACCTGTTCCAGCAGGTCATACGCACGTTCTCCCGCCCTAAAATCGGGCATCTTGAGCGCGTAGTCAGCATTAACCACACCGACAAGTGTGACCTCGGGAAAATCAAGGCCCTTGGCGATCATCTGGGTTCCCAAGAGCACGGCGCATTCGGCAGCATCAAATGCTTCGAGCAGTTTTTTGTGCCCGTCCTTACCCCGAGTTGAATCGGCATCCATGCGGATGAGCGACACGTCGTCGGGAAGCACGGAACGCAACGCGTCCTCTACCTGCTGGGTACCCAGTCCCATTTTGGCCAGATAGCGACTACCGCATTTGGGGCAGGCGCTACCGAGTGCAGGATAGGCGCGAACACGATAAGAGGCGCCACACGTATGGCACTGAAGCGAATGGGTGCGCTCGTGGTAGGTAAGCGCGGTTGAACAGTGACGACACGTGGGAACGCATCCGCATTCACGGCACATGAGAAACGAAGCGAACCCGCGTCGGTTATGCAAAAGCACGGCCTTCTCGCGCCGTTCCACCACGCGCTCAAGGCCATCCATAAGAGGCTTGGAAAAAATCGAACGACTGCCGGACGCGAATTCGCGACGCAAATCGGCCACGACCACCCGCGGAAGCTTCGCTCCCCCCGGACGTTCGGTCATCTTGACACGTGTCCAGGAGACTCCGTTGAAGGTTTTCATACGACAACGCAAAAGCGCCTCGGCAGAAGGGGTGGCAGAACCCAAAACGAGTGCGCAACCGGACCTGCGCGCAATCTCGGCCGCAACATCGCGCGCGTGATAGCGCGGACTCGAACTTTGTTTATACGATTGCTCGTGCTCCTCATCGATAATGATGATTCCGAGATCGCGATAAGGGCAGAAGAGCGCCGAACGAGCACCGACAACGACCCGTGCGGCGCCGCTACGAACCATATCCCACTGGTCAAGACGCTCCCCCGGCGTCAACCGGCTGTGAAACACCGCGACGGCCTCGCCGAAGCGCGAACGGAAACGCCCCACCGTCTGAGCGGTAAGCGAAATCTCGGGAACCAGAACGCAAGCCGATTTACCTCGAGCAAGCACATCCTCGATAGCCGTAAGGTAAACCTCGGTTTTGCCCGAACCGGTCACACCATCGATCAGCACCACGTCACCCGATGCCGCGTTGCACGCATTTCGGATGGCATCGAGCGCTTGGCTCTGACCGCTTGTGAGCTGCTGGGGGCGTGCGGCACGCGCCGATGAGAGCGACGTTGCCTCCGAGCACCCGCGCCAGGCGCGCCGCTCCTCTATATAGACCACACCGCGCTTCTCGAGGGAGCGCACCGTGGCCGCCATATTCGTATAAAGAAGATTGAGCTCGCGCGTGGAAACAGGTCCGCACGAAAGCGCTTCGATCAGTTGGCGCTGACGCACGGCGGATTTCTTAGGCTCGTACGAGCGCCCGTCTTCGGTAAGCCCAACGAAGCGTTCATGTGCCTCGTGAACCGAAGGAGACTCGATGCGATACGAGCCGTCCTCGGACTTTACAACACGCGGGTTCCCTCCCGGCGGAAGGAACAGACGGATGCACTCAGAAAGCGTGGCGACATACCTGCGGCTCAACCAATGGGCGACACCCGCAGCAACATCCGAAAACGCATCGGTGGCCAAAACATCCTCGATGGGTTTCACGCGAGCGCTATCAAGGTCGGAACCGCTAGGAAGGTTACCGGCATCCGTGTCTAAGGCCACAACATAGCCCGCAGCTTTACGATGCGCGAAATCAACAAGCACCGTAGCTCCTACGGCAACCCGATCGGAAAGCTCGGACGGAACGCCGTACGTGAAGGGATCGGTCAAAGCGCGTGCCGGTATATCAAGCACCACTGCGGCATATCTGTCAAAGCACCGCCTTCCACGGGACTCAGGCGAAACCGAAATCTGGGCATCATCGCTTGCATCCTGCGCAAAAAGGGAGAGCTGATCTGTACGCGACAAACAAGCCCTCCCTTCTCAAATGAAATATCAAAACGTTATCTACAATGCCATAGTGCGTGCGCGATCGATTCGTGCGAGACAATCGTCTTTGCCGACAAGCGCCATGGTCTCGCCCAGCGGAGGGGAAACCATGTTGCCGCAAACGGCAACGCGCACGCATTGGAACACCACGCGCTTCTTGAGATCGAGCTTCTCGGGCAGCGGTTCCAAGGCCGCATCGATCGCTTCGGCGTCCCAGGGGTCGACACCTTCAAGCGCCTGCTTGGCAACGTCCAAGATGGAACCCATGCCCTCCTTGGCAAGACCCTTGTTAACCGATTTCTCGTCGTACACCAAATCGGCAGCCGTACCGAACACGGGAGCAGCGACCGTGACAACATCTTTCGGCATCTTGGTACGCGGCTTGACGATAGCGGCAAGCTGGTCGATCCAGGCCTCGTCGTACTCCTCGTTGCCCGCGATAAGACCGGCCTCGTGCAGCTCAGGCACCATGATGCGATCGGCGAATTCGGAATCGCTCATTGCGTTGATGTACTCGGCGTTGACCCAATCGAGCTTCTTGGGATCGAACGTCGCGGGATTCTTCGAGATGCGGTCGAGCGAGAAACGGCTGGCCAGGACATCGCGCGGAACGATGGTGGTCTCGCCGTCAAGCGACCAGCCCAAAAGCGAGAGGTAATTCACGAAGGCATCGGAGAGGTAGCCGGCATCACGATATTCCTCAACCGAAGTGGCGCCATGGCGCTTGGAGAGCTTCTTGCCATCGGCGCCCAAGATCATGGAGATGTGGGCGAAAACGGGAACGGGAGCACCCAGAGCCTCATAGACCATAACCTGACGTGGGGTGTTGGAAAGATGATCGTCGCCGCGAATGACATGCGTGATGCCCATAGCGGCATCGTCAACCACCGTGGCGAAATTATAGGTGGGGGTTCCATCGGAACGGAAGATAACGAAATCGTCGAGCTCCTTGGCGTCGAACGTCACCTCTCCGTGCACCGCATCGTTGATGACGACATCGCCGCGATCGAAAGGAACCTTGATGCGAAGGACGTACTTCTCGCCCGCGTCGATGCGGCGACGAGCCTCATCGGGATCGATATCGCGGCAGGTACGCTGGTAACCCTGGAAAGGATCCTTGCGCGCCTGAGCGGCGGCACGATCGGCGGCGAGCTTCTCTGTCGAGCAGAAGCACGGATACGCCTTGCCCTCATCCCAAAGCTTCTGAGCAGCGGCCTTGTAGAGGTCCAGACGATCGGTCTGAGCATAGGGACCGAAATCGCCGCCGACCTCGGGGCCCTCGTCCCAATCCAAGCCGAGCCAGCGCATGGCACGCAAGATGATGTCGGTGTTCTCCTGCGTGGAACGCGTGGGGTCGGTATCATCGATACGCAAAATGAACGTGCCTTCGTTGGCACGCGCAAAAGCCCAGTTATAGATGGCCGTACGGGCGCCGCCGATATGCAGCTTGCCGGTAGGCGAAGGCGCAAAGCGCACGCGAACGTTTGAGCTCATGGATGCTCCTCATGTTTCAGTTCTTCTTAAACGTTGGCAATTATACATGCGCCCCACCTCACAGGACGGCTCCCCCACCCGATTTGCAACACCTCTACGCATGCGCCATGTGTGCAAACCGCGCTTGTCTTTTAGCTGGTGTACGCTATAGTGCATTCGAATTGCCTGCGGAATGGTAACGGTCGCAGGCTACAGAACAAGAAAGGGGCACACCATGCCAGAAGAACTTCGTTCCACCTCAACCCCCAAGGGATCATTCGTCTTCACCTCCGAATCGGTCACCGAAGGCCACCCCGATAAAATGGCCGACCAGATTTCAGACGCAGTGCTCGACGCCATTCTCGCTAAAGAAATAGAGCTCGAAGCCCAGGGTTATATAGCACCCAACGGCGTCCCCGCCAGCGTAGAGAACGTTCGCTGCGCCTGCGAGACGCTCGTAACAACGGGAACCGTGATCGTCGCAGGCGAAATTCGCACCCAAGCATATGTCGATGTTCAGGAAATCGTCCGCGGCGTCATCCGTCGCATCGGTTACGACCGCGCCAAATACGGTTTCGATTGCGAGACCTGCGGCGTCATGAGCCTCATACACGAGCAGAGCCCCGACATCGCCCAGGGCGTCGACGAGTCCTACGAGACGCAATCGGGCGCAACCACCGACCCCATCGATCTTGTCGGCGCGGGCGATCAGGGCATGATGTTCGGCTATGCCACCAATGAGACATCGACCCTTATGCCCATGCCGCACTATCTTGCAAGCCGCCTTGCGGAGCGCCTCTCCGCCGTACGCCACGACGGAACGCTCGACTATCTGCGCCCCGACGGAAAGACCCAGGTAACCGTGCGTTACGAGGATGGAAAGCCTCAAGAGGTCACCACCATCGTCATCTCGACGCAGCATGCCGCCGAGATCGAGGACATGTCGTTCATCAAAGACGATCTTATCGAGCATGTGATCGCACCCGTGATGGAAGCCGAGCACATGCCATGGCAAGAAGCTGACATCTACGTCAACCCCACGGGGCGCTTTGTGGTAGGCGGCCCCATGGGTGATACCGGCCTCACGGGGCGCAAGATCATCGTCGATACCTACGGCGGATTCGGGCGCCACGGCGGCGGCGCATTCAGCGGCAAGGACTGCACCAAGGTCGATCGCTCGGCAGCCTATGCCGCACGCTGGGTTGCAAAGAACGTGGTAGCCGCCGGCCTTGCCGATCGATGCGAGGTCGAGCTTGCCTACGCCATCGGCGTCTCCAAGCCCCTCTCGATCATGATCGAGACCTTTGGCACCGCTCATGTTGACGAGAGCCTTATCACCAAGGCCGTCGAGTCCACCTTCGACCTTCGCCCGGGCGCCATCATTCGCGACCTCGACCTTCGCCGTCCCATCTACGAGAAGACCGCGGCCTACGGCCACTTCGGCCGTGAGGACCCCGATTTCACCTGGGAGAAGACGGACCGCATCGAGGAGCTGCGCGAAGCCGCGGGCCTGTAAACAGCCGGGTGGGCGACCCGTCTTCGCCCACCCATCATCCCCCCCTCGGTTAGCTGGCATTTTCAAGCGTAAGGAGCATGATCGTGGCAGGCAAACCCCAGACGCTCGCAACCACTTCGGCATTTGAGATTTTAGGGCCCATCATGGTGGGCCCCTCCTCCTCGCACACGGCAGGGGCCCTGCGCTGCGCCCAGGTCGCGGCCTCGCTCCTCGAGGGCGAAGTTCAACAGGTAACGTTCACGCTCTGGAACTCCTTTGCCCATACCTATCGAGGACACGGCACCGACCGTGCGCTCGTCGCCGGCATACTCGGACTCGATACCGATGACGAGCGCATACGCGATGCCTTCGAGCTCGCGAAAGCCAAAGACCTCTCCTATCGTTTTGAAGTGGCCGGCGATGACGGATCGTTGCATCCCAACACCGTTGACATCGACATGGTCGACGATGGGGGCACGCGCGCGCAGGTACGCGGCGAGAGTCTCGGTGGCGGCAAGATGCGCATCTCCCGCATCAATGGCGTCGGCGTTGACATCTCCGGCCTCTTCTCGACGCTCTTCGTATCGCACCGCGATGTACCGGGTGTACTCGCAGCGCTCGCCAACCTGCTTGCCTACGCCCACGTAAACATCGCCTTCTGCCGCACCTACCGCACGGAGCAGGGCGGTCAGGCATACACCGTCTTCGAAACCGACGGAGCGCCCGACTCGAGCGTCTTGCCCATGGTGCGCAAGCTCGACCACGTGGATTACGCGACATTTATCAAGCTGCCCGGAACCGCATCGCAGCTCTCTCCCGGAGTTTCCGCAGAAGAGCTTTTTGACGATGGCGCCCAGCTGCTCGACGCTTGCGACGAGCTGGGAATGAACATCGGCGCCGTAATGGCTGTACGCGAGGCTCGCCTCATCGGTGAGGACAACGCGGTCTCGTCCATGCGCCGCGTGCTCAAGGTCCTCCGCGACGAGACCACCGCCCCCATAACGGACCCGCACCCTTCGCTCGGAGGATTCATCGGCGGCGAGGCCAAGAGCCTCATCGACACCGCCGAACACATCTCCCCGGCGCTTCTCGGTACCGTGCAAACGGCGGCAACGGCAAAGGCGATGGCCGTTTTGGAGCGAAGCGCATCTATGGGCGTCATCGTCGCGGCGCCAACGGCAGGCTCCGCCGGCGTCGTACCCGGATGCGTCCTCGCCCTCGGTGAGTATCTGAATCTCGATGACGAGCAGATTATGGATGCCCTCTATTGCGCAGCCGCCATCGGACTCAACCTCACCACCTCGGCATGCGTGGCGGGTGCCGAGGGCGGTTGCCAAGCAGAGGTTGGTTCCGCCGCCGCCATGGCCGCTGCGGCGCTCGTCCAGATGATGGGCGGCACACCGGAAGCGTCCCTGCACGCCAGCTCGATCGCCCTCGGCAACCTGCTCGGCCTCGTCTGCGACCCCGTGGGAGGGCTTGTCGAGGTGCCCTGCCAAAACCGCAATGCCATCGGCGTCGCCGCGGCCTTCAGCTCGGCGCAACTCGCGCTCTCCGGTATCACCAGCCTCGCTCCCTTCGACGAGATGGCAAAGGTCATGCTTGCGGTGGGGCACGCGCTTCCCGCCTCGCTACGCGAGACGGCCAAAGGCGGAATCGCACAAGCCCCCTCTGCGAAAACCGCTTGTGAGCGCTGCGGCATCTGCCTTTAACGCGAAGGCATACCTTAAACTTCATCTGTATTACGTATAAATAGCGGCTTTTTCGCTGATAACGAACTATAATCGCTAAGAATTCAAATGCAGAAGCAGCACGAAAGTAAGGTATGCAAAACAATAACCCCTCCTCCCGCGCCAATCTGGGATCCACGCGCGCTTACACCAACCCCGTTGCCGGTGCACGGAAAACGCCGCCGCAGGTAGGGCGTACACAGTTCGTTCAGGCGCCACGTCCTGTAGGCACCCATGCAGCAAACCGGAACGCCGAATCTAAAAAAGCATCGAGCGGCAACGTCGGGTCTCGAAGCTCAAGCCCGAAGAACGCGGATAAAGGCGATAAACCCAATAAGGGAATCGGTAAAGGCAAGATCATCGCCGGGGTCGCTGCCGGGATCATTGCGGTCGCCTATGTAGCGGGCGCCGTGGCTTTCTCGCAGATCGCCTACCCCAACACCAAGATCGCCGGGGTTGACGTCTCATTCAAAAACGCCTCATCCGCTACCGATGCGGTAAACAGCGCTTGGAAGAACTATTCCCTCGCCGTTTCAGGCGATGGTTTCAGCTGGACCTTCACGCCCGAGGGATCCGAGAGCATCATCAACGGCAAGGCCGCCGTCAATGAGGTCATCGGTACCGAAAACTGCTTCGCCTGGCCCTACAACCTTATCAAGGCGCTCGGTGGAAACGCCACCGAAACAAGTACGTCTGATGCAGATGTGGATCTCACGGCTGAAATCGATACGTCGCTCCTTTCCGATAACTTCGATGCAGCTTCGTTTGAGGAGCAGCTCGGAGCCGCGATCGACCAGTTCAACGAGAGCCGTTCGGGCGCCTTCGATGCCGCAAGCGCTTACGACGAAACGACAGGGCAGTTCAGCGCCGATAAGGCACGTTCAAACGAGAAGCTCAACCGCGACAACGTTATCAAGCTTGCCGAGATCAAGCTTTCCCAACTGGCAGAAACCGCCGACCTCAGCTCCATCGGCACCAATGCCTACGATCCGCTCAACGGAACGTTGACCGACGAGAACATCCAGGCAGCATGCGATGCCGCTAACAGCCTTCTGGGCGTCAACGTCAACCTCAAGCTCAACGATAACGTCGTCTCGACCGTCGACGGCAAAACCTCGGTGCAGTGGATCAAGTTCGATGACGCGCTCAATCCGTCGCTCGATTCCGAGGCCATCGAAAATTGGGCAACAGAACTCGTGAAGAGCTTCAATACCGTCGGCACCACACGTACCTACACGCGCGCCGACGGTAAGCAATGCAGCGTGTCGGGCGGCACGTACGGCTGGAGCGTCGATGTTGACTCAACCGTTACCGCCATCTCAGACGCCATCACCAACAAGCAGACGGGCGACATCGAGCTGAGCTATAAGACTAAGGGCGATAAATACTCGGCCCAGGGCGAGCCCGACTGGGGTGCCTACATCGACGTCGATCTTTCGGAGCAGCACGTGCGTTACTACGATGAGAGCGGCAATCTCCTCTGGGAATCCGGATGCATCTCGGGCAATCCCAATAAGGGCAACTCAACTCCCACCGGTGTCTACTGCATCAATTCAAACAACGGTGCGTCTACGCTTATCGGCAAGAAGGACGCCACCACCGGTCAGCCCGAGTACGAAACGCCCGTGAGCTATTGGATGCCCTTTGAAGGCAACTCGGTTGGATTCCACGATGCAAGTTGGCAGACGACCGCCAACTTCTCTAATCCCGATGCCTACAAAACGGTGGGAAGCCACGGCTGCATCAACCTGCCGCCTTCGAAAGCCGCCGAGCTTTCGAGCATGATCCACACCGGACTCTGCGTCGTTGTGCACAACTAGAACGGAAAGCCGCACGCTTGATGTTCACATACTCAAACGCAAGCCGCTCCGCTTCCACAACAGAAGCGGAGCGGCTTTCTCTACGCCCAATCACGCTGCAGTAGGGCCACCGCACAAAGCTCGCGGCCGATACCGTCCATCCAATCGGGCCGCATCGCAAGCTTATGCCGGCAGGCGGTTTTCCAAGCTGGAAAGCCCGTAAAGCAGAAGATCGTTTGCCACTTTGGAAACCTTCTCGATGGGCACTTCCCCATCGCTGAGCGCCCAAGTGCGATAAGCACCGATGATTCCGGAGAGCAAGAACGAGAGATAGTACTCAAAAAGGTCGTCCACCAGATGCTCCGGAACGATCTTTCGCTCAAGCAGCTCATGCTCAAGCGGCCTCCGCACGCGCGACACGAAATCGGCCAAAGGGATATTCTCGATAAGCCGACGATTGAGCATGAGGTTCTCGCAAACCGCCTTGTTGACGGTAGCGAAGAAGGCACGCGTCACGTCCTGCGAATCGCGCATCGACGTTACCTGACGCCCGCCGATGGTCGCCTCCACGCTATCGACGATGCTTATCACCGCCTCTTCGGCGATCGCATCGAGCAGACCGTCCACGGTGCCGAAATGAACGTAGAAGGTCTTGCGGTCGATATTAGCCTCACGAGCGATCGCACTCACGGTGATATCACTCAGGGATTTAGTCATAAGAAGACGTTCGAAGGCGGAGAGAATCGCGTTGCGGCTTCTGACGATACGCTTATCTACATGCTTGTTTGCTGTCATGCTCGCGACCCTTCGTTGCGTTTGTCAAACGATATGGTATACGTTAATCCACAAAAGTGAGTTTAACCACATATGCCGCCTAATCCACAAAGATTAGTTACATGTCATATAGCCGCCTTTGTTTGCGTGCGCACACGCAAACAGTTATGGCGCGTTCACGAGCTCAAAATTAAGAACCCGCGATCTCTTCCAATGACATCGCACGAGAACCAATCCCTATAATTGAAACCGCTGTTGAGCACTTAAAGGAGAACTCATGCAAAGCGATGCAACCGATAAGATTCCCTCCCTCACGTCCAGCAAACTCCCCGATCCCGCGCTCGTCAATGGGCTTCCACAAGAAGACTCCCTTGGAGGCAGCGATGCCGAAGCCTATGCCAAGCTCAAAGCCAAACGGGCACAACGTCGACGCAAGAAGCTCATACGCCGCGGTATCGCTCTCGGCATATGCGTCGTTCTAGTGGCGGTCGGCTTCGGAGTCGCTGCTCTGCTTTCCCAATCCGATGAAACGGAAGCGGAAGCGGAGTACGACTTTGCAACGCAAGGTACGTACACCACCGAGGTCTCAGCGAAAGGCAACCTGAAACCGCTTTCTTCAACCGTTATCTCGCCTTCGGTTGACGGCACCATCTCCGAGGTCAAAGTGGTACAGGGGCAGTCAGTAAGCGCAGGCGACACGCTGCTCGTCATGAAAAACGACGACCTCGACCGCGAGGTCACCGAAGCGCAGAACACGCTCAAGAGCGCTCAAGCCGAGCTCGCAAGCGCTCAGGCCGCACTTAAGCAGGCATCCATTCCGCAGGTCAGCTATGACGAAGAGAACAACGCGACCACCACACCTGGCGATACCGCTTCGGCACAAGAAGCCGTTAACTCAGCCCAGCGAAGCGTCGATCAGGCAACTAGCGCCCTAGAACAAGCCCAGGCAAAAGCCGCCGCACGCACGGTGACCTCCCCCGCCGCCGGCAGCATCGTCGACCTCAATGCGCAGGTGGGGGCCAGTGTCACGGGAGGCAGCATGGCAACCTCGGATGGCAACGGAGCCAAAACGCTCATGCAGGTAGCCGACCTATCGCAAATGAAAGTCACCATCCAGGTCAGCGAGGAAGACATCGCCCAGGTTGCACAGGGCCAGACCGCCAAGGTCACCTTCCCCGCTTTCAGCGACCTCGAACTCGATGGTACCGTTCAAAGCATCGCCTCCATCGCATCAAGCAACGGAAGCGAAGGCTCGGGCAGCGTCACGTTCGATGTCGAGGTGCTGATCCCCCAGCCCGACGCACGTTTGAAACCAGGGATGACCGCCCAGGTCAAACTACAGGTGGAAAAACTCGATAACGTCGTCATGGTACCCACGACGGCACTCAAAACCGATGACGGCCAGAACTACTATGTCGAAAAGCAATCTGACTCAACGGGAGAGACCAAACGGGTCGATGTCACCATCGTTACCGAAAACGAGGACAGCGCCGTCATCGGACGTCCCCAGGAATCGGCTGCCACAGATGACCCCAACAGCGAGGCTGCTGCAACATCTCTACCTGAGGCTCCTCTTAAAGACGGTGATGCGCTCCTCATCTCAAGTGGATCAGGCACATCGAGCGACGCATCCGATGAATACACTTCGGATGGCTTCTAATGCGTCCGGTTATCGATATACGCCATGTGCACCGCATCTTTGAATCCGATGCAGGGTTAGCGCACATCTTGCATGACGTTTCGCTCTCGGTGAATCAAGGTGAGTTCGTCGCCATCACCGGACCATCGGGGTCGGGCAAGTCGACGCTCATGAACATCCTTGGATGTCTCGATACCCCCACCTCGGGAAGCTACCACCTCGAGGGTCTCAATGTCGCGGAACTCGATGACGACGAGCTCGCCGAGGTACGGGCGTCACGCATAGGGTTCGTGTTTCAGAGCTTCAACCTTCTTCCGCGAATGTCCGTCCTCGAGAACGTCATGCTGCCTTTAGCCTACACCGGCGTTCCCCGAGGCGAGCGCGAGCGCATGGCGGTTCATGCCCTACGCGAGGTAACGCTCCCCGTCGACCATTACGACCATAAGACCAACGAGCTTTCGGGCGGACAGATGCAGCGCGTCGCCATAGCCCGAGCACTCGTCAACAATCCCGCCATCATCTTGGCCGACGAACCCACGGGCAATCTCGATTCAGCGACCGGCGCTATGGTGATGCAAACCTTCCATCGACTCAAAAACGAAGGTAAGACCATCGTTCTCATCACCCATGACCCCGGGATCGCCCTCGAGGCAGACCGTGCCGTACAGATCCGCGATGGACGCATCTACGAGGGAGCCTATATCCCCAAAGGAGCAAGGGCATGAATCTACGCGACCTCTTACATGAAGCGTTTCGCGCCTTGGAGGCCAATCGCGGACGCAGTCTCCTTACCATCTTGGGCATCGTCATCGGCATCGGTTCGGTTATCGCCATGACATCGCTCATCGGAGGCATCCAAACGGGTTTGGTAAACAGCTTGGGACTTAATGCCGCACGCACGGAATCCATTGCGGCCACCGATATGCTCACCCATAAAGACCTCGATAAGATCAAACGCGCCGTCCCCGCGCTCGAAGCCGTTGAAGGCACCACCGAATCGTATGCAACCTATAAATCCGGCGATAAATCCTATTCCGTGGGCATCACCGGCAGCACGCTCGAATTCCTCAAGATCAACGGCTACGATAAGGTCTCCTCCGGGTCCGTATTCACCAATTCGCAGAACACGAACGCCGAACGCGTGTGCATTCTCGATACGAACGGAGTCAAGGCGATTTTCGGCTCGCCCGACACCGATGTCATCAACAAAAGCGTAACCTTGGGATCCAATTCGTATCGCGTGATAGGCGTACGCGAAGCGTCTCTCTCAAGCGCAGATTACTTCAATGTGTTTATGCCCGAGCAGACGGTTATCAAGGACTTTGGCGATGGCACCGACTACGTTTCCACTGTCGTGGGGCTCGCCAAAGAAGGTTCGGATATGGATCAGGTGGTGCAGGATACCATATCTGTTATCAACCAGATGAAGGGCTATACCGACAGCGAGGACAGCGGAGAAGCCTACGTCTACTCCATGAAGAGCGAAATAGACGCTCTCAATAACTTCATGCAGTCGTTTCAGCTCATCATGGGATCCGTTGCCGGTATCTCGCTTCTGGTCGGCGGCATCGGCATCATGAACATGATGCTTACCAACGTGACGGAGCGTATCCGCGAGATCGGAATTCGACGCGCCTTGGGCGCTACAAGCCACGATATCACCGCGCAATTCCTCATGGAATCGGCTTTGCTCTGCGTGACCGGCGGCGTCATCGGCGTGATCATGGGATTCGCGGGATCTTGGGGCCTCGTACTTGCCGCCGGATCAGACGGCATTATGACAGCCTTCGGAGGAGACTCCACAACGACCATCGCGCCCGACATTTCGCTGACGACCGTTGCGCTTGCCGTAGGGATCTCCATCGCCATCGGCATTATCTTCGGTTACTATCCCGCACGTCGCGCCGCCAAACTCGATCCCGTCGAATGCCTGCGCTATCAATAACAAGCCCTTAAAAAGCTACGATGCGAACATAGGGCACCTAAGCAGACAACCACATGAAGAGAGCAGACCCAAGTTCATTGAGCGCTGCAGCCATGTCTGCACGCTGAAACAACAGCGGGGTTGCAATAGCAGCCCCGCTAAATAGCAACCCCTACTGCCGATATAGAGCGTTACGAACGCTTGCGCTTGAGTTGGCTTGGCGAAACCGTGATGCCATCGGCTGTACGATGCACATACGTACCGCTGCGTTTTTTCGTCCGCTTAACGGGCTGTTGGGATACAGGAGCTACTGATGCCTGCATCTCGCTCACCGAAACCGTCTGTACGCTTTCTGTGGCCGCTGGAGGCATCGGACGGCTCTTCTTGGTACCCGTGAACCTTGCGGTGAAAGCATCCCAACGGGAATGGATGCTCGCATGATGAGCGCTCTTTAAGCCCAGCAGCGGGGCCGCGATAATCGTCGGGGCGATAAACGTGATGAGGCGCCAAAGAAGATAGCCAGCGGTCGCTGCCGATCCAAAGAAATGCCCCAGGAACAATGCAAAGCCGCCCTCGGCACCACCGGTACCACCAGGCAGCGGCACGGCAGAAGAAAGAAGCTGCACAAACGCGCTCGCCGCCATAACGGAGAAGAAATCGACATCATGATGGCCAAACGAAAGCATGAGGTAATACGGGACCAGATAGAAAAACGCCAGCTGCAACATGGTGATGATAACGGTAAGTACCATGGATTTGAAATGCCCCGCCGAAAGCTTGAACTTCTCGGAGAACGAATAGATCTCACCGTCGACAAACTCACGCCAGCTTGCGATCTTGGTTGCCGAAAGGCCGATGCGCTCAAGCACGTTGATGATCCAATGGGCAACCTTGGTAACGGTCTTAGGCATGAGAGCCACCGCAAAGATCCCCAGGAGGATGCAGCAATGACCACCGAAGCTGAAGACGCACAGAAGCGTCATATCGCCATAACGTTCTGCGAAAAACGGCATCTTGGCAAGCAGTAGAATGGCACCCCAAGCCACTAGGCCGAACTGGTACACGATAAAACGCGTGAACTGCGTGGCACCAGCCTCACCGACATTCTGTCCCGCCTTGGTAAGACGATAGATCTGTGCGGGCGTGGACCCCATCATCATCGGCGTGAGATTGCCGAAGAAAATCCCACTCGCTTCAACGGAGATAAGATCGCGGATACCGACGGGAGAATACGGATCGAGCCAAACAGCAATGGCGTAGGCGATGATCCCGAAAAACAGGTACATGAACATGCAGAAGCAGGCCATGGCAAGCCAAGGAATCTGCACGCTGGACATAGCGGCCACGAACTGAGCCACTTGCCCGGTTACCACCAGATAGACGATGTAAATCACTAAGACGACGCCGATGAAAATAGCGCCCCGACGAGCGCTCTTGTGGTCGTCACCGCCAGAGACTTCAACCTCGACCTGAGGTGAATGCGATGCATGTTGCGAGGAAGCCGTCATGAGACTCCTTGGATAAACGGTTGATGCTCACCTATTGTACCGTTAATCAACGCATCGGCGTTGAGGGGTCTAAAGCCTTAAGAAAAGAGCCCCTTTTAGGGGCTCTGAAACATTTGGTAGCCCGTACCAGATTCGAACTGGTGATCTCCGCCTTGAGAGGGCGGCGTCC
>CAVGWH010000061.1:0-14837 GCA_963633065.1 Oribacterium sp.
TGCTCGGTACCGCCAAGTCCGTCACCATCTCCAAGGACAACACCGTCATCGTGGGTGGCGCCGGTTCCAAGGAGGCCATCGACGGCCGCATCGCTCAGATCAAGGGCGAGATCGAGAACACCACTTCCGATTTCGATCGCGAGAAGCTCCAGGAGCGCCTCGCCAAGCTCTCCGGTGGCGTTGCCGTCATCAAGGTCGGTGCTGCTACCGAGACCGAGCTCAAGGAGATCAAGCACCGCGTCGAGGACGCCCTGCAGGCTACCCGCGCTGCCGTTGAAGAGGGTATCGTCGCCGGCGGTGGCGTGGCCTTCATGGACGCCGCCCCTGCGCTTGACGCCGTCGAGGTCGATGATCCCGAGGAGAAGATCGGTGTCGACATCGTCAAGAAGGCGCTGACCGCTCCTGTCGCCACTATCGCCAAGAACGCCGGCTTCGAGGGCGCTGTCGTGGTCGACAAGGTCGCTTCCCTGCCTGCAGGCGAGGGCCTGAACTCCGCTAACGGCGAGTGGGGCAACATGATCAAGATGGGCGTGCTCGACCCGGTCAAGGTTTCGCGCGTCACGCTGCAGAACGCCGCATCCGTGGCAAGCCTCATCCTCATCACCGAGGCCACGGTCACCGACGTTCCCAAGAACACGCAGCTTGAGGATGCTATCGCTTCTGCTACCGCTGGTCAGCAGGGCGGCGGCATGTACTAAGCCGTAAAGGGGTTAACTTCCCGACGGAAGGCCCCGGGTTTTCTCCTTCGCTGGTCCTCGGCGCTTCGCGCCTGTGGAATCGCTCAGGAGAATAACCCGGGGCCTTCCTTGCGTTGACGCCCTTCGAGACGGGCGGGGCTGGGGAACGTTGCTGTCCTTGGAGCTTCGTGGCTGCATGTGCGGGGCTTGTGGCGTACAATTTGAAGCCGCTTGTTTGCAGGGAGTCCGGGGAGGGACGTCGTGGCGCAGCAACATGATCTGTTTGATGACCTTATCGATATCAGCAAGGGGCTCGACGCCTTCAAGGACCCGTTTTCGGGACTGACCGACGCCCTCATGGGTGAGACGGATGCCAAGTCTCCTCAGTGGAATCCGGCCGATTACAAAGAGCGCCCGCGCGCCAACGCCATTCCCTGCCTGGTTTGTCGAGAAGAAAAGAGCTCGTGCACGGCGTGCATGGACGCATGTCCCGTCAATGCGATCGAGATCGACGATGGCGGCATCGACATTATGGATACCTGTCGTAAGTGCGGGCTTTGTGCGGCGGCATGCCCCACTGAAGTCTTCAACTCGCCCAAACTGCGTCCCAAGGAGCTTTACAACAAGATCGCCGGAGCTGCGGCTTCGCATGAAACAGCCTATGTGACCTGCACGCGCGCGTTGCGCCGTCCTCCGCGCGAGAACGAGGTGCTCGTTGCCTGTGTGGGCGATGTGACTGCCGAAACCTGGTTCTCGGTTATGGCCGATTACTCAAATGTGAGCGTCTTCCTGCCCCTGGACGTCTGTGCCAAGTGCCGCAATCCCCAGGGTGAGGAGATGCTCGGCGAGGCCATCGCCACGGCCGAGGAGTGGTCGGGGCGCAGTATGGGTCTTGAGGTCGAGCGTCGCGATCTGGTGTGCAAGAAGCGCCGTGAGTACGAGCGCAAAGAGTTCATGGACAACATCGTTAAGACCACGGGACTCACGGTGTCCAAGCTCAATCCCGCTACAGCGGCGGTGATGTCGGTGGCGCAGAAGTTGCAGAACCATGCCAAGCGCATCTCCAATATCGAGCGTACCCTCGAGGAAGCCTGCGGTGTCACCACGCAAAAGCGCCGCCGCATCCTCACACAGGGTCGTCAGCTCCTGCTTTCCACGTTGCAGCAGCATCCTAAGCTTGCCAAACGCGTACGTGTCAAGCTGCCCGAATGCGATTTCACACGCTGTACCATGTGCGGTGCCTGCGTTGAGGCTTGCCCCCTGCACGCTTGCGATCTCACGGGTGCCGGGCGTTTCAATGCCGAGGCAGCCTATTGCGTGGGTTGCGGCCTCTGCGCCGAGATCTGCCCTGCCAAGGCTTTGCATATGGAGAGCACCGATGCGAGCGATCTTGTGGTGCCCGATGCCGAAGCCGAGAAGCGCGCCGCCGAGGCCAAGCAAGCTCGCGTAGAGGCCAAGAAGGTCAAGGCCGAAGCCAAGAAGAAGCTTTCACATGCGCTCGATCAAGTTGAGAAGCTGGCGGATTAGGCTCCTTTTCACGCCTGTGCACCGCCGCGCTATACTGGTTGGGCTGAACATTTAATGCAAAGGAGTTCCCTTGTCTCTTTCCATCGGTATCGTTGGCTTGCCTAACGTCGGCAAGTCCACGCTCTTTACCGCTCTTACCAAGAAGACCGGTCTTGCCGCTAACTATCCGTTTGCCACCATCGACCCCAACGTCGGTATCGTGGACGTGCCCGATGCGCGTCTCCAGCAGCTCGCCGATATCGTCAACCCTGGGCGCATCGTGCCGGCCACCGTCGAGTTCGTGGACATCGCCGGCCTGGTGAAGGGCGCCAACGAGGGTGAGGGCCTGGGCAATCAGTTCTTGGCCAACATCCGCGAGACCGATGCCATCTGCGAGGTCGTACGTTACTTCAAAGATCCCAATGTCATGCGCGAGGTGGGCCGTACGGGCGAGTTCGTTGATCCGGCGGGCGATGCCGACACCATCATGACCGAGCTGATTTTGGCTGACCTGGGCACGCTTGAGAAGCAGCTTCCCAAGCTCGAGAAGGAATCTAAGCGCGACAAGGAGCTCGCTCCCAAGTTTGAGGTGGCAAAGCGCCTGGTAGATTGGCTGAATGACGGTAAGCGCGCGGCAACTATGGAGATGACGCCCGAAGAGCGCGCCGCCGCCAAGGGGCTCTTCCTGCTTACCATGAAGCCGATTTTGTACGTGGCCAACGTCGATGAGGATATGCTCAACGATGATTTGGCGCCCATCGATGGCGTGAAGCCGCTGCCCATTTGCGCCAAGATCGAGGCCGAGCTCTCCGAGCTTGATCCCGAGGACGCGGCTGATTACCTGGAGAGTCTGGGCCTTGAGCAGGCCGGTCTCGATGTGCTGGCGCAGGCTGCCTACGACCTGCTGGGGCTGCAGAGCTTCTTCACCGCAGGCGAGATGGAGGTCAAGGCATGGACGGTGCGCAAGGGGGCTACGGCGCCACAGGCCGCCGGCGTGATCCACACCGATTTCGAGCGTGGTTTCATTAAGGCCGAGGTCGTGTCGTTCGATGATTATGTCGAGCTGGGTGGCGAGGCGGGTGCCAAGGCTGCCGGTAAGCTGCGCATCGAAGGCAAAGAGTATGTGATGGCTGACGGCGACGTCGTGCATTTCCGCTTTAACGTGTAGGGACGTTTCATGTTCGGTTACGGAAAGACATACGGTAAGACCGCCGGGCTCATGAGCGTGGCGCTTGTGGTGCTCGCGGTGCTTCCGCTGGTGGTTGCGGCGGCGGTGTTCCCCGGTTTGGGCGACCAGATCGCCACGGCATTCGATACCGCGGGCAAGGCCACGCGCACAGGCACCTCGACCACGGTGTTTTTGCTGCCGGTGCTGTGCCTGGTTTTCTCGGCGGCTACGTATTGGAGTGCCGGTAAACAGGCACGCGCCCATGAGGCCTCCGAGGTGATGGCGCGTCTTACGGTGCAGCGTTACCTACGCAATGGTATTGTGACGGCGGTCATTCTCAATTTGGTTAATGTCTACTTTTTGGTATGCGCGGTTACCGGCAGGGGCTTTGGATTTTAGTTCGCATCGCCTGAATTGTCCCTAACGCGCGGCATTTAAGACTCAATGACGTCCCTGGCCAGGAGTGAATTTTCCGGCCAGGGCCGCTTTCCGTTGAAGCTTGCTTACAAGCTCCTTGATGGTTAGCTTTGCAGATCGTAGACGGTTACGCCATCGATGGTCTGCGCCGTAAAGTTCTTTGCCACCCATGCGGCGATTTTCGATGCGGCGTCAGAGCCGCCCATCTGCTGTCCTCCTATGCCGCCCGAGGCAATGTAGTAGCGGATCAGTCCCCGCTTCACATAGGACTTGAATTGCTTGAGCGTGGGCGAGGGGTCCGAGCCGTTAAAGCCGCCGATGGCCATGATGGGCAGCTCCGTTGCGAGCTGATAGCTCGCGGCGTTCTGCGACCCGGTGGTAGCTGCCGCCCAGCGGTAACCACTGGCATTTTGCGTGAGCAGCTCGGTGAGCGATGCGCTTGCGGTTGAGCCGCCGAGTAAGTTGCCGCCGCTGTCGGTGGCGCCGTCGGTACCGTTTGTGCCGCCGGTAGCGTCGGAGTTGTCGGTGCTGCTGCTTTCGCTGTCTTTGGGACTACCGCTCGGGCTACCGTCTGTACTGGCACTCGGGCCGCCGCCCATGCCCCCGTCTTGGCCTTGCGGCGAGCTGCCCATGGAACTCGAGGGCCCCGCCGTCACGATCGAGCCTTGATGTCCTGTTGAGATGGTGCAGGCGGTCCAGACAAGGGGGCCTGCCATGAGGGCGACGCACTGCAGGATGGCACATGCGCGCATGACGTTTAGCCCGGACCTCTTTCCGCCGAGACTGTGCCAGCAAAGCCATAGGCACCAGATAATGGATGACGTTGCCGTTGTGCACAGCACCGCGATTCCCAGCCAGCGCCATGCGGGGTAGTGCCAGACGAGCGCAAAGGCCCAGATGCCGCTGAAGAGAGCGAGCAGGACGAAAGCGACCTGCGCCAACATGTGTCCGCGAAGCTCAAGGAGCGAACGCAGGCAGATGGCGACCAGCACCGCCGCTGCGGGGGCGAGTGCTACCGTGTAGTACTGATGGAAGATGCCCGCCATGAAGCTGAGTACCATCCACGTGATCACAAGCCACAGCCCAAAGACGGTGATGCTCGCTTCGCGCATGCGCGCGAGGGTTATGGCTTGTGTGCCGACCTGTTTGCCCGTGCGACGCATGTGTGCGGCGGCAACGATGCCAACTGCGATGCCTACGAACGCGAATAGCGCAAGCCAGGTTATCTGATCGCCGAAGTCACTGCCGAACAGGCGAAACAGTCCCGTTTCGCCCCACATGCCGCCCGAGGCATTGCCGCCGCCGGGCACCACCGAGCCGGTTTCGTCGCCGGTAAGGCGCCCGAGGCCGTTGTAGCTGAAGGTGAGCTCGATAAACGAATCGGTTTGCGAACCACCGATGTAAGGGCGCGACCCGGCGGGGACGATCACCGTAAGAAGCACCCACCATCCGGCGCCGACGAATATGCTCGCAATGGCGAGCGCGGCATCAAGAAGGCGCCTGCGCATACATGTGGGCGAAAAGGCGAGAAGCGCGATACCGAATCCCGGGACTACCAACAGAACTTGCAGCTGCTTGGTGAGAAATCCCAGACCTACCAGCAGACCAGCGCAAACGACAAGTGCGCTTCGGCGGCGGTTACCGCGTCTGTCGTCGGGCAGTTCCAGCGCGTGGAGGGTGAGGCCGGCCGCCGCGATCTGTAAAAGCACGAGTAGGGCGTCGGGGTTGTTGAAACGGAACATCAGTGCAGCCACGGGCGTTGTGATGAAGACGGCGCCCGCAACGATACCCGTAGCGTTTCCCCAATAGCGTCGGCAGATGGCGTAAAGCAGGTACGTCGAGACGACTCCCATAAGCGCTTGCGGCGCCAAGATGGCAAACGAGTTCAGGCCGAAAAGGCGGACCGAGAGCGCCATAATCCAAATCGACGCGGGCGGCTTGTCGACCGTGATGGCCCCGCCGGCATCGAGACTGCCCCATAAAAAGGCACTCCAGCTCTTCGACGCCGCTTGCGCGGCGGCGCTGTAAAACTCGTTAGCGTAGCCCGATGCCGTTAGGTTCCAGAAGAACACAAAGCCAGCCGCGGACATCAACAGCGCAAGGGCAAGCCAATCGGCGGCTTTTCGACGCGGCGGAGCGAACGCGTGCATTGTGTGAGGGTGCTCGGCGTGCTGCCGTGCGTGGGTGCGTTGGAACTTGCTCATCGGGCATCGGCGGCTTTCTTAGGGGGATACAAATAGGTTCCGCTGTCGTTGTCGGCGGCATTGTCATCTGATAGGAAATCCTGCTTGAGTCGTTTCATGCCCGCGAGGTCCTTGCGTACCGTATCGGCGATATGCACCGTTGACCCTTCGTCTTCGCGCCAACGCACGGCAAACTCATTCATGCTGATTCCCATACGTTCGGCACGCGCCAGAAGCTCGGTGTCGAAAAACCACTCGTCGTCCTCAACAAGGGGAAGCAAGGCAGATGCCGCCTCGGCCGAGATCGCCTTGAATCCGCATTGGGCATCGCGGAACCCTACGTGCAGGTAGTTCTGCAACATGCGATTGTACGTACGTGAGATAAATTCGCGCTTAGCCGAACGCATTACCTGCGATTCGGGCATAAGGCGCGAACCGAACGAGACATCGGCGACGCCATCGAGTACCGGCCCCACCAATTCGGGGATCTGGCGCATATCGGTCGAGAGGTCCACGTCCATGTAGGCAAGGACGCGTGCGTGCGACGTTCCCCACGCCTGTTTGAGGGCGTGCCCGCGCCCCTTGCGGGGGATATGCACTGCGCGGACGGTAAAGGGGAACTTGCGTGCCAGCGTGCAAGCGAGCTCCCAGGTATGATCGGTGCTCGCGTTGTCGGCGATCACGATCTGCCAGGTGAAGTTACGCGTTTGCTGCGTTATGCGTGCAAGATGTTCGCTGAGGAACACGACAGAAGAGCCGAGCTCCTCTTCTTCGTTGTAGACGGGGATCACGATATCGACGTCGATATCCCGCGGTGTGCCCTCAAAGAGCACCTCGCGCGAAGCCGGCAGGGTGCGCGGTTTGGAATCGGCAAGCATGGGGCGCCTCCTTAGACGTTAAGGCTGGTGGTCGATGTGGTGCTCGAGTTGGCGGAGCTATCGTTTGACGAGTTGCTTGAGCTGTTTGCCGAGCTGTCGGAAGAGCCGTTTGAGCTGCCCGAGTTGTCCGTGTTGTCGCTCATGCCGCCTCCGTCGGGCGGCGTGGGCGCTGCGTTGCCGGAGGCCGATTGCCCGTTCTGTCCGGACGAGTCGTCCGTTGTCGCATCGGAATCGCTGGACGAAGACGTGCCGTCCGACATGCCGCCGCTTTGCTGGCTCGGGGTATTCGCCGTGCCCCCGTCTTGCCCGCCCGCAGTGCCCGAGGGCCCGCCTTGCGACATGCTTGTCTGTTCTGTGCCGGTTTGAGATGAGCTGGTGATGGCGCTCATGATGGCGCCGCCGCCCAGACCGCCTGCCAGCCCGCACACGCAGGCCAAGATACTTATGAGCAGCAACGTTTTGCCGCGGCCTGTTTCTTTCTCCACGGGTGCCTTGCTCGCGGTGGCGGTTGACGGGGGAGTGTCGCCACCTGCGCTCCGTCTGTTAACGCTCTTTTCTTCAACGGCCTCGACGTTTTGATACAAAGGGTTCGGTACTCGATTGAGACCAGGCGTCCCCGTGCCGTCGTTTGCCTGTGCGGTTGTTGTCTGCGATGCCGATGAGCCGGTGCTCGTTTCCGTGTACATACGATCCTCCCTGCGATGGGTGATATGTTCGATCTGACGCCGAAGGCGGACTGCCTCCGGCCGTTGCGAGAGAGCCTGCGCATCGCCTCTCGCATCGGGCAAGGTTCTACCGCGTGTGTTTTGCGTTGAGTCCGCGAGCATCGGGGCTTTATGTTTGCCTAAGGCAAAACCTGCAGTTTTCCGTTAGGGCATCTTTTCGTCTTTAGGCTTGTCTTAGGAAGCGGCCGGGGGCGGTAGTATGAAGTTGCAAGATCCATAAGGGACCACACGGACCTGGGTACGGGCGGAGTGCGGGCGCCAGCGGTAACGACGCGGCGTCGCACATGCGCCGATCATCGCCTGTAGGCCTCGACATCTATAAGGAGCATCGCATGAAACTATTGCTAGCAGAGGACGAGCAGAGCTTGTCACGCGCGCTTGTGGCCATACTCCAACATAGCGACTACGAGGTGGATGCTGTCTACGATGGTCTTAGTGCATGGGAGTATCTGCAGCGTTGCGAGTACGATGCCGTGATCCTCGACATCATGATGCCCGGCATCGACGGCATAGAGGTGCTCAAGCGCACGCGCGAGGCGGGCAATCGGGTGCCCATCATCATGCTCACGGCCAAGAGCGAGGTGGCCGATAAGGTTGAGGGTCTCGATGCCGGTGCAAACGATTACCTCACCAAGCCTTTTGCCGCCAAGGAGCTTCTGGCGCGTATCCGCGCTATAACGCGCGCCGCCACGGCCATCGATTCAAGCGCGCTCTCCGTGGGGAACATCAAGCTCAACTGCTCGAGCTGTGTGCTCACGGGCCCTAGTGGCGAGGAACATCTGGCCAATCGGGAATTCCAGCTCATGCAGCTTTTCATGGCGCATCCGGGCAAGCGTATCCCCACCGAGCGCCTGCTCACCGATATCTGGGGTGACGAGGCTCCCGAGGGTTCCAATGTGGTATGGGTTTATATCTCGTACCTGCGTAAGAAGCTTGCCAAGATCGGGGCCGACGTGGGTATCAAGGCGTCGCGCAATCAGGGGTATTCGCTCGATAAGATCGAAGAGAAAGCATAATGAAACCGCAGGTTCCCTCGGGGGGAAAACTTGGTCGCGAGGCCGCGGCAAAACCGATCGACACCATGGCAAAGCGCCTGCGCGTGAAATACGTGCTCACCGCCATGTTGGCGGTTGCGTTGGTGCTGCTGGGCATTATCGGTACCGTTAACGTCATCAATTACGTCAATGTTTGCACCAAAGCCGACGCGCGTCTGCAGCTCATCGCCTGCAATGATGGAGCATTTCCCGGTACTGCGAGTGATGCCGATTCATCCGATACCGATGAAGGAGCAGGAGAGCGCAGCGACAACGCCGTCGGTGCAGATTCCACCAACGATGGCGGCATAACCGCCGATGCCGATAACGATGTGCGTATCGGTGGGCGTAAACGGGCGCAATCGGCGGCAGCCAAAATCGCCCGGGCGTTCAGCGCGCCCACCAATCCCGATCAGAACATGTCGGTCGAGGCACCGTTCGATGCGCGCTTCTTCACGGTGACGATGGCATCTGACGGCAGCGTCAAAAACGTCAATACCTCAAGTGTTGCGGCAGTGTCCGATGACGATGCGCGCAGTTGCGCAGCGCAAGTAAAGCAAAAGGGCGCGACCAAGGGGTTTTTGGGCATTTATCGCTACAGTGTGGTCTCCACCGAAGAGCGCGGTGCCGGGAAGAGCACGATGTACATCTTTTTGGACTGTTCGCGTGAGCTTTCGAGTTTTCAGTCTTTTCTGTATGCCAGCCTCGGTGCCAGTGCCGTCGGCCTGGTGGCGGTCCTGATATTGGTGATGGTGTTCTCCAAATCGGTGATCCGTCCTGTGGTGGAGAGCTATGCGCGCCAGAAGCGCTTCATCACGGATGCGAGCCACGAGATCAAAACGCCGCTTGCGGTGATCGACGCGGCTAATGAGGTGCAGGAGATCGAGTCGGGCGAAAGCGAATGGACGCAAAGCATCCACGAACAGGTGGCGCGTCTCACCTCGCTTACCGAGCGTCTGGTATTTTTGGCGCGCATGGACGAGGGCGCTGCGGGTTTCGATATGAGCGATATCGATCTTTCGGAGCTTGTGGAGAAGGTAGCCGAACCGTTTGTCTCGGTGGCGCTCTCGCGCGGGGACAAGCATCTGTCCTGTGACGTTGAGCCCGGCCTGCGTTGCAAGGGCGATACCGCCTCGCTTTCGCAGCTGCTCGAGCTTCTGCTCGACAACGCCACGCGGTATGGAAGCGACGGGTGCGTGGTGACGCTCTCACTCCATCGCGTTAAGCGAACGGGCCTGGTGCTGCGTGTGAGCAATGCGGTGGATAAGATGCCCGAGGGTGATCTGAACAAGCTTTTCGAGCGGTTTTACCGTGCGGACACCAGTCGCAATTCGCAGACCGGCGGATCGGGCGTGGGGCTTTCCGTGGCTCGCGGCATCGTTGAGGCACACGGGGGTTCCATTACCTGCACGGCCACCGCTCCGCACGAGATCGCGTTCACCGTTGTCCTGCATTAGGAGCGGCCGGAGGTCGTTGCTCTCGGGCGGGGTGCCGTAAAAGGTGTTAATCGGCACTTGCGCATAGCCTAGAAGCATGTTAATAAACTTATCTTAAACTATTTGTTGATTTGCGCATAATTGATTGATTGAGCTGCCAGCTGGTTATTATTTAACTGCAGCTTTGTTAAGGAGACGGTCGAAGCTAATCGACGTGCGGGGGGGTAAACCCCCTGCAATTAAAGATGGGAGACGTCGATGCCTGGACGAGGACGCGCGAGCGTGAAAGATATGGTGAGGGTCGAGGTTGCGATCCTTTTACGAGTGGCACGCGATGAGGCCACGGGCGATGGGCGTACGCACTTGTCGGGTTCCGAACTTGCCCATGCGATCGGCGTGAGCGAGTATCGTACGCGCTCGGCTATCAGCCGTTTGGTTGAGGAGGGCGAGTTGGTGAGCACGCCGTGCTTCAAGGGCGACGGCGGACAGGTTGCCAACGCACTTGCGATCACCGATGCGGGCAAACAGAGACTCGATAGACTCTTTGCCGCATAAGCCGAAGCGCAAACCCCCGAGGACTCCCCTGCGAGACGCCCTCGGCAAATGGAAGCGCCCTCCCGCACCGCTCCTTCGGAGCGTTGTACGGGAGGGCGCTTCCTTGCCTGTGGAACGTCTCGCAGGGGAGTCCTCGGGGTGGCGTTTACCGACGATGCTTTTTGCTCGGTAGTTTGAACTGTGAGCTAAATGACGGTCGTTGCGGCGTATTTCCGGCGCTGTTATTCGCTGCGTTGTGGTGAACTTGCCTAAGCTGATACGGCAATTACCTGGTAGCACCATATAATGGCCCAATACTTGCAATTTTGTAATCGCACCTTGTGTTGGGGGATCGATATGTCGGTGAAATCTGGCTCGATGGCGTGCTGTGCTGGGTGGAAACGGTTGGCTGCCGCGGTGCTTACGGCTGTGACGGTTATCATGGCGCTCGCAGCGATAGCGCCGACGTATGCGTTCGCGGAGGGCGAGGTCGTCGCCTATTCCATCGATGCCACCGGCTGGCGTACCGACTATTTGAGCGTGGATGCCGCTATCAGCGCCGGTACGCGCAGTCCCAACCCGACCATCTATATGGCGTCTGACTGGGATTTGGGGAGCGCGGTCTCGATTCCCGCGGGCAAGAAGATGACCATCGACATGCGGGGACACATCATCAAGTTCGATATCGAGAAGTACGGTGGCACCAGGCTTCTACCGAATATCGTGGTGAACAGGGGCGCTGAGCTGACGCTCAAGTCGAGCGTAACCAGGGAGATCACATACAAGGGCTATAAGCCCAATGGGAGCACCTGGGATGTTGAGGATGTGACCGTGACGACAGGTGGCCTTGTGACCAACGGGCCTACCGACAGGGTCTGGCTCGATGCCCCCTTGGAAGTGTACAAATCGGCCACGTTGAACCTGGAGGGCGTAGCCATCGGCGGCAATTCCTCGGAGCGCGCGGGCGGCGTGTGGATGGGGGAGGGCGCTACCCTCAACATGAGCGACGGCGCCTCCATCGAGCACAACAAGGGAAAGAATGCCGGAGCTATTTTCACCGGCGGCAAGAACGCGACTGTCAATATGGACCATTCGTCCCTGTCGGAAAACGTGGGGGATAGCTACGGCGGCGGCGGTATCTATGTGTATAAATCGGGAACTCACATCAAATTGAACGGCGGATCGAAGATATCCGACAATCAAACGACGGCCGGAGGCGGCGTATATCTCCAGGGCGAGGGGTTTGAGCTTACGTCAGATGATGGGACGGGAGCTGTTTCCGGCAATGTCGCAACCTCGAGCGATAGAGGGATATCGAAGGATAATCAATCCGGTGGCGGCATCCATGTCGAGCAGAAATCCGGTGACAACGGTGGTCTCATCGAGAACATCACCATCAGCGGAAACTACTCGGGCTACGACGGCGGCGGCATCGAGCTCGACCAGGAGAATACGACGCTCAGGAACTGCAAGATCACCGATAACTGGTGCAAGTACGAGGGCGGTGGCATCTACGTCTGCAATGACGGCAACGTCATCGATGGCTGCACCATCATCGGCAATTCCTGCAACGTCAACGACGAGGATAAGAAGAACTACGAGGGCGGCGGTGTCTTCGTGTCTTACAGCTACGATGTCGAGCTCGAGGGCAAATGTGTGATCAAGGGGAACAGCCGCGGCAAGGACTCGGACAATGCGGACGACGTCTTTCTGCGCGAGAACGCCGGTGCTTCGGCCAAGGCGTACATCACAGGCAACCTTGCCGAGGGCTCGAGTGTGGGCGTGCGCACCGGCATCGAGAAGGCCGATCGCCGAATCGCCAAGAAATTCAGCTATCCCGAGTCCAAGAATTGCCTGTTCATGGATCTCGACGGCTACTTTGTGACCTACGGCACCGACGAGGGCGGCGATGCCTGGCAGCGTTACGGCACTAAAGAGTTCTCGCTCACGGTGAACAGCGCGGGCACCAATCGGTACAAGTGCGGTGAGCCCGTGACGGTTAACGGCACGAGCACGGATACGAGCAAGGTGTTCAAGTGCTGGAACGCGAGTGGGTCCACGGGCCTCTACCCGTTTGCGGACTACGCCTCGGATATCACCGACCCCGCCCTATCGTTCAAGATGCCCCAGAACGACGTGAACCTCGTGGCGGAGTACGTCACGCGCGCGACGGCGGTGACGCTCAGCGTCGACGCGCCGATACCCAATCAGTCGTTTGCGGACACCGCCAAGCTCTCGTGGACGGATGCAGATGGGAAGACCCATAGTAAAGACGGCGTCGCCATTTCGTGGATGAAGGTGGAGAACGGGGTCTACGCCCCCGTTTCGGGGCCGGCCGATTACAACGGACGCTACGTGGTCTCGGCGGCTATCGCCCAAGATCTCGACAGCGACCTTGCGTTTATGCTCGACATGGACGAGCAGGACGTGACGGTAACCTTCACGGGTAAATCTTCGGGCACAACCGGTTTGGCCCAGCAGGCATCGGTCGATGCCGCGGGTACGTTTAACCTGCTGACGGGGACGGTCAGCGCGCCGTCGCGCAAGGCCTTGGGTGCCAAGTACACCGTGCTCACGGTCATGGAGGGTACAACTGCCGAGAACGTGGTCGCCCTCCTGCCTCGGACCGCAGTGGTGACTACCGACGACGGTCAGACGGCGACGCTCGATACCAAGCCCTCCGAGGCGGATCTCACGGCGCTGGTCGGAGATGACGGCACGGTAAAGATGCCGGAATACAAGAAAGCCTCGGTTTACGTTCCCCTCAAGGAAACGTCGACGGTCGATGTCCCTGTGGGCGTCAGCCTCGAGGTCCAGGTGACGGTCACCAAAAGGTACGAGATCGAGGTTGCGGTGCCGACGGTCGACAAGGACGAGGGAACGTACGAAGAGGCTTTCTCCGTCACACCGAGCTGCGCCACCCAGGGCGCGACGATCATGTACAGCCTCACCCACTCCGACAAGGAAGGGAGCACGTCGCAGGACAAGGTGAACGAGAGGTACGAGGGCACCTCGGGCATCGCCCTCTCCGCCAACAAGGGCGGCACGCGCACCTACCGCCTCAAGCTCTGGGCGACGGTCACGAGGGACGGCACCACCTATGAGTCCGCGCGCCGAACCTACACCTACGTGATCGACGACACGAAGGTGGACCCGGAGCCTGTGCAGAAGGTCAAGGTGAAGGTCGTGGGCACCGACACCGGCAGGGACCCCGCGAGCGTTACGCTCGCCGAGTACGAGGTCGACAGCGGGAGCGACCTTTCTATCGTCGCCCCTTCCCGCGGCAAGGGGTATGCGTTTGAGAAATGGAAGGCCGCGGAGGGCGTGGACGGCCCCACCATCTCCCTCACGACCCTGACCGAGGACACGACCGTGACCGCCGTGTACAACCCCGTGGTCACGGCCATCGACGTGCACCTCGGCCTCCCCGAGGACGATAAAGAGCTCGCCGGGACCGCCAAGAAGGTCGAGGCCAAGATCGCCGGCTCCAGGGACTATGTCGACATCAGCGGCTACTTCGAGCAGAGGGGCGACGGGGTGAAGATCGAGTGGTCGCCCTCCGACAAGAAGGCCTCCCACGCCACCGTCTACACCGCGACGATGAGCGTGCCCTCGCCCGATAGCGGGGTCAAGTACGTTCTCGCGCCCGATGCCACAGTTCTCGTCAACGGCAACGACGTCTACGGCGGCGCCTACGTGGTCGAGCGGGATGGCGAGGCTTCCCTCTGTGTGAGGTGCCCCGCGACAGGCCCCGCCGAGTACGAGTCGGTCGACAAGCTCGGGACCGTCGAGCTCTCCTACAGTCAGGCGCTCGCGGCGAAGGCCTCCCAGGACGCCGGCGACGGGCTCTCCGGATGGGGCCTGCCCTCCACCGCGAGGGTCAACTACGAGTGCGGCGAGTCCGAGGACTACGAGATCTCGTGGGGCTCGATCACCGCCTTCGACGAGTCCGCGACGGGCGGGCAGGAGCTCACCGCCACGGGCACCATCTCGTTTGCCGACCGCGGCTCCTACGTCAGCCACCAGGGCGACACCGAGACCGTGACCGTCAAGGTGAAGGTCGCCGCCAGGGGGACCGTGGAGACCCCGACCGCCTCCGTCAAGAGCGGTACCCACAGGGGCGCCCAGAAGGTCGAGCTCGCGTGCGCCACCGAGGGCGCCACGATCCGCTACACCACCGACGGCTCCGAGCCCACCGAGGGGAGCCCGGTCTACGACGGCGCCGCCATCGAGGTCGCCCACAACGCCACGGTCCGCGCCCGCGCCTACGCCGACGGCA
>CAVGWH010000062.1:0-15105 GCA_963633065.1 Oribacterium sp.
CCAATTGTGGCTATAGAACCAATCGGAATAGCCCTCGAACGAGATCTCCTTGGTCTCACCGGTGAGCAGGTCATAGCTTCCCATGTCCTTTTCTTCAACCGTGGACTTTTCGTTCTCGTCCGCGAGACTGGTAATGGAGATGGCCTCATTGGAACCTTCGGCATCTTCCGCCTCCGCGGTCTCGAGTGCGATACGGGCGCCGCTGGCGACATCTGCAGCCGAGATCGTGTATACGCCGTTCACAGCTTGGAGCTCGCGCTCGGAGCCATTAACCGCGAGCTTAACGGCACTGAGGTCGTAGCCATTATTGGCCTTGGCCTCAAATGTCATGTCTTTATCAGCGGGTACCGTCACTTTAGTTGCCGGAGCGGCAATCGTCTGTCCACCATAGACCAGATAAGCGCTACCGAGATCAAGCGCGATGTCGGTCTGCGCTACAGACGGTTGCTCCTGTCCTACACGCTGTTCCTGCTCGGCAACTGGCTCCTGAGCTGAACTCTGCTGCGAGGAAGTCTGCTCGGCTTGCTGTGAAGACGTCGAGTCGGGCGACTCCTGCCCCGACGAACCATCGGACTCGGAACTCTGTTCGTCCGCCGCCGCGCCATCGGAGCTCGCATCGGATACGGACGTCTCTCCTTGCTCCGCCGGCTGCTCTTGCGTGACCTCGGAAATGATCCCGGCCTCTTGCAACTCCTCGGCGATAGCCGATGTCGGCACCCCCGAGAGCACCATTGATAGCGAGGCCAGCACGGTCATCGATTTGATACCGAAAACCTTAGCCCTGCGCGCCGCGCCATTCACAGCGGTAACGTCAGCCAAATCCACCGCGAACCGCTCGTTCTTTTTCATATCAATCACCTCAGCATGCCCCGCTCAAGGCGGATACTGCCAATAGCCATTTGATGTCTGCCACCCGGCAAGGACGGCACAAATCATGAAAATGATTCAGAGTCAATATACCGCTTATTCAATACCTATATCAACAGCCGAAATACACCATTAAAAAGTAATGTGCCGGCCTCTGAAAGAAGCCGGCACATCGATCAATAGCTGTGATTATTCCTCAACAGTCCCGCTGCTTTCCGTTTCGTTGACGGAAGCGGGCTCCAGCGATTCGCCTACAGGGGGTTCGCTATTCTCTCCTGCAGCCGGCTCTTCTGGCTTGGACTCATCCTTGCCAGCCTCCATGCGCGCCACCGCACACACACGGTCTCCTTCGGCCACCGACATCATCCTGACACCCTGGGTGGCACGTCCGGTCTGCGAGATCTCTTCCGTCTTGACGCGGATGACCGTGGCCGCCTCGGTGATGATGAACAGCTCATGCTGCGGGCCCACCGTCTTCATCGCCGCAAGTTTACCCTTACGTTCGGTCATTTGGATGGTGTAGACGCCCTGTCCACCGCGCTTCTGCTCAGGATAGTCAACCACCGGGGTGCGTTTGCCATATCCGCGCTCGGTGATCACAACGAGATCGCCGTGACCGCCCGTGATCTCCATACCCAGTACGGTCGCATCGTCCTTCATGGTGATGCCACGCACGCCCGAGGTATCGCGACCCGTGGCGCGGATCTGGTCCTCGGGGAACATGATGGCCTTGCCTGCCGTGGTGGCCATGATGACCTTGTCTCCCTCGCGCACGCGGCAAACGCTCAGAAGAGCATCGCCGTCCTTGAGGTTGATGGCGATGATACCGTCGCGACGGCTGCGCCCATACGCGCTCATCACGGTTTTCTTGACCATGCCGCTCTTGGTGGCGAACATCAGATATTCATCCTCGGGGAACGCACGGCAGCTGATCACACTCGCGATCTCCTCGCCCTCTTCAAACGGCAGAAGATTAACGATCGCGGTGCCACGGGCCTGACGCGTGCCTTCGGGCAGCTCATGCACCTTCAAACGGTACACCTTGCCCTTGTTGGTGAAGAACAGCACGAATTCATGGGTGCTGGCAATGAACATCTCATCGATGACATCGTCCTCTTTGAGGTTGACGCCGCTCACGCCCTTGCCGCCGCGCTTTTGGGCGCGATACGCTGCCACCGGGATACGCTTCACGTAACCGGTATGCGTGATGGTGACCACCATCTCCTCATCGGCGATGAGATCCTCGACATTCAGATCCTTCTCCGCCGGCTTGATCTCGGTGCGACGCTTGTCGGCGAACTTGCGAGCGATCTCGCGCATCTCGTCCTTGATGACACCGAGGATCTTCTCCTCGTGCGCAAGCAGGTCCTCGTAGTAGGCGATGGCGCGACGCAGGCCGTCGAGTTCCTCTTGGATCTTGTCGCGCTCGAGACCGGTCAGACGGCGCAGCTTCATCTCGAGAATGGCCGTGGTCTGCTCGGGGGTAAAGCCGAAGCGTTCGATCAGGCGTTGGCTTGCCTCGGAGTCGGTCTGCGATGAGCGGATGATCTGGATAACTTCGTCGATATGATCGAGCGCCATGAGGTAGCCCTCGAGGATATGAGCGCGTGCCTGTGCCTTCTTAAGGTCGAAACGTGTGCGGCGCGTGACTACATCGACCTGATGGTCGATGTAGTGCTGCAGCATCTCGCGCAGCGACAGGCACTTGGGCACGCCGTTGACGAGCGCCAGGTTGTTGGCACCGAAGGTGGTCTGCAGGCTCGTGTGCTTGTACAGGTTGTTGAGTACGACTTGCGGGATCGCGCCCTTCTTGAGCTCGATGACCAGACGAATACCCTTCTGGTTGGATTCGTCACGCATGTCGGAGATGCCCTCGATGCGTTTCTCGTTAACAAGCTGGGCGATTTTCTCCTGCAAGGTACCCTTGTTGACCATGTAGGGGATCTCGGTGAACACCAGACGATTGCGACCGGTCTTGGTCGACTCCGTATGTGCCTTGGCACGCACGGTAATAGAACCGCGACCCGTCTCATACGATTGCTTGATGCCGTCGGACCCTATGATGATGGCGCCGGTCGGGAAGTCGGGACCGGGCATGATCTGCATCAGCTCGTCGACGGTGGCGTCGGGGTTATCGATCAGATAGCACGTAGCCTCGATCGCTTCACCGAGGTTATGCGGCGCGATGTTGGTGGCCATACCGACCGCGATGCCCTGCGAACCGTTGACCAGCAGGTTAGGGAAGCGGGCAGGCAGCGCAACAGGCTCCGCGAGCGACTCGTCGTAGTTGGGCTGCCAGTCGACGGTGTCCTTCTGCAGGTCGCGCAGGAGCTCCATGGCGGGTTTAGCCAAACGGCTCTCGGTGTAACGCATGGCGGCCGCGGAGTCGCCATCGATGTTGCCGAAGTTACCATGGCCGTCGACGAGCGGCGTGCGCATGGAGAACCACTGGGCAAGGCGCACCATGGTCTCGTACACGGCGGAGTCACCGTGCGGGTGGTATTTACCGATAACTTCGCCGACGGTCCATGCTGACTTCTTATGCGGGCGATTGGGATAGATACCCGACTCGTTCATCGCGTAGAGAATGCGGCGATGAACAGGTTTCAAACCGTCGCGGACATCGGGAAGGGCGCGCGCGGTGATAACCGACATCGAATACTCGATGAAGGACTGCTTCATCTCGCGGCCGAACTCCGAGATTTGAAGGGCACCGCCGTTGATATCCTCACCTGCGGAATCGCCGCGATCGACGGCGCCGAAGCTCTCCTCGAGCTCACCGTCGTCATCGGCGTCCTCACCGTCCTCATCGGATTCGATGTACACATCGGTGTCGGAATCCTCGCCCTGCTCAGCGCGGGCGAGAAGGCGTTTCAGATCATCGGGCATGGAATCGCCCGATGTCTCGGGCGCATCGTTGTTGTTGATATCGTCTGCCATTCAGTGACCCCCTCGTTATGCGTCCAGGAAGCGCGCGTCATGAGCGTGCTTCTCGATGTACTCGCGGCGATAGCTGACCTCGGAACCCATAAGCTCGCGTACCGCACGATCCGCCGTTATGGCATCGTCGATGGTCACACGTTGCAGGATGCGTGTCTTGGGATCCATCGTCGTCGATGCGAGCTGCTTGGGATCCATCTCGCCAAGACCCTTGTATCGTTGCACGGTATAGCCCTTGCGCTTTTTGGTGATCTTGCCATCGGCTGCCACATCGCCGTCGTCGTCCGGATTGAGTCCAAGGCTGGCGATGGTGTCACGCAAGATCTCATCCTCGGGCTGGCGGCCGTTGGGATACACGTAATGGATCTTGTTGCGCACCTTCACGCCGAAGATGGGCGGGCAGGCAACGTACACATAGCCCGCATCGATCAACGGGCGCATGTACTTGTAAAAGAACGTTAAAAGCAAGATGCGGATATGTGCGCCGTCGACATCGGCATCGGTCATGATGATGATCTTGTGGTAGCGCGCCTTGGACAGATCGAAATCGCCACCGTCGCCCGAACTCGTGGTGACACCGCACCCGATAGCCGTGATGAGCGACTGGATGGTATCGGACGAGAACGCGCGGTGATCGCCCACGCGCTCGACGTTCAGGATCTTTCCTCGGAGGGGAAGGATCGCCTGGATGTCTCGGCGACGGCCGTCCTTGGCCGAACCGCCTGCCGAGTCGCCCTCGACGATGAAGAGCTCGGTCTGTTCGGCATCGCGCGAGGAGCAGTCGGCGAGCTTGCCGGGCAGGCTCGCGCTCTCGAGCAGGCTCTTGCGGCGCGTGGCCTCGCGGGCCTTGCGCGCGGCGTTGCGGGCCTTGCTAGCCTGCTGGGCCTTGTTCACGATGGTGCGCGCCTGCTTGGGGTGCTCCTCGAGGTACTCGGCGAGGCCCTCGGCCACCACCTTGTTGGTGAGGGTGCGCATGTAGGAGCTACCGAGCTTGGCCTTGGTCTGGCCCTCGAACTGCGGGTCGGGCAGCTTGACGGAGATGACGGCGGAGAGACCCTCGCGGACGTCGTCGCCGGTGAGGTTGGACTCCTTCTCCTTGAGGATGCCCTGCTTGCGCGCATAGTCATTGATGACGCGGGTGAGGGCGGTGCGGAAGCCCTCGAGGTGCATGCCTCCCTCGGGGGTGTAGATGTCGTTGGCGAACGACATCACGTTCTCGCCGTAGCCGTTGTTCCACTGCAGCGAGACCTCGACCTCGCCCATCTTCTCGGTGGGCGTGCCCTCCTCGCTCTTGCCCTCGAGGTAGATCGGGTCCTTGAGGCCTTCGGGGATCTCCCTGCCCTCGTTGAGGAACTTCACGAAGTCGATGATGCCGCCCTCGTAGCAGAACTCCTCGACGCGCGGCTCTCTCTCGCGCTCGTCGGTGAGCTTGATTTTGAGGTTCTTATTGAGGAACGCCGTTTCTTGCAGACGGTTGTACAGCGTATCGAAGTCGTAAACGCACGTCTCGAAAATTTCCTCATCGGGCCAGAACGTCACGGTCGTGCCGGTTGAGTCCGCAGTGCCGACAACGTTCATCTTCTGCGTGGTCTTACCACGGGCAAACTGCATCTCGTAGATGTTGCCGTCACGCTTGACCTGCACGATGACCTTTTTCGACAGGGCGTTGACGACGGAGATGCCCACGCCATGCAAACCGCCCGACACCTTGTAGGCGGAGTTATCGAATTTACCGCCGGCGTGAAGAATGGTCATGACGACCTCGAGCGTCGGGATCTTTTTGACCGGGTGCTCGTCGACGGGGATGCCGCGGCCGTTATCGACGACGGTAATCGAGTTGTCCTCGTGTACGGTAACCGAGATTTCGGTGCAGAAACCCGCCATGGCCTCGTCCACCGAGTTGTCGACGATCTCCCATACGAGATGGTGAAGACCGCTCGCGCTCGTGGATCCGATATACATGCCGGGACGCTTTCGAACGGCCTCAAGACCCTCGAGGATCTTGATTTCGCCGCCGTCGTACTCGTTAGTATCTGCCACGCGTCCTCCCTTGTTTGAGAATTTGAGCAAAGCTTATTAAGTTTATCGTAAAAACAGGGGTTCTGAATTGGCTTTAATTACCCCTACAAGACAACCAGACGCGTCTTACGGACCTTTTAGCCCTTTTTGGTTATCTTACACGTGGCGCTTGCAATCATCGCCTTTTTAAGCGCCTCGCGCAGACGTCCGTCTTCGATGGGTGCAACTCCCTCTTCTATGGACGTGCGTTCGGAGGCGGTGAGTTCATGGTGCTCCACCTGCACGGATTCCCCTCTTGCAGGGATTGCGGCATGCCCGGCGGTACCCGCGCCCTTTTTGGTATGGGAGGTCCTGAAGATAAGGCCGTCAAGCTTCACGCCCAAGCGCTCCATACGCGCGCGAACGATCTCACGCAGCATCGACATCTCCTGCGTCCACGATGGACCGTCCATATAAACCAAAAGCTCATTGCTCTCGGGAAGGTATCTGAGCCCCGTCACATGGGAGCCCTCGCGCGTCTTGCCGCACACGGCATTCCAGGCTGAAAACACCTCGCGTCGGTGCTCGGCGGCGCGCATCTGCTGCTGTCGCTCGGGCGGGGCATTATCGAATATACGCCGGCGTTCCTGATCGACGAATTTTTCGAAAGCACAGGTAGACGCCGTCCTTTTATCTAGATCTTTAGCTCTCGGCACCGATTCTCACCACCTTTGCGCGCGCAAGCGTCTCATCGGTGAAATACCCCAGGTTGGTAGTGGTTATGACCGTTTGCATTCCGTCCTTGATGAAATGAAGAAAAGCATCGCGCCGCTGCGAATCAAGCTCGCTCATCACATCATCGAGCAAGAGCAGCGGGTAGCGGCCCAGGATATCATGGGTCACCTGCACCTCGGCGACCTTCCAGGCAAGTACGAGGGAGCGCTGTTGCCCCTGCGAGGCAAACGTGCGCGCCTCACGCCCGTCAACCGTGAATAAGATCTCGTCGCGGTGCGGACCCACAAGCGTGATGCCCCTGCGCACTTCATCCTCATACACCTCATCGAGCGCCGCGAGGAATCGGTCACGTATCGACGCCTGTGCATCGGAACCCTCGGTCCCGGCAACGGAGAAGGCTTCTGAGTCGATGGTCGCACGATAGGCCGCATCGACGGCCTCCCCCGCTGCGATCGCAGCATACGCCTCGACCATATGGGCACGAATGCGTTCAAGCAACGCGCATCGGTGCCGGAGGAGCGCGGAACCAGTCGTCGCCAGCGACTCGTTCCACGCCGTCATGAGATCCCGTGAGCAGTAGGGCTCTTTCAAAAGGGCGTTACGTTGCTCGACGATGCGCGCATATGAAGAAACCAACTTTGCGTATTGAGCGTTGAGCTGAACCCCGAACTCATCGAGCGCCGAACGGCGCAGGCGCGCAGAGCGTTTGACCATATCGAGGTGGTCGGGACAAAACAACACGCTCGGCAATTCGCCCCGGACACCCGATGCCGCACATCTCTTGCCGTTCCTGAAAAACGATCGTTTCCCGTCCTCGACCGCAAAACCGAGATCGACAACGCGACCGTCATCTTCGAGCGAAAGCTCCACGCGGCAAGACGAATCCCCCAGACGAACGAGTTCGAGGGGAGCGGGGCGCCTAAACGAAGCGCCCGTCGTCGACAACTGCAGTGCCTCTATGAGGTTTGTCTTCCCTTGGGCGTTTTTACCCACCAACACCGTGATGGCGGGCGCGAGCTCAAGATCGAAAGTATCGTAATTACGGTATCGAACCGCGTGCAGACAGCGGGCGAGCATGGAGGATGACTACCAGCGCATCGGCAGAACGAGATACAGGTAGTTGATCTTGCCATAGGACTTGAATACGCTCACCTGATCGTAGCGCTTAAGCTCGAGCGTGATCTCCTTCTCCTTGGAAAGCGCGTTGAGGCAATCGAAAATAAAGTGGTAATTGAACGCCGCGGCTCCGCTCTCCCCTCGACCCTCGATCTCGATCGTCTCCTGCGCCAGATCCTGATCGCTGGAGATGGCCGACAGTTTGAGGATGCCGCCGTCGATATCGATTTCGAACTTAACCGAAGGGTTGTTGTTGGCAACTACCGCAACACGTTTCAGCGCCGAGCTGAACGCATCGACGTTGATCTTGACGCTGGTTACACAGGAATCAGGGAGAAGCTGACGGAAGTCGGGGTACACGCCCTCGATGCGGCGCGACACATACGTGGTGTTGCCGCCTTCGAAAACAACCTGCGTATCCGTCGAGCCGATAAGGATCTTCGACTGATCGGACATGATGTTCAATGCATCGTTGAGCGCCTCGGCAGGTGTGTTGAGCTCAAAGCTGCCCTCAAGCGTAGAAGTCTCAACCTGCGTATCGCACACGGCAAGGCGCAGCGAGTCCGTTCCCACCAGGCGAATGGTGTTGTTCTCGACCGTCATGAGGACACCGTTAAGCACCGGGCGCGATTTGTCGTTCGAAGTCACCTTCCACACGCGTCCCACCATCTCGGAAAGCACGTCGGTAGGGAGTTCGACGGCAGATTCGAGCGCATAGGCGGGAAATTCCGGGAACGACTCAGCATCGAGGGTATTGAGCCTGAACGAGCTTTTCTCGCATGAAATACGCACTTGATGTTCGTCGGTCTCGATGGTGACCGACGCATCGGGGAGTGTCTTGGTGATGTTGCCCAGCATTTTGCAGGGAATCACCACTTGCCCCTCTTCTTCAACATGCGCCGCGATGCGGTGACGAATGGAGATCGTGTTATTCGATGTCTGGAATTCCAGGACCCCATCGGATGCGCGCACTAGAACACCCGAGAGAATAGGAAGCGTTGATGCCGATGCAATGCCCTTCATTACCGTTGCGATGGCAGACGTAAGTGATGACTGGCTTACCGTGAATTTCATCTCTTTTATTACCTTTCTATATATTTATATATCTAATAATACTAATAACACCGTGGACGCTGTTGATATGTACTTAAACGCCCAGGTAGATACGTTGATTTTTATCACCTGCGGGCTGTTGAAAAAGGGTGCCGTTTTCAACGGGGATAACCGGTTGATTTGTTTTCAACTGATGTCTTGACGTTTTAAACTTCCTTTCCCGATTCTTCCCACAGGTTTTCAACAGGTCCTCTATCTGCTTCCTTTGGGTGTGCGTTCGCTACGAACGCAGCGCTATCTTGTTGCGCAGCTGCTGGAGCTCCTCAGTCAGGTTTCGGTCGGTTTTGATCTTCTTCTCTATCACTTTGATGCTGTTGATCACCGTGGAGTGATCGCGGCCACCGAACTCGGCGCCGACAGTGGGCGTCGTCATCTCGCACATATTGATGGCGAGGTAGATGGCGACATGTCGGGCGAAGGCTATGTTGGCGTTGCGGCGAGGTCCTATGAGCTCTTCGTGCGTTACGTGGTAGTACTCCTCGACCACCGCCTGTACGGTGTCGATGTGGATCTTCTTGTGGGCGGTATCGAAGTACTCATCTGCGATACGGTCGATGTCCTCACCGGTAAGCTCGCCGCCGGCTTGCTCTTTATCCCAGGCGTCTCCGGCGCAACGCTCGCAGAAGCTTTCGAGCTCGCGGATATTGGTGCCGGAAACCTCAGCCATATGGCGCAGATGCTGATCGCTGAGAGCACCCATGCCGGTGCGGAGCGAGCCGAGGAGCGAGGTTGATCCGTCGGTTTCATTTTCACTGGCAGCCAGGGTCGCCTCGTAGTAGCGTTTGAGGATCGCGTATTTCATCTCGAAGCCGGGCTCGGACACCAGACAGAGCATTCCCGCATTGAACCTGCTTGTCAGACGCTCGTCCATGCCGAGTTTTTTGGGTGCTCGATCGGATGCGATGACGACTTTTTTGTTATTGCGGATGAATTCGTCCATCAGACGGAAGAAATAGTCGATGCTCGCCGTTTTACCGATGATGTTCTGGATGTCGTCGATAATGAGAACGTCTGCTTCGTGGTACTCGCGCAGGATCCCGCGGCCCGTTTTCTTCTGCTGTCCGACTTCGTTGATGAAATCGTCGATATAGGCCTGCGAATTGGCATATTTCACACGGATATGAGGCTTTTTCTCGCGGATTTCGTTTTTGATGGCAAGCAGTAGGTGGGTTTTCCCCAGACCCGAATTGCCGTAGATGAACAGCGATGTGTTCATGCCCGGCTCATCTACCGTTGCCGCGAAGGTCAAAGCGGAACGGTAGGCGAGCTTGTTTTCCTCGCCGTAGACGAAATTTTCGAACGTGAACTTGGAATTGGAAGGCCCCTCGGGCACGTCCGGCTCCGGGGCTTCCTCCGCGGGTTGGGGCGTGGCCTTTGGCTTGGAGGCCATGGAGGAGGGCTCGTTTCCCTTCATCTGTTGCATCATCTTGCGGAATGCATCGGGCGTAAGCGTGTTTGTCACTGTGACACCCGTGGCATCCGTGGCGGATGGGTTTGCGGTGGCGAATGCGGGTACCTCGTGAGCGGGCTTTTCCACAGTGCGGGCCTCCACGGCGCGGGACTCGGCCGTATCCGGGCGCATGCCCGCTGCGCTTAAGGGAGAGCCTATCTCGGTTGAGTTTGTTTCACGGGAAACACTCGACCCCGCGCCTTGATCCGCAGCCGCAGGTTTCGGCGCGTGCGGCTGCGGTGCGGTGGGCACGTTCACTTCGAGGGCGAGCGGCATGAAGGCGATCTCCTCGAGATATCGCTCTATGGTTTCCCGATGCTTCATGATGAACGCGTAGGCGAAACGCGATGGCGCCTCGATGACGAGCGCTTCTTCGGTCAGCTCTTGGGCATTGCACTGCCCAAGCATGTTGATAAGTCGCTTGTCTTGCTCGTCACGCTGGCAGAACGCAATGGCGTCTCCCAAAATCAGGTTGGCTTCTTCGTCCATATCGCGTTACTCCTACTGGGCTGTACTCTGCGTCCATGAGACGCCGAGCTCGGTGAGATGATATTTCTGGCCATGTTTGATGATGAGCCCGCTTTCGGCTAACTTCTCCAGTTCGCGTGACCATGTTGAAACCGAGTTCCCCAAGGTTCTCGTGAGCTCGGTTGGACCTGCTACTTGGTTAGCCGTGATGAATTGCAAGGCCAGTTTTCCGCGGTCGCTGATAAACGGTTGCGACGCACCGAACATTGTCTGCGATCCCATGGGTTGGTTCATAGGATCGCCTGGTTGCGGCACGACGGATTGCATCGACGCAGGGTTTCCGTAAGGAGCCTGACTTGATGGTGGCGCTGCCTGTGTTTGCGGGTATGCTCCCGCCGCTCCTGCGGGGGCGACGGTTTGCGCGTAGGGGTTCCAGGTTTGCGCGGGAACGGTTTGTGCGGGATAGGGCTGAGCAGGCTGCTGCTGCCACGCTGGGTAAAATCGGTTTTGCTGCGCGTAGCCTGCGGTCTGCGGGTAGCCGGGTTGAAATCCTTGCTGGTAAGAGACCTCTTGCATCGGCATCTGACCATAGGGACTCATGGGCTGCGCGGCTTGCTGGGGCGCCGGCATGGATGTTTGACGTCCCCCTTGATAGCTCGATGTGGAAAAACCGCCCGAGCGCACAGCTGCACCGCGATCGGAATTTTGTCTGATCTCATCGACGCGCGCGGTGTCGATGCTTACGGTGACAACGGTTCCTTGCCCCATATTGTCTTCGATGGATACGGCACCCCCGCTGTTTTCGAGGTATTGCTGCACCATGGGAAAACCCGCGCCTGTTCCGCGTATGTATCGTTTCATGCTGCGATTTGCCGACGTCACGCCAAAATCGAAAGCCCGTTCCTTGTCGGCGATGCCCGGGCCCTGATCGGCGAAACGGATGGTGTTTCCGCCGTCGAGTACCGAGATGATAGGCTCGGCGAAGTGAGCGTGGATAAAGTTTTCAACAATTTCTCGAATGACCATCAACGAGATACCGCCGCCCTGTTCTTTCATGCAGCGATACACCGTATTGGTTATTTCTTCAAGGTATGAGCGAACGTCCGTGGGCTCGACCACGATGACGCGTGGCGTCGATAGCATGTCATCGTAGACGGCTATGCGCGTGGCGTACATGGTGGTTTGGGCACCAGGTCCGGATGTTTCCTGCTCAGAGACGGTATTTACCTCGGCAGGAGCTTCCTCGACACCGGTGAGGTGCCTATTGTCCGGAGCGGGGTCCCCGGAATCTACAAATGGATAAAAGTCTTCAGACATGGGTTCGCTATCGATCGAGATTTTTCATCCTCCATAGTAGCTCATACGGCGTCTTTCCAAAGCTTTCCACAACTTTTCAAAACCTGTTGAAAAGTGGGGAAAAGAAGCGAAAAGTTATTCACACAATCAACCTGACCTGTTGAAAACCTTGTGCAAAGTCCTGAAAAGTTCAGCGATTTGCACACATCAGCCGCTTCAAAAGTACTTTTCCCTGGTGATTGTCGTCCGCGCACCCCGTGTGTTATGTGCGTTTACCTATGTTTTTGTTGACATGAGCGTTTGCTTTTCCATACAATCTCATGGCTTACGTGTCTATTTCGCTCACGTATGTGAGTGCCAGAAATGCAGCAGGAGGATTATCAACATGAAGCGTACTTACCAGCCTAATAAGCGCAAGCGTGCCAAGACTCACGGCTTCCGTGCCCGTATGGCTACCAAGGGCGGCCGCGCTGTGCTCGCTCGTCGCCGCGCCAAGGGTCGCAAGCGTCTTACCGTCTAGTATCTATATGCATCAAGCATGAGAACCATTAAGTCTCGGCTAGATTTTGAGCATGTGTTCCGGCAGGGGAAGCGTTATAACCATCCCCTTGTCAGAATGGTTATATGTGACGCACGCAACGAAGGCGATTCCGGAAGGGTCGCCTTCGTTGCTGCTAAACGCCTGGGGTGTGCAGTTGTGCGCAACCGGTCTAAACGCGTGCTGCGTGAGGCGGCGCGCGCGGGTTCTTTTCCCATTGAGGGCAAGGACGTTATCTTGTTTGCAACCCCGAAAACCAGGGATGCATCGCCCGCCGCTATGCTCCAGGCCGTGCAATCGTTGACTTTGCGCGCTGAGCGTGCAAAGGGCTCGCATGCATAGCTCAGCTCTGCTGAAAAGAGTGTGCCTTGCGAGCATTCGCTTCTATCAGCGTTGCGTCTCGCCGATCTTGCCTGATGCGTGTATATACAACCCCACCTGTTCGCAGTATGCTGTTGAGGCTATTGAGAAATATGGTGTCCGTAAAGGCTGCTGGCTCGCGTTACGGCGCATTGTGCGCTGCAATCCCCTTCATGTCGGCGGCTATGATCCCGTGCCTTAGGCACGATGTTCCCGGAGGAAATACATGTGGGATTGGATTGTTAACATTCTTTTCGAGATCCTGAGGCTCATCCAGGGTTTTGCGGGCGACTGGGGCTTGTCGATCATCATCTTGGTCGTCATCATCCGTCTGCTTCTTACGCCGTTGATGCTCAAGTCGACCAAATCGACGGCCCGCATGCAGGTGCTGCAGCCCAAGATGGCTGAGATTCAGGAGCGTTATGCCGATGACCCTCAGCGTCAAGCTGAAGAGATGCAGAAGTTTTACAGCGAGAACAAGTTCAATCCCTTCGGCGGTTGTCTGCCTCTGTTGATCCAGATGCCGATCCTCTTTGCCCTCTTTACGCTGCTGCGTAACCTTCCGCAGTACTTCAAGGGAACCTCGGTGTTTTCCTTCTATGGCATCCTTCCCGACCTGACGGCGACGCCTGGCGGTTCGTGGAATGCTGACCTTGCGGTCTTTATCCCCGCTATGGTCGTCTTGCTGCTCTTTGCTGTTCTTACGCTGATCCCGCAGCTCTATATGTCGCGCAATCAGACAGGTGAGCAGGCCCAGAGCATGCGCATGATGGCTGTCGTCATGACGGTCATGATGCTTTGGATGGGTTGGAGCCTTCCCGTTGGTGTTCTGCTTTACTACGATGTGTCTTCTCTCTGGCAGACCATCCAGCAGATCTTCATCACGCAGCGTGTTATCGATAAGGCAAAGGCCGAGGAGGAGGAGCGCCTCAAGAACGCCCCCGTTAAGGTCGATGTGGTCCGCCGCGAACGCAAGGCTCGTCCGCACAAGAAAAAATAGCAGGGTATTGATTTAAATAAGGTACCTAACTAATGGAGAGTGTCATGTCTGAAGAGACTGTTGCATCTGAAGAACAGCAAGAATCGGTAGCCATCGTCGGTGATTATCCCGAGATTGCACAGCGCTATAAGAGCGGAGAAGAGCTGACCGATGAGCAGCTTGACACCATTGCCGATGTTGCAATTTCTGTTTTGCGCGAGATCTTAGGGTTCTTCGATGCTCAGTCATCTCCCATCGATGAGTATGAAGGTGATGAAGGCGAGCTGATTCTTGATGTTACAGCTCCCGATCTTGCCGTGTTGATTGGCCGTCATGGGCGCACCCTTGAGTCTCTTCAGACTATTTTCTCTCTTCTGGTAAGTCGTAAGCTTGGTTTCCGGTATCCCGTTGTAGTTGATGTAGAGGGTTATAAAAGCCGTCGTCACGACAAGGTTACTTCTATGGCCTCCTCTGCTGCAGCGCGTGCAGTTAGCCAGCATACGTCCGTGAGGCTTCCTCCCATGAATGCTTATGAACGCCGCCTGGTTCACATTGCGCTTCGCGATAACGATAAGGTTGAAACCCATTCTGAGGGAACCGATCCTGAGCGCCGTGTTGTCATCGTTGCACTATAAGCATATTTAAATCAATAAGCTAAGGGGACATAGCATTGCTATGTCCCCTTTTTTGACTCAATCTCTTGTTGCATTGAATTCAGTCACGAATTGGAGTTTCTAATGGATAGCAGACTAAATCTATTGATCGACTGGTGTAGCGAATATGAAATTAAAGCTTCAAGGGAGCAATTGATTCAATGCCTGAAACATCTAGACCTTGTGATTGAAAAGAATAGTAAGGTTAATCTGACGAGGATCATCAATGAAGAAGAAGCTGTTGTTCTTCATATATTGGATTCCTTGATGCTTCTGGATTATCTTAATGGTGCTCCAGATGGTCCTCTTCTTGATATGGGTACTGGAGCAGGTTTTCCTGGTATTCCTCTTGCGATCACCTCTGAACGTCAAACTGTTCTATTGGATTCGGTTGGAAAAAAGGTCGATGCTGTTGCAGAGTTCATTGATGAACTTGAACTTAAAGATGTTGCCTGTATTCATTCGCGGCTCGAAGAAGCTGCGAATGAATTTGACGGCTATTTCTCTGTTGTTGTCGCTCGTGCCTTAGCTTCTCTTCCCGTTCTTATTGAGTATGCGTGTCCTTACCTAAAGAAAAACGGTTGCTTTATTG
>CAVGWH010000063.1:0-17390 GCA_963633065.1 Oribacterium sp.
TGCAGGTCGCCCGAAGGATACGGGAACATCTCGAGGACGTACTTCTTGGGCTTGGACTCGTCCGTGTCGACGGCAAAGAGGTTCTCGTCCTCCCAGGCCTTCATCCACTTGGTCTCAATCGCCTCGGCGTTATATACGGGGATCTCGTTCGTCTTGTCTGTGCTGTCGCACATATCGACTCCTTAGTCGTTGGCAACCACGGGGAGGGCTCGAGCGCACCATCCGGCGCTCGGACAGTCCTGCTCGCGCGAAGGCGCCACCGGCGCCTTCAGCTCGTGCGGAACTCGCGGCGGACGATGCGCCCGAGCCCTGCCATGGCGTTAACCCTTATTGTTCAGCCAGCAAATCAAGCAGGTCATATACATAAGCTCGTTTAGCTCGGCACACAAGCCTGCTAGAGAGATAGCGTGACTGATGATAGCAAAATACAAGAAGCGAGATGCCTGCGGGTGCCGGCATCTCGCTTATCTGGGAAGAGGCGCGTTCTCGGTACCGAGTCGACACTGCATCGATTCGAGTACGGTCATTCGAGCTTTAGGCTTTTCTTCTCGCGATCAGCTCTCGCTCAATTACTCGAGGCGATCACGAAAAAGAGAGGAATGCTCGACGGGCAGGACTAGCGGTAGCTGACGCTCTGCTGGGAGTCCTTGACCACGACGTCATGCGCGCCGCCCTCGACGATCGAGGTGGCGGAGACGAGCGTGAGACGCGCCTTCTCCTGTAGCTCGGGGATCGATAGCGCACCGCAGTTGCACATGGTCGACTTAACCTTGTAGAGCGTGCCGTTCACGCCGTCCTTGAGGGAACCGGCATAGGGCACATAGGAGTCGACGCCCTCGACGAAGCTCAGCTTGGCCGCGCCGCCGAGGTCGTAGCGCTGCCAGTTGCGGGCACGCGCGGAACCCTCGCCCCAGTACTCCTTCATGTACTGGCCGTTCACGTTCACGCGGGAGGTCGGGCTCTCGTCGAAGCGTGCGAAGTAACGGCCGAGCATCATGAAGTCGGCGCCCATGGCGAGCGCGAGCGTCATGTGGTAGTCGTAGACGATGCCACCGTCGGAGCAGACGGGCACGTAGATGCCGGTCTCCTCATAGTACTCGTCGCGGGCACGGCAGACGTCGATGAGCGCCGTGGCCTGGCCGCGACCGATGCCCTTGGTCTCGCGGGTGATGCAGATGGAGCCGCCGCCGATACCGACCTTGATGAAGTCGGCACCGCAATCGGCGAGGAAGCGGAAGCCCTCGGCGTCCACGACGTTGCCGGCGCCGACCTTGACGTCGTCGCCGTAGTTGGCGCGGATCCACTCGATGGTGCGCTTCTGCCACTCCGAGAAGCCCTCGGAGGAGTCGATGCAGAGCACGTCGGCACCGGCCTCGACGAGCAGGGGCACGCGCTCGGCGTAGTCACGGGTGTTGATGCCGGCGCCCACCATGTAGCGCTTGTCGGAATCGAGCAGCTCGTTGGGGTTGGTCTTGTGCTGGTCGTAGTCCTTGCGGAAGACGATGCCGATGAGATGGTCGTGATCGTCCACGACGGGCAGGGCATTGAGCTTGTTGTCCCAGATCACGTCGTTAGCTGCCTTGAGGGTGATGTTCTTGTCGCCCACGATGAGACGCTCGCGCGGGGTCATGAACTCGGCGACCTTCTTGGAATGGTCGTCGCGCGAGGGGCGGTAGTCGCGGCTCGTGACGATGCCGAGGAGCTTACCGCGCGGGGTGCCGTCGTCAGTGACGGGCATGGTGGAGTGACCGGTCTTCTCCTTGAGCTGCATGACCTGCTCCATGGTCATGTCGGGAGTAAGCGTGGAGTCGGACTCGACAAAACCGGCCTTATGGTCCTTGACGGCCTTGACCATGGCGGCCTCGGACTCAGGCGTCTGAGAGCCGTAGATGAAGGCGAGACCGCCCTCGGTGGCGAGCGCAACGCCCATGTTCTCGCCCGAGACGGACTGCATGATGGCCGAAACCATGGGGATATTCAGGGTGATGGCAGGCTTCTCCCCGCGCTTGAAGCGCGTTAGCGGGGTCTTGAGCGAGACGTTGTTGGGGATGCACTGGGACGAGGAATAGCCCGGCACCAACAGGTACTCGGAAAAGGTGTGAGACTCACCGGGAAAGAACGTTGCCATGTTTCTCCTTCACATGCCGCCGGCTAGCTGCAAGCCTCCTTGGACCCAGCCCTACCGGACGCCCTATAGACGGCGAACATGGTACCTCACCGAGAAGCGCGACCGGCGCAGTTTTTGCAAGTACACGGGGGCTTCGCACGACATGGTCGTTTTCCCAGCAAGCGCTTTAGCACGCGAGGGCACACGTTCTACGAAAGCGCCCGAAGCGCGCTGTCGAAGACATCGATGGCGGCAAGCGGATCGTCCGTGCCGGCGACAATGCGAAGCCTGCGGCCGTCGCCCGGATCCGGCATGAAGGCTCGCGTTCGAGACGAGCACGAGGAGCCGATCGAGACGCGCTGCTCGTCTAATCCGGAAAGGAACGCCGGGCCATCGATCCCATCGGGCAGCTCGATCTCGAGAGCGGGACCGGCACCATGGACGAGCGTTCGAGCGGCGATATCGCGATCGAGATGGACTTTAAGACCGGGATAGTACACATCCGCGACCATGGCGTTGGCGGCGAAGTACTCGGCGATGGCGCGCGCGTGATCGAAGCGCAGCTGGGATGCGGATGGAAGATTCTGAAGCGCGTCGTTAAGCACAACCGGCATTTCGGTCGAAACGGAAGCCGACGTGCGGTCTTCGAGCAAGGAGTACACCTCTGCCGCCAACTCGTCAAAGACGCGACGCTTGCGCTCGGAGCGCGCGATGCCGACGGCGAAGAGGGACTCGCCCGAATCGCCTAGGTCGATGCGCTCGAGGCTGACATGTGCACCCAGGGAAAGAGGCATGCAGCCAAACGATGTCGCGAGCGAGTTATCAACGACCAGGATCGCACGCGCGCTTTGAGCGGCATCGGCGATAGCCCGCAGATCGGGAACGCGCAGACGGGGACCGCCGACGGAATCCAGGAGCCAAAACAGACGCCCCTCACGCGGCTGGTTTTCGGAGGCCGCGAGAAACCCCGTAGCAGCAGGCTCGGCGAGATGGGAAACTCCCCTGCACGCACATGCCGAAAGAGCGGCCGCATCTCCCCCGTCGCCGCAGTGCACGACAACGTCTTGGCTGCCCAGAACGTTCAGTCCGGCAAATACCGAGAGCGGGTCGCATCCAGGCACGAAAAACGCACGGCGCGCGTCCGCGAGCCGTGCGTAGGCATTCTCTATGTCGTGGAGCGAAGTGTCCATCGGGACCCCCGGAGTATTTGAGCGGCATTCATCGAGCCCCTCAAGTTTCGCACACGGCGGCGCTAGCCGAGCTCCCAATAGGAGATCTTCGAGTCTGCAGCATCGATCGTCGCACCGTACACATCGGGGTAGATGCGCGTGGACATGGCGAGCGCACCGTCATTCACAAAGACCTCGACCGAAGAAGCATCCGCGACAATCCGCACGTTCCGGAGCGCATCGATCGGCTCCCATCGAACCGCACGACCGCAACCGGCAGAGGCGCGCTCGCTGCTCGCAAAGCGCATCTCAAAGCGTTGGGGCAGCTCGCCATCCGCAGGCTCCAGAGACAGCGTGAGTTCGCCGTCGATCACCGCGCTGAAGGATTCTCCGATTCCCGCGACCTCGATATCAAACGCAGCGCGACCATCCGCCGCAAAAGATCCCGTGCCGCTCTTTTCGTTGCATCGGTAGGCCGTGAGCTCGCGCACGGGCTGCTGGAGAACGATATCGCCCTCACCCGGTGTGAGCTCACGCGGAATCGACATGCAATGCTGCCATCCGGCCTCGATCGTAGGATCGTTGCCATAGAACGGCTCATCGGGGATGCCCATCCAGGCGATCATGACGTGTCGCCCGTCCTCGGCCTCGAACTCCTGTGGGGCGTAGAAGTCGAAACCGCCATCCCAAAGCTGGAACTCGCCCAGCGCATAATCGCCGCAGATATCGCCCTCAACGGGAAAATACCCTGCGTGATAGATGTTCCGACGATCCCAGTCGCCACCCTCGAGACCCTGCGGCGAAACGGAGAGAAAACGTGCGCAGCCCGTGGCGGACGCGAGTTCGAAATAGCCCGGGCACTCCCACATGAACCCAAAACGCTCAGGTGTGGAGATGCGGTTCTCGAGCTCCCATGCGAGCAGGTCATCGCTGCCGTACACGAGCACCTCGCCGACATCGCGTCCGGCGCCCTCGCCATGCATGGAGCTGAAACGGCTCAAAACGGTCTCGCCATCGACGCGACGGCGAGCGCCGAGCACCATGTGATAACGGCCGGCCTCGTCTTTCCAGAGCTTGGGGTCGCGCACATGGCAGGTGAGGTCCTTGGGGTAGTCATCGGAGCTCAGCACCACACGCTTCTCACCGAAGGTGCGCCCGTCCTCGCTCTCGACCAGGACGGTATCGGCTCGGCGCCCCGTGTTGACGTAGTCGAACGTGGCATCTGCATCGGGCAGCTTGACGTTGCCCGTATACAAAACGCGCATGGAGCCGTCCTCGACGAGGGCGGAACCGGAGTATACGCCGTGAACGTCGAAGGGCTCGTCGGGCAAAAGCGGCGCTCCGACGTACTCCCATGTCACGAGGTCGCGGCTCTCAAAATGACCCCAGCACTTGATGCCACCCATGCAATCGAAGGGAGCGTACTGAAAATACAGATGGTACAAGCCGTCTTTTTGGCACAGGCCATTCGGGTCGTTCAGCCAGCCGGTCGGCGGCATTGCGTGCATGAGCTGCGAGAACCTGCCGTGACCCTCGCGGACGGCGCGTTCATCCACGGCGGCGACGATCTTGGCAAGGTCGCGCTGTAGCGCATTGGACATGGGAACTCCTCGATAGATAGCGAGATGGAAAGAAGGGGCCCGGCGCGCGAGTCGCCGAACCCCAAGAGGAATGCGGGTGAGCTTTAGGCCTCGGCAGGAGCCTCGTCCTTGACCTCGTCCTTGTAGAGGACGAAGGAGATGGCGAAGGCGACAAGTGCGGCCACCGCGAACATGATCGCGTACTGCACGGGCTGAGCCAGGCAGAGCAGGATGCCGAAGATGCCGGTGACGCCCGTGCCCGAAGCGGAGAGCGACGTGAGAGCGCACACGAGGGCGCCGCAGCCGCCGCCGATGCAGCCGGCGATGAAGGGCTTGAAGAAGCGGAGATTCACACCGAAGATGGCAGGCTCGGTGATGCCCATGAAGGCGGAGAGGGCGGAGGGAAGAGCGAGGCCCTTGATCTTGGCGTCGCGGGTCTTGAAGGCCACGGCGAGGGCGGCGCCACCCTGGGCGATGTTGGCAGCGCTCGCGATCGGCAGCCAGTAGGTCACGCCGTACTGGGCGAGCTGGCCGAGGTCGATGGCGGTGTACATCTGATGGATGCCGGTGACGACCGTGGGAGCGTAGAAAAGGCCGACGATGAACGAGCCGATGCCGAACGGAAGGGTCAGCAGCGCCTGGATGAGACCGAGGATCGCATTCTCGGCCCAGACGAAGATCGGGCCGACGGCGACGAGCGTCACGAGGATGGTCACGAAGACGGAGACGAGCGGCGTCACGAAGAGGTCGAACATCTCGGGCACAACCTTGTGCAGGCGCTTCTCGAGGAAGGCGAGGATTCCGCAGGCGATGACGATGGGGATCACGTGGCCCTGGTAGCCCACCCAGTCAAAGCTGTAGAGGCCGGGGATGACGGTGACGGTCGTCTGCACGCCCTCGCTCGCCACCGTGTAGGCGCTCTGGAGCGAAGAGTTGATGAACGTGGCGCCCACGACGGCACCGAGATACGGGTTGGCACCGAAGGCCTTGGCTGCGGAGTAGCCGATGAGCACCTGGAGGAAGCTGAACGAGGTGCCCGAAACAAGATCGGCGATCTTGTAGACGAAGTTATCGGTGTCGACCGTGATGTAGCCCTGAGCATTCATGAAGTTGAGAGCGCTCATGATGCCGAGGAGCAGACCCGAGGCGACGATCGCCGGGATGATAGGCACGAAGATGTCGCCCAGGAGCTTGATGGCACGCATGAAGACGTTCTGCTGCTGAGCCGCGGCCTCCTTGACCTCGGCCTTGCTCGCGGCGTTGATGCCGCCGAGGTCGACGAACTCGTCGTAGACCTTGTTGACGGTGCCGGTGCCAAAGATGATCTGCAGCTGGCCCTGAGCCTCGAAGACGCCCTTGGCACCGTCGATCTCCTCGATAGCCTCCTTGTTGACCTTGGAGTTGTCGGCGATCACCAGACGCAGGCGCGTGGCGCAGTGCGCGGCAGAGACGACGTTCCCGGCGCCTCCGATGTTGTCGAGCACTTCATGAGCTGATTTGCGGTAGTCCATGACTCCCCTTTCGTGTACGGGCCCTCAAGGCCAGTCACCTTTCACGATTCATACTGTAATCGTTTTCAGTTCAATTGATATGCAATCGTTTTCAGTCCCGGTAAACGGTCATAAAGTTCAGGTGAGCGGTAGCTCCGCTAACAAAACGTCCCGGATTGCCGGAAGCAAACATTCGTAAAGCCGTTAGGGAAGCTAGATACCCATAACCTGGTAGCCGAGCTTGATCTCGACGGGGTCCGCCGATGACCCCTCCCCCGGCCGCACGCGTTCGAGCAAGAGCTCCGTGGCCTCGATACCGCTCGTGAGATAGCCATAGTGGACCGTCGGGATGCCGCCCGTGACCGAACGCAAAAAGGCATTGTCGCCAAAGCCGCTCACACGGCGCGCGCCCTCGCCTGCCCCTAGAACCTCGTCGAGCGCACGTATGGCACCGGCAGCCATGGTATCGGTCGCGGCGGCGATGAACGAAAGATCGGGCATGACCTCGAGGAGCTCTCGCGCGGCTCGATACCCCGAATCGATGGTGAAGCTACCGCAGCGCACCAACTCGGGGTCGAGACGGCTCCCGCCGGACTCGAGCCCCTCGGCAAAACCGCGCTGACGGTCGACGCCCGCCGCCTGGTCGAAATCGGGAACGCCGATGTAGCCGATCCTGCCCGCGTGCTCACGCGCGACCCGGCTCCCCAGCTCGCGCCCCGCCCCAAAATCGTCATGGAACACGCAAGACGCCCAGCTGCATCGCTGGCCGATCAGCACCACCGGCACACGCGCGCCGACGATCGCCCGCTTATGTTCCTCGCCTAGCTCGGTTGCCACAAGCAGGATGCCGTCAACGGGATGGTTCTGAAACAGGTCGATGTAATCGAGCTCTCGCTCGGCGACGTTATCGGTGTTGGCGAGGAGCATCTGGTAGCCGCGCTCGCGCAGGACCTGGCTCACGCCGGCGGTGATGCGGCTCACCGACTCGGAGTTGATCTTGGGCACGATGACGCCGATAAGATGGGTGGCACCCGTGCGCAGCGCTCGGGCCTGGCTCGAGCGGACGTAACCGGTCTCGGCGATTGCCGCCTTGATGCGCTCGGCCTTATCGTTAGAGATATAGCCTCCGTTGAGATAGCGCGAGACGGCGGCGTTCGACACGCCCGCCAGCTCGGCGACATCTTTCATCTTGGCCATCTGCAACCACCCATCTGATAACGTTTGCACCTATGGTACCCATACAAATAAAAAAGCCGCCCCAAAGGAGCGGCTTTTCGAGCAAGCGGCCGGCCGAGACCTATGCGCGTGCGGAAATCTCCTCGCTGATCTTCTGAACGAACTCAGCGGTCTCCATCTGGACCGTCTCGTTGGAGCGGTCGCGCACGGAGATGTTGCCGGCCTCGGCCTCCTTCTCGCCGATGATCAACATATAGGGCACGCGATCGGTGCTGCGCGCCTCGCGGATCTTGTAGCCGATTTTCTCGTCACGGTCGTCGCAGACAACGCGCACGCCCGCGGCCTCGAGCGCCTCGGTCACCGTATGGGCATAGTCGCGGCTCTTCTCGGACACGGGAAGGACCTTGACCTGCACGGGTGCGAGCCAGGTTGGGAACTTGCCCGCAAAGTGCTCGATCAGAATGCCGATAAAGCGCTCGATGGAACCGAAGCACACGCGGTGGAGCATGATGGGGCGCTTCTTGGTGCCGTCGGCATCCACATACTCAAGGTCGAAGTTGATCGGCATCTGGAAGTCGAGCTGCACCGTGCCGCACTGCCAGGTGCGGCCGAGGGAGTCCTCCAGATGGAAGTCGATCTTGGGGCCGTAGAAGGCGCCGTCGCCCTCGTTGACCTCATAGGCCATGCCGAGCTGGTCGAGAGCGGTCTTAAGTCCGGCCTCGGCGCGTGCCCAGTCCTCATCGGAGCCCATGGAGTCCTCAGGGCGCGTGGAGAGCTCCACGTGGTACTTGAACCCGAACTTCTGATACACGGAATCGATGAGATTCACCACGCCCACGATCTCGTCGGTGAGCTGGTCGGGACGCACAAACAGGTGCGCATCGTCCTGGTTGAAGCAGCGCACACGGAAGAGACCGTGCAGGGCACCGCGCAGCTCATGACGGTGCACGAGGCCGATCTCGCCGGCGCGGATCGGGAGCTCACGATAAGAATGCGGCTTGGAGGCGTAGACGAGCACGCCGCCCGGGCAGTTCATCGGCTTGATGCAGTACTCCTCATCGTCGATGAGCGTGGAATACATGTTGTCCTTGTAGTGATCCCAGTGACCGGACGTCTTCCAGAGCTGCTTGTTCATGATGAGCGGCGTGGAGATCTCGACGTAGCCCGCGGCATGGTGGATCTCGCGCCAGTAGTCGAGCAGCGTGTTCTTGAGGACCATGCCGTTAGGCAGGAAGAACGGGAAGCCCGGAGCCTCATCGCGCATCATGAAGAGGTCCATCTCCTGACCGATCTTGCGGTGATCGCGCTTCTTGGCCTCCTCGACAAGGCGCAGGTGCTCCTCGAGCTCGGGCTTGGTAGCGAACGCAACGCCGTTGATGCGCGTGAGCATCTTGTTGTTCTTATCGTTCTTCCAGTACGCACCCGAGACGCCGGTGAGCTTGAACGCCTTGACGGCCTTGGTGTAGCACACGTGCGGGCCCACGCACATGTCGATGTAATCGCCCTGCTGGTAGAACGTGATGCGCGCGTCGCCGGCAAGGTCTCCGATGTGCTCGACCTTGTACTTCTCGCCGCGCTCCTCCATGAGAGCGATGGCCTCGGCACGGGGCTTCTCGAAGACGGAGAACTTGAGGTTCTCCTTGCAGATCTTCCTCATCTCGTCCTCGATGGCCGGCAGATCGTCCTCGCCGATCTTCTTCTCGCCGAGGTCGACATCGTAGTAAAAGCCGTTGTCGGTAGCCGGACCGTAGGCAAAATCGGCCTCGGGATACAGTCGCTTGATGGCCTGGGCCATGATGTGCGCAGCCGAATGGCGAACGACGTGCGTGACCTCGTCCTCGGGGCACTCGACAACCTGACCGTCGTTCATAAGGATCTTCATGTGAAACTCTCCCCCAAATAGTTGGATAAGCATGCTTGAACAAGAAAAAAGCCCGCGACGCGAGCGCATCGGCTGGGCCATAGACGGCGCCTGTCGCACGGCTTCGGGAGCCGCGGGTGCGGGGCAGGCGCCTAGATAGTGTTAGTTCGCGCGATGGACGCGAGAATGCAGAGCATGCTGATGAACCCTTCGGTTGCTGTAACAGATATAGGTTGTACCACAAATAACCGCTGCTAGAAACCCTATAACAAAAAGCCCCCGCAATGCAGGGGCTTTAAAGGGCGCCATGCGAACAGGGTCCGCTATTGGATATGCGTGCGGCAGTAGGGGCAGACCTTCCAGTGCGCATCGAGCGGGCGACGGCAGCTGGGGCAGACGTTGCGCACCTGCGTGTTGCAGACCGGGCAGACCACGAAGTCCTTCTCGATCGGCGAGCCGCACTGGGGGCATGATCCGTACTGGGCGAGCTGGCGCTCGCGCAGGGCCACGTCGAGCTCCTGCTCCTCGCGATCGAGGAGATAGGAGTTGGGGCGGAGCACGAGATAGGCGACGAGACCGACAACGGGAATCAGGCCCACAACGGCCCAAACCACGATATTCTGCACGCCGCGGCGACGGGCGTCATTGACCACATAGACGACGGAGAGCACGTAAAGCGCCACGATAAAGCCGATAAATGCATAGATAACGGCCAGGAGCTGCGGCGACATGAGCTCAGAGATGTACTTCGACATATCGGGAAACCTCTCGGTCTCTAGCTACGAACAGAAACAAACACAACAACTATAGCGTCAACAGGCAAATCGCGCCATGTCGGGGCATAGATGCACAGAAAGAGCGGCCGGAACTAGGAGTTTCGGCGGATGAGGCCCGCGACCTCGCCGGCAAGCGTGATGGTTCCGGCGGCGACGAACGGGATTACTTCGGCCTCGAGAGCGGCGAGCGCCTCCTCAACCGATTCGAAAACGCCCTTAAGATCGCTCTCGGGGCGCCCGAGCTGCTCAAGCTTTTCGCGAACGAGTCCCGCGAGCTCCTGAGCGTCCAGCGCGCGATCGCTCGAGGTCTGCGCGACCACGACCGCGGGAAACGCAGGGAGCAGAACATCCAAGATCCCCGAGACGTCCTTGTCGGAGAGGGCGGCGGTGAGGAGATACGGCCGCCGCCCCACGCAAGGATCGATCTCGTCGAGCGCGGCAACAAAATTCTCGCAGCTCTGCGGGTTGTGGCAGGCATCGATGAGTCGGAGCGGATCGGTGCCGAGAACATCGAACCGGCCGGGCGTCGGACAGGTCATGAGCGAGCGGTTAAGTTTTTCGTGATCGAGAGCTCGTCCAAGATAAGCCTCGCAGAGCATGATGGCGCACGCGGCATTTTGCGGCTGGTAGGCGGGCTTTACCATGGACGGCGTGTAGATGGCGCGCGGAGTCGTGCACGAGAACTCGACCGTGTCGCCGACGCGCTCGGGTACCTTAGTTACCGCATGGCTCACCACGAGCGGGACCACGCCACATGCGCGGCAGCGAGCATCCATCACCTGCTGCACGCTCGGCTCGTGCGTGCCTTCACCGAGTACGACGATGCGCCCGGACTTGATGACGGCGGCCTTCTCACCCGTGATCTCGGCAAGCGTGCTACCGAGAATGCGTGTGTGGTCGAGTCCGATACCGGTGATCGCCACGGCAACGGGGTCGGTAGCGGATGTGGCGTCCCAGCGCCCGCCCATACCGACTTCGAGCACGGCGACGTCGACCCTCGAGAGCGCAAATACGATGAGTGCGGCACAGGTCAAAAGGTCGAACGGCGTGATGGTATAGAGGCTCTCCCCCGTCGCTCGCCTGCGCTCGTTCACACGACGGCCCGCCTCGGCAGCTGCCGAGACACCATGAGCAAAGAGCTCGTCCGAGACAACGTGCCCGTCGATCTCCATGCGCTCGGGATAGCGCACGAGTTGCGGCGAGGTATAGAGGGCGCAGCTCAGTCCCTCGCCATGCAGGATCGCGGCCGCAAAACGGGCCGTCGAGGTCTTGCCGTTCGTACCCGCCACCTGGATGCAGTCAAAATGCTCGTCCGGGCGTTCGAGCTCCTCGAGCATATCGACCACGGTCTCGAGCAGGGGGCCCGCATCGCCCGAGATCCTGCCCGTATCGGCCGCAAGTGCCACGGCCTCATCGAACGGGAGCTCCGGCACCTCAAAGGGAACGGAATATGCGCCCTCTCTCTTCATGGAGCCCTCCTCAGTGATCGTCACGGCCATAGACGAACCAATAGGCCGCCGCGATCGCAACGCCGCCGACGATGTTTCCGAGCGTGACGAACAGCAAATTCATGAGCACGCCAGAGACGGACACCGCAACGCCACCCTGCATCGCATCGATGATGAGACCCAGGGGCAAAAAGAACATGTTGGCGACGGAGTGCTCAAAACCGAGCACGACGAACGCGACCACGGGAAGCACGGCAGCCGCGAGCTTGTCGCAGACCGTCTTGCCGGCGCTGCCCATCCACACGGCCAGGCAGACGAGAACGTTGCAGAGGATACCGCGCACGAACGCAACACACGGATCGAGCGAGGCCTTGGAAGCCGCCACCGATACCGCGAGCTTTCCGACCGCCCCTTCCTGCATGGCGGGGAACCCCGCCAGGAGCATGAGCGCCACGATCAGCAACGCACCGACAGCGTTCCCGACGTATACGATGGCCCACTTGCGCAACATCCGCGCTGCGGGATAGCGCCCATCGAGGGCTCCGATCACCATGAGGCAGTTACCGGTAAAGAGCTCGGCTCCCGCCACGAGCACCAAAAAGAGACCGAGGCAAAACGCCAAGCCGCCCAACAGGAGCGACGTCGTCGGCGAGAGCGTCGAATCGGAGCGCACCATCAGCATGAACGAGGCACCGAGAGCCACAAAGGCGCCCGCGAGGATCGCCAGCACAAAGGCGCGTCCCTTGGTGAGCCGCGCCTTCGCGAACCCTATATGGACGAACGCCTCCTGAGTCTTTGCCGGCGGCAGCATCACCGTGCCCGTTTCGTTTTCTGCCATGGCCCCTTCTCTCCCCTAGTATCACAGCGAACCCCGCCGCATCCGCTGCGACGGGGCTCAAACAAAACGTTCGATCGCTTACGAGAAGTCTGCGACCTGCTCTTTCAGGATCTCGATGGTCCCGCGCAGCTCCTCGGCGCGGTCGCGCTTCTTCTGCACGACCGCCGGGTTCGCCTTGGCGATGAAGCCCTCGTTGGAAAGGGTCTTCTCGCATCCGGCGAGCTCCTTCTCGGCAGCGGCGATCTCCTTCTCCACGCGCGCCTTCTCAGCGGCAAGGTCGACCATGCCCTCGAGCACGACGAAGGTCTCGACACCGCCCTCGACCACGCTGATGGAGGCAGCCGGCTTGGGCGCGTCCTCGGCGATCGCGAGCGAAGACGTGTTGGCAAGGCCCTCGATGGTGGAGCGCAGGCTCTCGAGGGCGGCAAGGTCGGAACCGGATGCACGGACCACAAGATCGAGCTCGGCCTTGGGGCTCAGACGATAGCGCGAGCGCGTGGCACGTGCGGCGGAAACCACGGTGCGGCAGAGCTCGAACGCGCGCTCCGCGTCCTCGTCCACGTACTTGGCATACGCCTCGGGCTCGGGCCAGGCGGCCACCATGAGCGCCTCGGCGCGACCGTCGGCGCCATCGAGCACGGAGCCGGGCATGTTGTCCCAGATCTCCTCGGTAACGAACGGCATGAGCGGGTGCATGAGGCGCAGCGACGTGTCGAGCACGAACATGAGATTGCGCTGGGCCTGCAGACGGCCCTCGCCCTTAAGACGGCTCTTGGTGAGCTCGACGTACCAGTCGCAGACCTCGTTCCAGAAGAACTGCTGCACGCCGCGCGCCATGTCGCCGAAGGTGTAGTTCTCGATACCCTCGGTAACCATCTTCACGGCCTTGGCGAGACGGCTGAACATCCACGCATCGGCCGGGGTCTCCACCACGGGCTCGCCCGCCGTGTAGCCCTCCATGTTCATGAGCAGGAAGCGGCTCGCGTTCCAGATCTTGGTAACGAAGCTCTTGGCCGATTCGGTACGCGGGCTATCGATGAGTTGCTTGGTCTTCTTGTCGATATTGGCGTCGAACTTGACGTCTTGGTTGTTGGTGCAGAGCGTGAGCAGGTTGAAACGCATCGCGTCGGCACCGTACATATCGATGAGGTCCATGGGGTCCACACCGTTGCCCTTGGATTTGGACATACGGCTGCCGTCCTTGGCAAGGATCGTCGGATAGATCACGACGTCCTTGAAGGGGATCTCGTCACAGAAATACAGCGAGCTCATGATCATGCGCGCCACCCAGAGCGCGATGATGTCACGAGCGGTGACGAGCGCCGTGGTGGGATGGTGCCCCTCGAGAAGCGCGGGGTTCTGCGGCCAGCCCTGCGTGGCGAAAGTCCACAGCTGCGACGAGAACCAGGTATCGAGCACGTTCTCATCCTGGTGCACATGGCTGCCGTGGCAATGCGGGCACTCGTGCACGTCTTCCATAGAGGCGTCTTCCCAGCCGCAGTCCTCGCAGTAGAACACCGGGATGCGATGGCCCCACCAAAGCTGGCGAGAGATGCACCAGTCCTTGAGGTTCTCCATCCAGGTGGTGTAGGTCTGCGTCCAGCGGGCCGGATGGAAGGTGACCTTGCCGGAGTTGACGACGTCAAGCGCCGGCCCCTTGAGCTTGTCGACGGCCACGAACCACTGCTCCGAGAGCCAAGGCTCAAGCGCCGCATCGCAACGGTAGCAGTGCATGACGGAGTGATCGAGCTCGTCCACGTGATCGAGCAGACCATGCTCCTCAAACCACGCCACAACGGCCTCGCGGCACTCATCGCGGTTCATGCCCGAGAACTCACCGTAGCCCTCGACCACAACGGCATGCTCATCGAAGATGTTGATCTGCGGCAGGTCGTGGGTCTGGCCCATGGCATAGTCATTGGGGTCATGCGCGGGCGTGACCTTCACAAATCCCGAGCCGAACTCGGCGTCCACGTGATAATCGCTGAAGATGGGGATCTCGCGGTCAACGATGGGCAACTTGACGGTCTTGCCCACAAAAGCGGCCTTCTCGGGATCCTTGGGAGAGACGGCAACGCCCGTATCGCCGAGCATGGTCTCGGGACGCGTGGTGGCAACGACGATGTAATCATGCCCGTTCACGGGCTCGGTGAGCGGGTAGCGCAGGTGCCAGAGATGACCGTGCTCGTCATGGTACTCGGCCTCGTCGTCCGAGATGGCCGTGGTGCAATGAGGGCACCAGTTGACGATGCGCTTGCCGCGATAGATCAGGCCGTCATGGTACCAATCGCAGAAGACGCGGCGAACGGCCTCGGCGTAGTCGTCATCCATGGTGAAACGCTCATTGTCGAAGTCGACCGAGCAGCCCATGCGCTTGATCTGCTCGACGATGATGCCGCCGTACTCGTGCGTCCAGTCCCAGCAGGCATCGATGAACTTCTCGCGCCCGATCTCAAGACGGCTGACGCCTTCCTCTTTGAGTTTCTTATCGACCTTGGTCTGCGTGGCGATGCCCGCATGGTCGGTGCCGAGCACCCAGCGCGTGGACTTGCCGCGCATGCGTGCCATACGCACGATGGCGTCCTGGATAGAGTCGTCGGTGGCGTGACCCATATGGAGTTTGCCCGTGACGTTGGGAGGCGGGATCGTGACGGTGCAGTCGCCAACGCCCTCGCGACGCTTGTAATAACCGCCGTCGAGCCATTTTTGCAAAATCTTAGGCTCGTTCACACTCGGGTCGTAGTTCTTGGGCATCTCTTCCATATGGCTTCCCCTTCTCGTCCGAAAAGCGAGACGTCTCAACGTAGTCGAGGTAAGAGGATAGCACAGCGCACACAGCTCGGATGAGGCATACGCTGAGGTAACAAAAAGAGCCTGTACCCATATGGTACAGGCCCTCTAACGGAGCGTTATGAAAACAGTGATCTAGGCAGCGATCTTAGGCAGCCATCACGCGCTTCGGTTGCTCGGAACCCTCGACGGAGGCCTTGGTGACCACGACCTTCTCCACGCCCTTTTCGGACGGAAGATCGAACATGGTCTGCTGAAGCACATCCTCGCAGATGGAACGCAAACCGCGAGCGCCGGTCTTACGAGCGAGCGCCATACGCGCGATCTCGTGCAGTGCCTCGTCGTCAAACTCAAGCTCGACGCCCTCGAGCTGGAACATGCGACGATACTGGCGAACGATGGCGTTGCGCGGCTCGGTAAGGATACGCACCAGATCGTCCTCATCGAGCGCACAGGTCTGCGTGATGACCGGCGTACGACCGATGAACTCGGGAATCATGCCAAAAGAGTTGAGATCCTGCGGAAGCACCTGCTTGAGAAGGTCGTTCTCGTCCACCGAGGTGGGACCGGCGATCTCGGAGTTAAAGCCGACGCCCTTGTTGCCCACGCGATCGGCAATGATCTTGTCGAGACCCACAAACGCGCCACCGCAGATGAACAGGATGTTGGTGGTGTCGATCTGCAGCAGCTTCTGCTGGGGATGCTTGCGCCCACCTGTGGGAGGAACGCTCGCCACCGTGCCCTCAAGGATCTTGAGCAGCGCCTGCTGCACGCCCTCACCGGACACGTCGCGCGTAATGGAGAGGTTCTCGGCTTTACGGGCGATCTTGTCGATCTCGTCCACGTAGACGATGCCCACCTGGGCGCGCTCGATATCGCCATCGGCGGCATTGATGAGCTTGAGAAGGATGCTCTCGACATCCTCTCCCACATAGCCGGCCTCGGTAAGCGCCGTGGCGTCGGCGATGGCAAACGGCACCTCGAGGATGCGTGCGAGCGTCTGCGCCAAAAGCGTCTTACCGGTACCGGTAGGACCGAGCAGCAGGATATTCGACTTAGCGAGCTCGACGTCCGAAAGGTCGTCATCGAACCCATCCTTGGAATCAAAGCCCGAAGCCTCATCGAAAGCCGAAGATGCAGCGCCGCCCTCGAGCACGCGACGGTAGTGGTTGTACACCGCAACGGACATGGCGCGCTTGGCGTCCTCCTGACCCATCACATACTCGGAGAGCTCGTCATAGATCTCGTGCGGTGTGGGCACATGGCTGATAACCTGCCCCGACACGTCCTCAAGCTCGAACTCCTCGGCTTCTTCGGCCTCGGGAGCTTGCTGCTGCAGCCCCAGGGCATTCATGAAATCGGGGAGCTTCTGCTCGCGTGCAGCACGCGCGAAATCGTTCGCGATGGAATCCTCCAAGATATCGGAGCATGCCATGACGCACTCGTCGCAGATATAGATGTTGTTGGGCGCCTTGACGAGCTTGCGAACCTGACCCTGCTCCTTGCCGCAGAACGAGCAGCAGATGGTGCCCTCGGAGCCGGAATCACCCTGGCCGCCGTTATAGCCCAAACCGTGGTTGTAGTCGTTAGCCATTACTCTGCATCCTTAGCAGCCTGGGCACGAGAGGTCACGATACGGTCGATCAGACCGTACTCAAGCGCCTCTTCGGCAGTGAGGTAATGATCGCGCTCGGTGTCGGCCTCGACCTTTTCAAAGGGCTGACCGGAGGCATCGGACAAGATCTTGTTGAGCTTATGACGCGTTGCCTTGATCTGCTGGGCCGCGATCTCGATCTCGGTCTGCTGACCCTGGGCGCCGCCGCTGGGCTGATGGATCATGACCATCGAGTTGGGCAGGCAGAAGCGCTTGCCCTTGGCACCTGCAGCCAACAGGACCGCTGCCATGGAAGCTGCCATGCCGACGCAGATAGTGGAGACCTGCGGCTTGATGAAGTTCATCGTGTCGAGAATCGCCAAACCCGAGGTGACCTCGCCACCGGGGGAATTGATGTACAGCGAGATGTCCTTCTCGGCATCCTGGCTCTCGAGATGCAGCAGCTGCGCGATGACCAGGTTGGCGCTCACGGAATTGACCTCTTCACCCAAGAAGATGATGCGGTCGTTAAGCAGGCGAGAATAGATGTCGTAGCTGCGC
>CAVGWH010000064.1:0-17015 GCA_963633065.1 Oribacterium sp.
GCCGCCACAACCCGTTCGTGAACAAGGCCAAGCAGATCATCGAGTCCGGCGAGCTCGGTAAGCTCACCGTCTCGAGCTTCCACTACATGATCTACAAGAACGACGAGTACTTCGATGTCGAGTGGCGCCGCAAGAAGGGCGCGGGCCCGATTCTCGTGAACCTCGTACACGACGTCGACTTGCTGCGTTACCTGCTCGGCGAGCCCGTGGCCATTCAGGGCATGCAGTCGAGCGCTGCGCGCGGCTTTGAGACCGAAGATTCTGCCGTTGTGAACGTCCGCTTCGCTGACGGCTCGTTGGCCTCCATGACCATCTCGGATACCACGGCCAGCCCATGGAACTGGGAAGCCACCGCGCGCGAGGATCCGCAGTACCGTCCTTTCGATGCGGATGCCTATTTCATCGGCGGCACCTTGGGTTCCCTCTCGCTGCCACGCCTACAGCACGTAAGCTACGACGGTGCCTCTAGCTGGCACAAGCCGCTGCAGGTAGAAGTACCCGCAGTCGATCCGGCGCTTCCGCACAAGATGCAGCTCAAGCATTTCATCAAGGTGGTGCGCCGCGAGGAAGAGCCGGTCGTCTCCCCCGCAGACAACGTCAAAACCCTGCGTTGCCTGAACGCCGTCAAGCAGGCCGCTGAGACCGGAGAGCTTGTAGAGCTCTAAAGCAAAACAAACTTCACGTTCAGCTGCACGGGCGTCTACAAGCCCCAGCCTTCACATGCCGTCATCGGAACACCACCCCGATGACGGCATTTTGTATAAACAGCATGTAAGCCCACGGTTTATCATGTTCACCCTATGTCTACGTCCTCCTCGCTGAGCAAGGAGCGCAACTTGGCTCTTGAGCTTGTGCCCACGAGTGACCGTTAACGCGCAAGGGCCCAAGGTCAGACCAAAAAATACGGTTAAGGGTAGGTCAAAACGGAACCCTATTGTATACAAGCAAGGTGCCAATTTCTGACCTGGGGACTTTTTACGAGAATAGGCCGCCTACTCAATGAATTTAATTTGACCTACCCTTAACCGAAAAAAGTGGGCGCAACAGGCCGCGCGGGACCCATAAGATGCAAGCTAACTGTCATTCAGCCGAAGGGCCACTGAAAGGAGCCGGTATGTTTAGACCTTTACGCAGAAAGAGCCGCGCCATCTCCGATGAAGCCGCACGCGAGCTGCTCAGCAATGGCCGCCGCGCCGTACTGGCCGTGAACGGTGACAACGGCTACCCCTTTGCCTTCCCCATCAACTACTTTTACGATGCGCATTCCAATCGAATCTATTTCCATGGATCCAAACGCGGTTACAAGGTTGATGCCCTGCAGCAATGTGACAAAATCTGCCTCACCGTTTATGGCAACGAACATTACAAGGACGATGACTGGGCGCCCTACGTCCAGAGCACAATTGTGTACGGACGCTGCCGCCTGATCGACGACCCCAAAGTCACCGAAACGAGGGTGCGCGAACTCGCAAGCAAGTACTACCCCGACGAGAGCGAAATCGATGAGGAAGTCGCTGCCGGCATCCGCGGTGTGCAGCTCTTCGAAATCGAGATTGAGCACCTCTGCGGAAAACAAATTCAGGAGAAGTAAGCTAATCGGTCTTGCACGGTTTCATGAACAGGCGGGGTGATGCGGATATAGGCAGCTTGCCCGCATTGCCCCGCTTTCCGATGCGCGCATCCAATACGGAGAGACCCCATCCAAGCTTTCGCAATCTTACGAGAATTGATTACTTTTTAAGAATTAGTCCTAATAGGCTTCCAATTTAGCATCATTTATGGATAATGAAATCGTTCCGATGCGCCCACCGGAGAGGGACCGAAAGGGCCGGCGCGCGCATCTCATCGCTACCGATCGGAGGATCGATCATGAAATTTGTCTGCCCCGTTTGCGGTTATGTTGAAGAGTTCGACGGAGAAGAGCTCCCCGAGGGTTTCAAGTGCCCCCAGTGCGGTGTTCCCGGCTCGCGTTTCCTGAAGCAGGAAGGCACCGAGATGGAGTGGGCCGCCGAGCATGTTGTGGGCGCCGGCAAGATGGGCGACGTCTCGGAGGACATCATCGCCGACCTGCGTTCCAACTTTGAGGGCGAGTGCTCCGAGGTGGGCATGTATCTCGCCATGGCACGTGTGGCTTTCCGAGAGGGTTATCCCGAGGTCGGCCTCTATTATGAGAAGGCCGCCTATGAAGAGGCCGAGCATGCCGCCAAGTTCGCCGAACTTCTGGGCGAGGTCGTAACCGACTCCACCAAGAAGAACCTCGAGCTTCGTGTTGAGGCCGAAAACGGCGCTACCGCCGGCAAGACCGACCTGGCAAAGCGCGCCAAGGCAGCCGGCCTCGACGCTATCCACGACACCGTGCACGAGATGGCACGCGACGAGGCACGTCACGGCAAAGCGTTCGCCGGCCTCCTCAAGCGTTACTTCGGCTAAATAGCGACCAAAAGCCCGCGCCAGATCGCATTCAACACAGAGCAGGGACTCGCCCTCGCGAGTTCCTGCTTTTTCTTTTTACGGCTTCACCCCAACCGTGAACGATAATGGCCCTAGACACATGGAACCATCAGGGTGGCGAAGACGAACATGACCGATCTCTTGATACGCATCTTTCTCGGCTCCGGGTTCGACCCTAAGAATCCGAGTGAACGCGCACGCGCAGGTCTGATGGCAAGCATCGTCTGCATCGTGTGCAACATAGTGCTCTGCATGGCAAAAGCAGCCGTCGGCCTTGCCGCTGGCTCCGTCTCCATCGTAGCGGACGCCGTGAACAACCTTTCAGATGCTTCGAGTAACGTACTGAGCCTCGTAGGCTTCAAGCTAGCCGCTAAACCTGCGGATGCAACGCACCCCTATGGCCACGGACGCTACGAATACCTGGCGGGACTCGGCGTAGCCCTCATCGTGTGCGCGCTCGGTGTCGACCTCATCAAGGAGTCGACGGGCAAACTGATCCACCCCGAAGCCTCGGAAGTCGCCTTACCCATGCTCGGCGTCCTCATCGCCTCGATGCTCGTGAAGCTCTGGATGCTCGTCTTCAATCGCTCGCTCGGACAGCGTATCGAGTCCGAGACGCTTCTGGCCGCCGCACAGGATTCCAAAAACGACGTCTTCACAACGGGCGCCGTGCTTGTCTGCACCCTCGTCGAAAGCCAAACAGGTATCACGATCGATGGCTGGGCCGGTCTTGCAGTCGGTGCCTTCATTACCGCAAGCGGCATCAAGCTGCTGCTCGACACCACGAGCCCGCTTCTTGGCCGCGCTCCGTCACCCGAATATGTCGAGTCCATCCGCGAGCGCATCCTCTCCTACCCCGGCATCCTCGGCACGCACGACCTTATGGTGCACGATTACGGTCCAGGTCGCGGGTTCGTGAGCGCGCACGTCGAGATGAATGGGAACGCCGACACCTTTGCGAACCACGAAATAATCGACACGATCGAACGGGACTTCAAGCGAGAACAGGGGCTTGAGCTCACCCTGCATTACGATCCGATCGATATAAGCGATACCGAAGATGACCCACGAGCTTGGCTCTCGAAACACCTGAGCGAGCTTTACCCCGGAATCAGCGTTCACGATTTGCGGGTCGAGGAGAGTTTCGTGACCTTCGACCTGGTAAAACCTGACGGCTGCACGCTCAGCGACGAGACGCTCGTAGGCGCGGCCATCGATCTCGCGCACGAGCGTTGGCCCGAAAGCCCTTGTTCGGTCGTGCTCGACCACGGCTACCTCAAACGAAGCTAGATCGACAGGTCCTCGTAACGCACGATCAAACGGCGCCGTCCATCGGGAGCAACCGCGTTTTCGGGACACCAGGCGTAAGTGGAAAGCGGGGCGGCAGGGATTCCGTTCTCGGTCGCGCGACGCGCAAGCTCGCGCTCAGACAGCTCGCTTTCGACCGAAAGGACGCAGTGCAAACCCGCGTCCGCCTCCTCCATGGCGATACGTCCACCCACGTTAAGCTCACCGAGCGCCGATCTAAGCGCATCACGCACGCCACGCGCCCGCTTGCGGACGCGCATCACGTGGCGCTCATACTCCCCCGATTCCAACAGACGCGCAAGCGTGATCTGATCGAGCGAGCTTACGGTACTCGAATAAAAGCCGAGCTCCGATCGATAACGCTCCATAAGCTCTGGCGGCAAAACCATGTAGGCAAGACGCAACGCCGACGAAAGGCTCTTAGAAAACGTATTGGTGTAGATAACGCGCCCACTTGCGTCGATGGCCGAGAGCGGCGGGACGGGCTTTCCCGCCAAACGGAATTCACAATCGTAATCGTCTTCGATGATGTAGCGCGAAGGCTCCGCAGACGCCCACGCGAGCAGGGCATAGCGTCGCGCGATGCTCGTCACACGACCCGAAGGAAACTGATGCGAGGGCATGATATGCAGCACATCCACCGCTCGAGCCTCCAACTCATCAAGGCACGGCCCCTCCGCATCAAGCGGAATGTGCCGCACGCTGCGACCGCACGCCTGGTAGATACGGGTGAGCCGCAAATAGCCCGGATCCTCAACGGCATACGTGGAATCATGACCGAGCAGCTGTACCAGAAGCTGCACCAACAGCTGCGAACCGGCACCGACGACGACATTCTCCGGATCGACTTCCATACCGCGAGAGCTTCGAAGATGAAAAGCGATTGCTCGGCGCAGGCGTAACGTGCCCTGCGCAGGCGCAGGCGCAAACGCAAGCGCTTCGTCTTCCGAGGAAAGTGTCGAGCGAAGCGCGCGCTGCCAGAGGCGCGCTGCCTCAAGCGTTGCCGGAGACGGCTTCCATGCGGATTCAGGATGCGCATCGCTTGCATAGGGGCGCACGGCAGAACCGATCTTGTCATCACACGTGTCGCCCGCATCGCGATCGGTCTTCTCTCCGGCTCGCGGATGCACAAGGGGCGCTGACGGCAGCCCGTTGGCATAGAAACCGCGCCGCGCCTCAGCACGGACATATCCCTCGGCAACCAACTGGGCATATGCGTTTTCAACAGTGACCACACTAAGCCCCAAATGCTCCGCAAGCCCGCGCTTGCTTGGCAAGTGCTCGTCTGCGGCAATTCGTCCATTGAGAATGTCATCACGAATTTGCTGGTAAAGATACTCATAAAGTGAGCTATCCCCGCGCTTGCGCATATCATAGCTAAGCATATTGGATCATCTGACCTTATTGATTTGCTATATCTGACCTTATTCTGACCTGAAAAGTATCTCATAAACTGAGCCTTTTGAGCACGCGTGGAACTCACTAGTATGTTCGCTCAAGCTGCTGGGGCAATGCGGTTGCGCAACGCACGCCTCGGCAACCTCACTCATTTTGATTACAGCCGAAAAGGAGCAACTATGTCAGAGGTCAACGCCCCCGATACCGACCGCACCGCACTCAACCGTCAGCTCGCCCAAATGCTCAAGGGTGGCGTGATCATGGACGTCACCACCCCCGAGCAGGCACGTATCGCCGAGGAGGCCGGTGCCTGCGCCGTCATGGCGCTTGAGCGCATCCCTGCCGACATCCGCGCCGCGGGCGGTGTCAGCCGCATGAGCGATCCCGCTATGATCCGCGGCATACAGGAAGCCGTAAGCATCCCCGTTATGGCCAAGTGCCGCATCGGCCATATCGCCGAGGCGCAGATCCTCCAGGCCATCGAAATCGACTATATCGATGAGTCCGAGGTCCTCTCGCCCGCCGACGACGTATACCACATCGACAAGACCGCATTCTCCGTGCCGTTCGTCTGCGGCGCGCGCGACCTCGGCGAGGCCCTGCGCCGTGTTGCCGAAGGCGCCACGATGATCCGCACCAAGGGCGAGCCGGGTACGGGAGACGTGGTGCAAGCCGTTCGTCACATGCGCAAAATCCAAAACCAGATCCGCGATGTGGTCGCCCTTCGCGACGATGAGCTTTTTGAAGCCGCAAAGCAGCTGGCCGTTCCCGTGGAGTTGGTACGCGAGGTTCACGCAACAGGTAAGCTCCCTGTGGTCAACTTCGCTGCCGGCGGCGTGGCAACCCCAGCAGATGCCGCCCTCATGATGCAGCTCGGCGCCGAGGGCGTTTTTGTGGGATCGGGCATCTTCAAGAGCGGTGATCCCGCACGTCGCGCGGCCGCCATCGTCAAGGCCGTCGCCAACTTCACCGACGCCAAGCTCATCGCCGAGCTCTCGGAGAACCTCGGTGAGGCCATGGTAGGCATCAACGCCGACGAAATCCAGACCATCATGGAAGAGCGTGGGATCTAATGGCCACTGCCGTTCTCGCCGTCCAAGGCGCTTTTATCGAACATGAGCAGAAGCTAGCTGAGCTGGGCGAGCCGTGTTTCGAGCTGCGGCAAGCCGCCGATTTGGAGCGCCCCTTCGATCGGCTGATCCTTCCCGGGGGAGAATCGACCGTCCAAGGAAAGCTCCTCGCCGAGCTCGAGATGCTGGAACCGCTTCGCGTCCGAATCAAAGACGGCATGCCCACACTTGGTACCTGCGCCGGCATGATCTTGCTGGCAGAACGCCTGTCGGCCCACGATGATAAAGGCACTCCGCGCCTGGCGACCATGGATATCGAGGTCGAGCGTAATGCCTACGGTCGCCAGCTGGGCAGCTTTCATACCGAGGCCCACGTCGAAGGTATCGAGAGGGTACTACCGTTGACCTTTATTCGTGCCCCTCGGATTGCGAACGTCGGTCCCGACGCCCACGCGCTGGCGACTGTCGACGAGCGCATCGTGGCGGCACGCCAGGGCAATCAGATCGCACTCGCTTTTCATCCCGAGCTCGATTGCGACCTTCGTTTGCACCAGCTGTTCTTGAGCCTATAAGCTCGGAAAGTCAGGTCCGCGTTTCGATGCTCCTCTCGCATCGAAACGCGGACAAGCAAAGCCATGCGGAAACGAGACGCAGAACCGCCGAGCGCGCAATATCAGCAAAACAAAGCCCGTGCATGGTCACTTTGCCATGCACGGGCTTTACCTTATCGCCGCCTTGTCGCGACGACAAGCGCTATGTCAATAGACCTTAACCGCGGAAGCCGCCACGGTTGCCGCGGAAGCCGCCACCGTTGCGACCGCCACGACGATCGTCGCGCTGACGGTCGCCGAAGTTGCCGCGGCCGTTACGGGGACGGTCGCCATAGCCACCGCGACCGCCGCGGTCATCACGGCCTCCACGGCCACCGCCGAAGCCACCGCGACCGCCACGGTCGCCACCACGGCCGCCACGGTCATCACGGCCACCACGGGCGCCGAAGCCACCGCGGCCACCACGGTCGCCGCCACGGCCGCCACGGTCATCACGTCCGCCGCGACGGTCGTCGTCGCGATCGAGGCCCATGGCCACCAAGGGATCGATGATCTTATCGAGCGCTGCCATGAGCTCGACGATCTCGGTCGCGGGAAGCTCGGGGAGCAGCTTGTCCTTCTTATTGGTGAGCTTGGCGATGCCTTCCTCGGCGTCCTCGGCAGCGAAGACGACGATCTTGCGCATATCGCCCTCGTCCTCGCCCGTCGGCTCAACGCGGCCGACGATATCGGCAGCCTCGGCCTCGGCCATCAGGGCATCAAGCTCGCGCAGGCGCATACCCAGGAGGTCGGCCATCTCCTTCTGCTGCATCTTGGGCTTAAGATCGAGCAGCTTGACGGCGCGCTTGAGGTCGTTCATGCGCTCGACACGGGCCTCGGCTTCTTTTGAGATGGCAAAGCGGCGGCTACGCAGCAGGCGCGCGGCCTTCTGAGCCTTATCCATCAGTTCTTCGTCATAATCAACGGAAGGAGCATCCTCGGCCTCATCGGCTACCTCAGCGGCAACCTCGACCTCGGTCTCTTCCTCAGTCTCGGCAACAGTGACCTCGGCTACAGGAGCCTCTACGGTCTCTACGCTCTCTTCGGCAACCTCGGCTGCCACGTTCTCGGTCTCGTTCATGTTCTCTACGTTCTCGTTCTCAGACATGAGACTCCAATCGGCCCTTCCGGGCATTAATCACGACCCCATCCGCGGGGCCCGTCGCGCATCCGTGCGCTCTAACAAACTCGCCTTTCGGCAAACCTGAACAAGTTTAGGTGCGCTTGCAGCGATCTAGCTGCAGAATCTGTGCGCACACATTAATGCGACACCTCCATCGCGCTAAAGCGAGGATCTAGCGCGCGAGAAGCTCGTATGCGAATGGCGCGCCCACCCCACGTAGAGGACGATGGACGCTACACAGGCAAGCGCCACCAGCGCCCACATATGCGCATAGCCCACCACGGTGATAAGCACGCCGGCGATGCCGCCGCCCAAGCCATAACCGATATCGTAGCCGCACAAAAACGTGGAGTTGGCCGACCCGCGCGATTCGTTCGACGCCGTGTGCACGGCCATGGACTGCAACGCCGGTTCAAGCCCTCCAAAGCCATAGCCCGCAAGTACCGCCGCAAGCAAAAACGTGACATTACTCGGCACGAACGCGAGTAACAAGAGCGCCACGATCATAGCCGCATTACCCGTATAAACGAAAGCGGCCTCTCCCCTCGTGTCGACCAGGCGTCCCAAGAACACACGGACAAGCAGAAGCATCGCAGCCATGATCAAAAAGAAGACCGATCCGCTCAAAAGGCCGTTTTCAGATGCGTAGATGGCAACGAAATTCTCAAGCGCACCAAACGAGAACATGAAGAGCGTCATGGTGCAGGTGGCCGGCAGCGAATCGCGATTGACGAGCGATGAGATGCTGAGCTTATTGCGCGGCACATCGACACGTGGAGCGTGGATGAACAGGAAGAGTACAAGCGCCAAGAGCGAGATGCCCGCCGCCGCACCGTAGAGCGCGCTGAACCCGAAGCCGTTCATGAGTTCGAGGCCGAGTGCCGGAGCGATGGCCGAGGCGAGCGCCGTAGCCATGCCGAAAAATCCCATGCCCTCGGCGAATCGCGGCTTGGCGATCACGTCGGACGCAACCGTCGCCGTAGTGGAATTGGAAAACGAAAGCGCGGCGCCGTGGAGCATGCGAAAGCCGATGACCACCGAAAGCATCGGCGCCGCAACATACCCAAAGGGCGCTGCGGCAAGCGCTAGAAGCCCCACGATCAGCACAACACGACGCGCCCCGTTATCGAGCCACCAGCCAACAAATGGACGCACGACCACGGCCACCAGCGAAAACGCCGCTGCACATACACCGGCAAGCGCTTCGGTACCGCCCAGACTCTTGATGTAGAACGGAAACGTCGAGAGGCTCATTATGTGATTGATGAACACGCAGAGATTCACCAGAATGATAAGCACCAAGTCACGCGTCCAGAGTTTGACCGGCTTGCGCCGATAGGCCGCTCCGTGCGCGGCGTCGACGTCTATTCGAGTTTCGGTTGTCACTGTTTCCCCTTTGCAATTGAACGGACAGACACGCCGTTCATCCAAGGGGATCAAATCGAGCTTGGTCAGAGCGGCGCCATGACAATTGGACTTACACCGCAAGGCCGCTCATTGACCGGATTATTATAACTACGGCGCTCAGGGAAAAGAGAAAAGTTCACATTCCCCAGCACGTAAAGACAGGAGGGCGCAATGGACATCAGTCGGTTCGGCGAATTTGCTATCTTGGCGCAATCGCGCACATTTCTCGATGCGGCGGAGCTGCTCTTCATGTCGCAATCCACACTCTCCAAACACATCATGGGCATGGAACGCGAGCTCGGTTGCACACTCATCGATCGCGCGCAGCGCAACGTGACGCTCACCGCGCATGGCGCAGCTCTCCTTCCCTACGCACAAAAGATCGCGACGTTACAGCATCGCTATATCGCGGCTTTGCAACGCGATATCGAAGAGCCGCTCGAGCGCATCACGGTGGGGTCGATTCCCATCATGGCACCCTACGGCATCACCGATGCCGTTATCGATTTCCAGCAGGCAAACCCCTCGTATTCCATCGAGCTCATCGAAGGCGAGGGCGACGCGCTCAAGCAAATGTTACTGCGCGAGGAGATCGATCTCGCTTTCATCAGGGACGACAGCGCCTCCGAACCAGAGTTCAAAAAGGTTCCCTTTGCCACGGACCGTCTCGTGGCCGTACTACCGCTCAATCACCCGCTCGCCATGCGCGAGAGCGTAACCATTGGCGACCTTATCGACGAGAACTTCCTCATGCTCCCCAAGGGCTCATTTGTGAGCCAACTCGTCCTTGCACTCTGCAGCGCCGCCGGCTTCTCGCCCCGCGTGACCTTCACTGGCAAACGCGCCGAGAACATCATCTCGCTCGTCGCGCGCGGCGCCGGCATATCACTCCTTATGCGCAAGCCATCCGAGTCGCTCTCTGAACAGAAGGTAGCACTCGTCGACATCGACCCGGCGGCCACGAGCGAGGTCAAGCTTTACCTCAAACGAAACAGGACGCAGCCTCAAGCCGTTCTATCGTTTATCGGGTACCTTCCCTATCGTGAGCTTCTGCAATCCGAGAGCACAAACGTAAGGTAGCGCGTCATCAGACGGCGCCCGCGCGCCTACGGCCTCCCTTCGCATCACCCGAGCCCACCCTCGATCCCCCGCGACGAGCGCCGGCGGGATGCTCCAAGGGAGGCACCATGCCGGCCGAACGTAACAAACATGGCCTCGGACGGAACACCCATCCGAGGCCATGCTCGTTTTAGAGCCGACAAGCTCCATTGCAACGAGCGAAATTACTCCACCGTGATATTGAGGCTCGGGCCGCCCTCGTCCTTCTTGGTGCCGATAATCAGTGCGGCGACAAGCGCCAGGACAAAGCCGACCACGCCGGACGCAACAAGTCCGATGAAGCCCGCATCGATGCCGGCGGGATTGATGAAGCTGGGGAAGCCCAGCGGACCCGAAGCGCCAAATGAGTAGAGCTTTGCGCCCATGAAACCGGCAACGGCACCGCCGACACCAGCGGAAAGGAACGTGGCCCACATAAGACGCTTACGCGGAAGCAGGATGGCATAGAGCGCAGGCTCGTTGACGCCGAAGATTGAAGAAACAAAAGCCGGGACGTTGACAACAGCGTTGTCCTCAGAGTCTTTGGTGCGGATGATCACGCCCACTACGGCACCGGCAATAGCGCAGCCACCGGCATAGACCAAGGGGTTGATGAAATCGTAACCGTAGGTGGACACGTTGAGGAACCACAGAGGGATGATGCCCCAGTGCAGGCCGAACATGACGAGCAGGCTCCAGAAGGTACCGATCACGAAACCGGCGAGCGCGGGCTGGATATTGATGAGCGCGAGAATGAGCTGGGCCGCGATATTGGAAAGGATCGTCATGACGGGGCCGACGACGATGAGGCCCAGGATGCCACAGATGAACAGGGTAAGAATGTTGGAAAGGAAGGAACTCACGAGCGCCGGCAACGCATCAGACAGGGCCCGGTGCATCTTGGCGGCGATCCATACGATAAAGATCGCGGGCAGGATAGTGGAGTTGTAATCCTTGATGATCAGCGGTATGCCGAAGATATCACCGTAGACATTCGATTCGAAGATGGTGCCCGCACCGATCGTGTAGAGAGCGTCGCCGCTTGCAAGGGCCACAAGCGTGGGGTACACCAGCACGCCGCCCAATGCCATGCCCATAACGGGCTTGAGACCGAACTTCTTGGCCGAGGTCCAGCCGATGATCAACGGGAAGTAGTAGAACACCGAATCGCCGATAGCCGAAAGAGCCACATAGGTGCTGCTGTCGGCACTGAGCCAGCCGGCGACCTTGCAGAGAGCAAGCATCGATTTGATGAAGCCGCCCGCCATGAGCACACCGAGTATCGGCTGCAGAATCTCGGAGATAACGGCGAGCAGGCGCGTGAACGGGTCGCCCTTCTTGACGGCATCGCCCTCGTCGATATTCGAGTGCAGGCTGAGCATCAAAGCCGCCGACCTTGACAAGATCGTTATAGACAGCCTCGACCGTAGCACCGATCACGACCTGGTACTGGCCGCCGGCCTGGATAACGTCGACGACGCCCTTCATGGCCTTGAGCTCATCGGTCTTGGCAAGCGCTTCGTCCTTAAGATGAAAGCGCAAACGCGTGATGCAATGGCTTACGTCGCGCACGTTATCGCGACCGCCGACCTTTGTGATGATGTCCTCGCAAAGCTGCTGGTACTTCATGGGATTCCTCCTTTTTCGGATTGAGGTTCGTCAATACCTCGCTCTCCGTAGTCGACATCGAGAGACCGAAGCGCGAAACCTCGCTGACTCCGCAAGCGCACGTACGCCCGGGATGGAAATAAACGATCGAGACGCCTACGGCGGCGAGACCCAAAACGGAACACCTGCCGCAACGCAACGAAACGCGATTTAAGCAAGCCTGTCTGCCGCGCTCAGCAGGTGCGAGGTCTGGCAGAACTTATCGCACAGACGCTCGGGCTCGCCCTTGGGAATCTGCGTGCGCTCGGTCTCGAACGAGAGACCGTACTCGCGCTCAGGTAGAAAATATTCAAAGTAGCCGTTGGTATAACCGCAAACGATGCCCTCGGCCAAGCATTCGCGCTTCATGCGAATACCGAAGTCGCTACCGAGTTCGCTGGGGAACACGAAAAGATGGATACCACCCAGGCTGATAACCGCGCACTTAAGTGTGAGCGAGAAATCGTCGTGCGCGACGGTGTGATAGAACGTCTGCGGCTCGATGCGGTCAAGCAGCACCTCACGGTCGAGTTCGATCTCCGAGATCGCCTCGGCAAGACCATCCGAGACGCGCTCGACCTCGGCGATGCCACGCCCCTGGCGGAAGTTGCGATCGCTGCAGTCGCCAGCGGCGCCCACCACCATGGCTGGGTAGTATCCAAGGCTTGCCGCGAGCTTTTTGCCGGTAAGGCCGGCCAGTTCACTTGTGAGCTCCGTGCAATCGGGACCCACGCACGCAGAATGCACCGCCCAATTGACGAACCCCGCAAAGGGCCTACCGTCCCTATCGAAAAACGATGTGACGATCACCTCGTTATCGGCGAGTTCACCCGGGATGATGCGATTATCGTAAAAGCCCGTGACGACCCGCTTACCCATACGGCATGTTGCAGGCTGCGCATTCTCACGGCATTCCTCATAGCATTCGCAGACGGTATCGAGGAGCCAGCGGTAATATGCTTCATCGAATTTGCCCGTCCACCAGCTACGATGGTAGGCAACGATCGAAGTGTGGTTATGTGTGGCCGAAAGTAGCACGCAGTCTCGGTCAATACCGTAGCGTTCTGCAAGGAGCGTCTTGACCTCCTCAGCCATGCTCTCCTCAAACTCGAGGGCATCGGCATTGAAGAGGAATACCTCGTTCCCGTCTTCCTCGAAGAGAAGCACGTTCGCGTACACATCGTCATGAATAGCCGTTGCCGGCTCCAGACGATTGGGAAGATTGCGATAGCCAATGAGATACACATCGCCCTTAGGAGTGATCTTACGGCGCGCATGTCCGATATTCATGCAGGTTCTCCTTTCGCGTTAGGACGCGTTAAGCGCGGTGATGATACTTGACAGCAAACGCTCATGGGCACCGAGCGCAAAGTTGGAGTTCATGGCCTCGTAGGTGATCTTCTGATAGGCATCCGGCGCGGGCAGGTACTTTTGACCGCCGTTAACAAGCGTAGCGAAGAGTGTATGCACAGGCCTTGCTGCACGCACCGCGCTACCAAAGGCGCTCGCCACCTCGGGCTGAACACCGACGAGGTCGATTGCACCCAGACGAAGCAGATAAACCGTGGTTGATAGCTGACCGGCCGGCACGAACTCATAGCTGTGATGGGGCGCCAGCGCTTGAAAGTCCGCACGCTCCTGGGCAGGCAGCTCAACATCAAATGCGCGGGCCTCTATACACGAGCCTTCAATCAGAGCGCACATGCTCACCGTCTCGGCAAGAGCGCATGCCAACGCTTGGCCCTGCTTATGCAGCATGCGATACGCGTGCTCGCGCTTGTCGGTCACCCGACACGAGCCATCAGCCATAAACTCAGTGGCAACTGCCCGCTCTGTCGGCGCCTGGTCGCCCGCTGCGCCGGGAAGCAGCAACGCCACGCAGCCAAGATCGCGCTCAAGCGCTTGGGCGGCAAAACCGAACAAATCCCCGCTCACCACGCGCCTGCATTCGGAATCGCACGATTTGTCAAGCACCGAAGATTGAACATCAGCCGCAGCGACAACCGCCACCGTCTCACCTCGCGCGTCATTGAGCACAAGAACGGGCATGGCATGATCCGCGTAGCCTTGCGGATTTGTCCCAAGCCACCAGCCTGCCGGCGTCTCGACATCGCGGCTGACATTCACAGGACAGACCCCTTCGCCAGCGCCAAGCGTAACCGTACGACGCGCCGCCATCGCCTGCCCAAGAGCTGCGCGGGCGGCATCCACGAGAGCAAGGCGGTAGCGTTCGTTGCGCTCACGCTCAGCCTCGCTTGCAAGCTGCGATGCCGTGCGCACATGAGGAGCCGAAAACGTATGCGTTGGCACGACCCATATAAAAGGACCGTCGCAACCGGTAAGTTCAACTGCCGCTTCTCGCAGCTGTAAAAGCAGCTCCGAGGCAATCGACGTAACTTCAAGCGTGAGGATGCAAGCCCGCCTGACCTCGTCCTCGATAACAAGCGCTCGAGCATACAGTCCGTGACGTTCGGTATCGAACCCGTCATGCGGCAGCACGTCTGCAAAATCAATTGGCGCCTTGCCAGCTCCCGCCTTCAGTGCGCATCCTTTCGAAACGCCCTTGTCCATATCGCTCACCGTCCTCTTACAATCTCAACAAGCGTATCTTCCGTCTATGAAATACCGTAGAGTTTTTGCGCCGTTCCACCCAGCACAAGCGCTTTGTCCTCATCGCTCAGATCGGTGCCGCGCACGCAGGCAACCCCTTCGGTAAGCCACTCGCGCTTCACGGGATAACTCGTTCCGAACACGATATGGTCCGCGCCTAGCACCTCCACTGCGCACGTAAGAAGCGTCTCGCCCCACGGCTGGGCATGTGACATATCAAAGAAGATGTTATGTACCAGGCGCTTGGAAACGGTCTCGGTATCGGCTTGAAACCGGCCCGAGGCATCAGATCGCTTGGGTCCGTGGGGCAGCAGCATCTCCTTAAAGGCAAAGTAGGCGCCGCCAAGCATGGAATGCACCATGCGCACGTTGGGGTAACGTTCAAAGAAATCGCCGAAGATCTCACGACCGATCGCCGTTGTTTGGTCAACACAGCGTCCATAGGATCGGCGTAAGTTGTCGTAGGCGAGAAGCGATCCGCACTCGACGGGTACCGGCACATGATGTACGTACACGGTGGCACCGCGCTCGTTGAGATGTTCGAAAAAGCTCGCAAACACCGGGTCGTCAAGATAGCGCTTACCGTAATGGGCGCAGACCTGCACGCCGGCAAAACCCTCATCGAGCCTGCGGTCAAGCTCCGAAAGGTTCTCCGCCGTACCGAAAGGAGGCACGGCGACAAGCGGTACCAGGCGTCCACCCGATGCCTCGGCATCGGCTGCCATGCCGTCATTAAAACGCTGGCACATGGCAAGCGACATCCACTCGTGGCACCCCGGGAGTTTGAGGATCGCCTTGTCGACCCCCGCCTCGTCCATATCGGCCAAGCGCTTCTCGAGTGCATAGTCACCCTCGATGTAGTTAAGGCCGGGCGATCCGGACGGCTTCTCGATCACGATCTGACGCTTACCTGCGGGGTTCAACGTCATATAGGCCTGCGTGTCGTAAGCACGGGGGACCTCGGCGAGAAACCGCTCGCACAGCGCTTCATCAGCAAAGATGCGCTCATCGAACCAGTAGGAATTAGCATCGATAACCATCGTCGAAACCGCCTTTCTTCTTGTCGAAGACATTCTAGAAAAGGCGACATCCTGCTATCAATTCCAGTTAGAAGGCACTGTATTCCACTTTGGAATACTAATTACCGTTTACGGCAGCGTTGACCTTTGCCTGCTCGTAGAAGGACCCATAGAATCCGCCGCCGAAGACCTTGAGCGCAAAGGCTGGCCCATAAAATCAGGGGCCGTCGTGCGCACCGGCACGACGGCCCCATCGAGAGCATCCATGCGCGCGATCCGAACCACGATCTCATCGAGCTCGACGTGCCGGCATAGCGCAACGGTATAGGTCCTACCCCTGACGATAGTGAGCGAAAAAGTCGGCCAGATCTTGCATCGATTCGCGCAGAACGCCCATGCGCGGCAGATACACGATGCGGAAGTGGTCGGGCTCGCCCCAGTTGAATCCGCCACCGCGCGTGATGAGGATCTTCTTTTGGTGTAGCAGATCGAGCGCGAACTGTTCGTCGTCGGTGATGTTGAACTTCTTGATGTCCATCTTGGGGAAGATGTAGAACGCCGCCTTGGGCTTAACCGCGGTGATGCCATCGATCTGGTTGAGCGCCTCGTATACGTAGTTGCGCTGCTCGTACACGCGCCCGCCGGGTCGAATGTACTCGTTCACGCTCTGGTAACCGCCGAGCGCCGTCTGCACGATCGACTGCGCGGGCACGTTGGAGCATAGGCGCATGTTCGAGAGCATGTTCACGCCGAGGATAAAATCCTTCATGCACGCGAGGTTGCCCGACAGGATCATCCAACCCACGCGATAGCCGCAGACCATGTGACTCTTGGAAAGACCCGAGAACGTGACACAGGGCAGATCAGGCGCGAGCGAAGCGATGGAGATATGCTCGAAACCGTCCATGATCAGGCGGTCGTAGATCTCGTCGGCGAAGATCATGAGCTGATGCCTGCGGGCGATCTCGACGATACCCTCCAAGATCTCGCGCGAGTAGACGGCGCCCGTAGGGTTGTTGGGGTTGATGATGACGATGGCCTTGGTATTGCTCGTCACCTTTTTCTCGATGTCCTCGAGATCGGGGTTCCACTCGTTCTGTTCATCGCATATATAGTGCACCGGCGTGCCACCCGCAAGCGTCACGCATGCCGTCCACAGCGGATAATCGGGTGCGGGAATCAAGATCTCATCACCGTTGTCCACAAGCGCATGCATGCAGAGCTGGATGAGTTCCGAGACGCCGTTGCCGGTGTAGATGCTCTTCATATCCACATTGGGAATATTGCGGAGCTG
>CAVGWH010000065.1:0-7060 GCA_963633065.1 Oribacterium sp.
AGCGCTGCTCGGGCTCGACGATCGGCTCGTTGAAGGTGAACCAATAGCGGATCTCCTGACCGAACTCACGGAAGGCCACATCTGCATAATGCGCGTAGGCCTCAACAACCTCGCGGCTCTCCCAGCCACCACGGCGGAAGAGGTAGGTGGGCATATCGAAATGGTAGAGGTTGACGAAAACCTCGAGACCGGCCTCTTTGGAAGCGCGGAAGAGCTCGTGATACCAGACAGCACCCTCGGGATTGAGGTTGCCCTCGGCGTCAAGCAGACGGCTCCACTGAATGGAGGTGCGGTACGAATCGAGACCGAGCGACTTGAGCAGCGCCAGGTCCTCTTTGTACTTGGCCATGAAATCGTTGCCGCCATAGGAACCCACGCGGTTGTAGAAGTCGCCGAGGTTCTCCATGGACCAGGTATCCCATAGGTTTTCGAGCTTGCCGCCCTGGTTCCACTGGCCCTCGGTCTGCGGACCGGACATGGCCGCGCCGAAGAAGAAATCATCAGGCAAGGTATAGGTTTCCATCAATGCTCCCTGCATTCGATCTATGTATCACGCTTGTCGTTTGCAAGTATAGCGCTCTAATTCTTTTACTGTAGCGGGATTTTGATATTTTTTTCGCGCACCTTTTTCTATTAGGCCTTTAATGCAGACATATTAAGTCGGTTGAATGTATATACTTGATTTAGCAAAGATAGGGGGTCATATGATTCCGAAATACGAGACCATAGCTGCCGATATCCGACGCAGCATCGAAGATGGAGCTCTTAAACCGGGCGACAAGCTTCCCACCGTCGTGGAGTTCTGCGAGCTGTACGGCGTGAGCAAGATCACCGTCAAACGTGCCATCGAGCAGATCACCGAGCAAGGTCTGGTCACCAGTCGCCGAGGGTCGGGCACCTACGTAAAGGATTCAGCAGGACTCCCCCAGAACAAGTATTTCGACGGGCGTTCCGACCGTGCCGAGGGCTTCACCACCGAGCATCGAGGGCAGAACGTCTCATCGGTGGCATATGCGTTTTCCATCGTCAATCCCCCCGCAGAGGTGGCAACGCAACTCGGCCTTACCGAAGACGACTTTACCTACTACGTGGAACGCGTGCGCCAAGTCGACGAGAACCCTATCGTCATCGAGTACACCTACATGCCGCTCGATCTGATTCCAGGACTCAAGAAGAAGGACCTCTACGGTTCGATCTACGGATACATCCGCAATACCTGTGGCCTCAAGATCTCGAGTTTCCACCGTACGGTACGCGCCGTGGCGGCAACGGAGGAGGAGGCGAAGCGCCTGGATATACACGCGGGCGATCCACTTTTGGAACTCGAACAGATAGGTTTTCTGGACAGTGGCCAGGCATTTGAATATTCCGTCTCGCGCAATGTCGGAGATCGGTTCGAGCTGCATAATGTCACCTTGGCATAGCATTTTCAAGCACATGCCGTTACCGCGCCCATAGCCTTAGGCTACGGGCGCTTGTCGTACGGACAACCAATCGGATCGGTGATAAGGAGCTGCACATGTCCGAATTGATTAACCTCACCCCTATCTTCCACGAGAAAATTTGGGGAGGCCGCCAGCTGGAAACCGTATTCGGCTACGACATCCCCAAGGGACCGATCGGCGAATGCTGGGCCATCTCGGCGCACCCCGCAGGAGACTGCCTGATCGAGGGCGGTACGTTTGCGGGTAAGCATCTCTCGGAGCTCTGGGCCGAGCATCGTGAGCTTTTCGGCAACGCAAAGGGCGATGTGTTCCCCCTGCTCATAAAGATCCTCGACGCTAAAGACGATCTCTCCATTCAGGTCCATCCCGACGATGAGTACGCCCACGAGCATGAAAACGGCAGCCTGGGCAAGACCGAGTGCTGGTATGTGCTCGATTGCGATGAGGACGCCACGATCATCGTCGGTCAGCGCGCGCACGATCGCGCCGAGTGCGCCCAGATGATCGAAGAAGGTCGCTGGTCCGACATGCTCAACGAAGTACCCATCCACAAAGGGGACTTCTTCCAGATCGACGCCGGCACCGTGCACGCCATCAAGGGCGGCACGCTGATTTTGGAAACGCAGCAATCGAGTGACGTAACCTACCGTCTCTACGATTACGATCGCCCCGGTACGGACGGCAAGCTCCGCCCGCTCCATATTCAGCAGAGCCTTGATTGCATCGATTTCGCAGCGCAGGCCCCCATCTCCGGTACCGTGACGGCGCCCGAGGTGGATGGTATCACCGAGCTTGAGAGCAATTCCTGTTACACCGTCGATCGCGTGCGAACGGAAGGCGAGATGAGCATCGATCAGGATTGGCCGTTTACCTGCCTTTCCGTTATCGATGGCGCGGGCTCCGTATGCGGCGAGGACGTCCACAAGGGCACGCACCTGCTCGTCCCCTCTACAGTCGATACCATCACGCTCGCAGGCTCGATGGAACTCATCCTCTCGCACCTGTAAGCACGGTACACAACAAGTAGGCCTGCAAAGAGGCGCCGCTACCGCATGTCGATATGCGGTAGCGGCGCCTTAATCTTTGCATGAAAATGCCTCACTTTCCCGATGGCCAAGAACAGTGAGGCATTTGCTCAAGCAGCTTGTCTTACAAACCCTGACCAGGGAAATGACACTTCACGAAGTGCCCCGGTTCGAACTCGTTCATAGCGGGGACCTCGGTCTTGCACTTCTCGGTGGCACGCGGGCAGCGCGTGTGGAACGGGCAGCCCGAGGGGATATTGGTAGGGCTGGGAAGATCGCCCTTGATGAGCACGTGCTTCTTTTCGATGGTGGGATCGGGAATAGGCACCGCGGAAAGCAGCAGCTGCGTATAGGGATGCAGCGGCTTGCCATACAGATCCTCGTTGGGGGCAACCTCCATCAGCGTACCGAGGTACATAACACCGATGCGATCCGAGATCATCTCGACCACGGCAAGGTCGTGGCTGATGAAAAGATAGGTGAGGTTGTACTGCTCCTGCACGTCGCGCAGAAGGTTGAGCACCTGTGCCTGAATGGACACATCGAGGGCCGAGACGGGCTCGTCGGCCATGATGAGGCGCGGGTTGACCGACAGAGCGCGCGCGATGCCGATACGCTGGCGCTGACCGCCCGAGAACTCGTGCGGGTAACGCTCGCCATGGCTCGCCGAAAGGCCGACGACCTCAAGCAGCTCTTGCGCCTTCTTGAGACGCTCGCCCTTGCTCATGTCGGTATGCACCAGCAGCGGCTCGCCGATAATATCTTGCACCTTCATGCGCGGATTGAGCGAGCCGTAGGGATCCTGGAACACCATCTGCATCTGCGAACGAAGGGGGCGCATCTCCTTGTCGGAGAGACCCGCGATGTCCTTGCCCTCGAACATGATCTTGCCCTCGTCGGGCTTGATCAAGCGGTTGATGAGGCGCGCCGTGGTGGATTTACCGCAACCCGACTCGCCTACCAGCGAGAACGTCTCTCCCGGCATGATGTCGAACGACACATCGTTAACAGCGTGCACAAACTTGTTGGCGCGGCCGAAGAAGTTTTTGGAAACCGGGAACTTCTTGCTCAGATGCTCAACGGACAGCAGGGGCTGGTTGGTGGACTCTGCCATTACTGCTCCGCCCCCTCTCGTGCTTTACGGTTGAACGGGCACGCGCAGCGATGGTTCTCGCCAACGCTCATAAGCTCGGGCGCCGCGACGCGACAGGATTCCTGAGCGTACTTGCAGCGCGGTGCGAAACGACAGCCCTGGGGCATGACCGAAAGGTCGGGCACCGAACCGGGAATGGACGGCAGGCGATGCAGACGCTTGCCAAGACGCGGCACCGAAGCGATAAGACCCTCGGTATAAGGGTGCTGCGGATTGGCGAAAAGCTCCTTTACGGGAGCCTCCTCCACAATGGTTCCCGCGTACATGACGATAACGCGGCTGCAGGTCTCGGCCACCACACCCAGGTCGTGCGTGATGAGCAGGATGCCCGTGTCGCGCTCGTCGCGGATCTGCTCCATGAGCGCCAGGATCTGCGCCTGGATGGTAACGTCAAGCGCCGTAGTGGGCTCGTCGGCGATAAGCAGCTTAGGTTCGCATGCCATGGCCATGGCGATCATCACGCGCTGGCACATACCGCCCGAAAGCTCATGCGGGTAGTTACGCAGCGTCATCTCGGGCTCGGGGATACCCACGAGCTTGAGTGCCGATACGCAGCGCTGGTGCACCTCAGCCTTGGAGAGACCCTTGTTGTGCAGGGCGATGGCCTCGATGAGCTGGTCCTCGATGCGCATGATGGGATCGAGCGCGCTCATAGGCTCCTGGAAGATCATCGAGATATCGTTACCGCGGATCTCCTGCATCTCGGGCTCGGAAAGCTCGAGCACGTCTTTGCCCTGAAACTTGATCTGGCCCGAAAGACGCGTGGCGCGCTTGTCGTGCAGGCGCATCACCGAGAGCGAGGTGACGGATTTACCGCAACCCGACTCGCCTACCAGACCGACGATCTCGCCGGCATTGACCTTGAAGGACACGCCGTTGACAGCGGTGATCCAATCCTTCTTGCCACGTTTGAATTCTGTTTTGAGGCCACAGACCTCAAGCAACGTTTCAGACATACAGCCTCCTTAGTTCAGCTTGGGGTCGAGCGTGTCGCGCAGGCCGTCGCCGAACAGGTTGAAGGCCAGAACCGTCAAGAAGATAACAAGACCGGGGAACAACACCAGGTGCGGCGCAATAGACAGGTAGTTGCGCCCCTGCGAAAGGATGGCGCCCCACTCGGCCTGGGTGACGGATGCACCGAAGCCCAGGAACGACAGCGAGGACGCCGACAGGATGGCGCCGCCGATGTTCATGGTGAAGTTGACGATGAGCGCCTGCATGGTGCCGGGGAAGATGTGAACGAACATGGTGCGCACCGCGCTGCAGCCCAAGGATTGCGCCACCTCGACGTAGAGCTCACCGCGCACTTCGAGCACGGCACCACGGATGATACGCGCGAACGAAGGGGCCGTGAAGACGGCGACACCGATCATGATGTTGGTGATGCCGGGGCCGATGATGGCGACGATGGCGATAGCCAAAAGGATGCCGGGGAAGGCGAACATGACATCGCAGACACGCATGATGAACGAGTCGACGATGCCGCCGAAGAAGCCCGCGATGAGACCGAGGATGACGCCCGCCGCGGTGCCGAGCACCGATGCCGTAAGCGCGGTGCCGAGCGAGAGCTGCGTACCCGCGAGGATACGGCTGAACACGTCGCGGCCGAACTCATCGGTGCCCCAGATATGAGTGGCGCTGGGGCCAGCCAGGATGGCGTTGTAGTCGTACGCATTGGGATCGTACGGCGTGATATTAGGCCCGATAACAGCCAAGATAAGGATGAACACCATGAACGCGAAACCCAGAACAGCCGTTTTGCGGCGTAGGAATTTCTTGACGAACTGCTTAACGGGACTCTGCGCACGCGGCAACTCCTCGGAGTCCGCGGCGATGTTCTTAGTATTTTCAGACATATGCCTCGCCTCCTATTCGTAGCGCACACGCGGGTTGATGACGCCGTACAGCACGTCGGCCAACAGGTTGATGATCATGTACTCCAACGAGAAGAACAGGATCAGCGCCTGTACCACCTCGTAATCACGGAAGCCGATGGAATCGACCAGCAGGCGGCCCATGCCGGGGATGGAGAACACCGTCTCGACCACGACGGAACCGGCGATCAGCGCGCCGATCTGCAGCGCGGTCACCGTGATGACGTCGATAGAGGAGTTCTTGAAGGCATGACGGAAGATGACCTGTTTCTCGGGCAAGCCCTTGGCACGTGCGGTACGGATGTAGTCCTTACCGAGATTCTCGATCATGGAAGAACGGGTGACGCGCGCCAGGATGCACATGATACCGGCGCCCATGGCGATGGACGGCAGGATGTAGCCCTGCCAAGTGTCCACGCCGCCCGTAGGCAGAAGGCGCAGGTTGACGGCGAAGATCTGCATGAGCTGCAGGCCCAGCCAGAAGTTGGGCAGCGAGATGCCGGCGATGGCGATGAGCATGCCGATCAGGTCGAGCGCGCGCCCGCGGTTAACAGCGGCCACCACGCCGATGATGATGCCGAGCAGCGCCGACCAGGTGATGGAGCAGATGGTGAGATAGATGGTGATGGGCAGACGCGGAACGAAGAGCGAAGCCACGCTGCACTTATTGGTGTACGAGATACCGAAATCACCCTGCAGGATACCCGTGATCCATTTGACGTACTGCGGGACCAAAGGCTGGTCCAAACCGAGCTGGCGACGTACCTCGTTGACCTCACCGACGGTTGCCGTGGCTCCCGCAACCTGACGCGCCGGGTCACCGGGGATCAGGTGAATGAACAAGAAGATGACGACAGAGATGACAAACAGCAAAGGAATCATGCTTAGGATTCGCTTGGTTACGTATTTCCCCATGCAACCCCTCCTTTAACTTACGACTTACTTAACGATGCACTACTAATTACGGCAAATGCCAGCCTCCCAAAATCTGGGAGGCTGGCAGCCTCAACCACGCGCTAAGCGATGCGATGCATACGCTTGACGATTATTTCTTGACGTTGAGCTTGGCGTGCGTGACATCGATGCCCATCGGCAGGTACTCGATACCATCGATGTAAGCCTTGTAGGACATGAGGATGTTGTCGGAGGCGAGGTACAGCCACGGGCACTCCTGCCACACGATGTCCTGAGCCTTGCCATAGTGCTCGTTCTGCTCGGCCTCGGTAGGAGCCTGGTTGCCGGCCTCGAGCTCGGAATCGAACTCGTCGTTCTTCCAGAAGGCGGTGTTGTAGCCGGTCGGAGGGGTCATACCGGTGGACAGCAGCGAACGCAGGAAGCCATCGGCGTCGTTCTGCGCCCAGTTGACGTACCACATCTGGATCTCGGTGGAATCCTCGGGCTCAGCGGCGATATCGGCGTTGGTGGCAGCCTCGTTGGGGGTAACGTCGACCTCGATACCGATCTTCTTCAGCTGCTGCATGACGAAGGTCATGCCCTTGGTCTCCTGCGTGGAGTTGTCACCGATGATCTTGACGGTGAAGCCGTCCTCGTAGCCGGCCTCCT
>CAVGWH010000066.1:0-28644 GCA_963633065.1 Oribacterium sp.
ATGCTTGGATGTTCAGCCGTCTCGCCAAGGCCGTGAAGATGGTTACCGAGGGTATTGAGAACTACACCTTCGGTGATATGGCGCGCGGCGTGCAGCAGTTCTTCTGGAACGAGGTCTGCGACTGGTATGTTGAGCTCACCAAGAGCCGCCTGAAAGGCGAGGGACGCCTGCAGGCCCAGCGTAACCTCATGTTCGTGCTCGATACCTCGCTTCGCCTGATGCATCCGCTCATGCCGTTCGTGACCGAGGAGATTTGGGACAACATGCCCGCTTCCGTGCTCGATGGCGAGGGCGATCGTGCCGAGGCGCTCATGGTTGCCGCCTGGCCTGAGCCTTCCGATTACGCCAAGTTCATCGACGAGGACGCGGAGCGCGCCTTCGAGCTGTGCCGTACCGTCGTTTCGGCTGCTCGTGCCGCACGTTCGCGCTACCGTTTGAGCCCCAAGACCGAGCTCGACCTTGTTGTCCGTGCCGATGGCACAGACCTTGCCGCGCTTGAGAGCCTGCGTTCCACTATCGAGGGCCTCGCCAACACTTCTTCACTTGTCATCGCGGCTGATGCCGCCAAACCTGCCGCATCCATTGCGGTTGTCGACGGCGGTGTCGAGACCTTCATTGTCCTTGACGGCATGGTCGACCTTGTCGAGGAGGCTGCGCGCATCAAGAAGAATATCGCCGCCGCCGAGAAGGAGCTCAACGGTTGCGAGCGCACGCTTTCGAATGAGGGCTTTTTGGCCAAAGCCGATCCCGCCGTGGTGCAGAAGAAGCGCGATCGTGCCGAGGAGCTCAAGGAGACCATTGCCGCGCTGAAAGCACAGGCGGCAGATTTCGAGTAGGAATTCATATACGTGGTAGCGGATGGGAGCGTTTTCGATCGTATGCAGGGGCAGGTAAGGGATAGCTACATTGTTCCGTTTGAGATTCCCGATTTGACGATAGACGAGGCGATTCGTATCGCCTCGGATACCGGTACGTTTTCGACGGATTACGAGAGCCCTCTGCTCGAGACCGTCGTCGACCTGCTTGAAGAGCTCGAGCGCCCCGACCGCTACTACGATTGCCTCCAAATCGCCGGCACCAATGGCAAGACTTCAACGTCGCGCTTTACTGCGGCCATTCTGCGTGGCGAGGGGCTTTCAACGGGGCTTTTCGCATCGCCTCATCTGGTCCGCTTTCCCGATCGTTTGGAGATCGACGGGAAGGTCGTGTCCGATGAGGTCTTCTGCCATGGTGTGTCGGCTGCATTCGAGGCGGGTAAACGCGTTAACGCTCGTCGTGTCGCTGCCGGTAAGAAGCCCTATTTCGTATCGCCGTTCGATATCCTTACCGTAGCGGGCTTGGTGGTTTACGCCGAGGCACATGTGGATGTCGCTGTGCTAGAGGTCGGTATGGGTGGACGCTGGGACGCGACGAGTGCCGCCGATCCCGTTGCCGTGGCCATTACCGGCATCGGGTTGGACCACATGAAATGGCTGGGTGACACGCTCGCCAAGATCGCTGCCGAGAAAGCGGCGGTTATCAAGCCGGGGCGTAAAGTTGTCCTAGGCGAAGGTGTGCACGAGGTGACGGTTCAGCCGGTGATGGATGCTCGATGCCGAGAGTGCGATGTGGTGCCTTGGGTTTCCAATCATGTGGTGACAAAGGTGCCCGATTATCTAGGCGACACATTGGAGTTTTCCACCACCACAGCCCGTGCTATCTATACGCCGCATATGGTTAAGCCGAGCTACCAGGCGCAAAACGCAGCGTGCGCTATCGCCCTTTGCGAAGCGTATCTGGAGCGCGAGCTCGATCGCGCAAAGCTCGATGCATCTCTTTTGGCTTGTCCCACGCCGGGGCGTTTTGATGTTTTGAGTACGTCGCCCTTAAGATTGATCGACGCCTGTCATAATCCGCAGAGCTGCGAGAACTTTGTTACGTCACTTGATGAGATGGAGTCTGACGTAAGCAAGCGTCCGGTGTTGCTTACTGCCGAGCTTGGCGATAAAGATGTGTCGGGTATCTTGGATGTGCTGGTTCCGGCGTTTCCTGCCATCGTGGTCACCCAGACCGACAACAAGCGTGCGCTTCCGGCAGGGGAGCTTGCTCAGATGGTTCGCACTAAGCTGGCTGAACTTGGTCGTTCTGAGTCCGATCTTTTAGGTGTCTTCGATTGTGTTGACGAGGCTCTTGCCTTCTTTGATCGCGAGGCCGCCCCGTTTGTGGCAGCAGGTACCATCACTCTTGCCGGCGAAGTCGCCGCATCATTGCGCGGTTTTTAAGTCAGTGCTTTCTCAACCATCGCTATTACCAGCTCAAAGCTAATAAAAATGCCCGACAGCAGTCGGGCATTTTTCGTTAGATGGGTTAGAGCTTGAGGCTTTTGACCCCGAGCATTAGGAGAGCCAGCGGTAACTGACGGTGCGAACGCCCCAGTCCTCGCAGGATGATGCGCCAAGCGCGCGCCAAACGCCAGGCTGAAGATCGAAGGTGCGACCATACGAGCCGAATCCGCCACAGTCGTTGACGACCGCGATGCACGTCCTGCCGCCATAGCTCAACTCGACTTTGGCGCCGTAACGCGCCTTGCCGATGGGCATGGCGATACCCATAGAGGACTCGGTGACGATTGCGCCGGTAGCGGTAGCATGCCCGAGGGTGTTATCCGAGGTGGAGCCATAAGCAGAGCACGAACCGGTAAGCCAGGTGCCCGTGTTGCTGGAGCTGTTTGAGCTGTTCGTATTGACTGAAGCGGAATTCGAGCTCGATGAGTTCGTGGAGCTCTGAGTGGAGGAAGAATCCGTGCTTGTTGCGGAGGAATCCCGGGTGACCGTCGCAACGGAAGAGGAGCCGGCTGCCTGTGCCTCTAACGCTGCGGCTTGTTGGACTGCCTGCTGTGCCACGGCCTGTTCGGCGGCATCTTCGGCGTTTGCTTTTTCCTGCATTGCGGAAGCTGCGGATTTTGCCTGATCGAGGGCGTCGGTAGCCTTCTGCAATTCGCTGTCGGCTTCGTCTTTTGCGGAGCTCAGATCCTTGATCTTGTTTGAGAGCTCATCCTTAAGCTTGTTGAGGCTGTCGAGCTCGGAGGTGTTTTCCTCCTGAATCGTGGTGGCGTATTTGGTGAGCGTGATGAAATCCGAGAACGAATCCGCGGTGAACAGCTTGGTGAGAAGATCGGCGCTGCCCATCTGCATCTTGTACAGATTGCTGGTGGCGTCGGATGCCTTCTTCTGCTGCTCGGGGAGTTTTTCGGATTCAAGCTCGAGGATCTCGTCCGAGAGCTCATCGATCTGAGACTGCAGCTGACTTGCCTTGTCGGTGGCCGCTTGATACGTGGTTGCGGCATCGTTTACCTGCTGCTGCAGCGATGCGAGGCTCGAGCTGGTCTCGGCTGTGGCGGCAAGCGCGCTGGTGGGGGCAAGTGTCTGACCGAAGGTGAGCGCAGCAGTGAGGCCTGCCATGCAGGCCAGGCGCGCCGCACGCGAGACGCAACTATGTGATGTAGAGCTAGCTACCGACATGTAACCGCCTTTGAATCGGGTTCGTTTCGAAATTCAGTATAGGGGAAAGCCTAACCTTAGACCTTAACTTTAAGGAGTCTCCACGACTCTTACCTTAAACTAGAGCTTTAAGGATGCTCGCCGAATATTTCGCGTTTTGCATTGATTCGTTAAGGGCATCGTGCTAACGCCTTTCTGATACACGCGATTCGTTGGCGTACAATGCGCGGGAGCCGAAAAACGATCGCGGGTTCGCGCTCGCACTGCCATAGGCTGCGGGTGCGTTAAGCGAGTGCCGAACGATTGCAAAATCAAGGAAGAGGGATTGTCATGGCCGTCGTCGATGAAAGCCGTATCGAGCGCGTTCTTGCGCACTTGGAGCGGGAACATCCGCGTGCGCAACTCTTGGTTACCGATCCGTGGTCGATTTATTACCTTACGGGGTTTTATGCCGAGGTGTATGAACGGTTTTCCGGTGTGCTGCTCAGGGCGGGGGAGCGACCTGCCATTTTCATGAATGCGCTTCACGCTTTGGATCCTTACGAGAATGCCGAAGTCGTGGTCTTTAACGATACCGACTGTCTCGCCGAGGTGTTGGCGTCTCGCATCGACCCCACGCGTCCCTTAGGCGTTGACGAGCAGATGAGATCGGGCTTCTTGATGCCCTTGCAGGAGCGTAAGCTGGCGCCTTCGTTCTTTCTGGGTTCCTATGCCGTTGCCGCCACACGCGCACACAAGGACGCGACCGAGCAAGACCTCATGCGGGCGTCGAGCCGTATCAACGATGCCGTTATGGAGAAAGCGGTATCGCTGCTTGCTCCCGGCGTGACGGAAAACGAGATCGCAGACCAGCTGCTCGGTATCTATCGCGCTGAGGGAGCAGAGGATTTTTCGTTTTCTCCCATCGTCAGTTTTGGCGCCCATGCGGCCGACCCGCATCACGAGCCCGACGGGACGCAGCTGCATGAGGGTGACGTTGTGCTGTTTGACATCGGCGGGCGTTATCGCAATTACTGTTCCGACATGACGCGCACGTTTTTCTGGGGCGATGTTGATGAGGAATCTCAGCGCATTCACGATATCGTACGTCGTGCAAATGAGGCCGCCGAGAGCATGATCGAGCCGGGTGTGCGCTTCTGTGATATCGATCGCATGGCGCGTCAGGTTATCGAGGACGCTGGTTACGGTGCATATTTCACGCATCGTCTGGGACATTCCATCGGCCTGCAAGACCATGAGCCGGGGGACGTTTCGCTTGCTAACACGGCCTGCGTCGAGGCGGGGATGACGTTTTCCATCGAGCCGGGGATCTATCTCCCGGGCCGTACCGGTGTACGCATCGAGGATCTGGTTCTCGTGCGCGATGATGGGGTAGAGGTGCTCAACGCCTATCCTAAAGAAGCGCGCCGTCTTGCGTGATCCCGTTGCGGGTCTTTGATCGGCTTCGGCTGCAGCGCTTGTGGTCGAGCGGTGGTGGACGGGTTTTCTGTAAACCTTTGGGATGCAGGGCGTCCGACGTAACGTTTTTTGGCGCTATGGTGCGCAAACCGCTATAGTAAAGAGCAATTGTCAGCTCATGGCACCTAAGGAAAGGCTTCCTTTTATGTCGAAGTACATCAGCGAACTCATGTCGCCGCAGGTAATGGCGGCGATTTATGGGTTCATCGCTTTTATCGTCGCGCTTTACGTGCTCTCCGTCGTCTATGTCTGCGTGGACGCGCGACGTCGCGGCGTCCGCAATTTCTGGGGTTGGGGTATTGCCGCTTTGGTCCCCATTTTGGGCCTTATCGCCTATGTCATCTTGCGTCCGAGCACTTATATGGCCGATCGCGAAGAGCAGGAGCTCGATATCGCGTTGCGCGAGCGTCAGCTCGCCCATTATGGTTCGTGTCCGCAGTGCGGCTCTCCCATCGAGCGTGATTTTGTGGTTTGCCCGGTGTGCAACACGCAGGTTCGTAACGTATGCCCCAGCTGCCGTCGTCCGCTCGATGCCCACTGGAAAGTATGTCCGTACTGCCGAACTCACATTCAATAGCATGCGCCCGGTAACGGGTTGGTGAGCATGCATGTTACGCGCCCGCTGCCCTCGTTCGGGGTGGCGGGCGCTCGTGTGGGCGCCTAGCGCGCTCATATCAGATTTGGTTCTAAGCGCGGCGAGCGCATCCGAAAGGAGATCTTTCAAATGAAGGCCCTGTACAACGACGGTTCCGTAGCCGAACTTCCCGAGGACGAGGTGACTCACGTCATCCGTCACTCCGCGGCGCACATCATGGCGCAGGCCATCAAGCGTCTGTACCCCGAGGCCGATTTCGCCTACGGTCCGGCAACCGATAACGGCTTCTACTACGATGTCGACCTGGGCGATAAGAAGATCGGCGAGGACGATCTCCCCGCCATCGAGGCCGAGATGAAGAAGATCACCAAAGAGAACCTCAAGTTTTCGACCTTCGAGCTTCCGCGCGAAGAGGCCGTGGCGCTTATGGAAGAGCGCGGCGAGAAGTACAAGGTCGAGCATATCGGTGACCTGGATGACGATGCTCGCATCACCTTCTACCAGCAGGGCGACTACATCGACATGTGCGTTGGTCCCCATATCTGCTATACCAAGGCGCTCAAGGCCTTCAAGCTCACCGCTGTCTCGGGGGCGTACTGGAAAAACGACAAGGACAACAAGATGCTTACGCGCATCAACGGTGTCGCGTTTGCCACGAAAGACGAACTCGAGGAGCACCTGCGCCTTGTCGAGGAGGCCAAGAAGCGCGATCACCGAAAGATCGGCCAGGAGATGGACCTCTTCATGATGCGCGATGAGGCCCCGGGCTTCCCGTTCTTCCTTCCTAACGGCATGATCCTCAAGAACACCCTGCTCGACTATTGGCGTGAGATCCACCATGCGGCCGGCTACGTCGAGATCTCCACGCCGCTCATCATGAACAAGCAGCTCTGGAAGACTTCCGGTCACTGGGATCATTACAAGGACAACATGTACTCCACGCTCATTGACGACGAGGAGTATTGCATCAAGCCGATGAACTGCCCGGGCGGCGTGCTCGTCTATGCCTCCAAGCCGCACAGCTATCGTGAGCTGCCGATTCGCGCAGGCGAGATCGGTCTTGTGCACCGTCATGAGCTGCGCGGCGCCCTGCACGGCCTCTTCCGCGTGCGCTGCTTCAACCAGGACGATGCGCACCTGTTCGTTCGCCCCGACCAGCTTACCGACGAAATCGTGGGTGTGGTGAATCTCATCGATTCCGTGTACCAGAAGTTCGGCTTTAAGTACCACGTGGAGCTTTCCACGCGCCCCGAGGATTCCATGGGTTCCGATGAGGACTGGGCTCGCGCAGAGGAGGGTCTCAAGACCGCTCTCGACCAGCTCGGTATGGCCTACGAGGTCAACGAGGGCGACGGTGCCTTCTACGGCCCCAAGATCGACTTCCATCTGGAGGATTCGCTCGGTCGTACCTGGCAGTGCGGCACGGTGCAGCTCGACTTCCAGATGCCCATCAACTTCGATCTGGAATATGTGGACGCCGACGGCACCAAGAAGCGCCCCATCATGCTCCATCGCGTGTGCTTCGGTTCCATCGAGCGTTTCATCGGTATCCTTATCGAGCATTTCGCAGGCAAGTTCCCCACGTGGCTCGCGCCGGTGCAGGTCAAGGTTCTCCCCGTTTCCGAGAAGAGCCGCGACTATGCGCACACGGTAACCGAGGCGCTCGAGGCCGCCGGTATCCGTGTGGTCTGCGACGATCGTGATGAGAAGATCGGCTATAAGATCCGCGAGGCACGTGGTACCGATCGCGTTCCCTATATGCTGATCATCGGCGAGAAAGAAGTCGAGGCTGGCAATATCTCGGTTCGTGACCGTTCCAATGAGACGGTCCAGATGGAGACCGCGGAGTTCGTGACAAAGGTCGCTGACGAGATCCGCACGCGCGCCTAGCCTTCTCGATTGCGCCATACACCTTTGAAAAGCCGCTTTTTGAGAGCGGCTTTTCTTGTTTTGGGTAGTATGAGCTGAGAACGATTGCAGAAAGGCAGTACGCCCATGGCGAAAATGAAAGACGTGGCGGAATTGGCGGGTGTGTCGAGCGCGGCCGTGTCGCGCTACCTTAACGGCGGATATATTTCCGCGGATAAGGCCGAGCGCATCAAAGCTGCTATCGAGCAGACCGGCTACGTGCGCTCGAGCCAGGCGCGCGCCCTGCGCACCGGTTCGACAAAACTCATTGGCGTCATCGTTCCGAAGATCAATTCGGAATCGGTGGGGCGTATCACCGCTGGCATAGGACAGGTCCTGCATGAGAGCGGCTATCAGATGCTTCTGGCCGATACGGATAACAATGCGGCGAGTGAGGTCGTCTACCTTGATTTGTTCCAAAACCACCCGGTCGATGGCACCATCTTGGTGGCGACGCTGATAACGCCCGAACATCGTGCGTTTTTTGAGTCCGCCCGCGTGCCCGTCGTGCTCGTAGGCCAGACGGTCGATGGCGTCAACTGCATCTGCCATGATGACTATGGTGCGGCACGTGAACTTGCCGAGCGCTTGGCGGAAACCCACTCGGGTAAGATCGCCTACATCGGTGTCACGCGTGAGGACAAATCGGCCGGTCTCGCCCGCGAAGAGGGCTTTCGCGATGGCCTCGCGGCAGCCGGGCGCGCGTTTGATGATCGTCTATATCGTGAGAGCTCCTTTACGATCGACGGCGGGTATGCCTGTACTCGCGATCTTCTGCGCGACGGTTCTGACATCTCGTTTGTTGCGTGCGCGACCGACACCATCGCCGCTGGTGCGATTAGGGCTATGGCCGAGAACGGTTTTGAGGATGCGTCTCAACGTGTGAGCGGTTTTGGCGACAACCAGTTTTTGCGCGCGGTGAGCGGAGGTATCGTCACGGTGCATTTCGGATACCGTACGAGTGGCATCAAAGCCGCCCAGACAATCCTCGGTATCATCAATGGCAGCGCATCGCCTGCGATGCGGGTGAAGCTTGGCTACACCATCATGGATGCGACAGCTTAGATTTAATGGGCGCGGAATAGGAGTTTGGGTCGAGCGAGCTGATTGTCCGCTGCGATGATTTCGGTTTGACGCGGGGGTGTTCATTGGGAATCTTGCGTGCGCTTGTGGTCGGCTGCGGTACTCGTTTCCGTCGCGTAGGGATTTGGTTTCGATGTGACGGCCCGGTGCATTGCTCGGTGCATCGCGTTGGAACCGAAAAGCAACCTGATATGCCGTTCGTTCCCCAAAAAGAACCGTTGACCGATAGAAAACTGCAAACGATTTCAGTATGATGTGCAATCGATTACAGTTCAGTTGTCGATACAACAGGTTCGAAGGAGGTCCTTCATGGACTATCGCGCATCAGCTCAGAAGGTGCTCGACAACATCGGCGGAGCCGGCAATGTCGTATCTGCCGCACACTGCGCCACGCGCTTGCGCTTGGTGATCGCTGACAACGCTAAGGTCAACAAAGAGGCTATTGAGGAAATCGAAGGCGCCAAGGGCGTGTTCGAGGCGCAGGGCCAGCTCCAGATCATCTTTGGCACCGGCACCGTCAATAAAGTCTATGACGAGTTCGTTGCGCTCGGCGGTATCAACGCCGCGAGCAAGGCCGAGGTCAAGGAGGCAGCGGCGGCGCAGCAGAACATTTTCATGCGCGCCATCAAGCTCCTGGGTGACATCTTCGTCCCCATCATCCCCGCCATCGTCGCTTCGGGTTTGCTGCTCGGCATCATGAGTGCTCTCAACTTCATGAACGCACAGGGCTATATCGCGCTCGATACCGATAACTTCGTCTACAAGATCGCCGATCTTGTCTCGGGCACTTCATTCAGCTTCCTGCAGGTGCTTATCGGCTACTCTGCGGCTAAGGCCTTCGGTGCCAACCCGTACCTCGGTGCCGTTGTGGGTGCTACGTTTATCAATTCCTCGCTCCAGAGTGCCTACACGGTGGCGAGTGAAGGCGTGCAGACGACCGTCACCGTCATCCCGGGCGTCTACAGCTTTGACTGGGTCGGCTACCAGGGCCATGTGATCCCCATCGTCATCGCATGCGGCATCCTCGCCTTTCTCGAAAAGCGCCTGCACAAGGTCGTGCCCGAGATGTTCGATCTTTTTGTGACGCCGCTCGTCTCCGTTTTCGTGACCATCCTCGTGACGCTCATCGCCGTCGGTCCTATCTTCGTCTGGGCTGAGAACGCCATCCTCGGTCTTATTCAGGCGCTGCTCACGCTGCCCTTCGGTGTCGGTTCGTTCATCGTCGGCCTCTTCTATGCTCCCACGGTCGTGACCGGCATCCATCAGATGTACACCGCTATCGACCTCGGTCAGCTCGCTTCGTATGGCGTAACCTACTGGCTGCCGATCGCCTCAGCTGCGAACATCGCCCAGGGTGGCGCTGCTCTCGCCGTTGCTTTCAAGACTCGCGACGCCAAGATCAAGGGCCTTGCGCTTCCTTCCGCTCTCTCCGCCTTCATGGGTATCACCGAGCCTGCCATCTTCGGTGTGAACCTCCGTTTCTTCAAGCCTTTCATCGCCGGGTGCATCGGTGGCGGCTGCGGTGCCCTGGTCTGTGCGCTCACCTCGCTTTCCGCTTCCGGTACAGGCGTCACCGGCATCTTCGGTATCCTGCTCTGCCTGGCCCAGCCCGTGCAGTACGCAATCATGTTCGCCGTCGCCGCACTCGTCGCCTTCGCTATCTCCTTTGTCCTCTACAAGGACGAGGTCAAGGAAGAGAAGGCTGCAAAGGTTGCTTCCGAAGCCTAAACGCTTTGCGTGATGTGGGGCGCTGCATGTACGTGCAGCGCCCCCGTTGCTCGTTCAGCTGACATTTTTCAGCTATTGCCGTCCGTTTTCGGCGGCTGCACCGTTCGATTTCAGCTACTTCTAAGGGGTCATCATGTCAAACGCACTTCAGCGAGATCTAGCCAAAATCGTGGCCGCCGTCGACGAACGTGCTGCTCGCGAAGGACATGGCCGCTACGCCCAGCGGTTTCATCTCATGCCGCCTACGGGTTGGATGAACGACCCCAACGGGCTTTGCCAAAAGAGCGGCGTCTTCCATGCGTATTTTCAGTACGCGCCCTTCGATGTGAACGGTGGCGTCAAATGCTGGGGACATGCCGAGAGTTGCGACCTTGTTCATTGGGAGTACAAAGGTGCGCCGCTGCTGCCCGATGAGCCATTTGATGTGCACGGGGTCTACTCGGGGTCTGCTGTGGTGCAAAACGGCTGCATGCACGTTTTCTATACCGGCAACGTCAAGCTTCCCGATGCGGATGCCGCCTTTGATTACATCAATGTGGGGCGTCGTGCCGACACCGTTTTGGTCGAAAGCGAGGATGGGCGCACCTTTGGCGAAAAACGCGTCGTGATCCCCTCTGAAGCGTATCCCGAGGATCTTACGTGCCATGTGCGCGATCCATTTGTCTGGCGCACCGAAGACGGCCGGTATCTCATGCTGCTTGGTGCGCGCCGTCGTGTTGAGGGGGCAGCGCAGCCGAGCCGCTTTGCGAGCATGCACGGCGAGGGTGCCGGGCGTGATGTCGGCGAAGTGCTCGTCTATGCAAGCGCGGACTTTGAGACGTGGGAGCTTGTCAACCGCATATCCTCCGATGAACGTTTCGGCTTTATGTGGGAATGCCCTGGCTATGCCAAATTGCTTGACAGCGAAGGTCAAGAGCGCCAGCTGCTTTCGGTCTCGCCGCAGGGCCTGGAAGGCGCGGAATGGGAGCGTCGTAATATCTATCAGGCTGGCTACTTCGATTTTGAAGGAGCCGTCGACGGGAACTATACGTTAGGCGATTTCCATCTGTGGGACGCTGGTTTCGATTTCTACGCACCCCAGATCTTCGTTGGCGAAGACGGGCGACGGATCCTCATCGGTTGGATGGGTATTCCCGATGAGCCCACCTACGGCAACGATCCGACGGTTAAGGCCGGTTGGCAGCACTGCACCACGATTCCACGTGAGCTTTCGGTTGCCGATGATGGCACGGTGCTGCAGCGACCGGTTTGCGAGATCGAGTCCCTGCGAGGCGAGTTCGCTTCTACCATTACGAGTTATCATCAAGATCGCTTCGAGCGCTTCGAGGTTGCGGTGTCCGATATCGATGACGAGTACGCCATGCTTATCGATGGCGGTCTCATGCTCGCTTTTAAGCCTGCTGAGGGCGATCTGCCGGCTCGTTTCGAGATGCGTTTCGTCGATGGTTCGCGCGAGGGGGTCGGCTGCGGGCGCCAAAGCCGTTGGGAGCCTGTTGAGCGTCTGGATAACATCCGTGTCATCGCCGATACCTCGTCGGTTGAAGTGTTCGTTAACGATGGCTCTCTGGTGATGTCGACGCGCATCTATCCCGAGCGGTACGCGGTTTCGGTATCCGCACCGTATGCGCGTATAGAGTGCTGGGAGCTTGTGTAGCCTGTGCTTGAGAAAAACGGTTACAGTAGGTGCGGCTGGTAACCGTTTGCTGGAGCAGGGAGAACGATGCTATCGCAAGCCGATGTCTGTGAGATGCATTCCGCCAAGACGGACGCGCGTGCGAGTTGTCTCGTGTACGCCGATAACGCCTTTGCGGCATTTGTCTCTTTCGGAATGATTGCGCCGGGCGATCGTGTGGTCGCCTTTTGCGATGGGGAAGAGGATGAGCTTCGCCGCGCGGCACATGACGGAGGCGTACGGCTCGGTTTTGCCTCTACGCCCGATGCCGACTGCCTGAAGAAGCTCTCCGAAGACGCCGAGGGCGGCCGCTTGTTTTGGCTTGTCAGTGCTATCGGTGGGGATGGGCTGCGCGTTGCCCCGTTGCGCATCCTGGCACGGGAAGCACAGGCAGCGGGAGCGTTTTTGGTCGTTGACTGTACGCTTGCATCGTCATTTTGCGTGCGTCCTCTCGCTATGGGTTGCACCTTTGCCTGCGAAACATATGAAGTTGCGCAGGGCGGATGCGGCCCGCATGCCGTAACGGCGCTTTCCGTCGCGCGTTCCCAACATAAGCGCAAACGGGTGGATCTTTTGGCCGAGGAGGCATTCGCGCTGTTTGAGCAAAGGGTTGCCGTTCCCGCTCTTGCAGACGCTGATCTTCAGGTGCTTGAAGAATGTCTAGACGCGCAGCCGCTGCATATGCAGATGCGTTTCGATAGGGCACGCGCCATTGCCGAATATCTCGCCGCCAACGAGTACGTTTCCCGTGTCCGCTATCCGGGGCTTATGACGCACCCCGACCATGGGGTGGCGACGGGCGTGCTTATGCATGGATTCGGACCGGCGTTGGAATTCGACTTCCAAAACCAGATCTCGGTATCTACGTTTTTAGGTAATCTGTCGCCGCGCTATACGGGCGTCTCGCACGATGGCCGCGCGACCTATCTTCTCGCGCACGGGGGAGCGGGGACGCGATACGTGCGCCTCTATGCAGGCATCGATAACCCCTTCGAAGTCATCGACGCGATCGATGAGGCGCTTCGCAAAACGTTTTTGCACCTCTAGGCTAAAGTGGTCGCTGGGAAAACTTTGCGGCCACGCGAAACTATCGTGATGTTCTTGCATGGAGCCGAAGCTTTGGCACCCCTGCGCTAATATGAAGCAACATTTATAGGGCGCGCTGGCAGGGCTGGGCCCAAGCGGTCTGCAGCTAGCCGGTAGCAATGTTTAGAAGGAGAAACATGGCAACGTTCTTTCCCGGTGAGTCCCACACATTTTCTGAGTATCTGCTCGTCCCCGGTTATTCCTCATCGGAATGCATACCGAACAATGTTTCCCTTAAGACGCCGCTGACGCGTTTCAAGCGCGGCGAAAAGCCCGCGATCACCCTTAACATCCCTATGGTCTCCGCCGTCATGCAGTCGGTTTCCGGCGTCGACATGGGCGTGGCGCTTGCCACCGAGGGTGGCCTCTCGTTTATTTACGGCTCTCAGACGCCCGAGTCCGAGGCTGCTATGGTCAAGGCCGTCAAGGACCACAAGGCCGGCTTCGTCGAGTCCGACTCCACCCTTACGCCCGACATGACCATGGAGCAGGTCATGGAGCTCAAGGGTAAGACCGGCCACTCCACGATGCCCGTTACCGATGACGGCACCCCACGCGGCAAGCTGCTCGGTATCGTCACGAGCCGCGACTACCGTCCCAGCCGCGATGATCACTCCAAGAAGGTCAGCGAGTTCATGACCCCGCGCGAGAAGCTCATCGTGGGCGACAAGAGCATCACGCTCAAGAAGGCAAACGACGTCATCTGGGACAACAAGCTCAACGCGCTGCCCGTCGTTGACGACAACGATCACCTGGTGGGTATCGTCTTCCGCAAGGATTACGATGCGCACAAGACCAACCCCAACGAGCTCCTCGATTCCGATAAGCGCTATATGGTGGGCGCGGGCATCAACACCCGCGATTACGCCGAGCGCGTGCCCCTGCTGATCGAGGCCGGTGCCGACGTGCTCTGCATCGACTCCTCCGAGGGCTTCTCCGAGTGGCAGAAGCGCACCATCGAGTGGATCCGCGCTAACTACGGCGAGGACGTCAAGGTCGGTGCCGGCAACGTCGTAGACGCCGAGGGCTTCCGTTTCCTGGCGGACTGCGGTGCCGATTTCATCAAGGTCGGTATCGGCGGTGGCTCCATCTGCATCACCCGCGAGACCAAGGGCATCGGCCGCGGCCAGGCAACCGCGCTGATCGATGTCTGCCGCGCCCGTGACGAGTACTTCGAGGAGACCGGCATCTACGTGCCCGTCTGCTCCGACGGCGGCATCGTCTACGACTACCACATGACCCTCGCGCTCGCCATGGGTGCCGACTTCATGATGCTCGGTCGTTACTTCGCACGTTTCGACGAGAGCCCCACCGACCGCGTCAATGTTAACGGTCAGTACATGAAGGAGTACTGGGGCGAGGGTTCCGCGCGTGCCCGTAACTGGCAGCGCTATGATCTGGGCGGAGCGGCTAAGCTCAGCTTCGTCGAGGGCGTCGATTCCTACGTGCCCTACGCAGGCTCCCTTAAGGACGGCGTCGCCGGTACGCTCTATAAGGTCAAGTCGACTATGTGCAACTGCGGTGCCCGCTCCATCCCCGAGCTACAGGAAAAGGCTCGCCTAACGCTCGTGTCCTCGGTTTCCATCGTCGAAGGCGGTGCCCACGATGTCGTGGTCAAGGACACCCAGCAGACGGTGAGCTATCGCTAAGGCGGTATAGCCACAAGCTGGTGCCGCCGAAATATGCGGCCAGCAATGCGATATATAAAGAAACGAGATGGCTGCTTATCGTGGCTGTCTCGTTTTTTGTTTATCGCTATAATCGTGCGAGTTACAACCTCATATAAGGTGATATTCGAAGGAGCTTATGATGTGCGATAGCACAGATAAAGTGAACGAGATCCCTGCGTACAACGCGCAAGAGATCGAGGAGAAATGGATGAAGGCATGGGAGGACGAAAACCTCTTTGCCGTCGATACCGATGACTCCAAACCCAAGAAATACGTGCTTGAGATGTTCCCGTATCCCTCGGGCGACCTGCACATGGGTCATGCGCGTAATTACACCATCGGCGATGCCATGGCGCGCCAGGCACGTATGCGCGGTTACGACGTGCTGCATCCCATCGGATTCGACGCCTTCGGTCTTCCCGCCGAGAACGCGGCCATCAAGCACAATACGCAGGCCGCCGAGTGGACCTACAAGAACATGGACCAGGCGCTCGCCACCATGAAGCGCATGGGCTTCTCCTACGACATGGACCGCCTGGTCAAGACCTGCAGCCCCGACTACTACAAGTGGGGCCAGTGGATCTTCGAGAAGCTCTGGGAGCGCGGCCTGGTCTACCGCAAGAAGAACCCCGTGAACTGGTGCCCCACCTGCAAGACCGTGCTCGCCAACGAGCAGGTCACCGAGGGCCATTGCTGGCGCTGCGGCGAGGTCCCCGAGAAGCGCGACCTCGAGCAGTGGTACTTCAAGATCACGGAGTACGCCCAGGAGCTCCTCGACGATCTCGAGAAGCTGCCCGGCTGGCCCGAGCGCGTCAAGCAGATGCAGGCCAACTGGATCGGCCGCTCCGAGGGCGCTGAGGTTGACTTCACCCTGTGTGATGCCGAAGGCAACCCCACCGACGAGAAGATCACCGTCTTCACCACCCGTGCCGATACCCTGTTCGGCGTGACGTTCTTTGTGCTCGCTCCCGAGTATGAGGGGCTCGCCGACCTTGTTGCCGGTACGGAGTACGAGGATGCGGTCATGAAGATCGTGGAGGACTCCAAGCACATATCGCAGGTGGAGCGCGCTCAGGGCACGCTCGAGAAGCACGGCGCGTTCACCGGTCGCTATGTCGTGAACCCGGTCAACGGCGAGAAGGCTCCCATTTGGGTTGCCGACTACGTGGTGGCCGACTACGGAACCGGCGCCGTCATGGCTGTTCCTTGCGGCGACCAGCGCGACTTCGAGTTCGCACGCAAATACGATCTGCCCATCGTGCCCGTCGTGCTCTCCGATGAGGATGTGGCGGCTCTTGCTGAGGCGGGGGAGTCCATCGATACCTTCCACGCCGAGAACGTCGACTGGACCTGCGCCCACGCGGCCGAAGGCACGCTCGCGCAGTCCGGAAAGTACACCGGCATGCGCGGTGGCAAACACTCCGAGGCCGAGGCTGCCATCGTCGCCGATCTTGAGGCAGCCGGTACCGGCCGCCGCAAGACCGAGTACCGTCTGCGCGACTGGCTCATCAGTCGACAGCGCTATTGGGGCAACCCTATCCCCGCAATCCATTGCGAGAAGTGCGGTATCGTACCGGTTCCCGAAGATCAGCTCCCCGTTACGCTGCCCGAGAATCTCGACCTGGGCGCAGGCGAGACGCTTGCCAAGTGCAAGGAATTCTACGAGACCACTTGCCCCGTGTGCGGTGCCCCTGCCCGTCGCGAGACGGATACCATGGACACCTTCACTTGCTCCAGCTGGTATTACATCCGTTACTGCGATCCGCACAACACCGAGCTTCCGTTCAGCCGCGAGGCCGTCGATCGTTGGATGCCCGTCGACAACTACATCGGTGGCATCGAGCATGCTATCCTGCATCTGCTCTACAGCCGTTTCTTCACCAAGGCGCTGCGTGACCTCGGTATGATCGGCGAGGGCGAGCCCTTCACCAATCTGCTCTGCCAGGGAATGGTCAAGGACGAGCACGGCGACACCATGTCCAAGTCAAAGGGCAATGTCGTACCGCCCAAGTCGGTCATCGACCCTTACGGCGCCGACACGATGCGCCTGGCTATCCTCTTTATCGCCCCGCCCGAGAAGGACTTCGACTGGAATCCCGAGGCCGTCGCGGGCGCCAACCGCTTTATCAAGCGCGCTTGGAACATCGTCTGGCAGCTCGCCAATTCCGGTGACGCTGCAGCCGCACTCGATAAGTCGGCGCTCGATGACGTTGCGCTCAAGCTCTATCGCGAGCGTCATCGTGCTATCGCCAAGTGCACTGATGACTACGACCGCCAACAGTTCAACACCGCCATCTCGGCTGTGATGGAGCTCGTCAATGCGGCAAGCGCCTACGTGAACGCCACGGCTCCCGAATCGCGCGATACGGCCCTGTGCTATCTCGTTGCCACCGATATCGTCTCGATCCTCTCTCCGATTTGCCCGTTCTGGGCTGACGAGCTTTGGCACGAGGCGCTCGGTAAGGACGGAAACGTCTATACCGCGCCATGGCCCGAGTTCGATCTGGCCGAGACCGTTGAGGACGAGGTCGAGATCGCCGTGCAGGTTCTCGGTAAGATGCGTACGCGTGTGAGCGTACCCACGGACGCCACTGCCGATCAGATGCAACAGGCTGCCGAGGCGGCCGCCGCTAAGTGGATCGGTGATAAGACGGTGGTCAAGGCCATTTGCGTTCCGGGCAAGCTCGTCAATCTGGTGGTTAAGTAAGCTGCAAAATGATTCTTGCGTGTTGATTATGTGAAGAAGCTTACGGTTCCAAAGCGGGCGTTTGCAGGACATATTTGCACGTTTTAGCAGGTGTTGATATACTTGCTAAGAAATTGAAGCTGATTCGAAAGGAGTGGGGCACATGCCCCGCTTCTTTTTTGTATGAGGAGGTGTCACATGGTCAAGACCAAGACCGAGCAAAAGATAATCGATGCTCTCGAGGAGCATGCCGCCGAGCACGATGTCGATATCGTCGATGTCGAGATGGCGGGCGCCAGCAAAGCCCCGACGGTTCGCGTGCGCATCGAGGGTGCGGATGGCTCCAGCATGGATCTCGATGCCGTTACCGCTCAGACCAAGTGGGTGGGCGATGTTATCGAGGCGCTTGATCCCGTTGCGGGTTCCTACACGCTCGAGGTCTCGTCTCCCGGTATGGCACGTCCCCTGCGCCGCCCTTGCGATTTCATCCGTTTCGTCGGTGAGGATATCGAGTTCACATCCGATCCCATCGATGGACGTCATAAGTGGGAGGGAAAACTCTCACAGGCAACCGACGAGTCGTTTACCCTCGTGCTCGAGGATGAAACGGCACATGATTTCGTCTATGACCAGATACGTTCGTGCAAGATCAAGCCGGTGTACGATTTCTCATCGGCTAAGGAAGGGAACTAAACATGGCAGCATCCGAGATGATGGAAGCTCTCATGGCTCTGTGCCAGGAGAAACACATCGACCAGTTGTATCTCATCGACCGTCTTGAGGCCTCGCTCGCCAAGAGCTACGCCGAGCTCCTGAAGCTCGACTGGGGCGCTAAGGTCACCATCGATCGTAACACCGGCAAGATCTACGTCTATCGTCTTGAGCCGATCGACGATTCCATGGACGAGGAGGGCAACTTCACCGAGTTCGAGGAGATCGACGTCACGCCCAAGGACACGAGCCGCATCGCGGCCCAGCATGCCAAGGCCGAGATCAACGCCATCGTGCGCAATTCCGCTCGCGAGCAGATCTATGAGGAGTTCTCGAGCCGTATCGGCGACATCATCACCGGTACCGTGCTGCAGTCCACGCCCGATTTCACCATCGTCAAGATCCGCGAAGGCGTCGAGGCCGAGCTTCCGCACTTCGATCAGCGCCGCTACGAGAACGAGCGCAACGAGCGCCCCATGGGCGAGCGCTATATGCATAACCAGCGTATCAAGGCCGTTATCATCGACGTGCGCGATCCCAACTCCACCGAGCAGCCTGTGCGCGGTGAGCGCAGCCGTCCGCCTATCGTCATCTCCCGTTCGCACCCCACTCTGCTCAAGCGTCTGTTCGAGCAGGAGGTTCCCGAGATCTACGAGGGCACCGTCGAGGTCAAGTCCATCGCTCGAGAGCCCGGCCAGCGTTCCAAGGTGGCCGTGCATTCGCTCGATAGCCGACTCGATCCCGTGGGTGCCTGCGTCGGCCCCAAGGGTAGCCGCGTGCGCGCTGTCGTGGGTGAACTCCGTGGGGAGCGCGTCGATGTCATTCTTTGGGATGAGGATCCGTCCGTCTATGTCGCCAACGCTCTTTCACCCGCAAAAGTCACGCGCGTCCTCATCGATGAGGAGAAGGCATATGCCGGCGTGATCGTTCCTGACGATCAGCTCTCGCTCGCCATCGGTAAAGAGGGTCAGAATGCGCGTCTCGCCGCTCGCCTCACCGGCTGGCACATCGATATCAAGAACGAGACCCTTGCCGCCGACATCCTCAAGAACGTCCCGGTGGCTCCGTCTCCCGCCGAGGACCTTCTCGACGACTCCGATCTTGAGGATGACGAGCCGCGTCGCTGCGAGTACGTCAGCGAAGACGGTGTCCATTGCCGCAATCAGGCGCGCCCCGGTTCGCGTTTCTGCGGTGTCCACGAAGAAGATGCCATTGAGGATGCGGAGGATCTCATCTAGCGCACGGGCGTCCGTTGCTCCGTGCGGGACGCTTGCTCAGTGATCGTTAGATGTCGTTCGGCACGATGGTGCCGTGCAAGGTAGGTGATTTGGTATATGGCGAAAGTTAGAGTTTCAAGCCTGGCCAAGGAATTCGGCATGACCTCCAAGGAACTTATGGGTCATCTTGCCGATATGAAGATTCCCGCAAAGTCCGCCTCTTCCGCGCTTGAGGACGCGTATGTTTCCATGGTGCGCAAGAAGCTTGCGCCCATGATCAAGGAGCGCGCTGCCGAGGTGGAGGCTAAAAAGCAGGCCGAGGCCGAGGCCGCTGCCAAGAAAGAGGCCGAGGAGCGTGCCGAGGCCGAGCGCGAGCGCTTGGCCGCCGAGGCCGCGCGCGAGGAAGAGCGCCGTCAGTTTGCCGCTGCGCAGGCTGCCGAGGAGGCTGCCCGTGCCGCTGCCGCAGAGCGTGAGCGCGCCGAGCGCGAGCGTATCGAGAAAGAGAAGAAGGAAGCGGAGATGGAGGCCAAGCGCCGTGCCGTTCCCGCAAGCGACTCGGGTCAGCGTTTCCGCTCGCTTCTCGACCAGATCGCGGCGCAGGAGACCGTGCTCGCCGAGAAGAAGGAAGCCGCCGCAAAGGAAAAATCCGAGGCGCGCGAATCCCGCGGCCAGCGTCGTGGTAACAACGATCGCCGTGGTGGTCGTCGAGGTGACGACAACCGTCCCGCACGTGGCGACAATGCCGGTCGCACCGTTACACATCGTACCAACGCTTCCAACGTCGCTCCCGCGGGCATGGATTTCCCCAACCCCGACAAGCAGGGCGGCAAGAAGCGCCGCGGCGGTCGTCACGCAAGCGAAGAGGACCATTATTCGCGTATGGCTCGCGAGGCCGAGGAGTATAACCGCGAGAAGGTGCTCGAGGAGGCTCGTGCCGCCGTCGAGGAAGCCTCTCGCGAGTCGAGTGGTCGCCGCAAGAAGCGTAAGGAGAAGCGCGAGCGCGAGGCCGCACGCGTCCAGGAGGAGAAGAAGCTCGAGGAGGCAATCGCTCAGGGCATCAACCCCGAGGAGCTCGATGCCGTCCGCGTCTCCCAGGGCATTACCGTGCAGGAACTCGCCGATGCGCTCGACGTTCCCGCGAACGACATCATCAAGCGTCTGTTCCTTCTCGGCACTCCGCTCACGATGACGCAGTCCATGAGCGATGACCTTGTCGAGCTCGTCGCTGACGACCTCGGCCGCCAGATCAAGATCATCTCGCCCGAGGAAGAGAACTCCTTCACGTTCTATGACGATCCGGCGGACCTCAAGGGCCGCGCCCCCGTTGTCACCGTCATGGGCCATGTCGACCACGGCAAGACTTCCTTGCTCGACGCGATCCGCCACACGGGCGTTGCGGAGGGCGAGGCCGGCGGCATCACCCAGGCCATCGGTGCTTCGCAGGTCAATATCGGCGATCGCAAGATCACCTTCATCGATACCCCCGGTCACGCCACCTTCACGGCCATGCGTGCCCGCGGTGCCAAGGTTACCGACATCGTCATTCTGATCGTCGCTGCGGATGACGGCGTGATGCCCCAGACCATCGAGTCTATCAACCATGCCAAGGCCGCCGGCGTTCCTATCGTTGTCGCGGTCAACAAGATCGATAAACCGGGTGCGAATCCCGATAAGGTGCGCCAGGAGCTCACCGAGTACGGCATCATTCCCGAGGAGTGGGGCGGACAGAACATGTTCGTCAACATCTCCGCCAAGAAGAAGATCGGCATCGATGATCTTCTTGAGACGGTCCTTCTGCAGGCCGACGTGCTCGAGCTCAAGGCCAACCCCGATACCTTCGCTTCGGGTAACGTCCTTGAGGCTAAGCTCGATAAGGGCCGTGGCTCCGTTGCCACTGTTCTCGTGACCCGCGGCACGCTGCATGTCGGCGACACCATCGTCGCCGGTCTTACCTATGGCCGTGTGCGCGCCATGCTCGACCCCAAGGGCAACTCCGTCACCGAGGCGGGTCCCTCCGATGCCGTCGAGATCCTTGGCCTGCAGAGTGTTCCGGGTGCCGGTGACGAGTTCCGCGTCTTCGAGGATGACCGCGACGCCCGTACGCTTGCCGAGCAGCGTTCCCTCAAGGCGCGTATCGAGGAGCAGAGCCGCGTGAAGCACGTGACGCTTGAGAACCTTTTCGATACCATCGCCGATGCCGAGATCAAAGAGCTCAACCTCATCATCAAGGCCGATGTCCAGGGTTCCATCGAGGCGCTTCAGGATTCGCTCGACAAGATGGATCAGTCCGAGGTCCGCATCAACACCATCCATGCGGCCGTCGGTGCCATCAACGAGACCGACGTCGTGCTCGCCGACGCCTCCAACGCCATCATCATCGGCTTCGGTGTGCGTCCCGACGGCAAGGCGCGTTCCGCTGCCGAGCATCAGGGCGTCGAGATCCGTTGCTACGACGTTATCTACAAGGCGCTTGAGGATCTCGATGCGGCGCGTATCGGCATGCTTAAGCCCACCGAGGTCGAGGTCTCCACAGGTGTCGCCGCCGTTCTTGATACGTTCAAGGTCCCCAAAGTCGGTATCGCCGCCGGCGTCCGTATCGAAGAGGGCGAGATCGCCGCTACCGACTCCGTACGCCTGGTGCGCGACGGTATCGTGGTTTACAACGGCAAGATCGCGTCTATGCGCCACTACAAGGACGAGGTCAAGAGCCTCAAGTCCGGTTCCGAGGGCGGCATCGGCCTCGAGAACTTCCAGGACATCAAGCCCGGCGACCAGATCGAGGGCTATCGTATCGATCAGGTCGCGCGTACCGAGTAGGCGGTTCAGAATGAAGCAGACACAGGCAACGCGCCGATTGGGCGAACAGCTGCGCGAGAAGCTCGCAAGCATCCTCTTGTTCGAGATCGCCGACCCCCGTCTCGACCTCGTGACCATCACGGGGGTCGATGTCGCGGTCGACCGCAGCTACGCTCGCGTTTTCGTCACGTGCGACGGTAATCGCTACGATGAGGTTCTGGGGGCGCTCGATGCCGCCAAGGGTCGCATTCGCAGTATTTTGGCCCGCAGTCTCGATTGGCGTGTTACCCCTGCGCTCGATTTCCGTATCGATCGCTCCACCGATGAGGCGGAGCGAATCGGTCGCGCTCTCGAAAACGTCCCAGCCACCCTTGCCGTTGAAAAGGATGAAGAGGGTTATCCTATTACCACTGATGGGTCGATTCCCTCAACTGACGTTTTCCCTGAGGAAGCGTAGAGCTGGGTTCGTCAATGGGAGATGCTGTTCATGAATAGCGACGTCGAGTTGGTTTCACCGGAGCTCGTCAGCGGATTTAAACGCATCCTGGATCAGATCCAGGATGCGTCCGTTATCGCCATCGCGGGACACACGTCCCCTGATGGTGATGCCTTGGGCTCCGTTTTGGGTCTGGGTTGTGCGCTTCGGGCGCATTTCCCTCTCAAGCGCATCGACCTTCTTTTGGCGGACGATGCGCCCGTGCCGCGTATCTATCGCTTTTTGGAACATTCGGAAGACCTTGTTCCGGCGGCGCGTTATACAGGCAACCCAGACCTCTTCATCTCGGTCGATGTGCCGGTACTCGACCGCTTGGCCGATGCCGCCGATGTCGTCGCGCGCTCCGCACATGTGGCGACGTTCGATCATCACCCGTCTCGAAACGAGTTCGCTGAGGTTTCGGTAAGGAAGACCACGGCGGCTGCATGCGCGGTTATCATCCAGGAGTTCCTTTCGTTTGCGAGCATCTCCATCACGCCGAGCATCGCCACCGATCTTATGTGCGGGCTGGTCACCGATACAGGGCGTTTCCAGTACCAAAATGCTAACCCCGCGGCGTTTCGTGCGGCCGCTTCCTTGGTCGGCCACGGTGCCGACCCGGCGCGGATCGCCCTCGAGGTTTATCAGAGCCAGCGCGTTGAGTACCTGCACCTTGAGTCCATCGTGATGGGGCGTATTCGAACGGTGGCTAACGGTCGGGTCGCGTACAGCTACGCCTTTGCATCCGATCTCGCCCAGTGCGGCGTATCTTCGGATGAGTGCGACGGATTGGTCGATGTCGTGCGCGCCGTCATGGGTGTCGAGGTCTGTCTTTTTCTCAAGGAAACCGAAACCGGCGGCTGCGTGCGAGGGAATCTCCGTAGCAAGGGACCGCATGATGTTTCGGGTATTGCTTCGCGCTTCAAAGGCGGCGGGCATGCGGCTGCTGCCGGGTTCACCTATAAGGGGTCTATTTTCGAGACCCTGCGCGTTGCGCTTCCGCTTCTTGCCGACCTTGTGGGGGAGGACCCCCTAAAGGTTCGGGTTGAACTCTAGTGCATCTTTCGCGTCGATGTGTCCTATCGGGTTATGTCGAGCGCGATTTTGTTTTCACAATCTAACAGATGGGGTTCCATGGCTAAACGAGGACCTTCTCAGCTCAATATGATCATGGCGGTCGATAAGCCTGTCGGCTGCACATCACACGATGTGGTGGCGCGCGTGAGGCGCTCTGTGGAGGAGCGGCGCGTGGGACATGCAGGTACGCTCGACCCCTTGGCCTCGGGGGTCATGCTCATCGGTATCGGGCAGGCGACGCGCCTATTGGGGATGCTGACGCTCGATACCAAGAGCTATGTCGCCGATATCGCGCTGGGGTCCGAGACCAACACCGACGATGCCGAGGGCGAGGTTACCCGAGCTGTTTCGGTGCCCGCCGAAGCGAGAGATCCCGATTTTGCACGCGGAGCGTTGGTGCGGTGCATTGGCAAGCAGATGCAGGTCCCACCTGCGTTCTCGGCGATCTCCGTTAACGGCGTGCGTGCCTATAAAAGCGCGCGTGCCGGTAACGAGGTGCAGCTCGATCCCCGTCCTATCGAGGTATTGCAGGCTGAACTTATCGCCGTTACGGGGACGGAGGCAGAGCCGGTTTGGACGGTTGCCTTTCGTGTGAGCAAAGGCACGTATATCAGAGCGCTCGCGCGCGATCTCGGTCGCGCCATCGGCAGTGCAGCGCACCTGTCAGCGCTGCGTCGTACCGCTTCGGGCGACATCTCGCTTGCATCGTGCATCGCGCTCGACGAGGTGTCGGCGGCGCGTGCGCGTGAGTCCGCGCTCGACCCCGTGCGCGCGTTGGGGCTTGAACCCGTGCAACTCGAATCTCGCTATCTTGACGATATCTTATGCGGAAGAAAGCTCGCTCCTTCGGTGGCGGCGCATGCGTGCGAGGGCGAACGTTTGGCTTTGGTCATTGGGGGCGAACTGCGCGCGCTCGCACGGCGTGACGCCCATGCCATCACGATGACCGACGTGTTTCCTCAAGGAATCACCGGGGTTAGCCTATGATGCCGGATGTAGATGAGCTTCGCAGCGATTTTCTGCTCTTTAATGAACGCTCCGCGCTCTCGTTTGAGGCTCCCGTTAAGGCATCTATCGTCATCGGGGCGTTCGATGGGTTTCATGTGGGGCATCGCGAGCTGGTGCGCTGTGCGGTCGAGGATGCTCGATCGCGAGATGCTGCATGCGTCGTGGTCACGTTCGATCCCGACCCCGATAATGTCGTTGGCCCTAGGCCGGCGCTTCGTCTGACCTCCACGTCCGATCGTCTGAACCTTCTTGCGGCGAGCGGGGCGGACGGCGTTTTCGTCGTCCCCTTTACCCAGCAGGTTGCCGCCATGGATCATGTGCATTTCTTCGAAGAGGTGCTTTCGCCCTCACTCGATATCGCTTCCATCCATGTGGGGAACGATTTTCGCCTGGGGCGAGGTGGAAGCTCGACGGTTTCGGATATCAGTGCCTGGGCACGCCGTTATGCCATCGAAGTCTATGGACACGACCTGGTGCAGGCCGACGGCTCGACGGTTAGCGCGACGCGTATCCGTTCCACACTTGAAAAAGGCCAAGTCGAGACGGCCGCTTCCATGTTGGGACGACGTTATATGGTGCGCGGCCGTGTTGCGCACGGTAGGCACGAGGGGTCGAGTATGGGATTTCCAACGGCCAATATCGAGGTCGATCAGTCGGTGCAAATGCCCGCGGATGGCGTTTATTCCGGTTTGGTGCTGGCGGCAGGTTCGGTCTATCCGGCGGCTGTCAACGTCGGTGTTCCGCCGATGTTTGCCGATAGCGAGAAATCGGCTCATCTCGAGGCCAATCTTATAGGGTTTTCCGGAGACCTGTACGGTTCCGAGGTCGCTCTTGCTTTCGGGCGTCGTCTGCGCGAGCCGCGTGTTTTTTCCGATCGGGAAGAGTTGATCCGTACCGTTTTAGGCAATATCCAAGACGCTGTCGATGATTTCGGTTCGAAGGGGGTGAGCATCATATGATCACCGAAGAGGACAAAGACCGCGTGCGCGCTGCATCCGATCTGGTTTCCATCGTACAGGAGACGGTCGAACTCAAACCGCGTGGACACGAGTTTTGGGGATGCTGCCCGTTTCATGGTGAAAAGACCCCGTCGTTTCACATCATTCCCGCAACGCAGGTGTGGTATTGCTTCGGCTGTAACGAGGGCGGAGACGTTTTCAAGTACATCATGAAGCGCGAGAACCTCTCATTTCCCGAGTCGATCCGCTATCTTGCCGACCGGGCGAGTATCGAGATCCATGATGATTTCAACGCTAAACGCGAGCGCGGGACCAAGCGTTCGCGCATTATGGATGTCTGTGCCGAGACCGCGACGTTTTACCATACGATGCTCATGCGTGGACACGATTCGCGCCCGCGTGAGTATTTCGCATCGCGGGGTATGGGCGGCGCTGTCTGCAAGCGCTATTCGCTCGGATTTGCCCCCGGACGGAACGCCCTGGTATCGCATCTCGCCTCTAAAGGATTCACCCTGCAAGAAATGGTAGATGCCAATGTCGCCGTGAGTCGTGGTAGGGGCCAGGCCGCTGACCGCTTCTATGATCGTGTGATGTTCCCCATTTTCGATGAGCAGGGCCATGCCATCGCTTTCGGTGGGCGCATTATGGGTGACGGTCAGCCGAAATACCTCAACACCGCCGAGACGAGCGTGTTCCACAAGAAGCGAAACCTCTATGGTTTCAACTGGGCGAAGGAGTTTATCGTCGCCGAGCAGACGGCTATCGTCGTCGAGGGCTATACCGACTGCATCGCTTGCTGGGAGGCGGGGATAAAAAACGTCGTCGCGACCTTGGGCACGGCGCTTACCGAGCATCATGTCAAAACGCTCACTCGTTTCGCAAAGCGCATCGTCTACATGTTCGATGGCGATGCGGCTGGGCAGAAGGCCGCTCGCCGCGCCGTGCAGTTCATCGAACAAGATGCCATGGATCTGCGTTGCGTTGTGCTGCCCGATGGGAACGACCCCATGGAGTTCATAACGGCGCATGGTGGGGATGCCCTTCGTGAGAGGATCGACGCCGCCGAACCGTTGATGGATTTCGTTTTCAGGTCGCTGGAGGAAACAAGCGATATCTCAACGCCGGGTGGCAGGACCAAGGCACTCGAAGACGCGCTAGAGCTCATATATCCCTTGCGCCAGAGCTATATGCTCGAGAACTATTTCATTCAGATCGCCGATCGTCTGTCCCTTGATGTCTCGTCGGTGCGCGACAGCTCCCAGCGCGTTTTCCGCGAGGTCGCCAAGCGCGAAGACCGCGAGCGCGAACGCGAACGGGCGCGCGAGCGCGCGCAGGCTAACGGCGCCACGCCGTCCGATAGCGTTTGGGCATCCGGGGCCACCGCCCCGACGACGCGTCCGTCGGGCGCAGGTGTTCCCGAGGAAGAAGAGCCGTACGATTACGTTCCCCTCGATGCATATGACGCGCAGCCATCGGCTGTCGATGAGGTATCGGAGGAGTCCGCGCCATCCGCATCGGTGGTTCTTACCGATGCGGAGCGACGAGCTCTTGCCGGAGAGCGCGAGCTGTTGACGCTTCTCACCAATTATCCCGATGACTTTCGTGCGTTTGCGGAGCGTATCGGTGGCATCGATTGGGTCGATGCGCGTAACGAAGCCATCGCATGGGCGGTGCTCGTCACTCCCGAGGGGACAACGCCCGCTGAGGCGATGGATGCGGCGCGCGCGGTGTGCCCTGAGGCGCCGGTACTGGTGTCGGCCGGTACGATCGATAGCACCAGCGCGCATCCTACCGAGACGAACATCGCCTTCTTGCTCGACACGCTTGAGCTGTATACCTTGCGTCGACGTATGCAAAAGGCTCAGTCCAGGCTTCGGAGCGATCGGACGCTCGATGCTGAGGGACGTCGCGCTCTTATCGTGCAGACCACTCAGGATTCGGCGCGCCTGAGGGAGCTGAGAGAAGCTGTCGAAGGCGTTGCCGATCCGTTTAGGCAGCTTGCTCAGACGGGCGGTTCGTCTGAATAGGGACGGAAGTGCCAAAAAGTGAAGCAGGTGCGGAAACTAAACGAGGCACCCATAGAAACTATTTGTTTGATTTGGGATCTTAGTGTAGGGGTATAGATGTGTGGTAATGTTGTGAGTCCTGTGAGCTATGAAGGGAGACTCTGTGCCTAAAAAGACCGAGAATACGGCTAACGCACTTGATTCCTACGTTGAGAAGCTGATGGGTGCGGGGTCCAAGCGCCATTCGGTTACCGAGGACGAGATCCAGGTTGCCCTCAAGAATATCGAGGTCACCGATGCAGAGCTAACTTCCGTTTATAACGCGTTGCGCAACAACGGAATCGAGATCATATCGGCGAGCGAGGATGACACTGCGCTCGATGTCGATGATGACGATACGTTCGGTGCCGATGACGATGACGTGGACGGCGAGGGCGGCGACGATCACGATATCAAGCTCGCCAAGAATGCCGACGCCGAGATGGGCTCCACCCGCTCCAAGAAGAAGCGTACGGTGCGCACCTCGCGTAGCCGTTCGCGCGTACGCGGTATCGATGCATCCACGGTTATGCTCACGGGCGATCCGGTTCGCATGTATCTCAAGGAGATCGGTAAGGTCGATCTTTTGACTGCTTCCGAAGAGGTCGACCTCGCCATGAAGATCGAGGCCGGTCTTCAGGCAACCGAGAAACTCGAGGCCAATGAGGCTGGTGAGCTTGAGCTTACCCGTGCTGAGATCCGTCGACTTACGCGTGTCGAGAACGTCGGTCTTGAGGCCAAGCAAGCGCTCATCAGCGCTAATCTTCGTCTGGTCGTTTCCATCGCAAAACGGTACGTGGGGCGCGGCATGCTCTTCTTGGATCTGATCCAGGAGGGAAACCTCGGTCTTATCCGCGCGGTTGAGAAGTTCGACTACGAAAAGGGCTTCAAATTCTCTACGTATGCCACGTGGTGGATCCGTCAGGCCATCACGCGCGCTATCGCCGACCAGGCTCGCACCATCCGCATTCCCGTGCACATGGTCGAGACC
>CAVGWH010000067.1:0-36789 GCA_963633065.1 Oribacterium sp.
GCCAGCCGACGCAGGAGGAGATGGAGCAGCTGCTCGAGTGCGTCTACAACGACACCCCGGTCACGTTCTAAATATCGCTTGACTCGGTTGCGCACAGCTTGAGTGCGCGCTTAGGCCCCGTCTTTCCGAGCGAAAGGCGGGGCTTTTTCGGTGCGAAGAGGCGGTATGCCATTCGGTTGTGTCGCCGATCCTATCGAAGGGCGCTGATCAGTGATACGATCTCGTTCTAATTGCAGGCCCGGTGCGTGCAATTCAATCCTCAGATTCCCTCCTATGAGAAAGCGGTGTTCCATGCCACTCCGTGCTCGTTCCCTGCGTCCTGCCTGCACGCTGGTTGCCGCCCTGATGCTCGGGTCCACGGTCACTTCGGCTGTATTGCCTCAGACGGCTTATGCCGAGGTTCTTACCAGCGATATCGTTTGCGGGAAGACAGCGGACGAGCGCGCGCTCAGCGCTGAGAACCTGCCCGACATCACCGCGACGAGCGCGCTTGTCATGGGAAAGGACGGAACGTCCTATTACGAGCGCAATATCGACGCTCCGGTGAAGATCGCGAGTATCACCAAGGTCATGACGGCTATCGTCACGCTCGATAACGTGAGCGATCTGAGCGAGACGCTCACGGTCGATAAGGAATCTGCCGAAGTGGGAGGCTCTAGCGCCGATCTCAAGGAAGGCGACACCCTTACGGTAGAGCAAGCGCTTCGTGGCCTCATGATTCCCTCGGGCAACGATGCCGCTATGGCGCTCGCCAAGTATGTGGGAGCCAAGATTGACCCTTCATCGGCTGATCCCTTGGCAACTTTCGTCGCGAAAATGAACGAGACGGCATCCGCACTCGGCCTACAAGATACGGTCTTCACCAATCCCCATGGCCTCGATACCGATCAGTGGGCGGGTGATCTGCATTCCACCGCGCGCGACGTGATCTCCATGTACGCGCACGCCATGGAAAACGATGCGTTCCGAGCCATCGTGGGCGACAGCGCGTCCAATATCACTGTGACGAGCGCCGACGGCACCGAGCGCGCCTACGAGATGACGATGCACAATGAGCTTTTGGGCAAGGACGGCAACATCGGCGGGAAGACGGGGACCACCGATGACGCGGGTTATTGCTTTGTGAGCGCCTACACCATCGATGGCGAGGAAATCTACATGGTGGTGCTACATTCGAGCAATGATGAGCAGCGCTATACCGATACCGCCGCCTTGGCAGCGTGGTTCAGCTCCAACTCCATGGATATAGCGCCGGTTTCGAGTAAGCGCACCTGCGCCGATGGAAAGATCTTGATCGCGCGTATCCCCAACAGGTCATGGACCGATAAGACCATCGACGTCACGCTTGCGGACGCCGCGCAGACGCTCCATGTGTTTGCCGCAAAGGGAACGGTCGAGGCCTCGTTTGCCTACGACGATATAAGCGGCAACGTGCATGAGGGCGACAAGGTGGGCACGGTAAGCCTCGCGCAGGATGGCGTGGATCTAGGCTCCTACGACCTAGTCGCCGACCGCGATGTGGCGGCGCCCAACCCGCTCGAATGGGCCATGGTCAAATTCGATTCGTTGATCCGCTTGGTGCAGGGCCGCGATACCACTGCGGCACATGTCACCTACGCCACCGATCCGGAACTGGTCGAAGCTCAGGCGCAAACGGAATCCCAGTAGGGCGCAAACAGGTTAACGGTTCTGCAGTTAGCGGCCCTGAAAGAAGAGGCGTTCGGCGTTTTCCCAGGCAGCGCGGGCGATCGTTGCTGCGTCCTCGCCGGTACGGTCAACGCGGTCGCATATGAGCGTCTGCGCGGTGATGCCGATCATAGCGGGCTCGCACTCGAGGCCGCGGATGGGCTCGGGTGCCATGTAGGGGCAGTCCGTCTCAAACAGAATACGATCGAGCGGTGTTGCGGCGAAGGCCTCGCGCACCTCGTCGTTACGCTTGAAGGTGGCGGCGCCGCCGTAGGCTATATGGCAGCCAAGATCGACAAAGCGCTGCATACAGGCAACATCCTCGCCAAAACAGTGCAATACGCACCCGGCCTGTGGGATGCCCACCGAGCGCAGCGCATTGTAGGCATCGGCGTGCGAGGTGCGTGTTTCGTCATCCGCTTCGTGTCGCAGGTGCAGCTCCACCGGAACGTTGCGACGGCAGGCGAGCTCAAGCTGCCGCGTGAAGCAGTCGATCTGTATCTCGTGTGAGGCGGGATCCGTACCTTCATCGGCATCGAAGTGGTAATCGAGGCCGATCTCGCCTATGCCCGCACAGCGCGGGTCGTCGAGAGCCCGCTCTATTTGAGCATGGATCTCGTCGGTATAGCTGGCGGCGCCATAGGGGTGCACGCCGGCGAGATAGGTTACCTGGGGGATCTCTATCTCAGAAGCCTCGCTCAGAAGTCGGTCGAGCCATGCCTGGTAGGCACTGATGCTCATGTCGTCGCCGATGGGATCGATGAGCGTCACGAGGCGTTCCACCCCGGCTCGTGCGGCGCGGGCGAGGACGTCTTTGGGCTCGGCGTTCCAAAAGCATAGCAAGTGCCCGTGCGTGTCACAGAGCGGTGCCCATGGTTCGGGCACGGTCACGTGCTTCTTCTTTTTTTGAAAGGCAACGGGGTTGGAGCTATCGAACATCGTTGAGGGCTTTCGTCAGGGTCACGAAATCTGAGACACCAAGCGTTTCGGCGCGCGTGGTGGGCGCGATGCCGGCTTGGGTAAAGGCGGCATCGAGTGCATCTTTGGCAAAGCCGTTCGATCCCATGGAGTTGCGGATGGTCTTGCGGCGCTGGGCGAAGGCGGCATCGATGACGCGCGCGACCTCGTGGGGATCCAGGCCCTGCGCCTTGCCTTCGACGCGGTCGATGCGTACCACGGCGGAATCCACATGCGGTGCGGGCATAAAGCAGCGGGGCAGCACCTCGAAACGCCCCGTAACCTCACCGTAGAGACCGAGCTTTGCGGTGTAGCCTCCGTAGGTCTTGTTGCCCGGTACGGCCGCGATGCGATCGGCTACCTCTTTTTGCACCATTACCACGGCGCGCGTGAGGGCGGGCATCGTCTCGAAAAACTGCAGGATGATAGTGGCGGCAACGTTATAGGGCAGATTGGCCACGAATACACGGGGTTCTCCTCCCGCTGCCTGCACGATGAGCTCGGGTTTCACTTTGAGAGCGTCGCCCATAAGATAGGCGAAGTTGTCGTAGTCGGAAGCGTGGGCGTCGAGCACGGGTTCGAGCTCGGGGTCGGCTTCGATGGACACCACCTGTGCGGCCTCCTGCAACAGCGCAAGCGTGAGCGTCCCGATGCCGGGGCCCACCTCGAGCACGCGCTCCGAGCCGTCAAGTTCGGCAAGTTCGCAGATGCGTTCGATCACGTGATTGTCGATGAGGAAGTTCTGGCCCAGGCGATGTTTAGTGGCCAAGCCGAATTCTTCCAACAGATCGCGCGTGGCCGACGCGCTTGCCAGCGGAGATATGGTCATGAGACGCGCCTTTCTGCACGGTGCGATGCGGGCTCGATTGCAACGCGCACATTATAGCAAGCTGTAAGGTGGCCTTAAGGCGCCCTTAATCTGTTGCGCTTTCTTCGCGAAACGGAGTGCCATTGTCCCTTGCTTGGCATAATGGGGCCAAGGAGAGGAGATCTGGCTGTGAGTGAGACAAGTATTTTGGTCGTCGACGACGAACGGGCTATCGCTGATCTGGTGGGGATCTATCTCACCAAAGAAGGCTACGAGGTCACGATCGCCTATAACGGGGCCGATGCCTCGCGCCTCATCATAGAGCGTCCCTTTGATTTGGCGATACTGGACATCATGCTTCCCGATGTGGATGGCTTTGAGCTGCTGCGCACCATTCGCGCCTCCCATACGTATCCGGTGATCATGCTTACGGCGCGCGATTCGCAGACCGATAAAATCGAGGGTTTGGCAAAGGGTGCGGACGATTACGTGGTAAAGCCTTTCCGTCCGCTTGAGTTGGTGGCGCGTGTGAAGGCCCAGCTCAGACGCTATACCAGTTACGGATCGCGCGGCTTGTCCGAAGAGCCCGATACCATCTCGATCGATGGGCTCGAGATCAACAAAAAGGCCCGCAGCGTGACGGTCGATGGCAAGCAAGTGCGTTGCACGCCGTTGGAATACTCCATTTTGCTTTACCTTGCCGAGAACAAGGGGGCGGTGGTGCCCGTGGAGGACCTGTTCCACGCGGTATGGAACGAGGAGTTCATGCCGGCATCCAACAACACGGTGATGGTGCACATCAGGCATTTGCGCGAGAAGATCGGCGACGATGCCCAGCACCCGCGCTTCATCAAGAACATCTGGGGCGTGGGCTACACCATCGAGGGGTAAAGGCATGAACGAGATACAAAAGCGTCCGATCGAGATCAAGGGTCAGACGGCCGAAAAGGCCTCGGTGGAAGATTACGGGCACGTGGACGAGGTGTTCGACCGCCTCAGATCCTTCCTCGATAACCGAACGCTCGCCATCGTCCTCCTCTTTTCGCTGCTGTTCGTGCTGGTGGGTCTTGAGGATATCGTGCTGTTCCTGGCGCTGCTCCTCGTGGGCTTTTTGGTGTGCGATCGCTTTGTCAACGTGCGCCGTTGCGTTATTTTGGGCGGCGCCGCTTGGCTTACGATAGCGCTCTTGGGTATAGCGATCGCCTGCAGCGTCGACGGCCCCATCTTTTTCGGCATCGATTACTTCTTCAGCTTCTGCGGCTTCCTCGTCGCGGTCACCGTGTGCGCGGCCTTTTTCGCAGGCCGGTCCATGTATTACTACGGTCTTGAGCGCGGTGAGGCGCGGGCCGATAACGCCATCGCGCAGCATGTGATCGATCGTCTTATCGAGCATCCTAACGACTGGTCGGGGCTCGATGGCGATTTTCTCGAGGTCGAGGCCGCACTTAACCGGGTGCGCGAACAGGAGCGGACGGCCTCGCAGGCGTTGCTCAACGAGAGCAAGCGCAAGGACGATCTGGTGACGTATTTGGCCCATGACCTCAAGACCCCGCTTGCGAGCGTGGTGGGATATCTTTCGCTCCTGTATGAGGCACCCGACTTGCCTCTTGAACAGCGTGAGCGTTTTTGCGGCGTGGCACTCGAGAAAGCCCGTCGCTTGGATGCGCTTATCGAAGAGTTCTTCGATATCACGCGGTTTGATTTTCACGATATCGTGCTCACGCGGGGCTATCTCGATATGAGTCTTTTGCTGGCACAGGTGGCCGATGAGTTCTATCCCATCCTTGCCGAGCAGCATAAGGAGGCCGAGGTGGATGCCGAGCCGGGGCTTACGGTTCTGGTGGATGGCGACAAGATGGCGCGCGTATTCAATAACGTGATGAAAAACGCCGTCGCCTATAGCTATGAGGGTTCCACCATTCGTGTACATGCGCATCGCGTGGAGGACGCGGTCGAGGTCACCTTCGAAAACCAGGGCGATCCGATTCCCGAGGCCAAGCTCAAGGTGATCTTCGAGAAGTTCTATCGACTTGATGCGGCGCGCGCCACCAACCATGGTGGTGCCGGTCTGGGTTTGGCGATTGCCAAGGAGATCGTGAACGCGCACGGAGGACGGATTTCGTGCACCTCGACGCCCGAGCATACGGTCTTTACCATCACGTTGCCTGCCGAGTAGGACGGTGTGGTTCGGGTCAGTATGGTGCGACTTTACTGATTCTTGACATGCGCCTTTCGTGCGCCTGAAGCGCCCTTCGTATTATCGGTTACGCCGTCTAATGCACTTGAATCAAGCGCGTGCGCGCAAACGATGAAACCACACGGAGGTTTGCCAGCATGGAAGATACGCTGTCCCCAGAAGCCGAACGTCAGATAGCGCAAGCTGCCGCCGAGGCGCATGCGCGTGAGATCGGGCTTTCCGCAACGGAGCAGGAAGCGGGGGTCGTGACGCCGGTACGCATGGGCGTGGAGCATCTCGACCTGTTCTACGGCGACCATCACGCACTCAAGGACGTGAGTATCGACATCTGCGATCGTCAGATAACCTCGTTCATCGGCCCTTCCGGTTGCGGCAAGTCCACGTTGCTGCGCTGTCTCAATCGCATGAACGATTACGTGAAGGAGTGCCGCATCGATGGCAAGATCACGCTCGATGGCGAGGATATTTATCAGAATTACAACCTTACGCACCTGCGCAAACGTGTGGGCATGGTGTTCCAACGCCCCAATCCGTTCCCGATGAGCATCTACGACAACGTCGCCTACGGTCCGCGCGGGCTGGGCATCAGGTCGCGCTCGGAGCTCGATGACATCGTTGAGGAGTCGCTTACGCGTGCCGCCCTGTGGGATGAGGTGAAGGACAAGCTTAAAGCTTCGGGCTTGGGTCTTTCGGGTGGCCAGCAGCAGCGTATGTGCATTGCTCGCGCACTCGCGGTGAAGCCCGATGTGCTGCTGATGGACGAGCCGACTTCGGCGCTCGATCCGGTCTCGACCCTCGTCATCGAGCAGCTCGCCATGGAACTCAAGAAGAACTACACGCTCGTGGTGGTCACGCACAACATGCAGCAGGCGAGCCGCATCTCCGATTCGGTGGCGTTTTTCTTGTTGGGTGAGCTGGTGGAGCATGCGCCCACGACGCAATTGTTCAAGAGCCCTAAGGATTCACGCACGGCGGATTACCTGACCGGGCGTTTCGGCTGATATACGATACGGAGGCTCGTTTGGCGGGACCGCGCGCGGGTGCGTGGTATGGTTGTTCCTAAACGGGCTCCTCAGAAGGTGGCAAAGCATGATCTACTACGTCGAGGACGATGACAACATCCGTGGGCTCACGCTCTACGCGCTGCATCAACAGGGTATAGAGGCGGAGGGCTTCAGCTGCGATAGCGAGTTCAAAGCCGCCGTCGCGCGCCGTGTTCCCGATGCGGTGCTGCTCGACATCATGCTTCCCGATACCGATGGCCTCGAGATCATGCGCCGTCTGCGCGCCGATCATGAGACGGCAACGGTGCCCATCATGATGCTCACCGCCAAAGATACCGAGCTCGACAAAGTGATTGCGCTCGATGGGGGAGCGGACGATTACCTCACCAAGCCATTCTCCCTCATGGAGCTTACGAGTCGTTGCCGTGCCTTGCTGCGTCGTGGCGGTATGGTCAAGAAAGCCTCCGATGTCCTTTTCGTCAACGGTATCCGCCTGTCTCCCAGCCATCGTGAGGTGACGATCGACGGACAGGAAGTCAAGCTCACTTTGCGCGAGTTCGACCTGCTCGAGTACCTCATGCGCAAACCCGGCGTGGTGTTCAGTCGCGAGGCGTTGCTGCGGAGCGTGTGGGGCTGGGATTTCGATGGCGGTAGTCGTACCGTCGATGTGCACGTGCAGACGCTGCGCCAGAAACTGGGCGAGTTCGCGAGCGTCATCGAGACGGTACGCGGTGTTGGGTATCGCTTTGCGGACCGTAGCGAATAGCGGGCGGGCGAGCATCGCATGAAGGGGCGTCGATCGCTCAGCAACCGTGTGTTTGCAACGGTGTTCGGCATCGCCATGGTGCTCATCGTGGCGTTTACCGTGGCGGGCGCCGCGTTCATCCAAAACACGTTGGCCGATTCCACGCGCAATGAGTTGGAAAACGAATGCGACATCGTAGCCTCCGCGCTTAACGGCACGGAGGACGATACGGCGATGCTCCGTCGTTTTAAGCGCGATGGCATACGTATCACGCTGGTGAATCACGACGGCTCGGTTGCCTACGACAGCGAGGCCTCGCCGTCGCTGCTTCCCAACCATAAGAATCGTCCCGAGATAAAAGAGGCCTTTAAGATCGGTGTCGGCTCGAGTGAGCGTTCGAGCTCAACCTTGGACGAGGTCATGATCTACCGTGCCGTGTTGCTCGAAGACGGCTCGGTGGTGCGCCTTGCGCAAGCGCAAGCCGGTTTCTCTGCCATCCTGCTTTCACTGGTGGGGCCGTTGGCGCTTGTCGCTGCCGTAGCTGCCGTGCTCTCGTTCATCGCCGCCAAGCGCGAGTCGCTTGCCATCATCGCCCCTTTGCGCGATGTGGACCTCGATCACCCCCGCCGCAGCGCGCAGAATGCCTACGCCGAGATGATTCCCATGCTCGATCGTATAGAGAGCCAGCGCCAGGAGCTTAAGCGCCAGATGCGCGTCCTTGCCGATAACGATCGCATGCGCCGCGAGTTCACGGCCAATATCACGCACGAGCTCAAGACGCCGCTTACCACGGTTTCGGGCTATGCCGAGCTTATCGCTAACGGCATGGTGGCAAACGAGGATGATCTGCACGATTTCGGCGGGCGTATCTATAGCGAGGCGGGACGTCTCACCGCGCTGGTCAACGACATTCTCACGCTCTCCAACTTGGACGAGGCGGAGCATTCCGATTCGGGAACGGCACCGGGTGTGTTGGGTATGAGCGAGCCGGTGGACATTCCGCGGATGCTCGATTCGGTGCTCGTGCGCTTGGCCCAGGTGGCAGGGGCTGCCAAGGTGAAAATCGAGATGCGCGCAGAGCCCGCGATGGTGGTGGGTGTACCGCGCCTGCTCGATGAGCTCACCTTTAACCTTGCGAGTAACGCTATCCGCTATAACCGTGAGGGCGGAAGCGTCACGTTGGCGTGTGGGGCGAACGGGGAAGGCTTGCCGTTTATTCGCGTGAGCGATACGGGGATCGGCATCGCTCCCGAAGAACAGGGGAAGATTTTCGAGCGCTTTTACCGCGTGGACAAGAGCCGCTCCAAGGCGCGTGGCGGAACGGGGCTCGGTCTTGCCATCGTCAAGCATGCGGCGCTCTTCCATGGCGCCACGATCGATGTGGAGAGCGCGGTGGGCGAGGGCACCACGATCACGGTGACGTTCCCCGCACAAGACCTTCCCATTATGGGATAGGGCTTTTATTAGCGGTGGCGGCTACTCTGCGATGGCTATCGCGACGGCGTAATCATGCTCGTTGGTGATGGATACCTGAAGGTTGGTGACGCCTGCTGCCTGCAGCAGGGGTGCGAACGCTTCGGCGTCGTAACTGACGCAGGGCCGTCCGTTGGCATCGGCGAGCGTCTCCACACACGTGAGCCCGAAGCCCGCGGGCGTGAGATGCGCCAGGGCCTTGAAGACGGCTTTCTTGACCGCGAAGCGCCCGGCGAAATACGAGGCCACGTTGTGCCGCGTGCGCGCTTCGGCGATCTCGGCGGGCGTAAAGGTGTGACGCACGAAGGCACAGGAGCACGGCATATCGGTAGAGAACCCTTCGATGAACCCCTGCATCTCCGTGATGGAGACCATATCGATGCCGATGCCCTTGACCATGTGTTCCTTTCGGCGATGCCCGTATTGCTCGCGTGCGATACCTCCGTATGATAGGGCATGTGCCAGTTGATGAGAGAAGGCGGGGAGCCCCAACCATGGATATTCAGATCAAGACGGGATGCTTTGAGGATGCGGCTCGCGTGCGTCGCGCGGTCTTTATGGATGAGCAGGGCTACGAGGACGAGTTCGATGCCATCGATGAAGATGCGCGCTGTCTGCACGTGACGCTGTACGTGGGCGGCGAGCTGGCGGGATGCGCGCGCGTCTTTCCCGAGCAGCTCGAACGTGCCTTGGCTCCGGCATCGCCGCAATCTCCTACCTGCGAGCTCGACGCACGAGCGACGCCCGAGGCAACGTATCTTTTGGGGCGCGTCGCCGTGCTTCCTTCGTATCGTCGTCGTGGGCTTGCAAATAGGATCGTCGAAGCGAGCGATGCTGCGGCAAAGGAGGCGGGTGCCAAGCTCGTAAAGCTCCATGCGCAGGAGTACGTTTTGGGACTCTATGCAGCGCAGGGCTACGAGCAGATCGCCCCTGTCGACTACGAGGACGAGGGGCAGCCTCATGCCTGGATGGCAAAGCTCATATAGCGCCCGCCCGGCATTCTCCGTGCTTACAGCGCTCGCTGCCGTAAAACGGTGAAAAAGCCTTTTAGGTTGTATATATGCGCGGCATTGGGTTATAAAATCTAAGTCTCAATGTAGCAGGTCTGTAAAACGCCTCGGGTTCCGGGGCGTTTTACAGGCAAGGGCAACCGGAAGGACGCATGCATGCGTAAATTCAAAACAGAGAGCAAAAAGCTGCTCGACCTTATGATCAACTCGATCTACACCAACAAAGAGATCTTTTTGCGTGAGCTGATCTCCAATGCATCGGACGCCGTCGACAAGCTCAACTTCAAGAGCCTCTCCGATGCGTCGATCGATCTCGATCAGGAGAACCTGGGCATCCGTGTCGCGTTTGACAAGGACGCACGCACCATCACCATTTCCGACAACGGTATCGGCATGACCGAGGCCGAGCTCGAGAAGAATCTGGGCACCATCGCCCACTCCGGTTCCGAGGAATTCAAGACCGAGAATGCCGAGCAGCAGGGCACCGACGTTGATATCATCGGCCAGTTCGGCGTTGGTTTTTACTCCGCGTTCATGGTCGCCAAGCATGTCAAGGTGATAAGCCGCGCCTTTGGCGAGGACGAAGCGCACGTGTGGGAATCGGATGGCCTCGAGGGCTACACGATCGAGGCCGGCGAGCGCGATGAGCATGGTACCGACATCATCCTCACCCTGCGCGATAACGAGAGCGGCGAGGAAGGCGAGGACTTCGATTCGTACCTCTCCGAGTGGAAGCTCAAGAGCCTCATCAAGCAGTACAGCAACTATGTGCGCTATCCCATCCAGATGCTCGTCACCAAGAGCCGCCAGAAGCCCAAGCCCGAAGATGCCGGCGACGACTACACGCCCGAGTACGAGGACTATACCGAGCTCGAGACCATCAACTCTATGACGCCCATCTGGAAGAAGCGCAAGTCGGATGTGGAGCAGAAGGACTACAACGAGTTCTTCAAGACCACCTTCCACGAGTATGAGGATCCGGCGCGCACCATCTCGTTCCATGCCGAGGGCTCGCTCGAGTACGATGCGCTGCTGTTCGTTCCCGGTCGTGCGCCGTTCGATCTGTACAGCAAAGACTACGAGAAGGGCCTGGCACTCTACAGCTCCAACGTACTGATCATGGAAAAGTGCGCCGATCTTCTGCCTGACTACTACAACTTCGTGCGCGGCGTGGTTGATTCCGCTGACGTCACGCTCAACATCTCGCGCGAGACGCTGCAACAGAACCGCCAGCTCAAGGCTATCTCCAAGCGCATCGAGAAAAAGATCACCGCAGAGCTTGAGGATATGCGCGACAACGATCGCGAGGCCTATGAGAAGTTCTTCGAGAACTTCGGGCGCGGTCTTAAGTACGGGATCTACTCGAGCTACGGCATGAAGGCCGATGAGCTGGCCGATCTGCTGCTGTTCTACAGCGCCAAAGAGCAGAAGATGGTCACGCTCGCCGAGTATGTCAAGGCCATGCCCGCCGACCAGAAGGCCATCTATTACGCCGCCGGCGACTCGCGCGAGCGTCTGGCCAAGATGCCCGTGGTGACGGGTGTTCTGGGTCGCGGCTACGACGTGCTGCTGCTCACGGCCGATGTCGACGAGTTCACATTCCAGGCTATGCGTCAGTACACGGCCAAAGATATGCCCATGGTTTACGAGGACGATGCCGCACGCGAGGCTGCCGAGAAGGCTGTCGCCGACGGTGCCGAGCCTGAGACCGAGGACCGCTCGTTCGAGCTCAAGAACGTGGCGACGGGCGATCTTGACCTTGCTACCGAGGACGAGAAGAAAGACGCCGAGGAGGCCACCAAGGAAAACGAGGACCTCTTTACCGCGATGAAGGAAGGCCTGGACGGCAAGGTCGAGAAGGTCGCCGTTTCGGCACGTCTGGTCGATGCCCCCGCTTGCATCACCACCGAGGGTCCGCTTTCGCTCGAGATGGAGAAGGTCCTGCAGAAAGGCCCCGATGCTGCCGAGGGCATGCCCAAGAGCCAGCGCGTGCTCGAGCTCAACGCTAAACATCCGGTGTTCCAGAAGCTCGTCGACGCCCAGAGCGCAGGCGATGCCGATAAGGTCAAAACCTATGCGGGCTTGCTCTACGACCAGGCGTTGCTCGTAGAGGGCATCCTGCCCGAGGACCCCGTTGCGTTCGCTGCCGCCATCTGCGACTTGATGTAGACGGTTGGTTTTATAACGAACGAAGAGAAAGACCCTGCTCAGGCAGGGTCTTTTTTAACCCGCTGTTCCACTTGCGTTCGGATTCCCCGTCGGTCGCGGAGTTTTCGGGCTGCAAGGTTAAGGCAACGAGGCGGCGCCTTGGCCATAGGAAAATCGGATGAGTTACACCACATATGGGTATTTTCTGGGCTTTGATGCTGAGATAAGCAACACATGTGTGTTTTCTCGCCCACGTAGTATAGTTTCAAGGCTATATAGAGCCCGTTTTCGCACGTAAAGCATTGTTTACGCGCGTCTGGGCAAACGTAGTCGTATTCGCACTATCTAAAAAAGGACGGTCTCTTCGTGAGCCTCGCTCAAAAAGTATCTGGAGCAAAAGTTTCATTTGCCATCTTCAAGCGCGATATCAGGCGCCTGCTCGTTAATCCTGTCGCGATCGTGGTCACTATCGGCGTCTGCGCCATTCCGTCGCTGTACGCGTGGTACAACATCGTCGCCAACTGGGATCCCTATGGCAATACGCAGAGTATCAAGATCGCCGTCGCCAACAACGATGCCGGCACCGAAAACGAGCTGACGGGCTCGCTCAACGCCGGCAAACAGGTGGTCAAACAGCTCAAGAAAAACCATCAGCTCGGGTGGAACTTCGTTGACTCCGCTGAAGACGCCAAAGAGGGGGTCGAGTCGGGCGAGTACTATGCGGCGATCGTGATCCCCAAGAGCTTCTCCGAGGACCTCACAAGCATGCTTTCGGGGACGTTCCACCAGCCTAAGCTCACCTACTACGTTAACGAGAAAAAGAGCGCCATCGCGCCCAAGGTGACCGATACCGGTGCTTCCACCATCGAAAGCACCATCAACGAGACGTTCGTATCGACGGTTTCCAAAACGCTGGTGAAGACTGCCAAGAAGGCGGGACTCGATGTGAGCAACGCCACGGGTGAGGCGCAGACCAATCTGTCCTCGTCGGTCTCGGAGGCTTCTGATTCCCTCGCACGCGTGCGCTCCACGCTGAGCGGGATGAACACCTCTATCGATGCCACCAAGCAGGCCATCGCCTCCACCGACGCTACGTTGGCGGGCCTGCAGGACCAGATTCCCTCGCTTACCAAGGCTATCTCGCAGACAAACGACGTGCTGGGCTCGGCGCGTACGACCACCAGCGGCCTTTCCACTTCGCTGAACTCGGCGCTTTCCAACGGCTCGTCGCTGATGGGCAAGACCTCGGTCAAAGTCAACACGACGGTCGGCAAGCTTTCGGGCGCCATCTCGTCGGCATCGGCCAAGATCACGACGGCAACGGATGCCATCGATTCGGCCATGCAGAATAACAGCACCATCATCAAGGGGCTCAACAGTTTCATCGATGCCGCGACGGCGCAAGGACTTAGCACGCACGGAATCGAGCTCGCCAAGCAGGTGGTGTCGAAACTCGAGTCGCAGAACACCCAGCTCGCTACCATCAAGAAGGGCCTGCAGGATCAGCAGTCCGCCATCAACGACGACGCCGATTCGATGAGCGGGGCTTCCGATGCCGTTAACAGCGCGGTGCAAAACGGCGTGAGCACGCTCAGCGATGCGCAGTCCAACCTGAATTCCAATGTGGTGCCCCAACTTTCGAGCGGGCTCGATTCGTTCGCTTCGATGTCGGGCAACCTGTCGAGCATCGTGAGCGGACTTACCCCCACCATCGTCAACGCGCGCAGCCTCATGGGACAGCTGAGCTCCACGCTCGATCAAGCCAAGACTTCGCTCTCCACGATGGATAGGCAGCTCGAGAAGATCCAGACCAAGCTAAGCAAGGCTTCCACCGATATCCAGGCGTTGCAGACCTCCGAGGCGATGGATCAGATCTCCGAGCTCATGGGCGTTAGCGTGCATGACGTTGCCGACTTTATGGCCTCGCCCGTCAAGCTCACCTCCAAGTCGCTCTATTCGGTCAACAGCTTCGGATCGGGCATCGCGCCGTTCTACACCAATCTGGCGCTGTGGGTCGGCGGCTATGTGCTTATCGCCATCATCAAGCTCGAGGTCGACCGTGAGGGCATCGGTAACTTCACGGCTAAGCAGGCCTACTTCGGGCGTTGGCTGCTCTTGGTGTTGCTCGGCGCCATTCAGGCGCTCATCGTGTGCACAGGCGACCTTGTCATCGGCGTGCAGTGCGTCAACCCCGTGGGCTTCATCTTTGCCGGTGTGTGCATCTCGTTCGTCTACGTCAACATCATCTATGCGCTCAGCTGCGCCTTCAAACATATCGGCAAGGCCGTGGGCGTCATCTTGGTCATCGTGCAGATCCCTGGATCATCGGGTATGTATCCCATCGAGATGATGCCCGGGTTCTTCCAGGCGCTGCATCCGTTCTTGCCGTTTACCTACGGTATCAATGCCATGCGCGAATGCATCGGTGGCGCCTATGGTCTTAACTACCTCTACAACCTTGGTGCGTTGGCGCTCTTCGTTGTGGTGGCTCTTATCATCGGCGTGTGGCTGCGCCCCTTCCTGCTCAATCTCAACTTGCTGTTCGACAGGGAGCTCGCCACTACGGGCGTTATGATCTGCGAGAAGAACAACATGGCCCGTCATCGCTTCTCGCTCCGTGCGGCTATGCGCAGCATCCTCGATGTCGAGGCCTACCGAAGCGATTTGCTCAAACGCGCCGAGATTTTCGAGCGTCGCTATCCCACCTATATCCGTTGCGGTTTCATCACGATCTTCGGCGTGCAGATCCTGCTGTTCATTCTCACCTCCACGCTTGATCTGGATATCGATGGCAAGATCGTCATGCTTGTGCTGTGGATCCTGTCGGTTATCGCAGTTGCCGTGTGGCTGATCAACATCGAATACATCCGCGACACGCTGGACACCCAGATCCGCCTCTCGGCACTTTCAGATGAAAGCCTCCGTGATGAAATTCGCCGTCGCACTAATGCGATCCCGGCGGCAGCACGTCTCTTGGGCCTGAACCCGCGTGAGATGGGGGATGCGCTCGATGCCGACGTGAAGGATGATTCCGTCGGCCAAGATAAACTTTCGAAAGGCGGTGAGGCATAAATGAAGAAGATCATGCACCTCTTCCGCCGTGATCTGCAAAACGTCGGGCACAGCGTCATCGGCCTTATCGTCGTGGTCGGTCTGGTAGTTGTCCCGTGCCTCTATGCGTGGTTCAACATCGCGGGCAGCTGGGACCCGTACGGCAACACCGGCAACCTCAAGATCGCCGTGGTCAATAACGACAACGGCTACGAGAGCGATCTGATTCCCGTTGAGGTTAACATCGGCGAGAACGTGACGGCGAGTTTGCGCGCCAACGATAAGTTCGACTGGACCTTCGTGAGCGACAAGGATGCGGCCATCGAGGGTGTCAAATCGGGCAAGTATTATGCTGCCGTGGTGATCCCCAAGAGCTTCTCGTCCGACATGATGACGCTCTTTTCCACTAAGGTTAAGCACGCCGATATCAAGTTCTATGAGAACCAGAAGTCAAACGCCATCGCGCAGATCGTCACCGAGAAGGGTTCGACGGCGGTGCAGAGCCAGGTGAACGCCACGTTTACCAAGACGATTACGGGCATCGGCCTTAAGACCACGTCCAATCTGCTTGATTACATGTCGAGCGACGAGATGGCCAACTACGTTGCCAATCTCTCGAGCATGTTGAGCGATTCCATTCAGGATTTGAAGGACGTGGGGGAGAGCACGTCGTCGCTTTCGAGTGTTTTGACCTCGACGAGCGATACGTTGTCGTCAACTTCCGATCTGGTGAATTCCAATGGAGTGACGAGCGATGATACCAAGGCCCTGATCAGCAATGCCAAGGATGGAGCTTCGGGTATTTCCAGCGCGCTCTCGGGTGCCACCGACGCCGTCAACAAGGCGATCACGGGGAGCACGGGCTCCATCGACAACGTGCAGACAGCGGTCGATAACGCTTTTAATGCGGGTACCTCGCATGTCGACACGACGGTGTCGCAACTCAATACGGCCAAGGACGCACTCGATAAGCGCGCGTCCGAGATGCGTTCGGCCCAGAAGGATCTTGAAGGTCTGGCCGATGAGGTGCGTTCCGATACGGATATCCCCGAGAAGGTGCGCGAGGAGTTGGCTAACGAGCTTGCGATCACGGCGAACTCGATCGGTTCGCTTGCGAGCTCCATCGAGGGCTATGCCACGGCGTGCGGTAGCGCGGCGACGAGCCTTAAAAGCAGCTCGGACGATATCAGTGCAAGCCGTAGCGAGATCAACTCGACGATCGCCGAGGCCAAAAAGGGCGTGAGCCAAGCAAAATCCGATTACGAGACGACCCTCAAGAGCCAGACCGATCAGCTGAGCAGCACCATCTCGGGAATCGTGAGCTCGTCTTCCGGCATCTCAAGTAATTTGGATTCCGCGGTTTCGAGTCTTTCGGGTAGCTCTACATCGCTTGTGGCGACTCTCACCGAGGCCAATACGCAGGTGCAGGATGCTTCGAGTAAACTCACTTCGGGATCGCAGAAACTCGAGGAGTTCAAGACCCAGCTCGATACCGCGGTTGCTTCGGGTGACCTTTCAAGCATTAAGGCGCTTATCGGCTCGGACATTGAGTCGCTGGCAGAAGCGCTTACGGCCCCCGTTGGGCTCGATCGCAAGCCCGTCTACCACATCCGCAACTACGGATCGGCTATGGCGCCGTTCTATACCATCCTGTCACTGTGGGTGGGATCCATCGTCTTGGCCGCCATGATGAAGGTCACGGTGACCAAGGAGCTGGTGGCAGAGCTGATTCCTGTGCGTCTGCACGAGATCTACCTTGGTCGCTATCTGCTCTTCGGTATGCTGGCGCTTTGCCAATCGACACTGGTGTGCATGGGCGACATTCTGTTCTTCGGGATCCAGTGCGACCATCCGTTCCAGTTCATCTTGGCTGCGTGGGTGGCGAGTATCGTGTTTTCGAACATCGTCTATACGCTTACGGTTTCGTTCGGCGATATCGGTAAGGCACTTGCCGTCGTGCTGCTGGTCATGCAGGTGGGCGGCTCGGGCGGTACGTTCCCAATCGAGATGACCGGCCCCGTGTTCCAAGCCATCTATCCCTTCCTGCCGTTTACGCACGGTATCAACGCCATGCATGCCGCCCAGGCCGGTTCTTTCGGTATGGAGTACTGGATCGAGCTCGGTGTGCTGGCGCTCTATCTGGTGCCGTCGCTTGCGTTGGGTATCGTCTTTAGACGCCCGGTGATTCGCGCGAACAATTGGATCATCGAGAAGTTGGAAGCAACCAAGTTGATGTAGCGGGGCAAGCTCCCCCTGTGGCCCGGAAGGCATCTGCCCCTCCGAAACGTGCTCGAGCTGCAAAGGCTCGCCTCGCATTCGCGTGGCGAGCCTTTTTGATCTGTGGATTGTTTCGGAGGGGCGGATGCCTCCCGGGCCCTGCAGCTTGCCCCGTTACGGTGCGCTGGGAAAAGACTGTGCGCTTCGCACGGTGGGGCCTTCGCGTCTTGCGGGATGTTTGGAAAGGGACCCTATGCACAATGATGTACATGAAATTCCGTCAAAACGTGTACAGCTTGTACACGAAATTAGATAAAAACGTGTACAAGCTGTACAGGAAATGACATAAAATCGTGTACAAGGCAATATTTCTCTAGAGGTGACATTATGAAGAGCGCGCAGGTGCAGATGCTTAAACGGAAGTTTTCTCAGAGCATTGAAGACTGGTATGCAAACGATGCGGAGCACCCGCTTCTGGTGACCGGCGCGCGTCGCACGGGGAAGACCTATGTCATAGAGCATACGTGCGAATCTATCGCGGGCGATCAGCTTGTGAAGCTCGACTTTCAGACGGACCTGGAGTCGGTCGAGCGTATATTCGATGGGCCCACAGATGACGTGGCACGTATCGTCTCGAGAATAGGTGAATATACCGGCAGATCACTGGATTCATCGAAAACCATTCTTTTTTTCGATGAGATTCAACTCTGTGAGAAAGCGCTCAACTCTTTGCGCTTCTTTGCCGGTTCTCCGTGGCGGGTTGTAGCGAGTGGCAGCTTGCTTGGAGTTACCACGAGGCAACGGCGTCTTCCGTTTCCCTCTGGCGTTCGTCAACTCGCGCTCAATCCGCTTGATTTTGAAGAATTTCTTTGGGCTATGGGCGAAGATGCGATGGCGGCCTCCATACGTGAGCATGCGGAGTCTTTTGAACCGTACCTTCTACATGAACGCGCACTCGAACTTTTCCATCGGTACCTCGTTGTGGGTGGTATGCCGCTTCCAGTTCGCCAGTATCGAGACACCGGCCTTGTCGAACGTGCTTTGGAGGAAATCGCAGAGATCGATTCTACCTATACTGCCGATATGACAGATCCGGACAATGGTATCAGTGGCATATCGGCTAAACGAATATGGGATAGTTTGCCAAAGCAGCTTTTGCGCGCCTCTACTAAAAAATTCAAATATGCCGATGTCGTGCGCGGCGGTCGAAGAGAACGCCTGCTTGAACCGCTTGAATGGCTTGCGGCTGCGGGTATTGTCTCCATCAATGACCTTACTCGAAGCGCACAGGCTCCGCTTGTTCCTTACTCTGCCGATGAGGGCAGTTTCTTTAAGGTATACGTTGCCGATACCGGCGTTATGTTCAATAAATTCGGCATCGATCCAAAGTTTGTGCTTGATGCATCGCTGCAAGGAGTTCTTTCATCGGACTTTCGCGGTGCGCTTGCAGAGAATTATGCGATGCAGGCACTTAAGGCGGCAGGGGTTAAGACGTTTTATTGGATGCCTGAGGGTAGCGGCGCACGAGGCGAGATCGATTTTGTATTTCAGACGCGCGAAGCTCAGGTTATTCCCGTCGAAGTGAAGTCGGCTCGCAATGTAAGCGCGAAAAGTCTTGCGCGCTTTATGGCTGAGGGTCATTCTCCGTACGGCATTCGCCTGTCCGAGAGGGATTTTGGGCGAACCGAACTTGCTAATGGCTGTGAACTGAGGAGTCTTCCCCTTTATGCTGCCCATTGCATAGGGAAGTAGCTAGGAGAGCGGCGCTCAGAGCGTCCTATTCGATCAGATGCGGCGAAATCGATATCCTGGTAGTCAGCGGTCGGCAAGCCAGGTTTAGAAGGCCTCAGAGTGTTTGAGGGGTTGAAGGCTCAGCATGTCCAGAAGGCGTTCGCCAGAAGCGCGTAAGTTGAGACGCTGATTTTGGGAACGGGTGCGCTGAGCGGTGGATGCGGGGAGGCTTAATCTCTGTGTCGGGGGGAAGGAGAAATGAACCGCATGTTGGGATGGCTGCTGATGAGCTGCATGTTTGGAAGAACTCATGCGTAGCCTCCCCGCGTCTCCACCTGTACCATAGGGCGCTCGGGAGTTGCTGCTTCTCCCTTGCGCTGGCTACATTATGGCAAGATTCATCGGGCATATGCGCTTAAGACGTGCTTAACCATCTTTGACGTATCGATGAAAGTGCAGGTAGATGGTCTAGAATGTCGGAAATTATCCAGATTAGCTTAATCAAACCTAAAAGGCCGTAAGGTATGTGGCGGTCTATGCACGCTTCGCTGCTTTGACAGCGTCTATGACGGGTGCCATGGTGCTATCGATGCGGTCGCGTTTGAGCTCGCATTCCCAAAGGGTGATGGCCTGCCAACCCATCTGCTCGAGCTCTGCCAGTGCGCGGGCATCGCGCTCGATGTTGCGCTTGAATTTAGCCTCCCAAAACTCAATATTGCGCTTGGGCATGCTGGGGTTGCAATGGGGGCAACGGTGCCAAAAGCATCCGTTGACGAAGATGGCGATCTTGCGGCCGGGAAACGCGATGTCAGGTCGTCCCGGCGCCTTTTTCCACTGCAGGCGATAACCGGTGAGGCCGGCTTCACGTAAGCGCTGACGCACGAGCATCTCGGGCTTGGTGTTGGCGCGCTTATTACCCTGCATCGATTTTTTGATGGCGGCGCGGCGGCGCACCAATTCGGTCTCGCGATCGTCGAGATCCTCGGTGGAGACGCCGTGCAGGAGCTTCGAGGGCTTTTTGAGCGTCTTCGTGCGCTTGGTATTTGATGTGGCGGGTAGATCCTCTGTGCCCGAGACGCCTGTTGCGGCGCGCTCCATTTCCGCCTCTGCTGCAGTATCGTCTTCCAGCGCTGCAAGGGCATTGACGAGGCCTTTATCGGCGGGCATCCACTCAAGGGTGGCTAGCGTGCGCTTTGACAGCCAGCGCATATCGAGCTGCCGATCGTTGCGGCGCGGGGTCTCATCGCCTTCGAGGGAGCAGAAAAAGCAGTCCATCGAAAGGTTGAACGTCTCGTAGGGAAACTCCACCGTGTAGAAATCGCGCAAGTTGGTGACGTGCACGTCGAGCTCTTCCAGGAGCTCGCGTCGCAGCGCCTCCTCGGACGTTTCGCCGCGCTCTACCTTACCGCCTGGAAACTCCCAAAGGCCCGCCATGTCGCCGTATCCACGCTGAACGGCAAGTACCTCATCGGTGTCGTTGTTACGAATGATGCCGGCGGCAACGTGGACGGTTTTCACGGATCCCTCCGAAGGCTTTGTAAACGAAAGATAGCGTTAAGCCTAACCGATAAGGGTCTCGACGAGCTTGGCGCCGATCAGAAGGTCGTGCATATGCACATATTCGGTAGTGGAGTGCGGGTTGATGAAGCCGCATGAAAGCACGACACCTTCGATACCGTGCTCGGCGAGGCTGTTGTTGTCGCTGCCGCCGAAGGTTTCGATAAGCGCGCCCTCGAGCCCCAGTGTCTGGCATGCGGCCTGAAAACGCTTGACGCATGTAGCATCGATGCTGGTGCGATAGGCTTTAATGCGCACCTCGGACTCTATATGCGCCTGGGCGCCGTAGCGCTCGGCGGCCGTCTCGAACGCATGGCGTACGTCCTCGACGGTTCGCAGCGCTTCGTCATGGTTGCTGCTGCGAATCTCACCGGTGCAGACGCAACGCTCGGAGACGACGTTTGCCTGGGCGCCACCCGCAATGGTGCCGATGTTGAGGGTCGTGTGATCGTTGAGATGCCCCTGCGTGAGGCCCGAGATGGCGCTTGCCGCACAGGCGATGGCGTTGATGCCCACCTCGGGCTCAAAGCCGGCGTGGGCCGCCTTGCCGGTGACCGTTGCGGTAAACGAGATGAGCGTGGGGGCGGCAATAGCAGCTGTTCCGGGGGTGCCGGCAACGTCAAGTACATAGGCCTCGCGGGAGCGCAGGGTGTGATAGTCGAAAACGCGGCTTCCGCCATCGTAGGCTTCCTCGTCCACGCAGAAGAGCACTTCTATGCCACGATGCGGCCGGCCCGAAGCCAGAGTAGCGCGCACGCCTTCGAGGATCTCGACGATGGCGGCGATGTCGTCGGCACCGAGTACGGTTGTTCCATCAGAGGTGATGCGTCCGTCCTCGTGGAAGACGGCGCGTTTGCCGCGTCCGGGTTCGACGACATCCATATGACCGCATAGGAGGATGGGGTCCTCGTCCGTAGTACCCGGAAGCCAGGCATGCAGGTTACCGGCATTGCCGCCAAGGGCTTTGCCGGCGTCGTCTTCTTCAACTTCAAAACCCAGCTCTTCAAGGCGCGCTCGCAGCCAGTCGGCGCAGGTGCGCTCGTTGAGCGATACCGAATCAAAGCCGACCATCGTGGCAAACTCGCGGCGTATACGCTCTTCTTGGGTTTCTGGGTGCATGTCGTTCATCTTCCTTGTTTGGACATTTTTCCGTTGCGCTTGCGTCGCTAGAATACGAGCATCGATTGAACGCCTTCGTATGAGGCCACGAGATTAAGGTCGTCGGCATCGACTGCTAGCTCGTAGGCATCGATGGCGCTTTCGCCGAATTCAAGGTCGCACCAGGGGTCATCGATGTAGAAACGGTCGTCCTCGTGCCGCACGACGGTAACCCAATGGGGGCAGCGTTCGTCATGCCAATGGATCTCGTCAACCAAAACGATGGCAACGTGGCCTTCGTCGAGGGCGCGCGCGACATCGCGTGCATCGAAACCGCTGACGATAACGGGGATGTTCTCCTCGTGTACCTGGGCTTCAAAGGCAAGCTGAATATCGCGGGCGAGCTCGGGGTCCGTCAGGCCGAAGGAGTCCTTTTTGGGCTCGAGCACGCAGCCCGTTTTGCTTACATAAACCGTAGGCGTGCACTCGCGGCGTGCAGAGGCGAGAGCGAGGCCATAGGGATCGCAGGCGACGACCATGGTGGCCTCGCGCCAAAGAGCAACCTCATCGGTGCGATTGAGCGGCCCGCGAAGTCCTAGGCGCTTATGGGCATCGAGCGTTGCAACGGCTCCACAAGTGAAGTCGGTGGTCTGGCGATAGTGTTCTGCCCATGCGCGTTGTTCAAAACCGGCGGTTGCCTCGGGCGCGAGAGCACCGAGCTCGGTTTTGAATACCAGACCTTGATCCTCAACGTGCTGGGTAGCATAAGCGAGCAGGCCGTCAAAGAGCTCGGCTGCGCCGTCTAAGGCACAGAGCTTAAGCTGTGCGGTGTGCGGACGGTGATATCCCAAGCAGGCGGCGATCTTGCCTGTGGCGTCGTTTGCCACGAAGAGCGTGCGAAGTAACGCTCCCTGGGCATTTTGCGCGGCGGCAAGGGTCTCTGCAGGTAGGGGAGCGCCGAGGGAAAGACCCTCTTCATCGAAGGCGCCTGCGGGCACCTTGATCGTCTGATAAGAAACGCGTGCGTCCATAAGCACCCCTAACGGTCGAGCGCGGCCGGCATGGCGGCGATGAGCTTGCGCACGTACGGGTGCTGGGGGTTTTCCATAACCTCGTGCGTGGATCCGGTCTCGACGATTTTGCCATGCTGCATGACGGCGATGCGGTCAGAGATGCGACGCACGGTATCGAGGTCATGGCTGATGAACAAGATGGCAAGATTGAGGCGTTGGCGCAGGTCAAGCAAGGTTTCGAGCACATGCGTCTGGATGTTGGCATCGAGTGCCGTTACCGCCTCGTCGGCGATGAGCAGGCGCGGCTCGGGTGCAAGTGCTCGTGCGATGGCGGCGCGCTGACATTGCCCGCCCGAGAGCGTTCCGGGTCGGCGATCGGCCAGCTCGGCATCGAGACCCACGCGCTCCATCAGCGCAAGCACGCTTGCCTCGTCCTCGGTCTTGCCTGCAGCATGCAACGCTTCGACCAGCGTTTGCCGGATGGTCATGGTGGGGTTAAGCGAGCCGTAGGGGTTTTGGAACACCAACTGCGCTTGCTCGCGTGACCAGGGGAGGTTCTTCCCGCTTGCGTTATCGCGGAACAAAACGGTACCCGCGGTGGGTACCTCGAGTCCGGTGATGCAGCGTGCCACGGTGGATTTACCCGAACCGGATTCGCCGACAAGCCCCAAGATCTCGCCCGCGTGTACCTCGAGCGATACATCATCGACAGAGGGGGCGGGGGCGCCTTCAAACTGTTTTACCAGGTGCGAAACCGTGAGCACGGTATCACCGATGGCAGCCTCGGCTCCGCGCGAAAGACGTCCGTGTGCATCGAGGAGCTCGCGCGTGTAGGCGGAGGAGGGATTGTGCACGATCTGCTCGCTCGGGCCTTCTTCGACAACCTGGCCATCGTGGAACACCACGAGGTATTGGGCGCGTTCGGCGGCAAGAGCCAGATCGTGCGTGATGATGAGCAGTGTCATGCCACGATCGGCGCAAGTGTCGCGCAGAAGATCGAGGACGCCCTCCTGCGTGCTCGCATCAAGTGCCGTCGTGGGCTCGTCGGCGATGAGGATCTTGGGCTCAGGTGCCAGGGCGCATGCAATGGCCACACGCTGGCGCATACCGCCCGAAAGTTCGTGCGGATAGGCGTCGTAGACACGTGGGTCAAGGCCCACGCTTGTCAGCAGGCGTTCGCCTTGAGCCCGGCGCTCGGTGCGCGGCAGGCGTGATCCCGAGGAGATCTGCTTGCCGCAGGTCTGCAGGGGATTGAGCGATGAGAACGGATCCTGCGGAAGCCAAACGATGCTTTGGCCGCGCAGCTTTTCCCAGGATCGCTCAGAAGCTGCAAGGTCGACATTCTCGCCCAAAAGCTCGAGTGCGCCTGTTGCCTTGGCTCCGCGGGGCAGAAGGCCCGATATCGCCTTGGCGGTGATGGATTTACCGGAACCGGACTCTCCGACGATGGCCACGGTTGCACTGGCGGGAACGTTGAGGTCGACCCCGCGGATAATGGGGGTTCCGTTGATGGATACGTGCAGATCGCGGACGGTGATGGGTGTCATGCGCGCACCTCGCCTTCGTGACGCTCGGAAATGCGGTCGCCTATGACGTTGAGCGCGATGGACGTGAGGATGATGGCGACTGCGGGGGCGATGGCAGCTGCCGGGTTGCTATACAGGAGCGAACGGGCATCGGAGAGCTGACGTCCCCAGTCTGCTTCCTGCGGGGAGATGCCGATGCCCAAAAACGACAGCGACGAGAGCGATACGAGGGCATTTGCCATATCCAGGAACATGGCGGATACCACGACGGGCTCGATCACGGGGAGCAGATGGCGTCCCATGATGCGCGCGGGACTCAGCTGAAGGAGCCTGCCGGCATCGAGGAACGGGTCATGTATGTGCTGCAGGGCGGCGGAGCGCACCAGGCGCACCTCGTAGGGCGCGTAGAGGATGACGAAAACGATGACGTCGGTGGTGTAGCTGCCACCCAAGACGCCGGCGATGACGATGGCCAACAGCAGCGTGGGCAGGGAGAGCATGAGCTCCACCACGCGCGAGACGACCCAGTCGAAGACACCGCCGAAATAGGCGCAGGCAAGGCCGAGTACCAGGCCGACGACCATGGCGCATCCTGCGATGGCCACGGGTCCGACGATAGCGGTGCGGGCGCCGGCGAGCGTGAGCTTAAAGACATCACGCCCCAGGGCATCGGTGCCCAAGAGATGCCCGCCCGTTCCGGGAGCGGCGGTGGTGAGCATGAGGTCTTGATCGAGGGCGCCGTCGGAGAGCTGCGGGAACAGCGTGAACACGATAACGCCGGCTAGCCATACAAGCGCAAGGAGAAGCGGGAGATTGCGGCGGATAAACGATTTACGCATGCTCACCAGCTCCCTTCTGGGCGTCGATTCGGCTGTCGGTATCGGTGGAAAGTGCGATTTCGGCAGCTGTGCCGCCCGCAACTGCGCGCCCGCGAACGCGCAGGCGAGGATCGATGGCCTGTGCCGCGGTATCTACGATGGCGGTAGAGACGCAGATGATGCCTGCGAGCACCAAGGTGATGGCCTGCACGCAGGGAATATCACCAAAGGTGACCGACTGCTGCAGCAATGTTCCTATGCCGCCCAACGAGAACATGGTCTCGACGATGACGGTGCCCGATACCAGCGAGGCGATGAGCAAACCCGATGAGGTGAGGATGGGAAGCGAGGCGTTTTGCAACTGTCCCAAAGTGATGCTTCTGCGCGAAACGCCGCGCGAGCGGGCGAAGAGCGTGTAATCGGAGTTGATCTCGTTGGTGAGTGCCGCGCGGCTGATCTTAACCACGCTTGCCAAGATACCGATGGCAAGCGTGATGGCGGGGAGCAGCAGGTGATAGAACGTATCGAGCGGGGTGCCGTCACCCGCGCCATAGACGGGGAAGAGCTTGAGCTCGGCCGAGAGCGCATAGAGCAGAAGCAGGCCGATGGCGTAGCTCGGAGCGCTCAGTCCCGCGATGGAGAGCGTGGTGATGAGGCGGTCTTGCCATCCGCCTGCATGCTTGGCGGCGGTGATGCCGAGCGGCAGGCCGACGGCGAGCGCCAGCACCAGCGCCATAAGCGAAAGGGCCAGCGTGATGCCGAAGCGGCTGACGATCATGGAGGTGACGGAGAGCTGCGTACGCGTGGACGTGCCCAGGTTTCCCTTGAAGACGTTGCCCAGCCAGTATAGGTACTGCTGCCAAACCGGGTCGTTGAGGTGGTACTGATTGCGAATAGCCTCCAGCTGGGCATCGCTTACGTGCTTAGCGCCTACGAGCGAACGCGCCGGATCGCTGCCTGTCAGGTAGAGCAACCCAAACGTCACGATCGAAAGCGCCAGAAGCAGAAGCACCAGCCCCGCCATACGCTTCGCAAGAATCTTCAGTACCTGCATACGCCCTCTCCGCTTACCTCTTGTTTTGTTGTGTGCGCTTAGGCACCGACGAACTCATCGGCCCAAGGCGTGGCGAGCCAATAGCTGCCCGAGTTTTTAAACTCTACACCCTCTTTGGTGGCGATGAGCGCCTGACCCCACCATGCGGGAGCGTAGATCGCCTGCTCGAGTGCGGTCTTGGTGGTCTCGAGCACGATATCGAGACGCTCTTTATCGCCGCTCAGGCCATAGATGGAATCGGTTTTCTCGGCAACCTCATCATCGGTCCAGTTTGCGGGGTTGGCGCCTTCGCCGCCCGCAGCCAGGAGCCACGAGGTGATCTCGTTGGGGGTCGAGGTGGTGGGGTTGTAGATCATCCATGCAACGCCCTGCTCGCCGTTACCGACCTCGCTCAGCCATTGGTCGAGCGTGATCTCGTTGACCTCGAGATCGATGCCGATCTTCTTGAGGGACTCTGCGAGTGCGAGCGATGCCTGACCAACGGCGGCGTATCCCGTGGGGTAGGTGAGCGTGGTGGAGAAGCCGTCGGGTTGCGAGGACTTTTTAAGCTCGGCCTTGGCCTTCTTGATGCTGAATTCGAGTGCGCCCAGATCCTTTACGAGCTTTTGGGCCTTCTTGACGCTGCCGGCCCAGCCAGCGAGCTGCTCGGGGGCATCGATGCCGGTGGCGACGGTGGCGTAGCCCTTGAGGATGCCCGATACGATGCTTTCCTTATCGAGGGCGTAGGCAACCGCACGGCGCACGTGCTCGTCGTCAAAGGGCGCGACCGTCGGATCGAAGGTCAGGCCATAGTAAGAACGGTCGGAGTAGGTGGAGATGGTGCCGTCCTGCTTCCACTCGTCCACATTGGTTACAGGGACGTTGAGCGAGGCGTCGATAGAGCCGTCCTGGAAGGCGAGAAGGCGCGTGGAATCCTCGGGGATGAAGTCGACGCGGACCTTTTTGGGGCCTTCGGCTTCGCCCCACCAATCGGCAAAGCGTTCGAGCGTCACGTGGCTCGAAGAATCGAACTCGGTGACCTTGTAAGGGCCGGTGCCCACGATGAGGCCCTTGGATGAGCCGTAGTCGCTGCCGGCTTCTTCCCAGAAGGCCTGCGAGGTAACGAACAGGCCCGAAGCGTTGGAAAGCTGCGTATCGAAGTCGACGTTTTCGGTGCTCAGGGTAATGGTTACCTGATAGTCGCCTGTCTTTTCGGCGCCCTCGATGTAGTCGGGCCAATAGGTTGAGAGTCCGGGGGAGAGGGCGGCGTCGCGCGCGGTGTTGATCGAGAAGACGATGTCATCTGCGGTAAGCGTGCTTCCGTCGTGGAACTTCACGTCCTTGCGCAGGTTGAATACCCACGTGAGGTTGTCTTCGGTGCTCCAGTCGGTGGCGAGGGCGGGGACGGTGTTGCCCTCGGCATCAAGGCCGGTGAGGCCCTCTTGGAAGAGCGCTGCGAGCTGATAGTTGGCTGAGCCTGCCTCCTGATTGACGCTTAGCGTACTGATGGCCGAGCTCGAGCCGAGCGTGACCTCTTTGAGGGTGCTTGCGCTTGCGGAAGAAGCGGCCGAGCCCGCAGAAGAGCCGCCGTCGGAGCTGTTGCCGCAGCCGGCAAGCGTGAGCAGCGAAAGTGCGGCAGCGGTGCCGAAGCCCTGGACAAAGGTGCGACGGCTGAGATTGAACGTATTCTTGGACATGATGTACTCCCTCTTCCTGCAGCGAATGCTGCTACATAATGGTGCGGCAGCAGTGTTGCCGCGTGATTTCTGCTATGAGATTTTCGAATTGAGAAACAAACAAAAGGAAAGGCGGCGGCGCCCGAACGCGTCAAACCGGATAGGTTCTGTGTTACAGCCCCTGCCCGGGACAGCGCTCGGGCTTACGCATGCACCCACGCATGCAAAACAGGGCGTTATGGAGATGCTTCTTCATAGCAAACCGCCTTCTTGAGTAATTACCCATAAGACTAGTATGAAATAAGGGTTAGTCAAGAAGTTTCTGCTTTGTTTCAGAACTGTGACGTGGCAAGACGCTATGCGATGGTGTTCAAGTGAAGAGAAGTGCCAGCTAAACGGCTAGTTTTGCCAAAATGCCAGTATCAGTGCCTCACGGCTTTTCTGGTTGGTCTTAACCAGAATGTTGTGCACATGGGTCTTCACGGTGCCCACTGCCAAGAACAGCTCGTCGGCGATCTCTTGGTTGTTCTTGCCCAGCACGATCAGGCGCATAACCTCGATCTCGCGCTTGGAGAGCTTGTAGGTCATGCAGAAGAAGGGCATCTGCTCATCGATATGACGATCGAGATCCTCGACGTTCTTCTCCTCGGGCGCTTCCTTTATACGGATGGAAAGTACCTGATAGGCATAGCCGATAAGCATGGCGGCTGCAAAGCAGGCAAAGAAGTTTTCGGAAAAGTTGCGCTCCGATAGATAGAGTGTCAGCCACTCGGGGGCAAGGTTCATGGGCATGATCAGGATGTTGAACACGTCTTCGGCGACGACGCAAAGCACCAAGATGGCGCCGATGAGCAGGGGGCGCTTCATATGCGCCAAACGCGCCTTGTACTCGGGTGATGGTGACGTGCGATAGCACCAGATGCTGTAGAGACCCACAAACGCCAAGAACACGTTGCGCAGGGTGTAGTAGATCCACTGGCGCATAGGGCCTATGGGGAGCACCAGAAGAGTCAGCGCCTCGGCGGCGACAAAGCAGCCGACGGGCCATGCGAAGAGCTTCTTGGAATGCTTGTCTAGGATGTTCAGCGCTACGAGCCATATAAAAGCCTGAGCCGCCGTGGCCACTAGGGTGCGCAATATGGGCATGGTGATGGCGTAATAATCCTCGGCGGGAAACGTCTGATTCTGTAGCGTGTACTCAAAGAAGAAGATCTCGGTGATCTCGAGGGCGTAACAAAGGAAGGCTCCGCTTCCGTATACGAAGATGCGACGGCGCGAAGAGGCGTAGGCGGCAAGTGAGAGCACGGCGGTCACGACACACACCATAAGAATGGCCAGGGTGTAGAAAAACATCAACGTGCTCATAATCGCCGCCTTAACGTTTGTCGACCGCAGATAATCTCGGTTTTTCGTTTCGAAACATATCCTAGCAAAAGCCGTTTACCGGACGATGAGATAAACCACCCCCTATGCACTGACCTGCGCGTTTACAGCGGATTAGGGGGGATATAGTTCCGCGAACGGTCTTTAATCTTGAATAAACTAACGCTTTTTTTCGAGCCGGCGCACGATGTGGTTGTGGGAAATAGACGCGAAACGGAAACGCGTCTAATACGTCAAATGCCGGACTCCGGCGGAAAGGAATCGAAATGGCACTGCCCAAAGATTTCATCGACACCAACGACTTCACCAAAGAGCAGATCATGGCGATCGAGGACCTCGGCATCGCTATGAAGAAGGCCATCAAGGTTGACGGTTACTATCCGCACCTGCTCCGCAACAAGAGCCTCGGCATGATCTTCCAGCAGGTCTCCACCCGCACCCGTCTTTCCTTCGAGACCGCTATGACCGACCTCGGCGGCCACGCCCAGTTCTACGGCCCGGGCACCATCCAGCTCGGCGGCCACGAGTCCCTCGGTGACACCGCCCGCGTCATGGGCAGCCTGCTCGACATCATGATGGCTCGCGTTGACCGTCACAAGGACGTCGTCGGCCTGGCCGAGGGCTCCGCTGTCGCCGTCCTCAACGGCATGTCCGAGTTCAACCACCCCACCCAGGAGATGGGCGACCTCCTCACCATGCTCGAGAACCTCCCCGAGGGCAAGAAGATCGAGGACTGCACCCTGGCCTTCATCGGCGACGCCACCCAGGTCTGCGTCTCGCTGATGTTCATCGCCTCCAAGATGGGCATGCACTTCGTCCAGTACGGCCCCAAGGGTCACCAGGTCTGCGACGGCGCCCTGCACGTCGGCACCCCCGAGGAGCGCGCCGAGTTCGGCAAGAAGCTCATGGCCATCGCCGAGGAGAACTGCAAGGTCTCCGGCGGCACCGTCGTGATCTCCGACGACATCGAGTGCATCAAGGGCGCCGACTTCATCTACACCGACGTCTGGTACGGCCTGTACGACGAGGAGGTCTCCGGCGCCAACTACATGGACGTCTTCTACCCCAAGTACCAGGTCACCATGGACATGATGAACTTCGCCGGCGAGAACTCCAAGTTCATGCACTGCCTGCCCGCCACCCGCGGCGAGGAAGTCGTCGACGAGGTCATGGACAACGAGGAGCGCTCGCTCTGCTGGGTCGAGGCCGAGAACCGCAAGCACTCCATCCGCGCCATCATGGCCGCCCTCGGCAAGCGCACCCCGCTTAACGACGAGGATGTTGAGTACAGCGCCAAGGCTGAGCTCCACGCTGCCCTCGAGAAGATCGAGAACCTCTAAGGTTTGCTAACCGGTTGCCGCACCTCGGTGCGGCAACTTACTGCGGGCGGCGGATGCTCGTCTCCTGTCCGTCCGCACCCCGGGGAGTAGGTGCATACGACCCGGGCTCTGTCCAAGACTGAGCAAAGGATGTAATCAATATGAGTGAAGGTAAGAAACATCTCTCCTTCCTGACGATCATCTCGACCGTCATCTGCGTCGTCTTCGTCTGCGAAGCCGCCGCTCCTGCTGCTGCCATCGGCAACCAGCAGTTCTTCTGGTGGATCTTCCTGATCATCACCTTCCTGCTTCCCTACGGCATGGTGGTAGCCGAGCTCGGCACCACGTATGACGGCGAGGGCGGCATCTACGACTGGGTGCGCGACGGCCTCGGCGACAAGTGGGGCGCCCGCATCTCGTACTACTACTGGGTCAACTACCCGCTCTGGATCGCTTCGCTGGCCGTTATGTTCCCGGACATCCTGGGCATGGTGTTCAACGTCGAGTTCAACATGGTGGCCAAGATCGCCATCGACCTTGCCTTTGTATGGATCGTCTACCTCATGGGCCGCTCCAAGGCTGCTGACTCCGAGATCGTCCTCAACGGCGGCGCTCTCATCAAGGTCTGCGTGGCAGTGCTCGTGGGCGCCATGGGCATTTGGTACGCCATGGAGCATGGCTTTGCCAACGACATGTCCGCCGGCACCTTCCTGCCCGAGCTCACCAACACCAACGCGCTGAGCTACATCTCGATCATCATCTTCAACTTCATGGGCTTTGAGGTCATCTGCACCATGACCGACGACATGAAGGATCCCGCAGTCGAGATCCCCAAGGCTATCGTTATGGGCGGCCTTGCCATCGCCGTGATCTACCTCTTCGCCGGTTTCGGCATCGGTGCCGCTGTGCCCGCCGCCGACATCGACCCCGACTACGGCATGATCTACGCTGTGCAGACCATGGTCGGCGACAGCCCGCTGTTCAAGATCATCTGCATCGCGTTCCTCATCACCCTCTTCGCCAACATGGCCGCTTGGTCCTTCGGCGTGAACTCCGTTGCCCGCTATGCTGCTGAGCACGGCAACATGCCCAAGGTCTTCGCTTCCATGATCAGCAAGGACGACATGCCTAACGGCGCCAACCTGGTCAACGCTATCGTCGCTTCGCTCGTGCTGCTTATCCAGCTCGTGCCTATCGATGCCATCTCCAACGGCCTGTTCTGGACGCTCTTCGGCACCTCCGTCGTCTTCCTGCTGCTCACCTACATCCCGATGTTCCCGGCGTTCCTCAACCTTCGTAAGAACGACCCCAACCGTGAGCGCATCTTCACCTTCCCGTTCAAGGGCGCGATGATGAAGGTCGCCCTGATCGTCCCCGCAGCCGAGCTGGTCATCGCCATCGTGGCGACCATCTGCCCGCTCTCCGCTGCCGAGGTGGGCGAGAAGCTCCCGATGCTCGGTATGTTCTTCTTCCTGGTCGTCGTCGGCGAGATCGTCCGCGTCGTCTCCGCCAAGGGCCGTACCGAGGAGTACAAGGGTCTCACCCCCGAGCTCGCCGGCGAGCGCCTGGCCGAGGAGGCCAAGGACGCCGAGTAGATCGGCTCCGTCGGGCTCGTCGCTCCCGACCTGGCGCGCCCGCGCCGATAAGCGACCTAACTCTTGTGACCATAGTGCGCCCGTCTCCTGCGCACATGGAACCTAACCGCTCCGGGTGCGGATCTCCCTTAAACCCGGAACCCCCGAGGGGCCTCGCTTCTGTCTCCTGTGCTTGAGACCCCTCACCCCGGGTTGCCCGATACGCAACTCGTGCCTCGGGCAACCCGGTCCTCTCTAGGTATTTATCGCGAGCAACCCGCCCGCGATACAGATCGTTCGAATTGGAGGACTATCTATGCGTACGATCACCGAGTCCGAGTCCACCCCTAAGGCCGACGGCTTCTTTATGCCTGCTGAGTTCGCCAAGCAGGATCGCGTGTGGATGGGCTGGCCCCACCGCACCGACACCTGGGCCCACGGCGCCAAGCCTGCCCAGAAGCAGTACGCTGAGGTCGCTCGCGCCATCGCCGAGTTCACCCCGGTCGTCATGTGCGTCAACGAGTGCGACTACGCCAACTGCAAGGCCGTCTTCGAGGAGGACGAGAACATCACCGTCCTCGAGATGACCACCAACGACGCCTGGTTCCGTGACACGGGTGCCACCTTCGTCGTGAACGGCAAGGGCGAGAAGCGCGCCAACAACTGGCACTTCAACGCCTACGGCGGCCTCGTCGACGGCCTCTACTTCCCCTGGGACGCCGACGACCAGATCGCCCAGAAGATGGCCGAGTTCTCCGGCTGCAAGACCTACCGTCCCGACGACATGATTCTCGAGGGCGGCTCCATCACCGTCGACGGTGAGGGCACCGTCATCGTCACCGACCAGTGCCTGCTCTCCCCGGGCCGCACCTGCTCCGCGGTGCTCGCCGACGAGGAGGACGAGGACACCATCTGGCCCAAGTACGCCCGCAAGTTCGAGCCCTGGAGCGAGGAGCTTCGCGAGTACATGAACGAGCACCTCAAGGACTACCTGGGTGTCGAGAAGGTCATCTGGGTCAAGGAGGGCATCGACCCCGAGGAGACCAACGGCCACATCGACGACGTCGCCACCTTCATCGCCCCCGGCGTTGTGGCCGTCATCTGGACCGACGACCCCGAGTACCCGTTCTACAGCCAGTGCCACGACGCTTACGAGACCCTCTCCAACGCCGTCGACGCCAAGGGCCGCAAGCTCAAGGTCTACAAGCTCCCGATGCCGGTGAAGCCGCTCTACATGGACCAGGCCTCCTGCGACACCATCGACGTCGACGAGAACGCCGAGCCCCGCGTATCCGACGAGCCGCTGATCGCCTCCTACATGAACTACCTCGTCACCAACCACGGCGTCATCACCCCGCAGTACGGCGACGAGAACGACCAGCTTGCTGTCGATACCCTCCAGAAGATCTATGACGAGACCTATGGTGAGGGCGTCTACAAGGTCGTGGGCGTTCTGTCCGATCAGGTTGTCTATGGTGGCGGCAATATCCACTGCATTACCCAGCAGGAGCCCTCTGCCTAGACTCAAGCACGTCACCTTGGCGTTCATTCGTCGCTTACGTAGCGTCAGTACGCTACGCTCCTCATTCACGCCAATCTGGCGCACTTGAGCTAGGCAGAATGGACGCCAGGGGTCCGAGGCACCCGATCTCGGGGCTCCAACCCTCGTTGCGTACCTCAGTACGCTTCCTCGGGCTTGTCGCTCCCGACCTCAGGCACCTCGAAAACCCAGCCGATCGAGTGATGGGGTCGCCTGATGAGCGTCGCTTCCGTCGATTCGGTCGGTTGGGTCTATCTCTTCTTTGTTGCATTCCGCCCTTTGGTTGATCGTCGGCGGTTGCATATGAGGACGCGGCTTCTAGGCCATTTCGAGGCCGCGTCCCTCCTCTCTTACCTGAGGCGCTCGTTTGCCTCCACACTCGAGCGCCTTTCCTCTTGTTAGGAAGTGCCATGTTTCAGCGCATCGTAGAATTCACACGGACCTTTCGCGAGCGCGGCTGCAACGCCTGGGCACTCATGTTCCTCAGCTCCTGCCATTGCGGTGCTGATTCTTATACCGAGGACGCCTCCGTGCGCACTACCACGGCTTGCGCCCTCGATATAAGGCTCATCCTGCAACTGCTTGCAGCGGCTCAGTAGGGGGCCGCTATGTCTGCCAAGAAGTTCTCGCTTATCGAGGTTGTTCTTTCGGTTATCTGCGTGGTCTTTACCATCGAGGCCGCGGCTCCGGCTTCTGCCATGGGCAACCAGCAATTCTTCTGGTGGATCTTCCTCATCATCACATTTTTATTACCTTACGGGCTTGTGGTGGCCGAGTTGGGCACCACTTACGATTCTGAGGGCGGCCTGTACGATTGGGTTCGCGAAGGCCTGGGCGACAAGTGGGGCTCTCGTTGTTCTTGGTGCTACTGGGTGAACTTCCCGTTGTGGGTGGCAAGTCTTGCCTGCATGTTCCCGAGCATTATCAATGCGCTGTGGGGAGTGGAGTTCAGCCTTGCCGGCAAGCTCATCATCGAGTTCGCCTTTGTGTGGGGCGTGACGGTTATGGCCACACATCCCGTGGCCGAATCCGATTGGATCATGAACGGCGGCGCCGTCATCAAGATGTTCATCACCGTGGTGGTGGGCGTGGCCGGTATCTGGTTTGCCTGCACGCACGGCTTTGCCAACGACATGAGCGCCTCCACGTTTCTGCCCGACTTCGGCAACGTTAACTCGCTCACGTATCTCTCGATCATCCTATTCAATTTCATGGGCTTTGAGGTGGTGGCCACCTTTGCGAGCTCGATGAAGAACCCCTCGCACGACATCCCCAAGGCGGTCATTGCGGGAGGCCTTTCCATCGCGGCCATCTATATCCTGTGCGGTATCGGTATCGGTGCCGCGGTGCCCACCGAACAGCTTTCGCTCGACTCGGGCATCGTCGATGCCGTGGCAGCGATGCTCGGCGTATCGCATCCGCTTACTGTGGTGGTGGGCGTGGCGTTTTTGGTGACGCTTTTCGCCAACATGATCTGCTGGAGCTTCGGTGTCAATTCGGTGGCGAGTTACGCTGCCAAGCACGGCAATATGCCGCGTCCCTTTGCGCTCGTTTCCAAAAAGACCGGTATGCCCAACGGGTCTGCGGTGATCAACGGCTTGCTTGCGAGCGCGGTGCTGTTGCTGCAGATCCCGCTTGGCGAGGACTCCGATGTCTTTTGGGTCTTCTTCTCGATGAACGTGGTGTTTCTGCTCATGAGCTACGTGCCCATGTTCCCGGCGTTTTGGCGCCTGCGTAAGTACGATAAGCGCCCGCGCGTGTTCAGGGTGCCGCTTGAGGGCAAGGCACTTGCGGTGGCACTTGCGATACCTGCGGTGGAGCTGGTGCTTTCCATCATCGCCACCATCGTGCCGCTCGGTACTTCCGCAGACGAGCTTTCCAAGCTGCCCATGCTTGCAGGTGTCGTGGTGCTGAGCGTGCTTGGTGAAGCGGTTCGCCTGCTGGAGAATCGCCGACGGGGGAATGCCGCCTACAGGGGTGTGGGTGCGCCCCGCGTTCGTGAAGTTGAGGTTTGCGAGAGCTCTTCCCTGCAACCGCACCAGCCGGGCAAGGTGCAGTAGCGCTTATCGGGCGCGCGCCGGTCTTGCTGCTTGATCGTAGTTTGGGCTGCCGTTTTGTCGGATCGCTTGATTGCCCTATTGATCGCTCAATAAAAAAGCGGCTTTACGCCGCTGGGGATCAAACTACTTTTTGGGCTGCTCATCACTAAGACGAGGGGCAAAGAAAGGAACGTGGCCGAGGTAGGGGCAACTGTCGGCGCGTTCTTTGGTTGCCAGGGGCACATTTTCGTAGGTGACGAGGTTCCCCAGGGCCGATGCGGCTTTGAGTGCCGGATAAACAACCAACTGAATCGGGGTCATGCGTCTCCCTCCTTGTGCTATGGCGCTCCTATGCAAGCGCGATTATTTCCATCGAGTTTCGGATAGCCAGTCTATACGCTCAGATTTAGCCCCGCAAGGGGAGGGCGGCATAATTGCCCGCCCGCTTACCTGTTTTGACACAGGCCATACACAAGTGCTTGCGCGCCGTGCGCTTTTACATCGGTGTTTAAAGGGTGGGGGAATCGCTGGAGTGATGCCAAGACGCGACCCGATATCTGCTTGATATATAGCTCCTAGTCCTCCTTGGTCATGGGGTAGGTGCTGGTGAAACTACGGAAGCGCTCGAAGAACTCCGAGAGCATCGCGGTTACGCGATGGCGTTTTTCAGCTTGCGGGTTGCCCTTTGCAAAGCGTGACATAGGCGGCAAGATCCTGGCCACGGCGGTGCCTTCCTGCGGTACGCCGCCGCATTCGAAGGACTCGGTAACCAGTGCTCGCGTCTCCTGTGGTTTGAGTTTTTCAGCCTCGATGATGCCTTCGAGTTCCATCTCCATCGAGTCGCTAATGAACTTCTGCCAGTTACCACTCACAACGGCATGTCGCTCCTCCGCGCTGGCAGTGGGGTCGATATCGAACGCTGCCGGAACCTCGTCAAAGCCCGCCATCTCGAGGAAACGGTCGATGAGGTCCTGCTTGTCGCGCAACTCAGGCGAGGCGGCCACAGAGCTCCGGATGCGCTCGGAGATTTCGCGGTCGGCTACGTTGTCGCCGTGGCGCTGTTCCACGAGCATGAGGATGTAGTCGATGTTAACCTCGATCTGGCGCACGAGTTCCATCTCAAACACGAGGTCTTCGGCGATGGATTCCTTTTCGGCGCCGTCGCGGTCGCGGTATTTGTCGCGCA
>CAVGWH010000068.1:0-12631 GCA_963633065.1 Oribacterium sp.
CCGGTGCCAAGAACGGTCTGGTCGCCATCCGTATGGCTTAAGGGCCAAACCTTAAAGCCCAACGTCATACCAAGGAGAACACAGAATGTCTAAGTTTGAAGTCAAGAACAGCGAGGGCAAGAAGGTCGCCGAGGCCGAGCTCTCCGCTGAGGTGTACGGCATCGAGCCGAACATCCACGTCATGCATCACATCGTCAAGTGCCAGATGGCCGGTTGGCGTGCTGGTACGCAGTCCGCTAAGGGCCGTTCCGAGGTTTCCGGCGGCGGCAAGAAGCCTTGGCGCCAGAAGGGCACCGGTCGTGCCCGTCAGGGTTCCATCCGCGCTGGTCAGTGGCGTCACGGCGGCGTGATCTTCGCCCCCAAGCCCCGTTCGTATGCCAAGCGCATGAACGCTAAAGAGGTCAAGCTCGCTATGCGTTCCGCTCTGTCCGCGAAGCTTCGCGACAACGAGCTCGTGCTGGTTGACGATTACGGCTTCGAGAAGCCTTCCACCAAGGCTGCCGTTGCCATGCTCAAGGCTCTCGGCCTTGAGGGCAAGCGTCTGACCATCATCGTGCGCGATGAGGATGTCAATGCTTACCTGTCGTTCCGCAACATCCCCAAGACCTTCATCATCACCCCCGACGAGGCCAACACCTATGACCTCGTCAACAACGGTGCCCTGCTGATGCCTGCCGATGTTGCCGCTCACTTTGGGGAGGTGCTTGCATAAATGACCGCCCATGAGATCATCATCCGCCCGATCGTGTCCGAGGCCTCCTTCGACAAGATGGAGCTCAACAAGTACACGTTCGAGGTTGCTCGCAATGCGAACAAGTACCAGATCAAGGATGCTGTCGAGGAGATCTTCGATGTTAAGGTCACTCGCGTGAACACCCTGATCGTCAAGCCCAAGACCAAGCGCGTGCGCTATGCCGCCGGCAAGACGCGCAGCTGGAAAAAGGCTGTCGTCACCGTCGCCGAGGGCGATTCCATCGAGATCTTCGGCGCTCAGGCCTAAGGTTCGATTTGTAGGTTTCTATCCGGCCTCCTTAGGGAGGCCCGGAAGAAGAGGTTTCGGGCGTAAAAATAGACACGCCCGGTACCGTGGTATGTCCGGTGTCATCGCTCCCCGAGGTAAAACCTCAGATCCCTGCTTGCGATGGCTAGCGGACAGCATATGAAAGGGATAGGTAATGGCTGTAAAGCACCTTAAGCCGACCTCCGCCGGTAGGCGTTGGCAGACGATTTCGGATTTCGCCGAGATCACCTGCACCAAGCCCGAGAAGTCCCTTCTCGAGCCCCTGCCCAAGAAGGCCGGTCGTAACAACAACGGTCGTATCACCGTTCGTCACCAGGGTGGCGGCGTCAAGCGCAAGTATCGCGTGATCGATTTCAAGCGCAACAAGGATGGCGTGCCCGCCAAGGTCGCTACCATCGAGTACGACCCCAACCGTTCCGCTCGTATCGCTCTTCTGCAGTATGTGGACGGCGAGAAGCGCTACATCCTGGCTCCTAAGGGCCTCGAGGTCGGTCAGACCATCATGTCCGGCTCCGATGCCGACATCAAGCCCGGCAACGCTCTTCCGCTCGCCGACATCCCCGTCGGTACGCTTATCCACGCTGTCGAGTTCCAGCCTGGCAAGGGCGCTGCGATCGCCCGTTCCGCCGGCAACTCCTGCCAGCTCATGGGTAAAGAGGGCAAGTACGCCATCGTGCGTATGCCGTCCTCCGAGATGCGCCGCATTCTGCTCACCTGCCGCGCCACCGTCGGTGAGGTCGGCAACGCCGATCACTCCAACATCGTCATCGGTAAGGCCGGCCGTAAGCGCAAGATGAACGTGCGCCCGACCGTTCGCGGTACCGTCATGAACCCGGTCGACCACCCGCACGGCGGTGGCGAGGGCAAGAACCACACTTCTGGTCGTCCCTCCGTTACCCCGTGGGGCAAGCCGACGAAGGGCCTTCGTACGCGCAAGAAGAAGAAGGTTTCGAACCAGTACATCATTCGTCGCCGTAAGAAGTAAGTTCGGATACCGAGTTTTAGGAGAAAGCACTTATGAGCAGAAGTCTCAAAAAGGGCCCGTTCGTGGAGACTCGCCTCCTCTCGCGTATCACCGCGATGAACGAGGCTGGCAAGAAGGACGTCGTGAAGACCTGGTCCCGCGCGTCCACCATCTTCCCCGAGATGGTCGGTCACACCATCGCCGTCCACGACGGTCGCAAGCACGTGCCCGTGTATGTTACCGAGTCCATGGTTGGTCACAAGCTCGGCGAGTTCGCACCGACCCGTACGTTCCGTGGCCACAAGGCCAAATAGGGGGGTTCATCGTAAATGGCAACTAATACCGAGACCCGCGAGGTCCGTGCCACGGCTAAGTACGTGCGCGTGTCCCCCAGCAAGGCTCGCCTTGTGGTCGATTTGATCCGCAACAAGTCTGTCGCCCAGGCTTTCGAGATCCTTCAGTTCTGCGACCGCCACGTGGCCGTCGACGTCGAGAAGGTTCTCCGTTCCGCCGTGGCGAACGCCGAGAACAACAACGGCATGCGTGCCGACGACCTGGTCGTCGCCGCCACCTATGTCGACGAGGGCCCCACGCTTAAGCGCATCCGTCCTCGCGCCAAGGGTTCCGCATCCCGCATCCTCAAGCGTTCCTGCCACATCACCGTCATCGTCGCTCCTCGAAAGGAGGCATAAGCGCAATGGGTCAGAAAGTCTATCCTACTGGCTTCCGTCTCGGCATCACTGAGAACTGGCGCTCCCGCTGGTTCGCCGACAAGGATTACGCCACCACCCTCGGCAACGACCTTGCTATCCGCAAGTTCCTCGAGAAGCGTCTCGCCCGCGCCGCCGTCTCCCGCGTCGAGATCGAGCGCGCCGGCGACAAGGTGAAGGTCATCATCCTCACCGCTCGCCCCGGCGTTGTCATCGGCAAGAAGGGTGCCGAGATCGACACCCTGCGCACCGACCTCGAGAAGGTCGCCGGTGTCCAGAAGGGTCAGCTCTCCGTTGACGTCATCGAGGTCAAGCGCCCCGAGCTCGACGCCAGCCTCGTTGCCCAGTCCATCGCTGAGCAGCTCGAGGGCCGCGTCGCCTTCCGTCGCGCCATGCGCAAGGCCGTCCAGTCCGCCCGCAAGGCCGGCGCCAAGGGTATTCGTATCCAGTGCTCCGGTCGTCTTGGCGGTGCCGAGATGAGCCGCCGCGAGTGGTACCGTGAGGGTCGCGTGCCTCTGCACACCCTGCGTGCCAAGATCGATTACGGCACGGCTGTCGCTCGCACCACCATGGGTTCCTGCGGCGTGAAGGTCTGGATCTACCAGGGCGAGAAGCTCCCTGGCCAGCCTGTTCCCAACATGGCTCTCGAGGGCACCTCGCGCCCCCGTCGTCGTAATAACGAGAGGAGGGGTCAGTAGTGCTTGCCCCTAAGCGTGTTATTCACCGTAAGGTGCAGCGTGGCTCCATGAAGGGTCAGGCTAAGGGCAATACCGAGCTGCATTTCGGCGACTACGGTATCAAGGCTCTTGAGGCCCACTGGATCACTAACCGTCAGATCGAGGCCGCTCGTATCGCCATGACCCGTTATATGAAGCGTGGCGGTAAGGTCTACATCACGATCTTCCCGGATAAGCCCATTTCCAAGAAGCCCGCCGAGACCCGCATGGGTAAGGGTAAGGGTAACCCCGAAGAGTGGGTAGCCGTGGTCAAGCCCGGCCGCATCATGTTCGAGATCAAGGGTGTTTCCGAAGAGGTCGCACGTGAGGCCCTGCGTCTCGCCCAGCACAAGCTCCCCATCAAGACCAAGATCGTTGTTTCCGATGAGGTCTCCGGAGCTGCCAACGCCAAGGAGGAGAAGTAATGAAGCCCGCAGAGATTCGTGAGCTCTCGGACACTCAGCTCGAAGAGAAGCTGAAGGAACTGCGTGCCGAGTTCTTCAACCTTCGTTTCCAGATGGCCACCAGCCAGCTGGACAACACCGCTCGCGTCAAGACCGTCAAAAAGGACATCGCACGTGTCCTCACGGAGCAGCGCGCCCGTCAGATTGCAGCGGAGAAGACCGCTGCGGCCGAGTAGAAGTCAAGGAGTGAACATGGCTGATACGCGTAATACACGCAAGGTCCGTCAGGGCGTTGTCACTTCCGTGTCCGGTGCTAAGACCATCGTTGTCACCATCACCGAGCGCAAGCGTCATCCCAAGTACGGCAAGATGATGACCAGCACCAAGAAGCTTCACGCACATGACGAGGAGTGCACTGCCGGTGTGGGCGATATCGTCCGCATTATGGAGACCCGCCCCCTGTCCAAGATGAAGCGTTGGCGTCTCGTCGAGATCATCGAGCGCGCTAAATAAGCCGCTTCGTCTCGTTTCATTTCCGAGGATGTGCGCTTGCTCTGGCGACATCCGCCTCTGTATGGGCGGCGCACCTCTTCTCGGTTTTTAGTTCGGAGGAACATCAAACATGATTCAGATGCAAACCATGCTGAACGTCGCCGACAACTCCGGCGCTCGCAAGATTCGCTGCATCAAGGTGCTCGGTGGTTCCAAGCGCCGTTATGCTGGAATCGGCGACGTCTTCATCGGCGCTGTTCAGGAGGCCACTCCTGGTGCTAACGTCAAGAAGAAGGACGTTGTCCGTTGCGTCGTCGTGCGCACCGTTAAGGAGATCCGTCGTAAGGACGGTTCTTACATCCGTTTTGATGACAACGCCTGCGTCGTCATCAACAAAGATGGTTCGCCCGTCGGTACCCGTATCTTCGGGCCCGTCGCTCGCGAGCTTCGTGACCGTAAGTACATGAAGATCGTCTCGCTCGCTCCCGAGACCCTGTAGTTAGGGGAGATATACATGGCTATGTACATCAAGAAGGGCGATAAGGTCGAGGTGCTCTCCGGTAAGGACCGCGGCAAGCAGGGTGTTGTCCTGCAGGCTAAGCCCGCTGAGGGCAAGGTCGTCGTCGAGGGCGTCGCTATCGCTAAAAAGGCTGTTAAGCCCAATGCTGCCAACCAGCAGGGTGGCATCATTTCCCAGGAGGCTGCCATCGACGCCTCCAACGTCAACCTTGTGTGCCCTGAGTGCGGCAAGCGCACCCGTGTCGGCCACGAGAAGGACGGCAAGAACAAGCTGCGCGTCTGCAAGAAGTGCGGCCACAAGTTCTAAGATAATCGCTTTTACAAGCGGTTACAGAAAGCCCGGGTGCTCGTGCATCCGGGCTTTTTCTTTTGTTCGCCGAGTTTCGATTGCTTTTTGCAGCAAGATGCTTTTGGTCGTCGGAATGTAGCTCATGCGTGCTTGTGCGCGTTTTAAGTCCAATACACGCGCATAATTGCGCAAAATCGCGTATATATGCGCCTTCTATTGGGAATTTACGACCGTTCGCCCGTTAAACACGCAAATATACGCACAAATGCGCGAGCCTGTGCGACTATATGCTTGTCGGAAATGAAGGCTTCGAAATTCCCGGAGGCAACATGGCAGATTCCAAGCAGGCTCCTCTCGATGCGGCGGCTGCCGCAAAGGCGGCGTTCGCATCCGTTGAGGGCAAGCCGTTCCCGGACGATATTTTCACGGCTCCCGAACTACGCTGGGCCGTTATCGGTTGCGGTGTTATCGCCAACCAGATGGCTCAATCGCTGCAGCTCGCCGGTCGCACCATAGCGGGTGTCGCCAACCGTACAAAAGCCAAGGCCGAGGCGTTTGCTCGGGCATATGGCATCCCTAAGGTCTACGATTCGGTTGACGAGCTTTATGCCGACCCCGAAATCGATGCGGTTTATATCACCACGCCCCATAACACCCATATCACCTATCTCCGTGATGCCTTGGCGGCGGGGAAGCATGTTCTATGCGAAAAGGCCATCACCCTTAATAGCGCCGAGCTTGACGAGGCCCGTAAGATCGCAGATGAGCACCACGTCGTATTGATGGACGCGACCACCGTCCTGCACATGCCGCTCTATCAGAAGATCCGCGCTCGAATGGATGCCGGCGATTTCGGTCATATGAACCTGGCACAGCTCAATTTCGGTAGCTTCAAGGAATACGGCGATCTTACGAACCGTTTTTATAATCGCAATCTCGCGGGCGGAGCCATGCTCGATATCGGCGTTTACGCTCTTTCGGTCATGCGTCTCGCTATGGCCAGTCAGCCTACCGAGGTCGTTTCGCTCGGCAATACGTGCGAGACCGGGGTCGACGTGGCCGGTGGCATTGTCTGCCGCAACGCTGAGCAGCAGCTGGGTGTCTTGAGCCTTACGTTGCACTCCAAGCAGCCCAAGCGCGCCGTTCTCAGCTTCGATAAGTGCTATATCGAGATATCGGAGTATCCTCGCGCCGATCACGCCACCATCATCTGGACTGCCGACGGCCACAAGGAAGAGATCTCTGCCGGTATCGAAGCCTATGCGCTCTGCTACGAGATGGCCGATCTTGAGGCTGCAGTTGCCGGCGATGAGGCCAAATCGGCGCTTTTGGACTACGCTTCGGATGTCATGGAGCTTATGACCAAGCTTCGTGCTGATTGGGGAGTCGTGTATCCCGAGGAGGAGTAAACGATGCTTGCCGAGGACCGCTTGAACAGGATCGTTGCCAAGGTGTATGAAGCCGGCTCTGTTACCGTGCCGGAGCTCGCGGAGGAGTTGGGCGTCACGCCTTCCACTATCAGGCGCGATCTGCAGACGCTCGATCGTGCGCATCGAATCGCCAAGGTACACGGTGGTGCGACGAGCCTTGAGCGTGCCCATGTCACGCGTGACCTTACGCTGAGCGAGCGCAGCGATCTGCATAACGATGATAAGGAACGCATCGTTGCCAAAGCGGTCAGCTTCGTGGAACCTGATAGCTTTGTGTATATCGATTCGGGATCGACGACGCTCATGCTCATCGAGCGATTGCCGGTGCTCGATGGCGTCACGTATGTCACCGATTCTGTAGCTCATGCGCAACGCCTCATGCAGCGTGGATTCAAGACGCAGGTGCTCGGTGGCGAACTCAAGCCCGAAACCGAGGCCCTTGTGGGCCCCGATGCCGCGGCCACGCTTGCACGATATAACTTCAGCTGCGGTTTCTGGGGCTCAAACGGCATAGCGACCGAGCAGGGCTTTACCACGCCCGATATAGAGGAGGCGCAGGTTAAGCGCATCTCGATGCGCCGTACGGCCAAGCGCTTCGTTGTATCGGACGCCAGTAAATTCGGTATGGTGGCGCCGGTCACCTTCGCCGATTTCGGTGATGCCACCGTCATCACGACGGGCGCGGTTCCCGAGAAGTACGCACGGATGGCAAACGTCATCGCGGTGTAGATAACCCAAGGTGCGCTGCGACTGCGCGAATAGAGCGCAGCGCACCTCTTCCAACCACAAGGCAATATGCGGGTGCGAGCCCTCTAAAGGGGAGGGGTGGGCCCGTCTGTGCAAAAAGGAGGAGACATGTCGGATCTCAGTAAGAAGGTCGATGGCGCGACGTACGATGTCGTCGCAATCACCGCATGCCCCACGGGCATCGCGCATACCTTCATGGCGGCGAAGGGCCTGGAAGATCAGGCGGCCAAAATGGGCGTGCGCATCAAGGTCGAAACCCAAGGCTCGGGCGGTGCCAAAAACGTTCTGACAGCCGCCGATATCGCCGGCGCCAAGGGCGTCATCATCGCTGCCGACAAGAACGTAGAGCTTGACCGCTTTGATGGCAAACCGGTGTATTCCTGCGCCGTCACCCGTGGTATCAACGATGCCGAGGAGCTGATCAATATCGCCCTCGCGGGCAAGGCCCCCGTCTGCCACGTCAAAGGCGGTGCAGCGACAGATGACGCGCCTGCCGGCGAATCGGAAAGCATGGCGCGCAAGGTCTACAAAGACCTTATGAACGGCGTTTCGCACATGCTGCCTTTCGTTGTGGGCGGCGGCATCCTCATGGCGTTTTCGTTCTTGCTTGACCAGGCGGGTATGGGCACGAGTTCTTACGGTAGCTCGACTCCGGTGGCCGCGTTCTTCAACCTCGTCGGCAACCAGGCGTTCAACTTCATGCTGCCTGTCCTTGCGGGCTTCATCGCCATGTCTATCGCCGACCGTCCCGGTCTTGCCGCGGGCTTCGTGGGCGGTTGGATCGCTAAGAACGGTTATACGCTTGCGTATCTCACCACGGCTATGGATAGCGAGGCGCAATCATCGCTCATCTCGGCTGGCTTCCTTGGTGCGCTTCTCGCTGGTTTTGCCGCGGGCATCATCGTGAACGTCCTGAAGAAGGTGTCCTCCGTTCTGCCTGAATCGCTTGACGGCATCAAGCCGATGCTTATCTATCCCATTTTCGGTATTCTGTTCACGAGTCTGTTCATGATGGCCTTCAATCCCATCATGGGAGCTATCAATACCTGGGTGAGCTCCGGTCTGAACGGTCTCTCCGGTACGAGCATCGTGCTTCTGGGCGTCATCTGCGCCGGCATGCAGGCTACCGACATGGGTGGCCCCATCAACAAGGCCGCTTATGTCTTCGGCACGGCCGCCCTTGCCGAGCAGACCCTTCAGGGCAACATGATCATGGCTGCGGTCATGGCCGGCGGCATGGTTCCGCCCCTTGTGATCGCACTCTCCACGACGTTCTTCAAGAATCGCTGGAGTGAAGCCGATCGCAAGGCGGGACTGGTCAACTACATCATGGGCCTGTCCTTCATCACCGAGGGCGCCATTCCCTTTGCGGCTGCAGATCCGCTGCGCGTACTTCCCGCTTGCATCATCGGTTCCGCTACCGCTGGCGGCCTTTCGATGCTCTTCGGTTGCGCAAGCCCCGCTCCGCATGGTGGCGCATGGGTGATCGCTGTCATCACCAATCCGGTGCAGTATCTCGCGGCGCTTGCTGCCGGTGCCGTGGTGGGCTGCCTGGTACTGAGCTTCCTCAAGAAGCCCCTCGATAAGGATGAGGCATAGTCCGAAGTCGAGGGTATTGCGCCTCGTGCAAAAAGGCCCATCTTGAGGTGCCGCAACGGGGCGTGATGACAATGCGCGCAGGAACGAAACGGTTCCTGCGCGCATTTGCGTTTCGTCGATGGTCCTTCTATATGCCTATACCGAGATCAAGCGCATCGAGCCTTGTCGCAAGTACTTAGGATATGCCGACGAACAGGCAGCCCGAGGTTGCCCCGCGCAGGCGCGCGGTCGGTTTGCGTCCGGCTTGGGCGGCTTCGAGGGCGCGTTTTACGCGTGCGGTCGCGCGTGCGGTTTCTTGAGCGTCCAGCAGGGTCCCATCGACCATGAAGCGAGAGACGCCGGCGGCGAGGAGCTGCGGGATCTGCGGTGTGGTGTCGATAGGGTAGGCGTCGTAGAGTCGCGATCGACCGTGGATATCGGTGCGCACCGGCATGACCTTGCCGTCGATGTTTTTGAGCGACAGCTTGCGTGCGCGCAGGCGGCAGTGGGCGCAATCATGAATGCAGGCATCGGCAACCTGCAGGATGCAGTGTTCGCTCGTCATGACGCGCGGGCGTCCGAAAACGGTGATGCCCACCTCCGCAGAAGCTTCGGGAGCCATGGTGCAGATCTCGTCGAGCGTGAGTTCGGGTGAGAGCCATACGGTCTGGGCGCCTGCCTGGACAAGAGCATCCATGCAGAAAAGGTTGTGCACGGGAAGGCACGAGCGGATCTCGATGTGCGCCCCTGCGTGTGAGGCAGCGGCAAGCTCGGAGATGTTGCCGACGGCAACGGTGCTGCCTGCGACGATCCATGGGTCGATGCGAGTGCGGTCCTGTTCCCGGCATACCTCATCGAGGATGGGCACGATGCCTTGAGATGCGGCATCGTTCGGCTTGATGCCCTCCGCCTCAAGAGCATCGGCGGTCATGTAGATGAGGTCGGCGCCGGCCTCTCGGGCCGCTTCGGCCGCCTCGAGCGAGGAAGCGGTGACGCAAACCGTAGGGTCGCACGCCTTATGCTGAGCGAGCTTGCGCGGGGCGGCTGCGATCGGTGCGTCTTCGAGGTTGTGGGCTCGGTCTGCATAGGGCCGGAGAATCTTGTCCTCGAGCGCCTTGCATGCAGCGGCGCGCACCTTGTGCACGGCGGAGAATCCCATACCGACGCCTTCATCCATGTCGATGTCGAATGTCGTCGCCTCGAAGGGCGAGGACCCCATGCGCCCCACGTGCTCGATAAGGTCGCCTCGCGTGACAGGCCGTGTCCGTGCCGCCTCGACGGTAAAGCCTTCAGCGACGGCGTTGATGGACGGTTCGTCGACGCAGACAAGCTGTACGCAAAACGGTTCACCTAAACGCGCTCGAACCATCACGTTCACGCGACGTCGCCGTAAGATGTCGCGCTTCAGCGCGGCACCCGCGGCGTCGATCGCTTGCTGGCTTCTGATAACGCGCACGTGGCAGCCCTTGGGCATGCTGCGCGGCACGGAAACCTCGATGACGCTGCCTGCACGGGCATCGTCAGGGGCGATGACGGTGAGGAACCGGTCGAATTCATCATCGTGGCGCAGCTCGAGAAGATCGCCTTTTCCTATGGGCTCATAGAGCCTTATGGAAGCGATGGCGGCGCGGCGACGTCGATCGTCCGGCTTGAGCCCGCGCACGTCGCGCGTGGCCGGACGGCTGCCTTCCACGGTTCCCACGAGTTGTCCTCGGTTGTTGGAGCGTTCGTAGCTCATCATCTCATCGCCCGAGGTGCCGTCTTGGTAGGCATGGGTGAAATCGCGATTGAAACAGCGCTTGAGCTGGCGTTGACGTGCGGTCTCGGTATCGGCATCGGGGACGTTGCCGGCCATGAAGTCATCGATCTCATGCCGGTAGACGTCGACGATGGAGTAGACGTAGTCGGGAGCCTTCATGCGGCCTTCGAGTTTGAGAGACGCGGCCCCTGCATCGATAAGCTCGCCCAGGAACTGTGAGGTGTTGGTGTCTCGTGGGCAGAGGGCTCGTTCGCGACTCGCGGGGGAGATGCTGCGCCCTCGCTCGTCGATGAGGTCGTAGGGGAGACGACAGGGTTGAGCGCACATGCCACGGTTTGCCGAACGCCCCGCCATGGCGAAGCTCGAGAGCAAGCAGAGGCCCGAATAGCAAAAGCAGATGGCGCCGTGGCTGAATACCTCAAGATCCACGTCGGGCACCGCATCGTGGATCCGTGCGATCTCGGATATGGATAGCTCGCGCGAGAGCGTCACGCGGTCGGCCCCGACTTCTCGGCACCATGCCGTTCCGCGGGCATCGTGGATATTCGCTTGCGTGGAGATATGCGTTTCAACCTGCGGCATCGTGCGGCGGATCTCGAAGAAGAGGCCCCAATCTTGGATGATGAACGCATCGGCGCCGAGGCTGGCGCACTTGCGCACGAGCTCGAGTACGGATGGCATCTCGCTTTGCTTGATCACGATATTGACGGTGACGTAGACGCGCGTGCCCGCGAGGTGGGCTGCACGGCAGGCTTCGGCGAACGTCTTGTCGGTGAAATTGGTGGCCTTGCGGCGTGCGTTGAATTCCCCCATGCCGCAGTAGATGGCATCGGCGCCCGCGGCGAGAGCGGCGGCGAACGGTTCGGGACCGCCGGCGGGGGCGAGGAGTTCTGGTTTACGGGGGCGCGACATGCCATAACCTTTCAGTCGGAAACTCACCGATTATATATGATGTCGCACTTGTACTACGTATGCAGGTAAAAGGATGTAATCAGCGCCAAGAGCCTTCGTGCGCGACGCTTATGGAAGCCTTTATTCGGACATGTCGTTGGGGTCGCCTTTTATGGGTTCGCTCTTGACGTAGAAGGCGTTTTCAGCTTGATCGCGATGAGCGTTCGCACCGACAGGCCCCACAAAGAAGAGGAAATAGATCTCGAGTGCGATGACCGTCACGATCGCGGCGACGATCGCGGCGACGATGATCTTTCCGACGGAGCTGTCCTGGCGCTTGGTGGCGCCGGAAGCGGCGGGGGCATAGTGCGACCAGCGGGCGGAAGCATCGTCGTCTGCCGCAGGCGCTTGCGGTTCGCGTTTCGCATTTCCGTTTTGAGACGGACCGGTGCCCGTCATGTGTGCAGCTCCCATACACTTCCCTTCCCCAAGGTTCCCAACAGTGTAAGGCGATGTGACTAGTTTACCTTGGGTGCTGGGCGCTTAAACGGGGGATTGAATGGTTTGGGACAAATGGCTCGTGTGGAGTAGCAAAAGGCTGAAGCGGCTGTATCCATCCCGCGTTGGCGCCTCGGCGCCAGGACGATCGCTGCAGGCCGATAAAGCTGCGGGAAAGTTGTGAATAAAGCCATGTCTTATATGTTTTTCTGGCAAAAGGGACCCTATGCGCGTATAGTAACGACTGTTTTGTCGGCTCCTACCGATATCTCGTCGTGCTGCGATTAAGCCATACGTAGCGAGGCGACGGCAGGAGGCACGAGGACAACCCGCGGATCGCGCAAAGCGAGCTAAGAGGCCAAGCCCCGTGCTTAATACCCCAATAAGGAGTGAACATGGCTGAAGAGAAGTACGTACCGCGTCTTAAGACCAAGTACAACAACGAGGTCAAGGGCCAGCTTCAGGAGAAGTTCGGTTACAAGAACGTCATGATGATCCCGAAGTTCGAGAAGATCGTCGTGAACATGGGTGTCGGCGAGGCCGCTACCGATTCCAAGGCCATCGACGGCGCCGTGCGCGACCTGCGCACCATCACCGGCCAGCAGCCGATGAT
>CAVGWH010000069.1:0-25165 GCA_963633065.1 Oribacterium sp.
CACATGTTCTCCACTTCCTGTGAGTACTGCATGCCTCTCCTCTCTATCGTGTTGGCGTCCGCTGCATGCGCTCGGCGGCGAAACCGATTCGCGCACATGTTTTGGACATGACATGCAGCACCTATGATAGCGCGAATTGCACGAAATTTTCGGTGAACGGCGGAGTTTTCCCAGGTAAGAGGAGGTTAACTTTTTTGGCAATAAAAAGCCGACCTCTGTTGGCGGGAGGTCGGCTTCGGCGCGATCGATGCATGGGACAGCTGCGCGTTCGATGGCTTCGTTCAAGGCAGCTGATCCCTTGTGTGCCGCGAGGCGCGTTCGCATGCATGCATCAGATGGAAAGCGCGGGCGTGACGGGTCTAGCCCTCGAGGATGCCATCGAGGGTGCGCCACGCGAGCTCGGCACACTTCACGCGAGCCGGCATATGCGAGATATCCTTGAGCTGGGCCGCTTCGTCCAGATCTTCCATGTCTTCTTCGGAAAGCTCATCGCCGCGGATCATGCCGAGGAAAAGCTCGGCTAAGCGCTTCGCCTCCTCGACGGTTTCGCCAGTGATGAGATCGGCCATGATATCGGCCGAGGCCTGGCTGATGGCGCACCCATGTCCCGTGAAGGCTGCCTCCTCGATGACCCCGTTTTCGACGCGCAGCTTAAGGGTGAGCTCATCGCCGCAGCTTGGATTGATGCCGTCGTGGGAATGCGTGGCGTCCTCGAGATCGTATTTGTAGTCGGGATGGGCGTTGTGCTCCATGAACGTGGTGGAAGTGTAGAGATTCCCCATGCGATGTACTCCTTGCGCCGTCGAGCGGCTTTGGATGGGCGGTCGGTTTAGGCGTTGAACGTGGACCACACGTGGGTGAGGCCCGTGATGAACGCATCGATATCGGATTTGTCGTTATAGAAGGCGACGCTGGCGCGGCAGCAGGCGAGGTTCTCGACTTCGAGCCATGTGAGCAAGGGCTGCGCGCAGTGATGCCCGGCACGAATGCAGACGCCCTCCATATCGAGGATGCTCGCCACATCGTGCGGATGGATGCCGTCGACGTTGAAGCTCACGACACCATGATGGTTGTCCCAGAAGATGGAACCGATGACCTTGACGTAGGGGAGCTGCGTGATCTCGCTCATCAGGTAGTGGACGAGCGCGGCTTCGCGCTCTTGAATGGCTTCGTAGCCAACCTTGTTAACCAGGTAATCGAGGGCGACACCGGTGGCGTAGATGCCGGCAGCGTCCTGGGTTCCCGCTTCGAATTTCTCGGGTATGGGCGCCCAGACGGCTTCCTGCTCGGTGACGGAATCGATCATCTCACCGCCGGTGAGCATGGGCGGCATGGCCTCGAGCAACTCCTTTTTGCCCCAAAGCACGCCGATACCCATGGGCCCCAAGGCCTTGTGGGCGCTGAAGGCAAAGAAGTCCGCATCGAGATCCTGCACGTCCACGCGCATATGGGGGATGGACTGCGCGCCATCGACTACAAGGTAGCCGCCGTATTTATGGATGAGCTTGCCGAGGTTTTTAACGGGATTCTCGACGCCGAGTACGTTGGAGACCTGCCCCACGGCGACGATCTTGGTCTGCGGGCCGATCTTACTCAGAACCTCCGAGCTTGTGAGCTGGCCCGTTTTGGTGGGGTAAAGGTAGACGAGCTTGGCGCCTGCCTGCTCGCAGACCTGCTGCCAGGGAATGAGGTTGGAGTGATGCTCCATGATGGTGATGGCCACCTCGTCACCAGGTTTGAGAACGCGAGGCGCGAAGCTCTTGGCAACAAGGTTGAGCGATTCGCTCGTGTTGCGCGTGAAGATGACCTCATGCGCGTCGGGCGCTCCGATGACCTCGGCGATCTGCGCGCGTACCTTAGCGATGGCGTCGGTGGCTTCGACGGAAAGGGAATAGAGGCCGCGGAGCGGGTTGGCGTTCATGCGCTCGTAGAACGCGCGCTGGGCGTCGAGCACACAGGCGGGGCGCTGTGCCGTGGCGGCACTATCGAGAAAAGCGATATCGGGGTGCTGCGTGAACAGGGGGAACTGCGCTTTATAGGGATTGGTCTCAATATCGACGCGCGGCCAGGAGCGCGAGGCTTCATCCGAGGCATCGAGTGTTAGAGGGCTGGGGGCGGTGCAAGTGTCGCATTCCACGTGCTCGGTATCGATCATGCGAGTTCCTCCTCAAAATCAGTAACGAGTTTGTTGCCCAGGCGGCATACGCCTGCGCGGATGGCGGTGTCGTCGGCCTCGAGCGCTGCTTCTTCGAGTTTCGCGCGTACGAAGAGGTTCTCGGCATCATCGGTTGAAAGGCCACGCGTTGCCATATAGAAGAGCTGCTCGTCGCGTACGTGGCCGATGGTGGCGCCGTGGTTGCCCGCAACGTCGTCTTCGTCGCAGAGGATGACGGGGACGGTTTTGTTGTCAACACCCTTGTTGGCTAAAAGCACGGTCTCGCGCTCGGAGCCTTCGGAACCCTTGCAACCGTGCACAAGGTCGATGGTTCCGCGCAGCACCTTTTTCGAGGTTCCGGTGAGCACGCCGTTGGCATCCATGTTGGATTCCGATTTGCGGCCAAGGTGCCTTATGGAGTAGTTGAAATCGCGCGTCTGCTCGCGAGCGCCCAGATAATCGGTGTCGACTTCGATCTTGGAGGTGTCGCCCCAAAGATCGGCTGCAAGACCGGTGAAGCTTTTGCCGGCACCGAGGACGGTGTGGCTCACGTTTACGCGCGCTCCTTCGTCAAGAAGGAAACCACTGTTGTCAAAGGCCGTGAAGTCGTCGTCCAGCGTTTGAATGTGCTTTACGGAAACGCGCGCGTGCTCATCGGCGATCACGCTTAAAAGCGATCCCACGTTCCCAGATCCCAAAGCAGGGGAATCGAGGGCGCAGGTCAGGGAGAGGTCGGAGTTGCGCTCGGCGATGACGCGGATGTCGGCAACTGCGAAGGCGTTGTCGCTGGCGTTCACGTGGACGGTGACCGCCGCTTTTGCATAGGCGGGGATGTGCAGCACGATGCGCTTGCACGCAGCGTCGGCGAGGTAGCTTGTCGACGCGGTACCCATGCCGTGGGAGAAAGAAGCCGCGGGGCCGCACTCTTCTTCCAGTTTAACTGCGTGCTCCTGATAAGTGGAGAGCGCAGGCACGTCAAGCGCCTCATCCTCCTCGGTGAGTCGTGCCCTGTCGGAGGCGTCCCCCGGAGCAGCTGCCCGTCGAGCGGGGTAGCGCTCATCTATCGCAGCGAGCGCCGCATCGAAATCGGCAAGAGTGCCCTCGAATCCCTCGGCGCCCTCGATGAGCACGCTTGATGCCGGGGCGATAACGGGATGTTCGGGGACCTCGATATCCGTGGCGTTCATCCTGAGCCAGCTCCAAGTTGGAGCGGGCATGGCGTTGGCGTTTTCGATATTCATGGTCTTGCTGGTCATCTATCCAATCGCCCCTTCCATCTCGAGCTTGATCAGGTTGTTCATCTCAACGGCGTATTCGAGTGGCAGCTCTTTGGACACGGGGTTCGCAAAGCCGTTCACGATCATGGTACGCGCTTCTTCTTCGGAGATACCACGGCTCATGAGATAGAACACCTTGTCGTCGCCGATGCGTCCGATGGTGGCTTCGTGCCCGATATCGACGTTTTTGGCGCGGATATCCATGGCCGGGATGGTGTCGGAGCGGCTCTGGTCGTCGAGCATGAGCGATTGACACGAGACGGTTGCGCGTGAACCCTCGGCCTTGGGCGTGGCTACGATGCTCGAGCGGAAGGTCTGCAGGCCGCCCGACTTCGAGATGCCCTTGGTTTCCACGCTTGCCGTGGTTTCGGGGGCATTGAGTACCACCTTGCAACCGGTGTCGAGGTTCTGACCGGCACCGGCAAAGGTGATGCCGGTGAAGCTCGAACGCGCGCGGCGTCCGTTGAGCACACTCATGGGGTAGAGATAGCCCACGTGGCTCCCGAACGAACCCGAGATCCACTCGATCTCGCCTTCCTCATCCACGCGCGCACGCTTAGTGTTGAGGTTGTACATGTTCTTGGACCAGTTTTCGATCGTGGAGTAGCGCAGGTGCGCGCGCTTACCCACAAAGAGCTCCACCGCGCCCGCGTGAAGATTGGCCACGTTGTACTTGGGCGCCGAGCACCCCTCGATAAAGTGCAGGTCGGCATCGTCCTCCACGATGATGAGCGTATGTTCGAACTGCCCCGCGCCCTTAGCGTTGAGACGGAAATAGCTCTGTAGAGGAAAATCGAGTTTGGTGCCGGCGGGCACGTAGACGAACGAGCCGCCCGACCACACCGCGCCGTGAAGAGCCGCGAACTTGTGGTCGGTGGGCGGGATGAGGGTCATGAACTTCTCGCGGATGAGCGCCTCCCACTTGGGATCGTGCAGCGCCTCCTCGATGCCCGAATAGACGATGCCCATCTTGCTCGCGGTATCCTGCATGTTGTGGTAGACGAGCTCGGAGTCGTATTGGGCGCCCACGCCCGCGAGGTAGCTGCGCTCGGCCTCGGGGATGCCCAGGCGTTCAAAGGTGTTCTTGATGTCGTCGGGCACGCTTTCCCAATCGGCTTTCTGGTTGGTGTTGGGTTTGACGTAGGTGACGATATGGTCCATATCGAGCCCGTCGATGGCCGGGCCCCATGTGGGGTCGGGGAAGCGCTGGTAGATCTCGAGGGACTTCAGGCGGAAATCGAGCATCCACTCGGGCTCGTCCTTTTTAGCGCTGATCTCGCGCACGATGTCGGGGGTGAGGCCGGCGTCAGTGCGTTCGAATCCCTCTTCGCTATAGGTGAAGTCATAGAGGCTGCGGTCGATGTCCGCGACCTCGGTGCGTTTCTTTGCCATGACGCGCCCCCTACTTGCTGTTCTCGGAGACCGTTGCCTCGGCTTCACGCTCGAAGGTTTCAAATCCGTTGGCGTCGATCCAGGGGATGAGGTCGGCGTCGTCGGTGCGCACGATCCGACCCTTGACCATGACGTGCACGCGATCGACGGAGAGCTGCTCCAGAATGCGCGTGTTGTGCGTGATGATAAGCATGGAGCCGTCACAGGATTTACGGTAAGCGTCCATGCCGTGGCTCACCACCGAGAGGGCGTCGACATCGAGGCCAGAGTCGGTCTCGTCGAGAATGGCGAGCTTGGGTTGCAGCAAAAGCAGCTGCAACATCTCGACCTTTTTCTTCTCGCCGCCCGAGAAGCCCACGCCCAGTTCGCGGTTGAGGTAGGCGGTATCCATGTCAAGCTCAGCTGCGAGCTCCTTCACACGGCGACGGAACTCCTTGCCTTTCATCTCGAGGCCGGGGCGCCCAGCGATGGTGGCGCGCAAGAAGCTCGAAAGCGGAACACCGGGGATCTCGACCGGTGCCTGGAACGAGAGGAAAAGCCCCGCGCGCGAGCGTTTGTCGCAGGAGAGCTCGGTGATATCTTGCCCATCGAAAACGATGTTTCCATCCTTAACGGTGTAGGCGGGGTTGCCCATGACGACGTGACCCAACGTCGACTTGCCTGCGCCGTTGGGTCCCATGAGCACATGCGTCTCGCCGGGGGCGATGGCAAGGTCGATGCTGTTCAGGATGGTTTTCTCGTCTACTGCTGCGGTCAGGTTCGACACGGAGAGTAGTGGCTGATCCATGGTGTTCCCTCTCTATCTATATGGTGCAAAGGGGTGTTTCGGCGGCATGGTGTCGATGCTGCGCTGTAAACCCTATCGTTTCTCTCGGAATTAAAGATAGGGGGTTTCGTTAGCGCGTCAAGCCTAAACCCGAGCAATCCACTAAGATTTAGCTAAACGTTTGAACCCTCTGGTGGGACGACTTGATTCCATGGCGCTCCCGCCGCTAACCTAGAACGTGAAATCAGCTATCGGGAGGTCGTGTGCTTATATCTTCAAAGGGCCGCTACGCCCTCCGTCTTATGATCTATATCGCGGCGTTTGGCGATGCCGAAGGCCGCGTTGCGCTGCGCGAGGTTGCCGATCGCGAGAACATCTCACTTAAATACCTCGAGCAACTCGTTCGTCCGCTGATGCACGCGGAACTTCTCAAAAGCGTCCGCGGCAAGGGCGGCGGCTATATGCTGGCGCGCTCTGCAGAAGAGATTCGCGCTGGGGATATCCTACGCGCCGCGGAGGGCACCACGTCGCCCGTCGCGTGCGAGGGACTCGAGGGGGCTTGCGCGCGCAGCGGCCTCTGCTCAACGGTGAAGTTCTGGACGGGCCTCGACGATGTGATCGAGTCCTATGTCGATGGTGTCACGCTGGCGGAGCTTGCGGCGGTGCCTGAGGTGAAGCTCGATGTCGATCTTTCGCATCTGGGCTGCTAGCGAGTCGGTGCGTTTATCTTTCCGACATGCGCATTCAACGGGCATTCACAACTCGTGTGCGCAACCCTGATACAATGCGTCCCATAGGCCCTGCCCGTAATATGTTTTAAATGAAAGGCCTTTGGTGAGCATGAAGAAGAACTTCGCGGCGCCTATGCGCCATTCCCATATAGCTCTTGCTTGCGCCGGCGCCCTTGCAGTGGGCACGATCGCCGGTGCATTTGCGGTTGCGCCCGTACCCGTGTACGCTGAGACATCGGCTGAGCTGCAGACTAAACTCGACGAGGCGAAATCCAAACTAAACGATCTGTTCCTCACTTCACAGGAGGCAACCGAGAAGTACGAGGTCGCTCAGAGCGAGCTCGATCAGCTCAAGACCTCCATCGCGGAGAACGAGGCCGCCATCGAGACGAAGACCGCCGAGCTCAAGCAGAGCCAGGAGACGCTTTCGTCGCGCGTGCATGAAGATTACAAAACCGGTGGGATCTCCCTCACATCCATGGTGCTGGGTTCGCAGAACATCAGCGATTTCGTCAACCGCGTGATGTATGCGAGCAAGATCAACGAGTCCGATGCCAAGACCATTTCCGACGTCAAGACGCTCAAGAATGAGCTGAGTAACACCAAAGCGGAGCTTGAGCAGCAGAAAAGCGACAAGGAGGAAAAGGCCGCCGAGGCCAAATCCACCAAACAGAAAGCAGATGCCGCGGCAAGCGAGATGCAGAACTACGTGGATTCGCTCGATTCGCAGGTGCAGGATGCGCTTAAGGCCGAGCAAGAGGCCGCAGCAGCTGAGGCCGCGGCACAGGCTGTAGCGTATCAGGCGCAAAACGAGGCCGCCGCGCAGGCGGCGCAGGATACGCAGGCCCAGAGTAACGCGGCAACCACCTCGAATAACAATGCCGCCCAGAGTTCTTCATCCAACAATTCGAATACGAGCAACTCGTCGAGCAACGCTTCTTCGAACAACAGCTCGTCCGGTTCTTCGAGCTCATCAAGCTCCAACGGTTCTTCGAGCGCCTCTACCGTATCGGGTGGCCTTACCGACGCCCAGCGCGCAACTATTTTGGCCGCTGCGCGTTCGTGCATCGGCACGCCTTATAGCTACACGGGTCAGCGAATCCCCGGCGTCGCCATCGACTGCTCGGGTGTTACCTCGTACGCGTACGCATGTGCCGGCCTCACTATCCCGCGCACTTCGACCGATCAGCGCAACGCCAGCAAAATCAAGCCCATCTCGCAGTGCAAGCCGGGAGACCTGGTGTTTTGGTACGGCCACGTCGCCATCTATGCGGGCAACGGTCGTATCGTCCACGCTAACTACTCAGGCGTGGAGGAGACCAATCTGTACGGTAGCTACCTGGGCGGCGGCAATCCGTTTGAGTAGGCACGGCAAATTCTTTCAAAAAAGTTCTTGCGTGCGAAAAAGATCTGCCGTATAGTACTTTCTCGCACGGGGGCGTAGCTCAGTTGGGAGAGCGCTTGACTGGCAGTCAAGAGGTCAGGGGTTCGATTCCCCTCGTCTCCACCCGAGCAAATGTAAGGCTCCAACATCAGTTGGGGCCTTTTTTTATGACGATTCGAAAGGCCAGCCATGATTCTTCAGGTGGATAAGGTCGAAAAAAGCTTCGGTGCGCGCGTGCTTTTCCAGGGCGCATCGTTTCAGATCAATCCTGGCGAGCGCTACGCGCTTGTCGGTCCCAACGGCGCTGGCAAGACCACGATGCTCAAGATCATCATGGGGGTCGATGCTCCCGATGCGGGCGCTGTCACCTATGCGAAAGATGTGACGGTCGGCTATCTCGAGCAGGAGACCAATCTCGCCTTCGACGTATCCATCGTTGATGAGGTTGTTTCCTCTGCGCAGACCATTAAGAATCTGGGTGAGCGTGCAGCTGAGTTGCAGGAACAGATAACCGAGCTCTCCGAGGCGGGTAAAGAGATCGACCGCCTTCTGGAGGAATACGGACGCGTGCAGGATCGCTTTGAACGCCTGGGTGGATATGAACTCGAGAGCAACGCTAAGAAGATCCTGGCGGGCCTGGGGTTCCATCCTGAGGATTTCGATCGACCTTGCTGCGAGTTTTCGGGTGGTTGGCAGATGCGCATCGCATTGGCCAAGCTTTTCCTGCGCCATCCCGACCTGCTACTTCTGGACGAGCCCACTAACCACTTGGATCTCGAGAGCGTGCAGTGGCTGCGTGGCTTTATCGCGTCCTACGACGGCGCTGTCCTCATCGTCAGCCATGACCGCGCGTTTATGGATGCATGCGTCGACCATGTTGCCGCGTTGGAGAACCGTCGCGTTACGACCTATACCGGGAACTATTCGAGCTACCTTAAACAGCGCGAGGACAATCTTGAGCAGATGCGTGCCAAGCGCGCCGCTCAGGAGCGTGACATCGCTCATATGCAGGTGTTCGTTGATAAATTCCGCTACAAACCCACCAAGGCGGCGCAGGCACAGGAGCGAATCCGTAAGATCGAGCAGATCAAAAAGGAGCTTGTCATCCTCCCCGAGGGTCATAAGCATATCGACTTCAAGTTCCCCGATCCTCCGCGTTCGGGCGATCAAGTGGTTGCGCTTGAGGGCGTATCAAAGTCCTACGACGGTCACTGCATCTACAAGGATATCGACCTTAAGCTCTATCGCGGTGACCATGTGGCTATCGTCGGCCCCAATGGCGCCGGTAAATCGACCCTGATGAAGATGATCGCCGGCATCGAGGCGCCTACATCGGGTACGCGTGATCTGGGCACCAATGTGGGCGTGGCCTATTACGCGCAGCATGCGCTCGAGGGCATGTCCGAGAGCAACACGGTGCTGCAAGAGATCGATACGGTGACGCCTAAGTGGACCGTGCCTCAGCAGCGAAGCCTTCTGGGCGCCTTCCTCTTCAGCGATAACGATGCTATCGAAAAACAGGTACGCGTGCTTTCGGGTGGCGAGAAGGCGCGTCTGGCGCTTGCAAAGATGCTCGTGGCGCCTGAAGCCCTGCTCTGCCTGGACGAGCCTACCAACCATCTTGATATCGATTCGGTCGATATGCTCGAAGGGGCGCTCAAGCGTTTTCCCGGAACCATCGTGCTTATCAGCCATGATGAGCATCTGGTGCGTGCCGTTGCCAACCGCGTGATCGACATCCGCGACGGTAAGATGACCGTTTACGACGGCGACTACGAGTACTACCTCTTTAAACGCGAGGATCTTGCCGCGCGCGCCGCCGCGGAGGCTGCGGGCACGGCGTACGCGCCGAAGGGAGCTTCTTCAGCACAGCCGTCCTCAGCTGCGAGTGCGCAGACCGCTTCGCAGGCGAGCGCTTCTGCGAGCGTGGGCAAGAAAAGCAAGGAGCAGAAGCGTGCCGAGGCCGCGGCGCGCGCGGAGCTAAACCGTCGGCTCAAGTCGGTCAAGAACAGGCTTAAAAAGGTCGAGAGTGATCTTGAGGACAAGCGCGCTCGCTATGACGAGCTTATGGAGCTTATGGCGTCCGACGAGCTCTATGCCGATCAGGATAAGTTCAACGCGGCGCTGGGGGAATATAACGAGCTTAAGAAAGAGATCCCCGGGCTCGAAGACGAGTGGCTTGAACTCTCTTCGCAGATAGAGGAGGAAACCTCACGTGAATGCTCGTAGGGCGGGAGCCATCGTTTTGAACATCCTCGCATGGGCGTTTCGCCTTGCGGCTATCATTATGTGCGCCATCACCGTAGTACTTTGTTTTCCGGGAATGAGTGCCAAGCTGAATCTGGTGGGGCTTATCGTCGATCTATCGCGCACGATTCCCTCGGCCGTGGCCGGCTACGGCGTGATCGCTTCTCCTCTGGGCGGGGTCTTCCGTTTTGATTTCGTCCTCATCGCTGTCGTCTGTTTCGTACTCGACTATTTCTGCCTGCGCCTCTCGCATTCGTTGAGGCACTAGCATGAATATGAGACTGTTCTACCTGCTTGTGGATGCCGCGGCGGTAATTGTGGGACTCGTGCTTCATGAGTGCTCCCACGCGCTTGTTGCATATGTGCTGGGCGACAAGACGGCACGTTCGCGTGGGCGCGTTTCGCTCAATCCTATGTCACACATCGATCCGTTCGGTACCGTTATCCTGCCGCTTATCATGCTGGCGGCGGGAGGGCCGGTATTCGCCTTCGCTAAACCGGTGCCGGTGTATCTCAATAATTTGGCGCATCCTAAACGCGATGAGGTGCTCGTTTCGTTTGCGGGGCCTGCGTGCAACGTGCTTCTTGTCGTCGTTGCGGCGGGTGCATTCAGGCTGTTCTGCGGCGTGGCGGCACCGACCTTGATCTACGGCAGCGCCGTGTATTATGCGGCGGTTGCCACCTCGACGTTCATCACGGTCAATCTGTCGCTGGCGTTCTTCAACCTCATTCCCTTGCCACCGCTCGACGGCTCATCGATTCTCGTGCCGTTTTTGCGTGGACGTGCCTTGCAGACGTACTACCGCATTCAGCCTTATGCCATGCCCATCTTGATCTTGGTGCTCTATCTACTGCCTCAGGTGACGGGTATCGATCTGATCGGTGCTTATTTCGGAGTAACCGTGTATCCGTTGGGCGATGCCCTGCTGGCATGGGCACTTAACGGCTTGTGAGGTAAACTAAGCAGCTGTTGTACATTGCTACGTGCAGGTCTAGGGGAGGGAAACATATGTCGTATCGCGTGTCGACGCAAGTGTATTCCGGACCCTTTGATCTGCTGCTTCAGCTTGTTACGCGTCAGAAGGTCGATATCGGATCCATCTCCATCAGCGAGGTAGCCGAGCAGTATCTGGCCGAGGTCGAGCGCATCGAGGCCATGGACCTCGACGTTGCGAGCGACTTCCTTCTTGTGGCGGCAACGTTGCTCGATATCAAAGCGGCATCGCTCGTCCCTGATGACAAACCCGTCTCCGCCGATGACGAGGTGGAGGACGATGAGCTGAGCGAGCTCGACGGCGATTCCCTTCGCGAGGTTCTCATCCAACGCCTTATCGCGTACAAGCAGTTCAAGAGCGCTGCCGCCGCCCTGGGCTCGCGTATGGAGGCCGAGAGCCGCATGCATCCGCGTGTAGCTGGTCCCGATCCCGAGTTCCTCAACCTCATGCCCGATTACCTCGCCGGTATCACCCTGCGCGGCCTTGCCGTGATCTGCGCGGACCTCGATGGGCGTCGCCAGACATTCCTGCTTGAGGCCGAGCATGTCGCACCCTCGCGCGTGCCGCTCGACTTGACGGTCGCCTCGGTTGATCGCTTCACCATCGCGCACGAACATTGCACGTTTCGTGACCTCTTGGATGGCGACGCTACCACGGAGCAGTTGGTGGTCACCTTTTTGGCCATGCTGGAGCTCGCCAAGCGCGGCTCGGTCGTGCTCTCGCAAGATGAACTTTTCGGGACCATAGAGATCGAGCGCGTCGACGGCGCCGAGGAATATGTGCCGGGAACCGGCCCTGAATTGACGGAATAGGAGCTTGCATGTCCGATCTTTCGGTGATGGAGGCCAATAGCCTAAAGGGCGCCCTCGAGGCGCTTCTCTTGGTTTCAAGCGATCCGGTGAGTGCGTCCGCGTTAGGGCAGGCGCTCGATATCGCTCCTGGCGAGGCGGCATCGCTTCTGGCCGAGTTGAAGGTTGAGTACGAGGAGACGAATCGCGGCTTTCAGCTGCGTGAGGTCGCCGGTGGTTGGCGCCTCTTTACCCATCCGGCCTACCACGATGTGGTGGAGGCCTACGTGCTTTCGTGGGACACCCAAAAGCTTTCCCAGGCCGCCCTCGAGACGCTTGCCGTTATCGCGTACCACCAACCGGTGACGCGCGAGACGGTCAAAGGCATCCGTGGCGTCAATTCCGATGGCGTCATCTCGTCGCTGGTCGATAAGGGGCTGGTGCGCGAGATGGGGCGCGATCCTCAGCGTAGCCAGGCTATTCTATACGGCACCACCAATGCGTTTCTTGAGAAGTTCGGCCTTCGTTCCACGCGCGATCTTCCCGACCTTGAGCAGTTCGCACCCGATGAGCAGGCGCGCCAGTTTATCCGCGAGCGTCTTTCGGGGCGTTCCATCCAACCGACCCTTGAGGAACAAGAAGAGGATCTCGAAGAGGAGCGCGAGCTTCTGGACGATATCGTGGATACTGACGATGCCACGATCGCCGTCGATGCGGATGAGGATGTAGAGGATGATGCTGCGGATGGCGACACCGATGCCTGATTCGTCTTCTACCGATGTGTGCACAGCCGGCGCTGACGTTTACCCACACACCATGCGTTTGCAGCGCTTTTTAGCTCGTGCGGGTGTTGCGAGCCGACGAGGCTCCGAGGATCTTATGACTGCGGGACGCGTGAAGGTGAACGGTGGGGTCAAAACCGAGCTGGGCACCAAAGTCGATGTCGACCTCGATGTCGTTGAAGTCGATGGGCGTCGCGTGCGCTTGGACGCCGGCTCCGTGTATCTCATGCTCTATAAGCCAACGGGCTACCTGACCACGATGAGTGACCCGGCGGGTCGCCCCTGCGTGGCCGAGTTGGTTCCGCGCGATCGCTATCCGGGGCTTTTCCCGGTGGGACGTCTCGATAAGGACACCACCGGCCTTCTGCTGTTCACTACGGACGGCGATCTGGCTCAGAATCTGCTCCACCCCTCAAAACACGTTTATAAAACGTATCTGGCGTTGGTGGACGGCGAGATGTCCGACCGCGAGCTCGAACCTCTTCGCCGGGGAATCGAACTCGACGACGGACCGTGCCAGCCCGCACTTTGCCGCATCATCGGTGCGCGCGAGGCAGCAGCCGTCGCCCCACAGGGTGTGAAACCTGGTACCACGGCCGTCGAGGTTGTTATCCGAGAAGGACGCAAAAACCAGGTCAAGCGTATGCTTGGGCGCATCCATCATCCGGTGCTCCGTTTGCATCGGTCGGATTTCGGCGGACTTGGGCTCTCAAACGTCAAGAAGGGCGCATGGCGGCACTTGAACGAGGCTGAGGTCGCCCTTCTGAAGGCGGGCGGCAAGGTCCCTGTGAAGACGAAAGCAAAGGAGCGCCCTTCCGGACGCATGCGTCAAAGAACTACACGAAAGGATCGTTCATGATCGTTGCCATCGATGGGCCGGCCGGTTCCGGCAAATCCACCATCGCAAAAGAACTCGCACGCCGCGGGGGTTTGCAGAAGCTCGACACGGGTGCCATGTACCGCGCTGTGACGTATGCCGCCCTCTCGCGCGGTATCGATTTGGACGACGAGGACGCGGTGGTCGCGCTGGCGCATGCTATCGAAATCCGTTTCACCTCTTCGACGGGTGAGGATACCAAGCTCACGATCGATGGCGAAGACGCTTCTTCGACCATCCGTACTCCGTCGGTGGACGCGAACGTTTCCAAGGTCTCCGCGTATCCCGGAGTGCGCGAGGCCATGCTGGTGCATCAACGCCGTGCCGCCGAGGACGCCGATATCGTCGCCGAGGGGCGTGATATCGGAACCGTGGTTTTCCCGAATGCCGATCTCAAGGTCTTCTTGACGGCTGATCCCGCAGAGCGTGCCCGCAGGCGCGTGCTGCAGCGCCACGAGGGCGAGAAACTCTCTGCCGAGCAAATGGAGGCCGAGGTGGCCGAGACGCTCGCTGGCATCATAGAGCGCGATAAGCTTGATTCGAGTCGTGAGGTGGCGCCGCTTGTGGCGGCTCCCGATGCCGTGAAGATCGACTCGACGTCGTATACCATCGACCAGATCGTCAATCGCATCGAGCAGCTGATGGCACAAAGGAGCTAACGCGTGTATCTTTTCACATCGACCAACGACGAATATTGCGATGCTCCCATGCGGGAGTACCCGGCTCCCATCAGAGCTCTTGTTTGGGTGGTGATGGGCATCCTGTGGGTATTCTCCAAGCTCATGTGGCGCTGGAATACCGAGGATGCTCGCTACCTGGAGTCTACGGGCAAAACGGGCAATGTGATCATCTGCAACCACACCTCGATGGCCGAGGTGGTCGCTATCGAGGCACAGCTCTTTTTTATGGGACGTCGCGTCCGTCCTATCTATAAATCCGAGTTCGCACGCACGCGCATCGTCGCGTGGGCTTTTTCGCGCTCGGGCGGCATTCCCGTCGAGCGCGGAACCGCCGATATGCGCGCCCTGCGGTGTGCTCAGCACGCCCTCAAACGCGGTGAGGATGTCTTGATATTTCCCGAGGGCACGCGCGTGCGCACGGATGATCAAGTGGCGCCGGTGCACGGTGGATTTGCCGTGATGGCGCAGATGGGTAAGGCCCCTGTGGTCCCAATGGCGGTTTGCGGCTACCGCGATATCACGCCCGTGGGCAAAAAGCTCATGCGCCCCATCAAATGTTGGCAGCGCGTGGGCGAACCGCTGTCGCTGTCCGATGCCCCTGCGGGCCTTGGGCGCAAGGAGCGTCTTGCTTGGCTCGAAGCCGAGAGCTGGAACCGCGTGATCGCCCTGCGCGATGCACTGCGCGCCGAGCATCCGGGGAGGCACTAGTGTCGACATTGAGCGTAGAGGTTGCAGCCCACGCCGGGACTTGCTATGGCGTGGAGCGCGCGCTTCGCATGGCGACGTCTGCCGTCCGCGATGCCGAGCGTCCGGCCGAAGTGCACACACTCGGCCCCCTTATCCACAATCCTCTGGTGGTTTCTGAGCTCGAGCAAGAGGGCGTGAAGCTCGCCGATGCGCTCGATGATGTGTCGGGGGGTGCTGTGGTCATCCGTGCTCATGGCGTGGTGCCCGAGATCATCGACGAGGCGAAGCGCCGTGAACTCGAAGTGGTGGATGCTACCTGTCCATATGTGAAAAAAGTGCATCTCGCTGCCGAGAAGTTCGCGCGTGAAGGCTACCAGGTCCTCGTGGTGGGGGAGCCGGGGCATCCCGAGGTCGAAGGCATCCTGGGGCATGCCGGACAGGACGCTGTCGTGGTGAGCTCGCCTGATGACGTCCGTAACATCACGTTGCAAAGCAAGGTTGGCATCGTGGTGCAAACCACGCAGACGCCTCGGAATCTCTCCGATGTCGTTGCCGCCGTCGGTCCTTTGGTGGAAGATCTGCGCGTGACCGACACCATCTGCGCCGCCACGTCGGAGCGTCAAGAGGCAGCGGCGCAGCTGGCGCATCGTTCTGACATTATGCTGGTGATCGGCGGGAAGAACTCGGGCAACACGAGGCGTTTGGCGCAGATCTGCGTGTCGCATTGCGTGCGTACGCATCATATCGAGGACGTCTCCGAGATCGATGACGCTTGGTTTAAGCCCCATGATGCAGTTGGCGTGACAGCCGGTGCTTCGACGCCGCAAACGCATATCGATCGCGTGCTCGCGCACTTGGCGGCAATGGATATTTAACCTCAAACGCACCGTCGCCTCGGTAAGGTGCGGCGCAGTTGCGTATCATGGCGTAGACACGAATCTAAACAGCTAGGAGTGCTGATGAAACCTATCGTTGCTGTTGTCGGACGCCCCAACGTGGGCAAATCGACACTCGTCAATCGTCTGGGGCAGACCTCGGACGCCATCGTCCACGAGAGCCGCGGCGTCACGCGCGATCGCTCATATCATGACGCCGACTGGAACGGACGCGAGTTCACGCTTGTCGATACGGGCGGTATCGAGCCCATGAAGAGCGATGACGTCTTTGCCACGTCTATCCGCGACCAGGCGCTTGCCGCAGCCGAAGAAGCTGCGGTCATCCTTTTTGTGGTTGATGGGCGTACCGGCGTTACCGAAGAGGACGAGTCCGTGGCCCGTTTTCTCAAGCACGTCGATAAACCGATTTTCCTTTTGGTGAACAAACTCGACAACCCTGACCGCGAGGGCGATAACATCTGGGAGTTCTATTCGCTGGGGATCGGCGAGCCCATTGCCCTCTCGGCGTTGCATGGCCATGGCACGGGCGATCTGCTCGATCGCATCGTCGAGCTCCTGCCTGAGGACGAAGGCGAAACCGACGATGAGTATCCGGATGCGTTGCGCGTGGCCATTATCGGGCGCCCGAATGCCGGCAAGTCCTCGCTGTTCAACAAGATTATCGGCAACGACCGTTCCATCGTTTCCAATATCGCCGGCACCACACGCGACGCCATCGACACGGTGGTGGAGCGCAACGGCAAGCACTATCGTATGGTCGATACCGCTGGCATCCGCAAGAAGAGCACGGTTTACGAGAACGTTGAATATTATTCGATGGTGCGCGGCCTGCGCGCGATCGACCGTTCCGATGTGGCGCTTCTTGTGGTGGACGCTTCCATCGGCGTCACGGAGCAGGATCAAAAGGTCGCGGGTCTTGCCATCGAGCGCGGCTGCGCCCTTGTCGTCTTGCTTAACAAGTGGGATCTGCTCGACGACGACCATAAGCGCGAAGAATGCATGGCGACGGTCGAGCGCCGTCTGCGCATGTGCCCCTGGGCATCCTACCTGCGCATTTCCGCTCTCACGGGACGTTCGATCGAGAAGATCTGGGCGATGATCGACGATGCTGCCCGTGCGCGCGCGCAGAAGATCACGACATCGCGCCTCAACACCTTCCTTACCGAGGTGCGCGAATTCGGCCATACCGTGGTGGACGGCAAACGTCGTCTGCGTATGCATTACGTTACGCAGACGGGCACCAATCCGCCCGCGTTTGCGTTCTTCGTCAACCACACCGACTTGGTCAATGACACCTACCAGCGCTATCTGGAAAACCGTATGCGTCAGGCATTTGACTTTAAGGGAACGCCCATCAGGCTTTTCTTCCGCAAGAAAGCCGAAAAGGGCTCTAAGGAGAACTAATGGCATCCTTTGCGGGAAATGCGCTTGCCGTGACGCTGGTGTGCGTCGTCGTGACGTTTCTGCTGTGCGGCATCCCCTTCGGCCTCATTTTGGGCAAAGTGAGCGGGAACATCGATATCCGTAAGGCCGGCTCGGGCAACATCGGTACCACCAACGCGCTCCGTGTGGCTGGTCCCAAGATCGCGCTTTTGACGCTGCTGCTCGATTGCCTGAAGGGCGCGGTGTGCGTATGTGCGGCTCGTCAGGTCATCGCGCACGTCGGCTTCGGGCTTACTACTGAGTGCATGGCCCCTGGCGCTTCGGGCGATTGGATGCTCGCATTGGTGGCGCTGGCGGGCGTATGGGGGCATATCTTCTCTCCCTACCTGCACTTCAAGGGAGGTAAGGGCATAGCGGTCGGTCTGGGCGTCACGCTCGCGTGGTATTGGCCTATCGGCCTCGGGCTTCTGGGCTTCTTTATCATCGGTGTCGCCATTACGCGTTTTGTCTCGGTGGGTTCGCTCTGCGCCGCCATCGGCCTGCCCATTGCCGCAGTTGCCACATTCCCTTACAGCTCGTTGTCACTCAAGTTCATCATGGCGCTCATCGGAGTCACGGTCGTCTGGGCGCACCGCTCCAACATCAAAAAGCTTGTTGCGGGCAAGGAATCCAAGCTTTCGTTCACCAAGCGTGTGACAACGCCCGATGACGCCCCTTCAGATTCCGAGGATAGGTAGGTGCTGCTATGAAAATCGCGCTTATCGGATCGGGATCTTGGGGAACGGCTGTTGCCGGCATGGCGGCCGCGCGTGCCGATGAGGTATGCATGTGGGCGCACAGCGTCGTTACGGCTGATGGCATCAACGGCGAGCATAGGAACCCGCGCTATCTGGTCGATTACGAGCTGCCGTCTAACGTGAGTGCAACGTGCGATATCGCGGCGGCGCTCGAGGGTGCCGACGGCGTTATTTTCGCGGTTCCTTCTGCGCATCTGCGCGCGATGGCCCACGAGTCGGCTCCTTATATCGCAAGAGACACACCGGTGCTCTGTCTTACCAAGGGTATCGAGCCCGATTCGGGTTTGTTGATGAGCGATGTGATCGCAAGCGAGATCGCAGCGCCCGAGCGCGTGGCGGCGCTTTCGGGGCCCAACCATGCCGAGGAGATCTGCCGTGGGGCGCTTTCCGCTGCAGTCATCGCTTGTAAGACGGAGGCATGCGCGCGGTTTTTCAAGGACCTGCTTATTTCCTCGACCTTCCGCGTCTATATCACCGATGACATGGTGGGCGTTGAGACGTGCGGCGCCATGAAGAACGTCATAGCTATTGTTTGCGGTATCTCCGCAGGCAGCGGAGCCGGAGATAACACCCTCGCGCTTATCATGACGCGCGGTCTTGCGGAGATCAGCCGCGTGGTGCATGCCCAGGGCGGCCAGGCCATCACGTGTATGGGTCTTGCTGGCATGGGTGACTTGATTGCCACGTGCACCTCCGAGCATTCGCGCAATCGCTCGTTCGGTGTCGCGTTCGCGCGCGGCACCTCGCTCGATGAATATCAGGAGCGCACGCATATGGTGGTCGAAGGTGCCGCCGCTGCGCGAAGCGTCAGCCAACTTGCACGCGCGCTCGGGGTCGATGCCCCTCTTACCTTTGCGCTTGAGGAGACGCTTTACCGTGGCCTTACCCTCGATGAGGCCCTGGGCAAGCTCACTGGGCGTATTCCCCAACAAGAGTTTTACGGTCTTGCCGATTAATCGAAAGGAAGCAGTATGTCCAACGTGTCGATCGCCCCATCCATTCTTTCGGCCGATATGGCCAATCTTCAACGCGACCTCGATAAGATCGCCAATGCCGACTACATCCATTTCGATGTGATGGATGGGCATTTCACCGGTAACCTGACGTTCGGTGTCGACGTGTTGCGCGCGGTCAAGCGTGTAAGCGACGTTCCCGTTGACGTTCACATGATGGTATCCAATCCCGATGATACGATCGATTGGTATGCCGATGCCGGGGCCGACCTCATCACCGTGCATTACGAGGCGTCGACCCATTTGCACCGCACGCTCACGCACCTGCAAGAGCGCGGTATCAAGGCGGGCGTGGTGCTCAACCCGGCGACGCCCGTGTGCGTGCTCGAGAGCATCATCGACGTTGCCGATATGGTGCTGCTCATGAGCGTCAACCCCGGATTCGGTGGACAGAGCTTCATTCCGGGTACGCTGGCAAAGCTTCGTGAGCTCAAGGCCATGTGCGAGCGTCACGGCGTGAACCCCCTCATCGAGGTTGATGGCGGTGTCTCTTCCAAGAACATCGCCGAGGTCGTCGAGGCTGGCGCTAACGTGCTCGTCGCGGGCTCTGCTGTGTTCAAGGCCGAAGACCCCACTGCCGAGGTCGAGCTTCTGAGGAGTTTGGGTAACGCCGCGGCTGCGGGCGTGGAGGCATAAACGTACATGACAATCCAGACTTCGATGGTCAATCTCGACTATGCGGCTTCGACGCCTTTGCGTCCCGAAGCCATTGCGGCGCAGCGCGCTTACGATAAGAGCGAACTTGCGGGGGTGAACCCCAACTCGCTTCATTCGCTCGGCCGTCGAGCGGCAACCGAGCTTGAGGGGGCGCGACGTAAGATCGCCGCCACCTTTGGCGCGCGCGTTCGTCCGTATGAGGTGATCTTGACGGCGGGCGGCACCGAGGCCAATCATTTAGCGCTTTTGGGCCTTGCGGAAGGCGCACGCTCCAAGGACGCTCGGCGCTGCCGTGTTTTGGTCTCGGCCATCGAGCACGATTCCATTCTCGACAACCTTCCTTTGCTGCGTGCCGCCGGTTTTACGGTGGAGCTTTTGGAGCCCAATCGTCAGGGCGTGATCGAACCTTCGACGCTTGAGGAGGCGCTTGACGGCGATGTGGCCCTTGTTTCGGTGATGCTCGCCAACAACGAGACGGGTGTGGTGCAGCCGGTGGCGTCTCTTGCCATGACCGCCCACGCAAAGGGGGCGTTATTCCATACCGATGCCATCCAAGGCTATCTTCATATTCCCTTCGATGTCGCGGATTTGGACGTCGATGCGCTCTCTGTCGCGGGTCACAAAATCGGTGGCCCCGTGGCCGCCGGCGCGCTCTACGTAAAGGGACGCACTCCTCTGCGCCCGCGCGTCTTCGGCGGCGGACAGGAAGATGGTAGGCGTGCCGGTACGCAGGACCTGCGCACGCAGCTTGCCTTCGCGGCCGCTGCCCAGGCCGTATATCCTTATGTGTCTCAGCATTGCGAACAGCTTGGCGAGCTGGCCGACAAGCTCTATGCAACGCTTTGCTCCAATGAGCATATCCATGCCACTATGGGTGATCCGTCGTCTGTTAAGCGGCTTCCGGGTATCGTATCGGTTTACGTTGACAACAAGGATTCCGAGGAGCTCATCCTGCAGCTCGACGCCCGCGGATTTGAGGTGTCGGCGGGTTCTGCTTGCTCGAGCGGGTCGAACGAGCCGAGCCACGTGCTCACGCGTATGGGAATTTCTCGTGATAACGCTTTCGGAGCGCTTCGCATATCGTTTGACGATCGCGTCGAACCTTCCGATCTGGATCGTTTTGCCGAGACGCTTCTTGAGATCGTAGAGGAGTAGGCAATGCGCATTGCAGAGCTTGAGTGGGCGCTATTGGCAGCCTTTCCCGTAGAAGACGCCGAAACCTGGGATCATGTGGGCCTTTCGGTGGGGGAGCCCGCTGCGGAAGTGGTGGGCGTTTCCTGTGCGCTTGACGCTACGGAAGTAAATGTGCGCGCTGCCCATGAGCGCGGTCACAACGTCTTGCTCACACATCATCCCATTTACATCAAAGCGCCTTCGTCTTTCACGCCGGCCGATTCGGCGCGCCCCCAATGCTCGTCGGCGCTTTACACGGCGGCGCGCCTTGGCGTGAGCGTCATCTCCCTGCATACCAATCTCGACCGCTCTCATGCGGCGCGCAAATTGCTGCCTGAACTTTGCGGTTTGGAAGCGCTCTCATCGCTTGAACACGCAGATGATCCGGAGCGTACCGGTCTCGGTGCGCTCTGCGCTGATGGGAGTCTTTCGCTGGGGGAGCTTGCCAACGTTGCGGCGGAGGCGTTCGATTCATCTCCGCGCGTTTGGGGTGACCCCGATGCCGAGGTGCACAAGGCGGCGTTTTTGGGCGGGTCGCTTGGCGAGTTCGGTGAGCTCGCACTTGCCGCGGGAGCCGATGCCGTCGTATGCGGCGAGTGCGGCTACCATGTGGCGCAAGATCTCGCTATCCGGGGTCTCGGTGTGGTGTTGCTCGGGCATGATCGCTCCGAGGAGCCTTTCGTGGATATATTGGCAAAAGCGGCGGTTTCTGCGGGCGTGGACCCAGCGGCAGTCGATATTATAGAGAGCCGCAAACAATGGTGGACCGTATATAAAGGAGTTCGTTCATGAGCGTAGGTAGCACGCTACTTTCCCTGCAGGATCTTGACCTTGAGCTGGCGCGCGATAAAGCAACGCTTGCCGATATGCCCGAGCTCAAGCAGCTTGCTTCCAAGCGCAAAACCTACCTTAAGCTCAAGGCGGAGATGACCAAGATCTATGCGCAGCGCAAGGATTTTGATATCGAACTCGAGGATCTCGACCGTCGTCAGGAGGATGCCGAGGAAGGCGTATCCATCGCGCAACGTCGCGCCTCCGACTCGACCGATTACCGTCAGGTGCAGGACCTTGAGATGGAGCTCTCCGCGTATGCCAAAGAGCTCGATAAGGTGGCGTTCGAGCGCAAGGACGTTGCCGCCAAGCGTGAGCAGGCCGTGGCGCGCGAGAAGCATGCCGAAGAGGTTATCGCCAAGTTCGAGGCCGACGTAGTGAAAGAGACCAAAGCCGCACGTCAGAAGGCCGCCGATCTGCAAACGGCGATCGACAAGAATGCACGCAAACGCGAACTTTTCATGCAAGAGCTTCCTTCTCAGATCGCCGATGAGTATGAGCGCGGGCTCAAGACGTTCCGCGGCATCGCAGTCGAGACGCTCAATGGCAACACTCCCAGCGTTTGCCGCATGGCGCTTCAGGCTTCGTCTATGGACGACCTGAAGCATGCAGACGAGGTTGCGCATTGTCCTTACTGCCATCGCATACTGGTACTCAGCGATGTCGCTGTGGAAGCATAACGATGTCCGAGGGGTTTGTGCCGAAGGCGCAAAAGACCGTTTTGCTGTGCGTGACGGGCGGGATTGCGGCATATAAAGCTTGCGAGCTCGTTCGTCTGCTGCAGAAGCGCGCCCTTGACGTTAAGGTTTGCATGACCGAGCATGCCAGCGAGTTTGTGGGGCCGGTCACGTTTAGGGCGCTGACGCAGCATGAGGTCGCGGTCGATTTGTTCGATCACCCGACCGATCCCATCCATCACATCTCGTTGGCGCAAGAGCCCGATCTGGTCGTGGTGGCGCCGGCAACGGCGAACATCCTCGCTAAGATGGCTAACGGCATTGCCGACGACCTCGTGTCGACGACGCTTCTGGCAACCCCGCGCCCTCTTTTGGTGGCGCCGGCCATGAACAATGGGATGTGGGAGGCTTCTGCCACACAGCGCAACGTCCAGACCTTGCGCGACCGCGGCGTACATGTGGTCGGTCCCGGCTCGGGATATCTTGCCTGCGGCGATGTCGCTTCGGGGCGCATGAGCGAACCGGAGGAGATCGCCGATGCGGCGTTAGCCATCTTGAATCCCGTGCCGCAAGACCTTGCGGGCGTTCGGCTTGTCGTTACCGCCGGGCCCACGCATGAGCCTATCGATCCCGTGCGCTACATCGGCAACCGTTCGAGCGGCAAAATGGGCATCGCCATAGCTGCATCTGCGGCTGCACGTGGGGCGGATGTCACGCTTGTTTTGGGGCCGACAGGGGAGTCTGTTCCTCATGGCGTTACCGTGCGTCGTGTTCAAACGGCGCAAGAGATGTTCGAGGCGACGAGAGCAGCCTTTGAGATGGCCGATGCCGCCATTTGCGCGGCTGCGGTGGCTGACTACACGCCTGTTGCGGTGAGCGACCATAAGTTGAAGAAGTCCGAGGCTCATCTCGATTGCATCGAGCTTGCCGAGACCAAGGACATCTTGGCAGCGCTTTCTGCCGATAAGGGCGAGCGCGTTGTTATCGGTTTTGCCGCCGAGACGAACGATCTCGTGAAGTACGCTACCGAAAAACTCGCCAGGAAAGGTTGCGACGCTATCGTTGCCAACGATGTGACGCGCGCCGATTCGGGTTTTGGTTCCGATACCGATAAGGCGTGGTGGATCGATAAGGCAGGGGCTGATGAGTTGCCTACGCTCTCCAAGCGCGATTTGGCTGCTGAGATCTGCTTACGTCTTGCTGGCCTTTTGGGTCGCTGAAGTGCGGTTGCGACCGATGTTCCAACTTTTTCAAAAAAGTTCTTGCGCGGCGGATGTGATTTGAGTTAAAGTACTCCTTGCTGTCCGCGAGACAGTAAATGCTTCGGGACGTGGCGCAGCTTGGTAGCGCACTTGACTGGGGGTCAAGGGGTCGCTGGTTCGAATCCAGTCGTCCCGACCATCGAAGCTTAAAGCCAGACCTTCGGGTCTGGCTTTTTTATTACTTGGACGGCACTCGATTATCACGGCTTTCCGATCGGCTCGGTGGCCTCGATGAGAGTTTGCACGTATTCGTCTACTTCGGCTATGAACGCCTCGACCGCTTCCGAGGCGCGAGGTGTCGCCGTCCGATGCGTTAGCTTATAGCAGGTTCGCTGTGGGGGCATTTGCTTAAGGCGGCTGATTATCAGGTCATCGTGGTTGCCGAGTGACTCATAGAGACTCCAAGGTACAATCGCCCAACGTCCGGGAACATCGAGAAACGAGATGGCCTGCGTTCCTGTACTGGCGTGGAGAAGGTATTTCCCCGGCGTCCACCAGCGGTTGTGCCAGGTCGCGTAGTTTCCGCTCCATTGAAGATATATCTCATTCGCTGCATCAAGCTCTTCAGTTTCAAGTTCTCGGGCGAAACCACTTCGCTTTGAGGAGAGGACGTACATGTCTTCACGATAGAGCGGTGTTACCACGACATCGGGAAAGTTCAAGCGCTCGTAGGCATAGCCGACATCGATCGAGCATGCCCTTACCATGCTGTAAAGCTCACGTGAATGATGCGTTCTGACTCGTAGCTGCATCTCTGTATGTCGTTCGAGAAACGAATGGTAAAACGGGGCGAAGGTGAAATTATTGATGAGATCGGTGGCTCCGACCGTCACCGTCTGCCGTGTCGTGCTTTCAGTGAGTGATGATGAGGCATCGAATAGCATCAGCCATTGTTGCGCGAGGCTGAAGAACCTATCTCCCGCCTGGGTGGGGTTGACGTTTCGCTGCCCTCGTCCGCGCTCGAACAGCTTCGACCCAAGCTCCTCCTCGATGAGAGCGATGCGGTGACTTACGGTGCTCTGGGTCGAGTAGATCGCGCGTGCGGCGCTCGTTAGATTTCGATGCTCGTATACAGCGAGAAACGTTTCGATAAGGTCGCGTGTCATATCAATCCAATCATTTAAGAACATGGTATTTATAACCAGAATAATTCGTTTCCCTTGTTTTAAAGACGGCGCTAGCATCAATTCATGAAAAGGTGCTTGGTTGGCCGGCTGCACACACCTGAACCACCACTTTGAAAGGTACGGGAATGGATTACAAAGACATCGCTCTGCGAATCGTCGACGCATCGGGTGGCATAGGGAACATTTCGTCTGTAACCCATTGCGCAACACGTCTGCGTTTTGTGCTCAAGGACAATTCACGCTCCGATATGGCCGCGATTGAGAAGATCGAGGGGGTCCTCGGCGTAATCAATGCAGCTGGGCAGCAACAGGTTATTCTCGGTAAAGAAGTCGTGCCTGTTTTCGAAGCGGCCCAGACAATGTTTGAGGCCTCTCGGGGAGCGAATGGAGCCGAAAGCCAGGATGCTCCCAAGGGCGAGCGCGCTCCGCTCACGCCTAAGCGCGTGGTCGATTCCGTAATCGGCTACGTTGCTTCTGCTGTGACCCCGCTCGTACCGGGACTCATCGGCGGCGGTATGCTCAAGGTCATCCTTCTGCTTATCGGCTATGCATGGCCCGAGTTTCTGCTGACGGGCACCTACACCGTCT
>CAVGWH010000070.1:0-14643 GCA_963633065.1 Oribacterium sp.
AGGCGAGCGCCGAGGAGCGGCTCACGCGCGGGTTCATCTCGATGACGATCAAGCGGCCGGTGTCGGGGTTCACAGCGAACTGCACGTTGGAGCCGCCGGTCTCGACACCGATCTTCTCGAGAATGGCGAGCGATGCCACGCGCATGCGCTGGTACTCCAGGTCGGAGAGCGTCTGCGCGGGTGCCACGGTGATGGAGTCGCCGGTGTGCACGCCCATGGGATCGAGATTCTCGATGGAGCACACGATGATGCCGTTGCCGGCGTGGTCGCGCATGACCTCCATCTCGTACTCTTTCCAACCCGCGATGGACTCCTCCACCAGCACCTCGTGTGCCGGCGAGAGCTCGAGACCCTGGCTCACGATGGAGATGAGCTCGGCCTCGTCGCTGGCGATGCCGCCGCCGGCGCCGCCGAGGGTGAAGCTCGGGCGCAGCACGCAGGGGTAGCCCACGCGCTTGACGATGTTGAGGGCGTCCTCAACGCTGTAGGCATAGCCGGAGCGCGCGACCTCCAGGCCGATCTCGGCCATGGCCTCGTTAAAGAGCTTGCGGTCCTCGCCGCGCTCGATGGCCGCCAGGTCGCAGCCGATCATCTCGACACCGTACTGGTCGAGCACGCCGGAGCGGGCGAGCTCCACGGCGGCGTTCAGACCGGTCTGGCCGCCGAGCGTGGGCAGCAGCGCGTCGGGGCGCTCCTTCTTGATGACCTTCTCGACGAACTCGGCCGTGATGGGCTCCACATAGGTGCGGTCGGCAAGACCAGGGTCGGTCATGATGGTGGCCGGGTTGGAGTTGACGAGCACGACCTCGTAGCCATCCTCTTTGAGCACTTTGCAGGCCTGGGCGCCGGAGTAATCGAACTCGCAAGCCTGGCCGATGACGATCGGGCCGGAGCCGATGACGAGGATGCGCTTGATATCGGTACGTTTAGGCATGTTAGTTCTCCCCGTTCTCGCAGGCGTCCTCGACCTCGGCGAAACGCCAGCCGGCAAGTCGATCCTTATTGATGTCGATATCCAGGTAATCGGCGTCACCGTCCATGAGTCGCGTGAAGGCGGTGAAGAGATAATGGGCATCGGTGGGGCCGGGCGAGGCCTCGGGGTGGTACTGCACGGAGAAGCATGGGGCATCGAGCAGCTGGATACCCTCGGCAGTGCCGTCGTTGAGGTTCACATGCGTAAGGCGGATGCGACCGAATCGCTCGTTCATGACCACGGGCGCGATGCCCTCGCGCACCCAGGCGCGAAGGTCGCCATCGGCGGGGTGCTCGGCGTGACCGCCAGAAAGCTCGGGCACAAGCTCACCCAGGCTCGGGAAGATGAGGCCGAAGCCGTGGTTCTGCGCCGTGATCTCGACGCGCCCGCTCACGAGGTTCATGACGGGCTGGTTGCCACCGCGGTGGCCGAACTTGAGCTTCTCGATCTCGGCACCGCAAGCCAAGCTGATCATCTGATGGCCAAGGCAGATACCGAAGATCGGCTTTTTGCCGATGAGCTTTTGCACCTGTGTGTAGGTCTCTTGCACGGCATCGGGGTCACCGGGGCCGTTGGAAAGGAAGATGCCGTCGGGATCCAGGGCGAGCACGTCCTCGGCGGGCGTGTTCCAAGGCACTACGGTAAGGTCGGCACCGGCACGAACGAGCCCCTCGAGGATGCCGCGCTTGATGCCGCAGTCGTAGGCCACGACCTTGTAGGTGCCGACGGGCGCAGGAAGATCGGCAAAGTCATGCGAGGCGGGCAGGTCGGCTGCCGTGTAGGCATGAGCCGCAGGCGTGCTCACGGTCTTGGCGAGGTTCTCCCCCACCAGCGTAGGTGCTGCAGCGAGACGCGCGGCCAACTCTTCCGCATCGAAGACCTCGGTTGAGATGATGCCCATCTTGGAGCCGTTGTCGCGCAGGTGGCGCACGAGCGCGCGGGTGTCAACGCCCTCGATAGCCACGATACCGTGACGCTCAAGGTATGCGGGCACACTCACGGAGTTACGCCAGTTGCTGGGCGTGTAGCACATGTCGTGCACGACCATGCCGCGAAGCGCCGGGGCGCTTTCGGGGCGCTCGGCATCGCCGGGATAGGCGGACTGCACGTCGGCCTCATCGATACCGTAGTTGCCGATCTGCGGATAGGTCATGGTCACGATCTGACCCGCGTAGCTCGGATCGGTGAGGACCTCGAAGTAGCCCTCGAGCGAGGTGTTGAAGCAAACCTCGCCGGTCGCGGTGCCGTGGGCACCGCATGCGCGCCCATAAAAAACGGTCCCATCCTCCAAATAGAGGATGCAGGGACCGTAAGAGCGCTTGCTTGTTGTTGCCAGGATCTTTTGCGCCAGCTCGCTAGGAGCGACGCCGCGGCTCTGGCTAGCCGCGCCATGGTTGATCGCCATTGTGTCTCCTTCCCGGCTTCTCTGAACCGGATTAAAGGTGGTTAGGCCTTGCGGTATTGTAAGCGCATGGCGGCGATTTAACGTAAACGCCACGTAAATATTCATCCATGGGCAATATTTGTGCCATTTTATGCAAAAAGGCGCCTCTTTAGAGAGTTCCACCCTCTAAAGAGGCGCCTTGAAGCGCAGGCTATTCCACGGTCACGCTCTTGGCGAGGTTGCGCGGCTGGTCCACGTCGCATCCGCGCAGCACGGCAACCTCGCGTGCCAACAGCTGCAGCGGCACCGTAGCGGTAATGGCACTGAAAGCGTCACGCACGCGCGGCACGTAGATCACGTGGTCGGCGATTTTCTCGATCTCCTCGTCACCTTCGGTGGCAACGACGACGATCTTGGCACCACGGGCCTCGCACTCTTTGAGGTTGCTCACCGTCTTATCGTACGTGGGGCTCTTGGTGGCAATGGCGATCACCGGGAAGCCGGGGTCGATGAGTGCGATGGGGCCGTGCTTCATCTCGCCCGCCGCATAGGCCTCGGCATGCAGGTAGCTCACCTCTTTGAGCTTGAGCGCACCCTCGCACGCGATGGCCGAACCCATACCGCGTCCCACGAAGAGCGCCGACTGGGCGTCCTTGCAGGCGAGCGCCGCGGCGTGGATGGCCTCGGTCTGCGTATCCATGATGTGCTGGATCTGCTCGGCCGTATCGCTCAGCTCGCGGAAAAGCATACGCACCTGCTTGGTGGTGAGGCGGTATTTAACCTGGCCCAACAGCATGGCGAGCAGCGTGAGGCTCACGATCTGCCCGATGAAGCTCTTGGTGGAGGCCACCGCGATCTCTTTGTTGGCCTTGGTGTAGATAACGCCATCGCTCTCGCGCGCCACGGGCGAACCCACCACGTTGGTGATACCGAAGACCTTTGCACCCTTGATGCGCGCGTCACGGATAGCGGCCAAGGTGTCAGCCGTCTCGCCCGACTGGCTTACGGCCACCACGAGCGTGGACGGCGTGATGATGGGATCGCGATAGCGGAACTCGCTTGCCGCTTCCACCTCGCAGGGGATGCGCGCCCAAGCCTCGATAAGGTTCTTGGCAACGAGGCCGGCGTGGTAACTGGTGCCGCAGGCGATCACATACACGCGGTCGATGTCGTTGAGCTCCTCGAGTGAAAGGCCCAGCTCATCGATGTCGAGCTCACCCGTAGCGCTCAAGCGTCCCACCAGCGTGTCGCGCACCACGCGCGGCTGCTCGTGGATCTCCTTGAGCATGAAATCGGGATAACCACCCTTCTCGGCCATATCCACGTCCCAGTCGATATGGGTGACCTTGGGAACAATGGTTTGCCCAGCTGCATCCGTGTAGTCGATGCCCGCCGGCGTAAGTTTGGCGAACTGCCCGTCCTCGAGCACCACCACGTCGCGCGTAGCATCGATGAGGGCGATGACGTCCGAAGCAACGTAGGCACCGCGCTCGCCCTGGCCGATCACGATGGGGCTGTCTTTGCGTGCGACGGCGATCACGCCGGGCTCATCGGCGCAGACGGCGGCCAGACCGTAAGCACCCACCACATGCGTGCAGGCCTCGCGTACGGCGGCCATGAGGTCGTGCTCCTCCGCATAGGCCTCTTCGATCAGGTGCGCGAAGACCTCGGTATCGGTCTCGCTCTTAAACTCGTGACCACGCTCGCGCAGTTCCTCGCGAAGCTCCTGGAAGTTCTCGATGATGCCGTTATGCACGATGGCGATACGCCCGTCGCAGGTGGTGTGCGGGTGCGCATTGGCAACCGAGGGCTTGCCGTGCGTGGCCCAGCGTGTGTGACCGATGCCGCACGTGGCGCCCGAATCGGTACCCGCAAGCTCGGATTCCAAACCGGCGACCTTGCCCACGCGACGCATCACATCGAGGCGCGCCGCAGCGGCACACCCGACCTCGAGCGCGACGCCTGCAGAGTCGTACCCGCGATATTCAAGGCGCTTGAGCCCTGTGAGCAGTATTTCTTTAGCGGTATCCGAGCCGGTGTAGCCGACGATTCCACACATAATCATCCCTTCGTGCGTTGTGCAATTAACAGCGCCCACGCGACGAAGACGATGCGGCCCTGGAGGCATTCTAGCTAAACGCCCGCAAGAGGTGAGCGGCACCTGGTATCTAAAATCGGATACCAGCATTTATCCACAGACGAAACGACCCTCGCACCGGACCGGCGCTCGTTGCATCAGCCCGGCACGAGAGGCCGGCTATTGCCCGCTTGAGCCTTCGTCATCCTTGCCCGCCGCGACGCTACGGGGACATGTGGTGAGGAGCGCGAGGACGGCAAGCCCGGCAACGGCGCCGAACGCCACGGACGCCGCATCGGCCCTGACCTCGGCGTTTCCCTGTGCCAACTCATCGGTCGCCGTGCCGGAAACACCCATCGCCTCGATACGGGCCGCAAAGGCGGTATCGCTCTCGAAGGTATACACGACATTTTCGAGCCGCGCTTTCGTTTCGGCGTCGACCGTCTTGCTCTCGACGATCCGCGCATCGAGGCCGTTGTTCATGGCCACGAGCAGCACGGAACCCATGGCCGCCGAACCAAGCGCAAGGCCCAGGTTGCGCGCCGCGCCCTGAATACCGCCCGACTGCTGCGCGTCGCGCGCCGGAACCGCACTCGCCACGATGTTGTTGGCCTGCGAGTTAACAAGACCAACGCCGATACCGCCGAAGAGCGTGCCCGCCACCATCACCGGTGTGAGCGCATCGGCTCGCACGCCCATCGCCATGCAAGCGCACGCAAGCGCGATCCCCACATAGCCCACGCGCACCACGCTCCAGGGCTTGAGCTGCGGAAACTTGCGCGGAACGAACATGGCGAGCACAAGCATCGGCACGCCCGAGATGATTCCCAAAAGCGCCGTCTGCGCACCACCGAGGCCGATAACGAGCTGGTAGAACGAGGTGGCCACAAGACCCTGTGCCCCCATGTAGAAAAACGGCAACGCGATGGCCACCACGCCCGAACGCACGCTTGCATTGCGCACGAAACTCGAAGGGAGGATCGCCACCCCACGCTCGCGCTCACTCCAACGCTCAAGCGGAATCAATACCGCGAGCAGCACCAACCCGACCGCGACAATGGGTAGCGCCGGCGAGATGCCGCATACGGTAAAGGGTGCTTGCGGAAGCGGATCGAGCACACCCCAGACCGAAATGCGCGAAAGGCCGCACATCACGGCAAAGAGACCAAGCGACGCCACAACCGCGCCCGGCACGTCGAACTTCGTCAGGCGCACGCCGCCACCGCGCGGCAGCGCCACGGAACCAATCAAGAGCAGGATGAAATACACCGCCAGCACACCGAAGGTCACGCGGAAGCCGTAGGCATCCACGAGCATGCCAAGGGGGATGGGCACGATAGTCGCAAGCGCGGCCGAAGCGGCGATGACACCATAGGCCTGCTTGCGCTTCTCGCCCTCGTACAGCAGCGACACCATACCGAGCACCGAGGGGATGATGAGGCTCGCACCGAGGCCGACCGACAGGCGGCCCGCCCAGATAAGCAGCTCGATATTGGGAGCAAACACACAGATAAGCTCACCTATACAGGCAAGCACCAAGCCCGCGCGGAAGTTACGCACCCAACCGACGACCATGCCGAGCAGGCCGCTCGCGAGCATGAAGGTACCGGCCATGAGAGAATAGACGGTGCTCGCCATCTGCACATCGGCAAGTGAGCAGCCGAACACGCGCATCATCTCGGACATCGCCACCGAGAACGCACCGTTATCGGCCGAAGTTCCCAACTGGGCACAGGCAAGCACGACAAGCGGCAAAAGCCCTGCCGAGCCCGCTCGGGCGACTGCGCCGGAAGACGCCGTTTCCGTCGATACCCTACTCGATGCGCTCACGCCGATCACCGTCCAGCTGAAAATGGCATTGCCGTATCTACGGAAATGAATAACACTCCGTATCGTAAAAACAATCATAGATAAGGCCTATCATGGGACGTATCAGCTACTTTTCCTGATATACGGCAAAAGGAATACGGATGCGCCATGAGCATTAACCAGCGCCAAGTCAATCTCCTCAAAACGCTCCTTGAGCAAAGCGGATTCACGCCCACGGCAGACATAGCCCGCGCGATCGACTGCTCGGAGCGCACCGTACGCAGCGACACCGCCGCCGTCAACGCATTCCTCGCGCAGATGGGCATCGCCGCGCACTGCGATTCAAAGCGCGGCAACGGCATCCGCCTTGTCGGCACCGCCACCGAACGCGGCCGCATCGCCGATGTCATCAAAGAGCGCGCGCTCTCGGTTGACGCCGGTCTCGACCGCTTCTACCGCGGCATGCTGCTTCTGACCTGCGACTATCGCAACTCCTATACCACCGAATCGCTCGCGCGGGCCATCCTCACCAATAAGCAGCAGGCACAGGTGGACCTGCGCGCATGGAACGAGCTGCTCACCCCCTTCGGAGCGCAAATCGTCCGCGGGCGCACCATATCGGTCGAAGGTCCCGAGGAATACATCCGCTTCTTTGTGGTCTATTACCTGTTCGAGCTTGCGTCCACCGCCATGCGTCGGCGCATCGAGCCCCAGGTCTTTGAGGTTGATCGGTCGTTTTTCGTCACACTCATCGACGAAGTCGAAGCGGCAACGGGCAAGCCCTTCACCGACAACGCGCGGCATCAGATAGCCATCTACCTGCAGATCATGGTCTATCGCATCCGAAAGGGACGCGGTGTTGTGGGCTACGGCACCAATGTGGCCGAGGCCTACGACCACCTTGCCGATAAGATCGAAGCGCACTTCGGGATCCAGGTGAGCACACCCGAGCGCCTGCTCATTCGCGACCTCTTTACCGTTTCGACCCGCCGTTGGACGCCTGACTTTCAGCAAAGCTACAAACCCGGCGCCCAGGCATCACGGCTCACGGAATCGCTCTTCGGCGCGCTTGCCGCGCGCTACGGCCAACGCCCGCCACTCGAACTCGAAAAACCTTGCGCCGCGCTCATCGAGGCGGGGCTCATCCACCGCGCATCGGAGCGCGCCATCTCGCTCCCTCAGGAAAACACGATGACGGTGCGCTTCGAGAACATGCCCGCCTATATGCGTCTCGCCAGAACCGTGCTCGACGTGCCCGAACTCGAGGAGCTCGATCTGTACGAAACGGACAACACGCGTATCGCCATGCTCCTTCTGAGCTACATGGATAACGTGAGCAAACAGGACCTTTGGAGCGTGGGACTCGTTGTCAACTGCAGTATCGAGCAGGTCTTTTACGCACGCGATCGCATCGAGCGCCTTGTTCCCTGCCTGCATGTCACCCGCGTGCTCACCGACTACGAAGCGGCCGACAACGCAAGCGGCTCTCTTGCTGGCCTCGATTTCCTCATTTCATTCGATCCGGTAAAGACCGACAAGCCGCTCGTTACCATCGGCACGGCCGTCAACGAACGCGATCGTGCGAATATCGATGCGCTCATCATGACGCTCGCGGGCCGCGGAGGCTCCGGGAGCGAACAGGCCGAAACCGGCCCCATCGACGGATTCGAAACCTACCGTCTCGATGTTTCCCGCCCGCGCGAACTCACGCGGGCCCTGCACGCGCTCTTACATGAGCACGGCATACTCGAGTGCCCGCTCAGCCGCTTCCCGCGCCTGCTCGAAACATGTGCGTTCACCATCGGGCCGTGGCTTATTTTCACCGTCGCCTCGCGTGACGTCACGCGCACCGCGGCAACGTGCATCGATGTCGATACGAGCATCGGGTTCACCGGACACAAGCTCAAGCACATCGCCGTACTCACCGTTGCCGCTTCAGACGAGCGTCTGCTCGGTCCCATCACCAAGCGCTTCCGCGAGCTTGCACTTGCCGCTGGGCTCACGGCATAAGACAGGCCCTTCCGCGCGCAACGGGACCTTACGTCCAAAGAAGGGGGGCCGCCTCACAGAGCGCTCAATATAGAAAACCGCGCCCACCGGATACCCGGCAAGCGCGGTTGCAAGCAACGGTGTTACGCGGAGCGGTTGGGTCTAGGCCGCAGACCAGACGGTCTCGCCTTCCTTGATCGTCTCGAGCACGCGTAGGTCGCGTACCTCATCGAGCTCGATCGCGAGCGGGTTTTTCTCCACGATGCACAGGTCGGCGAGCTTGCCCGGCTCGAGCGTGCCCTTGCGCGCCTCTTCGCCGTACTGATAGGCGCCGTTCACCGTGATGGCCTTAAGGCCCTCGAAAACGCTTATCTTCTGATCGTCATCGAGCTGAGCGCCGCCCTTGGTGACGCGCTTTGCCGCGCACCACACGGATTCGAAGAGGTTGGGGCGCAGCACCGGCGTGTCGGTGTGGAACGTGATGGGCAGGCCGAAATCGAGCGCGTCGCGACAAGCCGACACACGCCCACCGCGCACGGGACCGAAGTTCTTAAGATGCACGTCCGCCCAATACCAGATGTGGCTCGCAAAAATCGAGGGGATCATGTTGATGCCCGGCATCTGCTCGTACTGGTCGCGGCGCGCGGTCTGGCAATGGATCATCACCGGACGCAAGCTCATCTTGTCGGGATTGGGCGAATCCTCCAGGGCACGCTTATAGCAGCGCAGATACTGATCGGCCGCGGCATCGCCGTTAGTATGGGCGAGCAGCTGATGGTTGCCGTCGACGGCCTTGCGCATGAACTCGTAGGCGGCCTTGTCGGTCATGGTGCCGTAGCCGCAATAATCCTCACCCTCGGAGCCGGGCGTATACGGCTCGGTCATCCATGCCGTGCGACCCTGCGGGGAGCCGTCGAAGAACATCTTGAGGCCACCGAAGCGGAAGTGCCCGGTGTACTCGGCGCTATCGAACTCGGCGTGGTCGGCCAGGATCTTGTCGACATCCTCGCCATACATCGGATAGCTCACGACATCCATCTTGAGCAGGCCCTTCTTGGCAAAGCTGCAGAAAAGCGCTGCATAATCGGCCGTGGTGGCGCCCTCCTGGCAGGTAGTGATACCGTGCTCGAGGTACACCTCCTGCATCTCGGCGATCATCGCGTCCATGTCCATCTTCTGGCGCGGCTGCGTCTGCGCGAACACCGGCCACATGGCACTCGGCTCCTCGCAATAACCGTCGGGTACGTTGCCCTCCTCGCGCCCATAGCGCGCTCCCTCGGGATCGGGCGTCTCGGCCGTGATGCCCGCAAGCTCGAGCAGCTTGGTGTTGGCCACGATCATGTGGCTCGACGCGTGCACGATCATGACGGGCGTGCTCTCGCTCACGCGATCAAGCACGTGACGCGTGGGGTGCGCCTTCTCGGCCAGCGAATTCTGGTCGTAGCTCACGCCCATGATGATCCCGTCCTCACCGATACCGCGCACCGCGGCAAATGAGGCCAAGCGCTCGATGATCTCGTCGAAGTCGGCTGCCCCGTCAAGATCGGCCGCCACGATGTACTGCGTGCAACCCGAAATGTGCGAATGCGGATCGATGATGCCAGGCATGAGGCAGTGGCCCTTGAGGTCGACCTCCTCGGCACCGTCAGCCCGAGAGCGCGCCTCTTCGAGCGAGCCTGCATAGGCAATGGTGCCACCATCGGCCACCAGCAGCGCCTCAACGATATCGTTCTCGCCGGTCATCGGCAGAATATCGCCGCCAAAATAGAGCTTCTTCATGAGCTGCTCCTATTCCTCGTCCTTGGAGAACTTCTTGATCGCGGGGGTCGTGGCAAGACCGAGCACGATGATCGCGGCACCCACATAGTAGGCAAAGCGTGTTGAGTTGAAACGCGACTCGGCGTTGATCTCAACGAGGGCGTCGCGCTCCTCATCGCTCATGTCGATGTCCTTGATGGAAGCGCGGAAATTCTCATCGGAGGTAAGGTCGATGGTGCGGCTCGAGAGCGCCTGCACGGTGCTGTCGGAGATGCGCGCATCGTTGGCGGCGGCGTCGCGCACGGAATTGGTGATACCGAAGAGCAACACGGCGCCGAGGAGGGCGATGCCCACCGCCTGGCCGACGTTGCGCATGGTGGTCTGGATGCCGCCGGACTGCGAGGCGTCGCGCTCGTTGACCGCAAGAGCCACGACGTTGTTGGCCTGCGACGACACGATACCCGCACCGGTGCCGGCAACGACGCAACCGATCATGATGCCGGTCATGGAAGCAGCATCGAGCGTGACGGAGAACGCCATGACGATGAGCGCGGCAGCCAGGGTGAGGTAGCCGATCTGAATGACGTGGCGGGGGTTGGCCTTAGGCAGAAACTTGGGGATGCCGATGGAGAACGCGAAGGTCGGGACGCCCACGACGATGGAGGGCACACCCACGATAGCAGGGGTCCAACCGGCGACAAGCTGCAGATAGGGGGCCATGAGGATGGACTGCACACCCATGAAGAAGAACGTGATGGCGCTGGCGGCAAGGCCGGCGAGCACCTGCGGGGTCTTGAGGAACGACTGGGGCAGCAGGGCGAAGCCGTTTTTCTCCTCGACCTTCTTCTCGACCTTGACCATGATGATAAGGATGATCACGCCGAGCGCGGCCATGGGCAAGCAGGGCGAGATGCCGCCGATGGTGAACGGGCAGGCGGCGAAGGGTTCGACGAGGCCCCAAGCGGAGATGCGCGAAACGCCGACGAGGAAGAGGAACAGGCCCGATGCGGCGAGTGCCACGCCCACACCGTCGAACTTGAGCTTCTCATCCGACTGCTCGATGGCAGGAAGCTTGAAAGAGAGCAGGAACACGAGCACGAAGTAGGCTGCGAGCGCGAAGAACGTCACACGCATCCCCGCGAGCATGAGCACGATGGAGAGCACGAGCGGCAGCAGCGCCGAAAGACCCGAAGCGGCACCGATGCAGCCGAAAGCCAGCATGCGGTTCTTGCCGTGATAGATCTTGGGCACAAGACCGAGCACCGAGGGGATCATGAACGAGGCGCCGAAGCCCACGAGCGTACGGCCTCCCCAGATGAAAACGGCCATGTTGGGGGCAATGGCGAGCACGACCTCGCCGGCAGCGCACAGCAGAGCGCCCATGCGGAAGTTCTTCTTCCATCCGATGATGGTGCCCATCATGCCGCCCGCGATCATGAACGCACCGGCCATGAGCGAGTAGACCATGTTGGCAAGCTGGATATCGGCGGTGGTGGCGCCCAGATCTTGCGTGAGCGCGGTGGCGGCGAGCGAGAGCGCTCCGTTATCACCCGAGGTTCCCATCTGGGCGAGGATCAAAACGAGCACGGGGAGAAGCATGAACTTCTCGGCGCCCTTCTCTTCCGTCGCCACAGCTTTGGTTGCAGCCATGTCAGTTCCTTTCTATTCCTTGCACGAACGCCTGGCACACTACCGAGCGACGCGTCTTTTCGATGAGGAATATAGGTCCGAGCACAAGGGGCACAGCTTCAGAGGCCTTGCCGTTGCAACGGCAAAAGCGCTGATTTAGCGCACGGCATGCAAAGGACCGGCGCTGCGGCCGGTCCTTTGCATGCGATATGCGGTTGTAGCGAAGGTGCGGGCTATGCACCCTGCACGGCCTCGCGCTCGCAGGCGGCCGTCGTGGCACCGATGACAACATAGCCCGAAACGCATCCGGCCACAGCGCACATGCAGCCTTTGAAGACCATCATGCCCGTGCGCGTGAGCGGCAAAGGCAACGCCAGCGTGCAGATCCAAGCGAGCGTCGTCGCCACCGTAAGCGCGATGATACCGACCACGACTGACATCGGAATCGCCTTGCCCGGCAGCTTGGCGCACCAGCCGTATCCTGTGGAATTCCCCTGGTAAACGCCCTTTTTGAGGTCGATTTTAGTCAGCGGCACCACGCACCAGGTAAGGATCAAGCCGAGTAGAGCCCCCGTGAGGGCGATCTCTTCGACCACCTTACCGGCACCGAACGTGATGCTCGCGTCGCCTGCGTGCATCCCGAAAAAGATCAGCGCGTTGATGACGCCGTTCACGATACCGTAGCCGATGATGCATTTGTTTTTGAGGTAACTGGTGTAGTCCTTGGGAGCCGCCATGCATTCCACCTGGCCTTTCAGTCCGATCGATGTGAGCGGGGCACAGTGTAGCCTTGGCTCCCAAAGCCGCCGACCACAAGGTTTGCCGTTGATACGGAACCAAAGCAGAACATCCTTCCCCACGTCGGCGAGCCTTTGTTTGTGAGCGGCCCTACACGCCCCTCTCCCCGTCTCCGCACACCCGCCTTTCAACATATAGAATGGGTAGCTTGAACATGTTCTTGTCCACAGGAAGGCATAGTTATGACCCATTCTTACACCCGCCGCGATGCCCTCGGCCTGATCGGCGCCGGCGCCATGATGGCACTCGCAGGTTGCTCCTCGCAGAGCACTGCCGGCTCCGCAGGCTCACACACGGCCTCAAGCAAGGCATCCGGCTCGTATAGCATCAAAGGCGCCAACCTCACCTTTGTAGGCGACAACGCCTTCGCACCCTATCGCTATCTCGAGACGCAATCCGACGGCACCCAAAAGGTCACGGGTCTCGACATCGCTATCGCCGACGAGCTGGTACGCCGCCTCAAGTTCTCTTACGAGTTCGAAGCGCAGGAGTTCGCCGCGACGCTTGCCTCCATCCAGGGAAACGACACCGCGTTTACCATGGCCATGAGCTCCAACAGCGAGCGTGAGGAAACCTACGACTTCACGCGCGGTTACTACCAGCCGCTCGTGGGCGTGCTCACAAGCGACGGCGCCGCCGTTACCAGCGTGGACGACCTTAAGGGCAAGTCCATCGCCTGCACCACCGGCACCGTGCAGAACAAGTTCATCTCGAGCGTCATGCCCGATGGCGACATCCACACCTACGACGGTGGCAGCCAGTGCCTGCAGGAGGTCCTAGCCGGGCGCATCGATGCGTATCTGTGCGACGGCGCCGAGGGCCAGTCCATGCGCGACGCCAACGAAGGCCTCACGCTCGGCCTGCTCAAGCGCTCCGAAACGCGCGATTACGTGGGCACCTACCGCCTCATGGCCAATAAGGGCGCCGAGTTCGTGGAAGCGCTCGACAAGTGCATCGGCGAGATGCTTGAAGACGGCACCATCGATAGCTATATCGAGCAGTACGTGGGCGCCGACTTCACCTGGGGTGGCGATTTCTCCGCCGCAGGCACCTCGACCGTCTCGTCTAAGTAGCGCACCGAAGGCCGCAGGCGCGATAGCGGCCAGAATCGATTCCCATGAAGTTCGAGCTCCTTGCACCCTATATCCCGATGTTCTTGAACGGCTTTGCCGTGACCTGCGAGGTCACGGCGGCCGCGCTTGCCATCGCACTCGCGCTGGGGTTCATCATCGCCGTCGGCAAAACGCTCCCCTGCCGTCCCCTGCGCGCCGTTTTGCATTTCTACACCTCGATCTTCCGCGGAGTACCGCTGATCGTCCTGCTCTTCATGGTGTATTTCGCAACGCCGCAGCTCACCGGATTCAAAATTACGATGTTCGCGGCAGGCGCGCTCACCTTGGGCCTCAACGGATCGGCCACGGTTTCTGAGGCCGTGCGCGGGGGCATCGAAGGCGTGGACGTGGGACAGTCGGATGCCGCACGAGCTCTTGGACTGGGTTTCGGCGCCACCATGCGCAAGGTCATCTTGCCGCAAGCCATGCGCTCGGTGGCGCCATCACTCGTCAACGAGGTCATCACCGTGCTCAAGAGCTCCTCGCTCGTGGCCACGATCGGCCTTATGGATATGATGCGTGCGGCACAGAGCGTGCAGGCTCTCACATACCGCGCTTTTGAACCGTTTTTAGTGGTAGCGGTGGTCTACTACGTCATCGTGATGTGCCTCACCGCCGTCGGCAACCTTCTGGAGCGCCGTCTGCACGTTTAGTTATCCCGCAGCGGCGTCTAACATTTGCCGGAATGCTACGATCACCTCAAATTTGAAACGCATCAACAGAGGCACAGCATGGCAAAGGTCAAGATCAGCGATGTTGCGCGCGAGGCGCGTGTTTCGCTCGGCACCGTCTCCAACGCGCTCAACCACCCGGAAAAGTGCGTCCCGATACGCTCAAGCTCATCAACGAGACCATCGACCGTCTGGGTTTCCGAACGAATACCCGGCCGGTCGATGCTTAAACCCGCACTCGAACCGTTAGCGGCAGACGACCTCGCAGGGAACGTTAAGGATCTTCGCGACCTTGAGGATCGTGTCGGTCTGGCTGCCCAGGCACGCGGCCATATGGTGCGTCGGGCCGCACTCGTTCCAGCGGTTCATGAACTCACGGGCGCCGATTGAGAACTTCATGTGCATGTTGGTGTCACCGAAGGTGAAGATCGGGCCGTCGATGT
>CAVGWH010000071.1:0-10434 GCA_963633065.1 Oribacterium sp.
TCATGGTCAACTGCAACCCCGAGACGGTATCCACCGACTACGACACCTCGGATCGTCTGTACTTCGAGCCGCTCACCTATGAGGACGTCATGGACGTCATCGACGTGGAGCGCCCCGACGGCGTTGTTGTGACCCTCGGTGGGCAGACCCCGCTCAAGCTCGCGCGCATGCTCGAGGAGAGCGGTGTGAACATCATGGGCACCAAGCCCGATGCCATCGACTTCGCCGAGGACCGCGAGCGCTTTGCAGCGCTGCTCGACCGTCTGCAGATCATGTACCCGCCCGCGGGCCAGGCCGCCTCGTTCGAGGAGGCCGAGGCCGTGGCGGCGCAGATCGGCTATCCTCTGCTCGTGCGTCCGAGCTACGTGCTCGGCGGCCGCGGCATGGTGATCGCCTACGATTCGGAGCATCTGCGCACCTACATGGCCGAGGCCGCGCGCATCAGCCCCGACTACCCGGTCTATCTCGACCGCTTCCTCGAGGGCGCCATCGAGTCCGACGTCGACGCGCTCTGCGATGGCGAGGAAGTCTACATCGGTGGCGTGCTCGAGCATATCGAGGAGGCCGGCATCCACTCCGGCGACTCGGCCACCTGTATCCCGCCGTTCAGCTTCAGCGATGAGCTGGTGGAGAAGCTTCGCGACACCACGCGCCGCATCGCGCTCGCGCTCGGCGTGCGCGGCTTGGTGAACGTGCAGTACGCCATCAAGGGCGAGGCCGTCTACGTGATCGAGGCCAACCCGCGCGCAAGCCGCACGGTACCGTTCATCTCCAAGGCCACGGGTGTGCCGCTGGCTAAATGTGCCGCACGTATCATGGCAGGGGAGCGTATCGCCGATCTGCATCTTCCGCGCGACTCGCGCCGTCTTGACTGGTTCTGCATGAAGGAGGCCGTGATGCCCTGGGGTCGCTTCCCGGGAGCGGACGTTATCCTCGGACCCGAGATGAAGTCGACCGGCGAGGTCATGGGTATCGCCAAGAGCTACCCCGAGGCTTACGCCAAGACGCAGCTCGCCATCGACTACGACATGCCCGACCCCAGCCAAGGCAAGGTGTTCATCTCGGTGTGCGACCGCGACAAGCGCCACATCCTTTCGGTTGCGCGCATCCTGCGCTACCTCGGGTTCGAGATCGTGAGCACCGAGGGCACCGCCCGCGTGCTGCGCGGCGGCAACGTGACGTGCGAGACGGTCGAGAAGATCGGCGGGGCGCACCCCAACATCGGCGACATGATTGCCGACGGTGAGATCGCGCTCATCATCAACACACCGTACGGACCGGGCTCGCGTGGCGACGGCTACCTGCTGCGCACCGAGGCTGTGCGTCGCGGTGTGACCTGCGTGACCGCGCTCTCGGGCGCCAACGCCTACGTGAGCGCCATCGAGGCCGTGCGCGAGGAGCGCGAGGGGTGCGGCTCCAACAACGACCACGGCATGGGCGCCATCGCGCTGCAGGATCTTCCCCAATACGAGGTGTAGCACGGGCGCTATAGGATAGGTGGGGGAGGGTGCCTTCGTCTGGGGTCTGTGCTTCGCAGAAGACCCAAGACGAAGGCACCCTCCCTATCCTGCTTGCGCCGGACGTGCGGGCGCGGGGTTGTTGCTGCGGGGTTGTCTGATCCGACGGTCCGTTCCTAGTGTTCAGGGCATTAATTTGCCGATTCGCGACAAGATTTACTGACGTCCCGTTATAGTTCGACGCTATCGGCAAGGTCGATTACAGCAGCGCGAGCAAGGAAGCCATCGTAGCCACCGGTTTAGGTGGCGGGACCCCGCTGCGATGAGCGCTGGTGGAAGATGCGGTAGATGGTCGGGATGCTGTCGTCTATACGGTAGGTTGCTACCCAGCGGTCTGCCGAGATCTTTCTAAAGCCGCGCTGCGCGAGGAATGGGTCGGGATGGATCGGCCCCATGAGAGGGAACGTGTCGAGAAGCGCTACCTTGTTGAGAATCGCGTCCGAGGGATAAGGCGACTTGCCTCCGAACGAAGCGTGCGCTGCGTCGAGTTTAGCGAGGTCTTCGTAGGCCTCGGGAAGAAAGCGCACCATTATGCGACGGCTTCTTTGTCATGGGTGGCTTTAAGCATGGAGCGGACTTCGTCAAGTGAATAGGAAGTGCCGGTTTTGCGGTATTCCGCCTCAGCTTCGAGGATGGCGGCACGCTCGTTAAGCATGGCCTCGCGCTCTTCAAAGGCTTCTTGACTCATGAGGACGACGTCTTGTGCGCCATTACGCGTGATAAAGAACGGTTCGCCCGTGGCATGTGCCTCGGCCACGACGTTTGAGTAGTCGTTACGCAGGGTCTTAGACGAGATGATGCGCATGTCGCTCTCCTTCGTGCCTCAATCGTTACTAAATAATAGCACGGGTGTTATGTGATGGATGGGCCACCTCCGTCTGGGGTTTTCTGCGAAGCACAGACCCCAGACGGAGGTGGCCCATCCATCCTGCTCGCGTCAGGCGTGCGAGGGCGCGGAGCTCGATTTTGTAACCCGATCGGATGAAGGTCGAGCATTCGTTGTCGCGCTTCGTTTGCTTTGGTTTTGTTCTGGTGTACATACAGCCTGACATGCGGCTAGAATCAAATATCTATGTGTAAAAGACGCTTGTCGCCACCCAGGCAGGGGGATTTCATATGAACCGTCGGAACAAATCGATGCTCGCGAGTTCGCTTGCAAGGGGGAGCGCGTTCGCACTTGTGGCGTTGGTGCTCGGTGCCTTTGCCCCTACGATGGCGCATGCCGAAGATGCTTATGTCGCCCACTCGTTTGGCTCAGATGGAAAGACCGTATACTACGCCAGCGTCGACGAGGCATTGAGCGCAGGTTATGAGGGGTCCGTCATCGTTATGGACCAGGATTGGCTTTTTGAGAGCAAGGCCTCTGCGATCAAGGTGCCTAAAAGTGCGATCCTCACCATTAACATGAACGCTCACATGATTAAGAACTCGGGAACGGGCTTGACGGTAGAGCTCGGCGAGGGCTCCAATCTCACGCTTACCTCGAATAGCCAGAAGACGTTTGACTACAACTCCTACCTTGGTGATGTGCAGACGACGACGGGTGGCTTGGTGAGCAACTGCGGCAAGCAGTACGGTGCCGTTTATATGAGTGCCGGCTCTGCGCTGACCATGCACAACGTGGCCGTGGCCGGTTGCTTTGGAAACGCTGAGGCGGGCGGCGGCGGTGTCACCATGTCCGACAACACGACGCTGACCATGGAAAGCAGGGCCACGATCGAGTACAACTTGGGTAGCTACGGTGCCGGCGGCGTGCGCGTGAACGGTGCGAACGCAAAGATCCAAATGAGCAACGCGTCGATAAGCAACAACAAAACCGCCAAGCGCGGTGGCGGCATATATGTGAACGGCGATAGCGCCGAGATCACCATGGAGGACGGGTCCAGTATCTCGAATAACAGCGCTTCTGCGGGCGGCGGCGTTCACTTGGAGGCTCTCGGTTTCAAGTTGCTCTCGTCTGATCATACCGGCGTGATTACCGGTAACACGGCAACCGGTAACAGCTCGTCAGATCCCGATGCCGATTTGAGCGGCGGCGGCATCCATGTTGCCGAAATGGCAAAGGTTAAGAAGAGCCGCATCGAGGGCCTGACCATCGAGGGCAACTCTTCGGCATATGACGGCGGCGGCATTGAAATCGACACCGAACGGATCACGGTCAAGGACTGTGTCATCAAGAACAATAGCGCTAGCTATGACGGCGGTGGCGTATATGTCAACGACAGCGACAACACCCTCGATGGCTGCGCGATCACCGGTAACTACTGCGCGAGCTCGGGGCAGACATCGTGGTCCGGCCGTGAATTTGAGGGCGGCGGCGTTTACGTGAGCAACCGGTACGACATCGAGATGAAGGGCCTTTGCACGGTTAAGGGCAACACGCGCGGTAAGGACTCCGGTAACGCGGACGACGTGTTTTTGGATACGCTTTCGGGCGGTGGCGCCAAAGCCTACATCACAGGTGGCGTTGCTGCAGGTTCTACTGTCGGCGTGCGCACGGGCATTACCGGCGACCGCCGTATCGGCGAGAACATCAAGAACGATACCGAAGACTGCTTCTTCATCGACCTCGATGGCTACTATGTGAGCTACGGTACTGACGCGGGCGGCGACATGTGGCAGCGTCATGCGACCAAGAAGTTCCAAGTTAAAGTTAACGACGAGGTCGTCGGCCAATATACGCCGGGGAGCGAGGTGACCCTTAGCGGCGCCAGCTCGGATGCATCAAAGGCGTTCAAGTGCTGGAGCGCAGAGGGTTCCACGGGCCTCTATCCGTTCTCCGATTACGTTTCCGAGCGCGGTCTCAAGAACTCGACCATCACGTTCACCATGCCCCAAAACGATGTGAACCTCAAAGCGGAATACGTCGCGCGTACAAGCGATGTGGCGCTGAACGTCGAAGCTCCGCGCGCCGGAACCGATCTCTCCATCGAGGGCACAATCGCGTGGACACCGGCTGGCAGCGATGAACTGCAAACCGAACAGGTAGTGGTTTCGTGGTACGAAAAGAAGAGCGATGGCAGCCTTGCTTTTTCGGTGGGCACCGCAAAGGTCGAGACGACGTATGTCGCATGCGTCTCGGTTGCGCAAGACGTCGAGGTTGGCCGTGCGTTCGCACAAGATATGCAAGCCGACGATGTGTCGGTGACCATGCTGGCAAATGGCGTGCAGCAGAACGTGGGCGCCTCCGAGGTGACGGTGGACGCATCGGGAACGCTGGGTATCGTGTCCAATGAGTTCACCACCGACGGCGCGACCGTTGTGGGTATCGATCCCATTTCGCTGTCGTTCCCCGCGGGGACCTTGCGTGCCGATTTCGAGGCCGCGCTTCCCAAGACCGCAGCCGCGCTCAAGAATACCGGTAGCACCCAGAGTTTTGAGATCGACTGGAGCTCGATGAGCTTCGATGATCTGTTTGCGGCTGGCGGACTCAAGCCGAGTAATTACGACATCAGCTTCAATGTGCCGCTTAAGGATGACGAGCAGACGCTTCCCGAGGGCATGCGGAGCGTGCGCGTGACGCTCAAGGTAACGGATGCCGAGACCACGACGATCGATGCCCCCACCGTGACACCTGCGGCAGGGACGTATGGGGTCAAGGCGGACGCCGCAAAATTCGACGGCGAGAAGATGACGCTGACGGCGAGCGCTGCCGATGGGGCCACCATCAAGTACAGTTTGAGCTATTACGACGGCTCCTCCTGGCAGGGCGAGGCGACCGAGGCGACCTACGGCGCGGGCATCGACCTTGCGGTGGCCAAGGGCTCCTCGCGCTCCTACAAGCTCGAGATCTGGGCGCTCAAGGGCGACGCCGCATCGCAGCGCGACGTGCTCTACTACACCGTCGAGGACGATCGCCAGGTTGAGCAGGTGACCGTGACGGTCATGCAAACCGATACCGGCAAAACCCCCGACACCAAGAAGCTCACCGAAAGCAAAATCGCGAGCGGGGGCAGCGTCTCGCTTGTTGCGCCGGTGCGCCCGGGTTATGTTTTCGAGAAATGGCAAGACGAGAGTGGTGGGAGCCTGGGTACCGATAGGACCCTCTCCCTTACGGGTGTGAGCGCAAACAGGACCGTCACCGCCATCTATAACCCGGTTATCACCGCTCTGAATGTGGGACTCGATCTACCGGAAGCCGATGGCAAGCTGGCACTTAACGCCAAGACGCTCGAAGGCAAGGTCGGCACGTCCGAAAGTTATGTTGATGTTTCCGAGCTCTTTGCGGACAAGGACGGCAAGATCGCTATCGAGTGGTCTCCTGAGTCTGAAGAGGCCGATGAAGGCGACAAGGCTGCGACTGCTGAACACGGCGTTGTCTATACCGCTGTGATTTCCACGGTCGCTCAAAGCGATGGCGTGAAGTACGTCGTGTCTCCCACGGCTGAGATAAAGGTTAACGGGGCCGCATCCGGCAGCTCCTACATCGCCGAGAAGGACGAGGACTCCTTGATTTGCGTGGTCTGCCCGGTGACTTCGCTCGCCGCGTTCAAATCTTTGGGCTCGCTCGATGATATTGAGCTTTCCTATAAAGAGGCGCTTAGCGCCCAGAAATCCAAGGACGCAGGAGACGGTCTTTCCGAGTGGGGTCTGCCTTCGGCTGTGAAGGTGAACTACGCCTGTGGCGAGTCCGAGAACCTGGAGATCGCTTGGACCTCGATCGATGAACTCGATCAAACCGCTGCAGATGAGCAGGAGCTTATCGCAAGGGGCGCGGTTGTCTACTCCGACTATGTTGAGCACGAGGGCGCTCCCGAGACCGTGACCGTCAAGGTGAAGGTCGCTGCGCCAAAGGCCGTTTCTGCGCCCACGGCCTCCGTCGAGCCCGGCGCCTACAAGGCCGCCCAGAAGGTCGAGCTCGCGTGCGCCACCGAGGGCGCCACGATCCGCTACACCACCGACGGCACCGAGCCCACCGAGGGGAGCCCGGTCTACGACGGCACCGCGATCGAGGTCTCGAAGACCACCACGGTCCGCGCCCGCGCCTACGCCGACGGCATGGCCCCGAGCGACGTCGCGACCTTCGGCTACACCATCGAGCCCGACGGGGGCAAGAAGGACGACGATCCCGACAAGAAGGACGACCCGGACGACAAGAAAGACGACAAGGACGACTCCGGAAAGAAGGACGACGGCAAGTCCGATACCGACGCTTCCGACAAGGGCAACGGCGACGCCACCGATAACGATAACGGCTCTGGCGCCAGCACCACCGCGCCCGTGACCACGGTGACGACCGACAAGTCCGCCGCAGCCAAGTCCCTGCCCCGCACCGGCGACTACACCCTGGTTACCGTGGCTGCCCTGCTCGTCGTCGGTCTCGCCATCGTGGCTGCCGGCGTCCTCGCCAGCCGCCGCAAGAAGTAAGGCGATCTTCGGGAGCAACCCCCGATACCCAGCCGAGCGGGACCCCGTCCCTCAGAAACATTCCGCAAGCAAGGGCCCGCCCCCTCGCGCATCGCTCCGAAGGAGCGGCGCGAGGGGGCGGGCCCATTTGCTGAGGACGTTTCTGAGGGACGGGGTCCCACCCGGCGTCCGCGTATTAAGCGAGAAATCGCCCAAACATAGCGTTAACTGCCTGCTAAACCCGTATAATGCGATCGATTATGTGTACATTTATGTTATCGATACCTTGCTTAGAGGGGATTTCGTATGTCGGTGAGACTTGACCTGATGACACGGCGCGCCAAGCGTCGGCACCTGCCGATCGCGTTGTTTACGGTTGCAGCAGCCGCTGCAGTGTTTATGGCGATATGTCCGGCGCGTGCGTTCGCCGAGGATGTCGTCGCCTATTCCGTCGACGCGAACGGCGTGCGTACCGAGTACACGAGCGTCTCCGATGCCATCAACGCCGGCTGCGGCGATGCCCATCCGACCATCTGCATGGAAAAGGATTGGGATCTCGCGAGGGTTCTCGAGATTCCCGCGGGCAAGAAGATCACCATCGATATGCGCGGGCATACCATCAGCTTCGACCATGACAAGTATTCAACTAATGATTCGAACCTCGAAGTATGTAAAGGCGCTGAGCTGACGCTTACGTCGAGCGTGACCAAGGAGATCACGTACCAGGGCTTCGATAACACCTCCAAAACCGTCAAGCTCATCGATGTGACCACGACGACGGGCGGCCTTGTGACCCAAAAAGGATCTTCGAAGGTCGACTGCTGGTGGGGCGGCATCGTGCTGAATAGGTTATGCAAGTTGAACCTTGATGGCATCACCGTTGGTGGCAATCGCGGGCGCAATGGTGCCGGTGTGCAGATGGTTGAAAACGACACCCTCAACATGACCAACGGGGCTTCCATCGAATATAACTTGGGAGACTACGGCGGCGGCATCGGTACTATCGACAAGAACAACACGATCAAAATAGATCATTCGTTCGTGCGGAAGAACGAAGCGGTATATTATGGCGGCGGTAGCTATTTGATGAAGGCTGGCGTGAGCATCGATATGACCGGCGGGTCGGAGATATCCGATAATCGTGCGGATGCCGGAGGCGGCGTGTATTTTACATACACGGATTTCGAGCTCACGTCTTCAGATAAGACGGGCGTCATTTCTGAAAATTACGCTGACGAGAGCAGCACGGCTGCAACTAAGTCCCATCAATCCGGTGGCGGCATCCATGTCGACCAGGACCAGCTCGAGAGCAACAAGGGCCTAATCGAGAACATCACCATCAAGGATAACCACTCCGATTACGATGGCGGCGGCATCGAACTCGACCAGGAGAGCACGGTCGTGCGCAACTGCACCATCACGGGCAATTGGTCCGCGTACGAAGGCGGCGGCATTTACGTCTGCAACGACGACAACACCATCGAGAACTGCACCATCACGGGTAACTGGTGCAACGGTGCGGGCAAGACCTACGAGGGCGGCGGCGTCTTCGTATGGAACTCCTACGATGTCGAGCTGAAGGGGCTCTGCACCATCACGGGTAACACCCGTGGCAAGGACACCGGAGACCCCGACGACGTGTTCCTCCGTGAGGGGACCTTTACCGACGCCTACATCAAGGGCTCCCTGAGCAAGGGTTCGAAGGTGGGCGTGCGCACGGGTGTCACCTCCAAGGACCGCATGATCGCCAAGAACTTCAGCTGCCCCACCGACGACTGCTTCTTCATCGACCTCGACGGCTACTACGTGAGCTACGGCTCCGACCACAACGGCGACGCCTGGCAGCGGAGGGCCGAGGTGGAGTTCGCGGTCACGGTGAACGGCGAGGGCACGAACCGCTACAAGTACAAGGAGCCGGTGTCGGTCAACGGCGCGAGCGCGGACGCGAGCAAGGTGTTCAAGTGCTGGAGCGCGGACGGGTCGACGGGCCTCTACCCGTTTGCGGACTGCGTCTCGGATGCCACCGACCCCGCCCTATCGTTCAAGATGCCCCAGAACGACGTGAGCCTCGTGGCCGAGTACGTCACGCGCTCCGATGCCACGGTCCTCCGCGTTGACGCGCCGGCGGCGGGCGAGGGGCTGCCGGCCTCCGGCACCATCTCCTGGAAGACCGGCGACGGCACCTGGAGGCAGGACGGCGTCGCCGTCTCGTGGCTCGAGAGGAGCGGGGACTCCTGGGTCCCGGCGACCGGCAGGGCCAAGTACGGGACCGAGTACGCGGCCGTCGCCTCCGTCGCGCAGGACCTCGACGCCGACCGCGCCTTCGCGCTCGACATCGACGCGTCGGGGCAGCAGGCGCTGGTCGGCGGGGCCCACGTCGGCGTGGCGAGCGCCTCGGTCGACGCCTCCGGCAGGCTGACCGTGCGGACGAACCCCGTCGCCACGGACAGGCCCGAGGTCGTCGGCATCGACGGCCTCGCCGTCGAGGTGGCCGAGGGCACGGGCGAGGGGGACTTCCTCGGGCTGATCCCGTCCGCCGCGGCCGCCAGGACCGACGCCGGCACGGCGGTCACCCTGACCGTCGGCACGGATGCGGTCGACTTCTCCGGGATCCTCGACGGGGGCAGGGTCGTGCGGCCCGAGGGCGGCACGGCGACGTTCGAGCTCCCGGTGAGCAGCTCCGGCGACGCGACGGTCCCCTCCGGCATGACGGTGACCCTCACGGTGACGGTGACCGAGGCGCCGGCCGAGGAGGTCGAGGCCCCCGAGGTCTCGCCGGCGGCCGGCACCTACTCGACGGGCGACGCGTCCGTCGCGGACAGGTTCTCCGACGGCAAGCTCAAGGTCGGGGCGACGTGCGCGACCGCGGGCGCGGAGATCCGCTACGCGCTCTCGAGGTACGAGGGCGGCGCCTGGGCCGAGACGGTCCCCGACGCCGCGTGGCCCGCCTCCGGCCTCCTGCTCGAGCCCGAGGCCGGCGGGCAGGCCGGGTACAGGGTCGAGGTCTGGGCCGTGAAGGGCGGCTCCGAGTCCGCGCGCCGCGCGCTCACCTACGTGATCGACGACGCCCGGCCCGCCGAGACGGTGGCGGTCGAGGTCAGGTGGACCGACACCGGCACGGCCCCCGAGGAGAAGGCCCTCGGCGCGTACGACGCCGAGAAGGGAGGCGACTTCACGTTCACCGCCCCCTCGCGCCCCGGCTACTCCTTCGAGAAGTGGACCGACGCGAGCGGGAGGGAACTGGGCACCGACGCCACCCTCACGCTCGAGAAGGTCTCCGAGGCCACGACCGTCACCGCCGTGTACAACCCGGTGGTCACGGCCCTCGACGTGCACCTCGGCCTCCCCGAGGACGATAAAGAGCTCGCCGGGACCGCCGCGAAGGTCGAGGCCAAGATCGCCGCCTCCAGGGACTATGTCGACATCAGCGGCTACTTCGAGCAGAGGGGCGACGGGGTGAAGATCGAGTGGTCGCCCTCCGACAAGAAGGCCTCCCACGCCACCGTCTACACCGCGACGATGGAGGTGGCCCCGTTCGACGACGGGGTGAAGTACGTCTTCCTGCCCACGG
>CAVGWH010000072.1:0-7223 GCA_963633065.1 Oribacterium sp.
GAATGCCGAAGAAGTCGGTCATGGCACCGTTGCCCGTATCGCCCATAAGCGCGATGAAATCGGGGTAGAGCAGGCACGCGCCGATAAGCGCCGACAGATACGGGCTTGCACCGAAGCGCTTACCCGAGCTGAACGCCAGCAGCACCGGCAGGAAGTAGAAGACGCTCATCGAAAGCGTGTACAGGATGGTGTAGGTGCCGGTGCCCTCGACGATAAGTCCGAGCTGAACGGCCAGGATCAGCAGACCGCGCAAGATACCTGAACCGGCCATCGCGGGGAGAAGCGGCGCGAACACGCCGGAGATGGCGGAGAAGATCTTGGATACGACGCCCTCATCGGATGCACCCGAAGATTCAGCGACCTCGCCACCCGAGCCCTTTACCAGAGACTCGAACTTCTCGTACAACTTGGGCACCTCGGTACCGATAAGTACCTGGTACTGCCCCGCCTTGTTTACGGTATTGATCACGCCGTCGACTTCCTTAACCGCGGCGTCATCGCATTTGGCATCGTCGCGCAGGTTAAGACGTAGACGCGTTGCGCAGTGGGTCATGCCGGAAATGTTCTCGGTGCCACCCACGGCGGCGAGAATCCCTTCGGCTGTTGCTTGCCAGTCGCGTTTCATGGTTATTCCTCCCTCATCGCGCAGAAGAGACGGCGGGCGAGCGCCGACGCCTTGAGCGCGTCATTAGCATCGATAATCTTTTGGATTTCGTCCATACCGATCTCGTCGATAGCGGCATCGAACACCTTGAGCATCGCGATGTTCTCGGCACACTCCCCTTCCGCGTCCTCGATGATCGGGAAGGTATCGAAATAGATAGCGTGATCGTAGCCGTGCTTTTTGATGTAGTAGAGCATCTCGAGCGTCTTTATGGGCGACGCCGTCCCGATCATGAGGCCATCGTCCATGCGTCCATAGCCATCGTTGAGATGGATACCGTAGAGCTTGCCCTGCGAGCCGAAGATATCGGCTGCCATGGCCGGGTTCTCGTGCTTCATGAGCATATGGCAGTAATCGAACGTCACGCCCAGGTTCTTGCGATCGGCCGCCGCGAGGATCATGCCGGTAAGGCCCATGGAGTCGATAAACGCATACGAACGCTCTTCATAGGGCTTGTACTCGATGGAGATATGCAGGTCGGGAGCATAGTCGCAAATGCTCTGAAATGCTTTCACCAGCTGGTTGAATACCTTGGTATAGGCAATCTGAAAGCTGTAATCAAAGCCGTCATGCCCCAGCCAAACGGTAACGGTATCCCCGCCTGCCTCTCGGCAATAATCGCAGGCCTCATAGCAAAGCTTGAGCGCTTTTTCTGCCAAAGCCGGATCAGCGTTGCCAAGATCGCCGTTGATGAACTCGTCGCGAAAACGCAATGCGGTGCCGTTAAGCTTAAGATTGTGGGCAGCGAGTTTTGCCCTCATGGTTGCCGCATCGATTCCCACGGTATGCTCGGGATAGTTGAGGTCAACATGGCTCAGGCCGACATGCTCAAACTGAGCGAACACACGGTCTATGTCCTTATCGCCGCATCGGAAATACGAATTGATGCGAGTGGCTGCCTTCACGTTCTCCCCCTTCTCAAAATGTAGAAGCTTGACCGCATGCATGCGCGCTTTGCCGTGCGGTCTTTGACGTGATCATCTTACTCCATCTTCAGTCATTATGTTTCATTGTGTTTCATTATTTTGCGCCAGAAATTGCTAAAGCCAATTCGATGCGAACGTAAAAGGGTATTTTACCTGCAGGTTTTATAGAGTCTACAAATGAAAGTATTTGATTAGGTTTGAACCTAAATGACGTTTACGGCGAAAAACCTACCGTTTATCGGATAGGAAAACGGGCTCCGACGAAGACTTATTCGCCGGAGCCCGTTTTATACGCGAGTTGTATTCAAAGAAACGGCCGCGCGTCCTTTACAGAGACGCACGGCCGAAAAGCTGCGATATCTATTGAGGCGATTTAGCCGAAGAAACGCTTGATCTCGATCTCGGCAGTGTCCACACCGTCGGAACCATGGATGACGTTGGAGTTGACGTCGACAGCGAAATCGCCGCGGATGGTACCGGGGGCAGCCTCGAGCGGATTGGTGGCGCCCATGAGCGTGCGCATCTTCTGAATGGCATCAGGGCCGGACACGACCATCTTGACCACGGGGCCGGAAGTCATAAAGGCAACCAGATTGGGGAAGAACGGCTTGTCGGCCAAGTGCGCGTAATGCTCTTTTGCCACCTCGTCGGTAAGCGTGGCCATTTCCATGCGCTCAATGGTAAGACCGCTACGCTCGATACGGTCGACGATCACGCCGATTTTACGGTCGCGCACGGCATCGGGTTTAATCATGATAAAGGTCTTCTGAACAGGCATGGTGCTACCTCTCGTATAGGTTCGCGCCCGCGCATCGTCCCTTTCGCGGGGCGCCTGGACGCTATCGTAGCAGATTACAGGGGCTCGATACATTTGGAGCGGTTGCAATTTAGTTAGTTAAAGTGGCTTGAAACGCTTCATTTTGGGGCGTTTTTTTAACTGCTATTTTAATTCAGCTTATTTACCTTATGTTTTATTAAAACCATACGCTAATACCTGTGATAAATATCTGTCTACAAATATCTTTTTTGAAGCGTTTCAGTTTTAGATCGTTATGCACGATTTCGCTACAACTTCTCGTCTTTACGCATTCGCATCTCGGGAGTTCGACTAAAAAGGACGCAGCCGAAACCGCGTCCTTGTCCACATCGATTTATCGCGATGCCCTACGCATCCCCTATCCGGAGGCTGCATGCACCTCAAATGACGTCAGAAAAGCGCTCTTTTAAGCGCCCTGCCCCATCTTGACCACGGGAGAAAGCGCCCCGAAATCGGCCTCATCCATGGCGAGCTCTGATTGAGCGCGACTCATCTGTTTGGCAACAGATGCAGGGGCGGTACCGCCCTCGGTGGTACGGGCTGCGACGATGGCAGGAATATCGAGCGCCTCGGTGATATCCTCCTCGAAAAGCGGGCTCGCCTCGTGGAAGACCTCGAACGGCAGATCCTCAAGGTTGCAGCCACGCTTTTCGCAGGTAAGCACCAGATGGCCGACCACTGCATGCGCCTCACGGAACGGCAAACCGCGTTTGGCCAGATAGTCGGCCACATCGGTAGCGGCAAGATGGCCCACGCCGCACTCACGGCGCATGGCATCCTCATTGACCGTCCAGGTATCGACCATGCCCGCCATAACGGAAAGGCACTGCACGAGCGTGTGGGCGGTATCCAGTGCGCCCTCTTTGTCCTCCTGCAGGTCCTTGTTATAGGCCAGCGGCAAGCCCTTCATGGTCACCAAAAGCTGTACCAGGTTACCGTATACACGACCGGCCTTGCCGCGGATCAGCTCGGCGAAATCAGGGTTCTTCTTCTGCGGCATGATGCTCGAACCCGTGGAGAAGGCATCCGAAAGCGTGATGAACCCGAACTCGGAGCTCGACCACAGCACGATCTCCTCGGACAGGCGCGAAAGGTGCATGGCCATAACCGAGCCCGCATAGTGCAGATCGAGCAGAAAATCGCGATCGGAAACCGCATCGAGCGAGTTGGGAATCACATCGGTAAAGCCAAGCTCAGAGGCCGTAGCCTGCCTATCGAGCGGATAGGTGGTGCCGGCGAGCGCGGCCGCACCCAAAGGTGAGCAATCGGCTGCATCGAACGCGCTGCGCAAACGCTTGTAGTCACGCGTGAACATCCACACGTAAGCCAGCAAGTGGTGCGAGAGTAGCACCGGCTGCGCATGCTGCATGTGCGTGTAGCCGGGAAGGATGACGCCCTCGTACTTTTCGGCAGCCGCCACGAGCACGCGACGCAAGTGCAGGTTGGCCTCCATAAGCTGCTGATTGAGCGCCTTGCAGGCCAAGCGCGTATCGGTTGCCACCTGGTCGTTACGCGAACGCCCCGTGTGCAGGCGCTTGCCGGCCTCCCCTATGCGGCGGGTCAGCTCGCTCTCGATGGACATATGGATGTCTTCATCGTTGATGTCGAAAACAAAGTTGCCCGCATCGATATCGGCCTCGATACCGTCAAGGCCGGTGCGGATCTGCTCAGCATCCTCACGCGAGATGATGCCCTGCGCGGCAAGCATGGCCGCGTGCGCCTTCGACCCGGCGATATCCTGCTTATAAAGATGCTTATCGACCGGCAGCGACGCACCGAACTCCTGCGTCACCTCGGCGACGCCCTCCTCAAAACGACCGCCCCACAGTGCCATAGAGATGCTCCTTTGCTCTGCATGTATACAAAAACCGGTCGAATCGCGTCACGCAATCCGACCGACAACTTAACCCTAAACAGTTTCGCATAAACGGCGCGTGCGTGCGCCCTGCACCAACTATTCGCTAAAGATATGCAGGGTTTGGCACTTTGCGCCCTTGCCCTCGCGCCAACCGTTGGAGGCAGATCCGTCAAACCAGTCCTTAAGGCTCGACGGAATAGCCTGGGCCTTCTCGACATCAACGGACGGAGCAAAAGAGAGAAGAAGATCAGCGAAAGCGTTCAACATATTGATAACCCCCTAGAAAGGTGAAATTCGGTAGCAAAAAGCCCCGCCAGAGACCCGGCGGGGCTCAGGTGGTCCGGACTGGAGGGTCAGGTCATGTCGTTTGAAAGTGTCAGCAAGCAAACGGTAGGAGATGACCCCCGACGCCCTTATGATTCAAACGGATAATCCGTTCGATCAACGAATGTGGTGCTTAGGCGAGGTTCTGGGCGGCCTCGGAAGAGGGGCCCTGCACCTTTGCCCATGTCTTAAGCGAAAGCGTATCGATCTCGATGAAGCCGGCGGAAGCCTTCTCATCAAACGTGGTGTCGCGGTCGTAGGTAGCCAAGCCGTAATCGTAGAGGCTGTAGGGGCTCTTGCGGCCCACGACATGCAGGTTGCCCTTAAAGAACTTGAGACGCACGATGCCGGTGACGAACTTCTGCGTCTCGGCCATGAAGGCATCGAGCGCGTTCTTGAGCGGGCTGAACCACTGGCCGTTGTAGACGGCGGTCGCCCAATCCTGCTCGAGTTTGAACTTCTCCTTGAGAACGGCGCCCTCGACGCAGATGTCCTCAAGCGCCTTGTGAGCGGTAAGAAGCGTCATGGCACCGGGAACCTCATAGCACTCACGGCTCTTGAGGCCCACCAGACGGTCCTCGACAAGGTCGAGACGGCCATAACCGTTGTCGCCGGCGATCTTGTTGAGCGCGATGACGATCTCGGAAAGCTTCATGGCCTTGCCATCGACGGCAACGGGCTTACCTGCCTCGAACTCGATCTCGGTGTAGGTGGGATCGTCGGGCGTGTCCTCGGGATTCTTGGTCATGACCCAAGCGTCATCGAGCGGCTCGTTCCAGGGATCCTCAAGATGACCGCACTCGATAGCGCGGCCCCACAGGTTGTCATCGATGGAATAGGGGTTGTCGTTGGCGCCCTCGGGAACCGGCACGTTGTGAGCGTGGGCATAAGCCACCTCGTCGGGGCGGCACTTGAGGTCCCACTCACGCACGGGAGCGATGACCTTGAGCTCAGGGTCGAGCGCCTTGACGGCAGCCTCGAAACGCACCTGGTCATTGCCCTTGCCGGTGCAGCCGTGGGCCACGTAGGTGGCGCCGAACTCATGGGCGACCTCAACGAGCTTCTGGGCAAGTAGCGGACGCGAAAGCGCGGAAAGCAGCGGGTACTTGTTCTCGTACATTGAGTTGGCGGCGATCGCCTTGGTGAGGAACTCGTCGGAGAACTCATCGCGCAGATCGAGCACCTGGCAATCGAGCACGCCCAGATCGAGCGCCTTCTGCTTCTTGGCCTCGAGGCCCGTCTCCTCCTGGCCCACGTTGCCGCAGACGCAGACGACGTCCAGGTTCTTCTCATCCTGCAGCCACTTGACACATACGGATGTATCAAGACCGCCTGAATATGCGAGAACGACTTTTTCCTTGCTCATGATGTTTCCTTTCGCCCTTGATAGCTAATTGAGAAACGGACAATACCAGTCACACAAGGCACGCATTGCGATATCGGGTTGTAAACACATGAATCCCTACGGCCTACGTTGGTCGTAGATAAACCCGACGAAACCTCGATGACTCTGCTGAAGGCTCCTGCCTTCATGCGGACAGAGACGGCGAGTTATCGTCGTCGGGAAATTGCACGCTGGCGTCGAGTGGCAACATCTGCAGCATTGAAAACGTTCGTGAAGAACTGCATCTTGACCGCTCCCTTCGCCTTTATCGCGTACAACTGAATCCGGTGAACGGTTGTTCATGCGGTCTGAACGGTCGTTCACGTTGCTAGCTATAGTACGCTAAAGTGCCCTCAGGGCAACCCTTATTTTCAACTTTTTGCATCTTTTTCCGATTCAGCACGTGCTCGCGGCGGGCGAACGCCCACAATAGCCCCTATTGCATCTGTGTTTTATCGTCACGGCGCCATGCATGACGTTTGTGCATCCCAGCCGTGAAACACACTCGAAACAAAGGGACAGGGATCGCTCATGCAAAACTTCACCGAAGACACCGCGCTCGCCGACATCAAACTGCTCGCCGTGGACATGGACCTGACGCTTCTGGCCGACGACGGCTCGCAACCCGAGGGAATGCCCGAGCGCATCGCCGCGCTCACCGAAGCCGGCGTGGTGTTCTGCCCCGCAAGCGGCCGTCCCGGCCCCACGCTCGAAATGGCCTTCCCCGAGAACGCTTCGAGCATCGCCTTCTGCCCCGATAACGGCGGCGACGTGATCTATAAGGGCGAGAGCATCTTCCGCAGCCTGATGGAGCCCGCGCTCTACCATCGCATCTTGGATCTTGCCACGAACCAGGAGAACAGCGTCCCGGTGCTCTGCTGCTTTGATAAGGCCTATGTGCTGGAGCGCGACCGCATGCACTATGACGCGCTTTACAAGTACTACAAGGACATTCGCTACGTTGAGAGCTTCGAGGGGATCGCGGTGGACTCCGACAAGACTTCCATCTACTTCCCCGCCTACGATGCCGAGCCGAGCTTCCGCGAGCTGTACGAGCCCACTTTCGCCTCCGAGATATTCATCACCAACGCAGGGCGCGAGTGGATCGACTGCATGAATCTGGGCGTCAACAAGGGTTCGGGCGTCGCGCGCCTGTGCGAGCACCTGGGCATCAGCCTTGCCGACGCCGCAGCCGCGGGCGACACCTACAATGACATCCCCGTGCTCGAGGCCGTGGGGCACAGCTTTAT
>CAVGWH010000072.1:7233-12929 GCA_963633065.1 Oribacterium sp.
GCTTTATCGTCGCAAACGCCGAAGAGCACATGCAAGCACACGCCAAATTCGAGGTTCCCAGCAACAACGACCGCGGCGTGGCCGTCCTCATCGATGCGATCCTTGCCGCCAAAGGTTTTGGCATGTAAATCGGCTGAGCAAACGTTTACACTGGATATCAGTCAAACGTTTCACCTAGAAGACCGGGTAGGTTCAGATGTCGAAGCAGCTCTCGATCCGCGATATCGCGCGCATGGCCAACGTGTCGGTCGCAACCGTATCGCGCGTCATCAACAACAACGGGCGTTTTTCCGAGGACACACGCAAGCGCGTGCAGAAGGTCATCGACGAAACAGGCTATGTGACCAACATGGCGGCTCGGAGCCTGCGTAGCTCCAAATCGGGCAATATCGGCCTTATCGTGCCTGACATCTCCAACGACTTCTTCTCAACGCTGGCGTTTCACACCGAGCGCACGCTGCAGGAGCAGGGCTACTCGGTCTTTGTCTGCAATTCGGGAAACGACCCCCAGCGCGAGCAGGCCTACTTCAGCACGCTCACGAGTAAGCTCGTCGATGGCATCATCTGCATCAGCGGCCTGCGCTCACTCGATGGCGACATAATCCCCGCAGGACTTCCGGTGGTCTGCGTGGACCGTTACCCCAACACCACACTCGAGATTCCCCTCGTGCGATCGGATGAAACACGCGGTACCTATCTTGCGACCTCGCATCTCATCGAACGTGGCTGCAAGCGCATCGCCTACATCACCAGCTTTACCGCCGACTACAAAGGCGACACGCGCGAGCGCGGCTATCGACAGGCGCTCGACGAGCACGACCTTGAAACCCATCCGGAACTGCGCCTGCAGGTAACCGGCCAGCGTCCCAGCATGTATGAAGCAGAAGACCTGGTAGCCGATCTTTTGAAGAACGGCGTGCCGTTCGACGGCATCATGGCTTCGAGCGACCACGCCGCCGTAGGTGCGCTCAACGCCCTGACAAAGGCCGGTATCGACGTGCCCAAGCAGGTTAAAATCGCCGGTTTTGACGATTCCGTCTACTCCCGCCTTACCACTCCACGTATCACCACGATCCATCGCTACCCCGAACAGATGGCGGAATCCGGCTGTAAGGCCATGCTCCAGCTGCTTCGCGGTGAGAAACCCGACGCCACGACCGTCGTACCCGTCGCCCTCATCAAACGCGCATCGACCGAGTAGACCGCTGCTCAACAGGAGCATCTAGCCGAAACACGCTCCCCTAGCGGTTGACGCTCGCCATGCGGAAATATGTATACGGCTTGCCCTTAAGCGAGAAGCTGAGCTGCTGCACGTTCTCGGGGCTGGTGCAACCCGAGAAGCCGCCGTCGCCGATGGCATGGATGTCCGCGCCCGTTTCCTTCATCTTGAGGGCGATGAGTCGCACCGTATCGGGGTCGGCACCCTCGACGGAGCTGTTGAGGAAGGTCATCGCGAGCGTCCCCGGTTTGTACGTGTGTACATACTGGACAAGCTCCTGGATGTGATGGGTTGAGATGCCATTGCGTGAACCCGGCGCAGGCAGATCGATAACATCGGCGCCGGCATCGATGAGCTGGCGGATCACGTCTTTGGCATCGTAGTCGGCCAAGGGATCGCCCAGCACCTTCTCGTTGATACCGTCTTCCCACTTGCCGGCAAACAGCAACACCTTGTCACCGTAGGTATCCTTAACGTACTTGGTGGTCTTGATGACATCGGCGATGCTGGTACCCGATCCGGGATTGCCGCCGAGCACGATAAAGTCCACGCCCATCTCAACCGCGCGGGCGATGTGCTCGGGCGTGGCGAGCATGCCCTCGGGGTCGTAAAGCTTTTTCTGATCGGGTTTGTTGTTGCCGGGGCATCCCATGTACACACCGATGGGCCTATTGCAACGCGCCTTGAGCTCCGCATAGGTAAGGCCCTGAAGCCCGGGGTTGTTGCTCTCGTCGTTGAAGTTGAACGTATTGAGCATGACCATATCGGCTCCGAAAGCAAAGAGCAGCTCCGAATTGGTCACCCCGCGCACGAGCCCCTGGCTTGCAAACAGCAGATGCTGACCCATGACCACGCGGCCCTCGCTCATGCGGATAGACTCCTTGAGAGTCATGGCATCCCAGTTTTCGAAATCGGATTTAGATGCGGATATCAGGCGAACGCGTGCGGACATGAGGTTCCTTTCGTTGTTAGAATGCGGATTGTAGACGGAGTTGAAACGGAATCGATTGTGATATCGATGCGAACAGCCCACGGTCGTCGAAGCGAGCGGCCGCGGGCACATGGTTACGAGGGGCTATGCCTCGTCGTTGGCTTTATCGTAGCCAAAGAAGTACGTGAGGATAGCCGTACCGACAAGGGCGACGACCATGGCGATGCAGAAGCCCATGAAGCCCTCGCCCAGGAAGAGCGGGAAGGACAGGATGCCCACCGGGCCGCCGGCGGTGGCGGCGGCGTTGCAGGAGCCCGCAATGGCACCGGAGACGGTAGCGACACCGACCGCGATGTAGAACGGCTTCTTGTACTTAAGGTTCACGCCGTAGATAGCAGGCTCGGTGATGGAGAAGAACGCGGTGACGAATGCCGAGAACGCGTTTTCCTTGACATCGGGGTTCTTGGCCTTAAGGGCCACGCCCAGGGCGGCACCGGCCTGTGCCCAGTTAGAAGGTCCAGTAACAGCATTGATGGTATTGCGGCCGTAGGCGGAAAGGTTCATCTGGCCGATAGGCACAATGCCCCAGTGCAGGCCAACGACCACGAGCACCTGCCAAAGACCACCGAGAACAGCACCGCACAGGATGGGCGACAAACCGTAAATGAAACCATAGCCATCGGTGAGGGCGTTCTGCAGAAGCGACATCACGGGGCCGATGATCATGAACATAGCAGGGCCGGTGATCAGCAGGCAGAGCAGCGGGTTGAGGATGTTCTTGACGTACGGGTGCAGCACCTTGTTGAAGAAGCGCTCAAGCAGGCTCATGAACCAAACGGTCACGATAATGGGAATGACCGTCGAACCGTAGCCCTGAGCGGGCCCGACCACCGGGAAGCCGAAGAACGTCAACTGCGGATCGGCACCGACGACGGCCGAGGAGCACATGGCGATACCCAAGCAGACGGCGACGATCTGATTGCAGTTGAACTTCTTGGCCGAAGTGAACGCCAACGCGATGGGAAGCGCCGAGTAGATGGCATCTCCCACGGTGTTGAGCATGATGTACTCACCCGATGCCGCATCGAGGCCGAAGAACGTCTTGGCCACCATGAGCAGGGCCTTGACCATACCGCCGCCGATAAGCGCGGGCAGGATGGGAACGAAGATGCTCGTAACCAGATCGATCACACGGTCAAGCAGCTTGCCGTGCATCTTGAGGTCCTCTTTGTCGACGGCATCGGCATCGACCGAGCCACCCAACGCAACGCCCTGAGCGCCGATGGCATCGTAGACATCGCCGACCGTGTTGCCGATCACGACCTGAAACTGACCGCCCTGCTGGACTACGGCAACAACGCCTTTGGTCTTCTCGAGCGTGGCCTTATCGGCCTTGGCTTCGTCCTTGAGCTTGAAGCGCAGGCGCGTGGCGCAATGCGCCAGGGAGACGACGTTATCTTTGCCGCCTACCCCCTCGATGACCTTACCGGCGAGCTCGTCGTACTTGCTCATGCCTTCTCCTTTTCTCCCCACCTGATACTCTCACGGTTGGTGGGTAACCGTTTACGCAAGAACAGGATACCTTGTTTTGCATGCAAACGATGTAAACGGTTACCCAAATAGAAAGAAGATCGGACAAACGGTCGTAACGCCGTGGGTAAATGGCATGAGTAAACGGTTACTCACAGGATAGCCCGTGTGTTCGGAGCAAAAAAACGCCGAAGTCGGCACTTTGCGACAAAAGAGGCCCTTTTCAGGCGGATTTTTGTCGCATTGTGCCGACTTCGGCGTTGGAAAAGGATGGACTGAGATTAACGGTCTGACGGGTGGACAGGTGGCCCTATGTACGGCCGGAACACGTACCGAGGAGTGTACCTGCGAGCTTACGCCTCGTCGACGGCCTTGAGGCCCTGGGTCTCGCGGATCTCGGCGATCATATCGATACGGCGCTGATGACGGCCGCCCTCGTATTCGGCCTCGAGCCACTCGTCGACGATCATCTTGGCAAGCTCCTGACCCACCACGCGGGCACCGAAGGCCACGATGTTGGTGTTGTTGTGCTGACGGCTGAGTTTAGCCGAATAAGGCTCGGAGCACACCACGGCGCGCACGCCCTGCACGCTGTTGGCGGCAAGGCTGATCCCGACGCCGGTGCCGCAGATGAGCACACCCAGGTCGCACTCGCCCGAAGCCACCGCGCGGCCAACCTTATAGCCGCTGATGGGATAATCGAAGCGGTCGGTGGAATCGGTGCCGAAGTTCACGACCTCATGGCCCTTGGACTCCAGGTGCTCCTTGATGATGTTCTTGAGCTCGACGGCGACATGGTCGTTTCCGATAGCGATCTTCATGATGCAATATCCTTTCCGCATAACGCGAATGGTGAGATTCAGATAGATGAGACCTGCTGCGTAAGAAACACAGCAGGTTTAAAGCTGGACCCCGAGTTCCGTTTGCAGCGACTTCATGCCGCCCGACGCTCCAGCGCCAACGCGGAACTCGTGCAAACAGGTGCGGAACCACAGCTACGAGCAGCGCAGCTCTTGGTAGATATCGGCATAGGGACGGCCTTTGCCGAAGACGGCACTCGTGCCGAGCACGAAGCCGTCAACGCCCTTTTTGGAGAGCGTTGCCACGCGCTCAGGCGAGCAGGCGCCATCGATTACCACCTGATAGCCGTACGTCTCTTTGGCCTCGACGATCTGCGCGAGCTTGCCGTCGACGTACTCGCAGTACTTCTGACCGGCGAAACCGGGATTCACGGTCATCACCAACACGTAATCGCATAGGTGCAGAAGCTCCTTGACCGACTCAAACGAAGTGCCGGGGTTGATAGCGATGCCCGCATGTTTGCCGGCATCGACAACCTTCTGAAGAGCGCGCGCCGGGTGCTTGTCGGAATCGGGATGGATATAGACGATATCCGCGCCTGCTTGGCAAAACAGCTCAACGTAATCGCCGGGGTTCTCGATCATCAAGTGCACGTCGCAGAGCGCCTGTGAGTTCTTGCAGATATACTGCACATCCCCCAGGCCCAGACCGAAGTTAGGGACATAAGTGCCATCCATGACATCAAGATGGAAGATGTCGGTACCGGCGGCCTCGAGATCGGCAACCTCCTTGGCAAGATTGCCAAAATCGGCGCACATCATACTGGGACATAAAAGCATGTTGATTCCTTTCCTTTTTGAAATGGGTAGGTAATCGTTTACGCAACAGTAGGATAACCCGTAGTGAGTAAACGTATACTCGCTTGATAAGGCAGTTGGGTAAACGGTTGAGAAAACGGTTTCGCAACCATTACACCATCACGATCGGCACCGTTTACCAAGCGCCGTCGGGAGCAATCGCACGCTTACGACAACGGACGCGCACGGAGCGTAGCAGTGCGCTCACGTCCGCGTCCGCATGGCTCGGGTCGGCGCTAGTCCAGCTCAGCGCCGTTCGAACGGCAGACTTTCTGGTACCAGAAGAAGCTATCTTTGCGATAACGGCCGAAGTCGCCCTTGCCCTCGTCATCGCGATCGACATAGATAAAGCCGTAGC
>CAVGWH010000073.1:0-2934 GCA_963633065.1 Oribacterium sp.
AAGCAGCTCTTGGCGGTACCCACGTAGCTGATGATCTCGAAGCAGGTCATCTGCAGCTCGTTGACGTCTTCCACGAGAGTCCTCCTAGCCGATCGTCTTAAGCGCGAAGTCGATGATGCCGGCGGCGTTCATGCGGCCGTAGTCGACCATGGGGATGACCTCGACGGGAATGCGGCCCTCGACCTCTTTCTCGAAGTCGCCCTTGGTGTAGCCGATCTGCGGGCCGAGCAGGATGATGTCGGCCTCGCCGGTGTGGTCGTGCGCCTCGTTGAGCGGGCGCGCCTCGACCTCGACGTCGATGCCGCGGCTGGCGACCTCGGCCTGCATCTTCTGCACGAGCAGGCTCGTGGACATACCAGCGTTGCAGCACAGCATGATCTTCTTCATGGTGAACCTCCTTGATTCGGCCCGATGGGCACTATCCATATACACTCGGGCGTAACTGTTTATACCCCGAGTCCATGAGACAAAACGGGCGGCCCGCCTGCGCAGCGGGCCGCACCACAGGAATAGGGAGCGAACTTACTCGGCAGCGTCGGCGAGCTCGACCTGCTTGGCCTGAGCGCGCTCGGAGATGCGCATGAAGGGCAGGTAGATAGCCATGCCGAGCGCGATCTCGATGACCTGCCACACAGCGGCGCGCCAATCGAAGCCCGTAGCGAGGAGCGCGGAGAGCACGGGAGGCGTGGTCCAGGGCACCTGAGCGATGCAGGGGCTGATGATGCCGGCGCAGGTGAGGCCGTAGGTGATGCCGATGAACAGATCGGGGATGAGCACGAACGGGATCATGAGCGGAAGGTTGTAGACGATCGGGTAACCGTAGATGACCGGCTCGTTGATGTTGAAGAGACCCGGAAGGATGGCCATCTTGGCAACGGTCTTGCTGGTCTTGTTCTTGGAGAACACGAAGGTGTCGAGCAGGAGCATGAAGGTGCAGCCCGAGCCGCCCATGAGAGCGAAGCTGTTGACGATCTGCATGTTCATGTAGTGGTCGGCCGGGATGGCGCCGCCAGCGGCATAGGTGGCCATGTTGTCGACGATCAGCATGGTGAGGATCGGCTCGACGGTGGCACCCGAGATGGTGGACTGGTGGATACCGACGCAGAACAGGAGGTTTGCGAGGGTGTAGATGAAGATAACCGCCCACGGACCGGCGTTCATGATGCTCTTGAGCGGCGTGGCGATGAACGTGGAGATGATGGTGAGCAGGTCGGTGCCGGCGCAGACCGCGAGAAGCGCGGAAGCAAGGGCGAAGACCGAAAGGGCCAAAAGCATCGGGATCATGGTGTTGAAGGAGTTGGACACCGCGGGGGGCACGCCCTCACCGAGGTTAACCTTGAGCTGCTCCACACCGGAGATCTTGATGAAGAGGGTGACGGCGAGCAGGCCGATGATGATCGCGCCGAACAGGCCGTTGGTACCCGTGTTGGTGGTCGAAAGCACGCCCGTGACCTCAGCGCTCGTGACCTTGTCGCTGAGCAGAGCGCTCGTGGAGGCAAGGTTCGCGGTGATGGTCTGCGGCATCATGATGACGAGCGACGAGATGCCCACGACAACGCATGCCAGCGGGTTGTCGAAGCGCTCGTTCTTGGCCAGGCAGTAACCGATGAGGCCCGCGAGGATCAGAGCCGACACGTTGAGCGTGCCGAGGGTGATCGCAGAACCCCAGGTCTGAACGTTGGCGAGCAGCTCAGCGTTCGGCGTAAATCCGGTGTCACCCCAGATGTAGCCGAAGATGACGTTGTTCACCAGAACCGCGATACCCGCAAGAATGTAAAGCGGGGTAATCGTGGCGAAGGCGTCACGCAGTGAACGAAGGTGGACTTGATTGCCCAGCTTCGCAGACACCGCTGCGAATTTATCGAGGAACGCCTGCCCCTTTTCGTTGGCCATGATATCTCCTATCTGTCGAATCTGGCCCTTATCCTATGCACGACCGACACCCTTCCGAGCCGGCCACACGTGCCAAAAGTTGATGCCGCCCACACAAGCGGCGTACGCCTACTCCACGACGTGCGTGGTGGCGACCTTCTTAATCCAGTCCGCGGACTCCTTGGGACGACGTGCGTAACCGTCCATGAGATCGACTTCGACAAAGCCGTAGCGGTTCTTGAAGGCATTGCTCCACGACCAGTTATCGATGAAGCCCCAGTAGTGATAGCCGCGGCACTTGGCACCGTCGGCGATGGCGCGGGCGACAGCGGCGAGGTGATCGCGCACGAAGTCGACGCGGTAGGGATCGATCACACGACCCTCGGCGTCACGGTTCTTGTACTCGTCCATGATGCCGATGCCGCTCTCGGAGACGAACCACTCAAGGTCGGGATAGTTCTTGGCGCAGTCCATGCCGAAGTCGTAAAGCCCCTCGGGGTAAATCTCCCAGCCGCGGCTCTCGTTCATGACGGCATCGGGCCACACGTACTCGTCGGCGAAGTGCGGCAGGCCGTACTCGTCGACCTTATTGGCGGGCGCCTGAACGCGCGTGGGGTGGTAGTAGTTGCAGCCGAGCCAGTCAACGACGCCGGCTTTAAGGATCTCGGCATCGCCCGGGCGGATCGGAAGCTCAACGCCGCCCTCGGAAAGGCTGTCGAGCACGTCTTGGGGAAGCTCGCCTTTGGTGATGAGATCGAGCCACCAGCGGTTGTTGATGCCGCTCGTCATGCGCACGGCCTCGAGGTCCTCAGCGCTCGGGTTTTCCTTAGTGTAGGTGGGGGTGAAGCAGTTGATCATGCCGATCTTGGCGTCCTCGCGGAGCACGCCCTCGGCGAAGGCACGACGGAAGTTCGCCACGGCAAGGGAGTGAGCTACCGAGATGTGGTACTGCACGGTACGGGCGCGGCCGAAGTCGTGCAGCTTGGGGTACCACACGCCCTCCTGGTAGCGCTGCTCGGGCTCGACGATCGGCTCGTTGAAGGTGAACCAATAGCGGATCTC
>CAVGWH010000074.1:0-13722 GCA_963633065.1 Oribacterium sp.
TGTCGAGCCACTTCTTGGTGCTCGAATACTTGGTGGTGCCCGCGTGGGTGATGGTAACGGTGCCACCGCTGTAGGCTGCGTCGGTCTTAGAACCATACGAAGTGGTAGCCGAGTTGTCGTACCAGACCTGATAGGTGTCTTTGAGCGTGCCCCAGGTGCCATCGGCAGTCGTGGTGTCGCGGCTCTCCTGCACCAGGCTGTACACGTTGGGCGTACCGTCAACGTAGTACAGCGGCAGGCGCATGGTGAGCACGCCGTCGCCGTCGGTATCCCACGTCGCCGTGGCAAAACCGTCGTCGAGCATCTGCGAAAGCTTTATGTCATCCGTGCTGCCGCCCGCGGTATGCAGGATCTGGTACGGCGCGAACTCCCGCGCCAACTCATCGGCGCTGCGGAGGTTTCCGTTCGCATCGTAGAGGTCGCTGCCGATGTTGAGTTTGAAGCTAAAGGTCACGGTCTCCATCAGAAGGATCGTCTCGACCTCGAAGTCCTTGACGTAGTTCTCACGTTCGGTCTCGGGGACAGTCGATGCACGAAGCACCTGATACTCATAGGTTCCCGCACCGTCGGGATAGACCAGGGCCGAATCCTTCACCGGCACGGCATCCGCGCCGGCGACCTCGTGCTTGATGTAGTACGTGACGTTTTGGGTATCGGTCGTCGTCCAGTTGTAGACGGTCTCGCCCGTTTCCTCATCGGTCGTGATCTCGGTGAGCTCCTTGGTGGTCACCTTGGAGGGCAGCTTGTCGGTCGAGGTGGCAACGTACGCGCCCGAAGTCGAATCGTCGACGGTCACGAGCGGAGAACCATAGGCCTCGAGTGAGTCGATATGCAAATCGGCCTTGGCCTCATCGGTGAGATTGACGCCATCGGTCGTGAGCGCCTTTTTGGTCGCTCCCCCATCGAGCGAATAGTACAGGCGATACTCGTTGCGGCTCTGAAGATCGGCCGCGCTCGGACGTTCCGCACTGTTGTTGTCGGCCCAGCGCGTAGTGAATTCCTGGGCCGAAGTGGCTCCGGTCACCTCGTATTTGATATCGCCCTTCTTGGGGCTATCCTCGTCGTTCGCGCCATCGGAAGCGCCATCCGAGAGCGAGGCCGCCGCGACGCCCGAAGTGTCCTTTCCCGTGAGCAGGCCGAGTGCCGCGGCAAGGTCGTGCTTCGAGGGAATCGAGAGCGCTGCCGTACGCGTCTCGCCGGAGGTAAGGGTTTGCAGCGTCCACGTCTCGTCGTGATCTTCATCGCTCACCAAGGAGGCATCGACATTCACATCCAAGTCGACAACGGCATCGATCGATGAGCCGAGCGTCTCGGATGCGCCGGTCTGCGTGTTCACTGGATCGCACACGGTAACGACCAGCCTGCCCGCGTAAACCTTGGCAGACCCGACTTTGACGACGCCGGCCTTGCCCGTCGTCGTATCGCGCGCGTAGACGGTCAATTCGCGATCGAGACCGTTGGCGCTGAGCTTGGAACTCGTCAGATCAGCGGAAACCTTGGCGGGCAGCTCGATGGTGAAAGTGTCGCCCGCAACAAGCTTGTTGTGTTCGGCCGAACCGTCACCCAAGCGCCCGGTTCCCGCAGTCGCATCCAGTCGAGCACGAATATTCAAGCTTGCAGGCAGTGCGCTCGGCAGCACGACATCGTCGAGAGTCTCCGCCGCGACTCCATAGGTCGCGCTATCTTGTGCCTTCGTCTCATCGCTTGCGGACGCGATCTTCTGCGTAAGCGCGGAAAGACTGTCATCCCAGCTTAGGCCTTCGGAGCTGAGAGCAAGGGCATCGGTTGCAGAGGTCCAATCGCGTGCGGCAAGTACGACCCCGTCGTTCGCATCCGTGCTCTCAGACACAGCGGCACCGTCACTCGATGCCGACGATTCGGAAGCATTCGATGCCGCCGAATCGGAAGTGCCCGACTCGCTTCCTCCCGCACTTGCACCGGTTGCGGAGGTAGCGCTCGCCGCATTCGAGGTTCCGTTATCAGAGATATCGTCATCCGTCGAGACCGTGGAAGACGCCGTGCCGTCCTGCGCAGACTCCCCACCCGGTGCTGCAGAATCCACAGATGCGCCACTAGAAGAGGCAGAGTCCCCATCGCCGGAAGCGGAAGCAGAATCGGTGGCACCAGCCCCCCCGTTGGCTTCATCGACCGCGCTTACCGTCTGCTGCCATTCGTTATTCGATGCGATCGATTCGGCGATCGCCGTCGAAACCCCGTTACCAAGCAAGGCCTCAAGACACATCACCGTGGTCAGAAGCCCAGCCACTCCCCTGAACAGACGGCGGCGCCTCCGTTCGCGCTTCCACTCGACCCGTTCCATTGCATCCGTCAGCATTTCAGAGTCGCAAGGATCAATGTCCCTGACGTCCTTGGTGACGCCGTGTGCGAAATGTTCGTTTTGGTCAAAACCCATAAGCCAGCACCTTCTATACCAGTCCGCACGAACGAGTATGTAAGGTACCGAACGGCGGAACGTAAATTCCCTCAGCGGAATTTTGCTAGATAGCCGTTAATTTTAATTTAAGCCTTACCAAGGGGCAACGTTTTAGCCCATAAGCAAGGGGATTAGCCTCTTAGTTGCCTTTAGAGTAGATTTCTTTATTTAGTAGGGTCTGTAATTTTTCAAAGCTGTCCGCAGAGAGACAGTGCTCCATATGGCAACCCTCTTCTGCGGCGCGCTCGGGTTCCACGCCAGCGGCGATCAACAGGTCTCGGAAGAACACGTGACGCTCGAGCATACGCGTAGCCACTTCCATGCCCGATTCGGTAAGGCGCACATCGCGCTTGCCCATTTCAACGTAACCCAGGCGCTCGAGATTGGCCATCGCCTTTGAAACGCTGGCCTTGGTGACCTCAAGGTGCTCGGCGATGTCGATCGAGCGCACCTTCTCCCTATCCTGCGAGAGCATAAGGATCGTCTCGAGGTAGTCTTCGCCTGATTCGTGCAACGGCATGGGCGGCCTTTCTAAAGCGCATGCGCGCGTCTGCGGGTACATTAACGCGCCTGTGGGCGCTTACGCGCGGATTTCTGTTAACCGTTGCTTACTTTACCGCAAAGTTGCCCATGACTTACTTGGAAAGTCATACGGTTTACCGCCTTGTCATCAGATTCAACGCCTCTTTCTCGCAATCGGGGCATCGAGATCCCTGTCGCCCAGCCCGCACCATTCATTTTTTACGGTTAAGGGTAGGTCAATTCAGAAACTCTAAGTAGACGCCCAAATCTTAAAAAGAATTCCCAGGTCAGAAATTGGCACTCAACTGGTATACATTAACATTTTCATTTGACCTACCCTTAACCGTAATTTTTATTTCAGGAGAGCGGTCAAGGGCGAATACGGGGTCTCGAAAAGCACCGGCCTAGCGATCTTTAAACCAGACCGAAATGACGGCAGGCATTCCAGATGCCGTCCGAGTCAACGTCGTCGGTGACGTAATCGGCCCGCGCCTTGACGCTATCCCAAGCATTGCCCATGGCGACGCTTGTGCCCACGGCCTCAAACATGGACAAATCGTTTTCGCCATCGCCAAAGCAGATGGCCTCGTCGGGCGCTACACCAAAGCGCGCAAGCGTCGCTGCAACACCCTTATCTTTACCGCCCTCGGCAGGCATAACGTCACAGAAGAGATCGCACCAACGCGTCGTTGCCACATTAGAACAGGCCTCGGTGACGATACGCTCATCCGCCGGATCGACAAACGCGCAGAACTGGTACACCGGCGCATCGAACACACACTCAAACGCATCCTCGCGGTAGGTGATGCCTGCGTTGTCGCCTGCCGCCACCACGCGTGGCGAAAGTGCATTGACGAACGAGGTCTCCCCCTGCATACACAGGGAGTCGTAAAGCCCAGCCTTAACCTGCTCGTATATAACGCGCACGTCCGCGGGGTCGATGGCACTGCTGCGATAGATGCCTCCATCGTCAAAGCAGCATTGCCCCGACAAGGTCACGTAGGCATCCCAATCGCGACAAAGCCAATCGGGCATCTGATAGCGCGGGCGTCCCGTTGAGATCGCGCACCTAATGCCCTGGGCCCGCAACGCCTCAAGCGCGCGCTCGGTCGATACGGGCATCCGATGCGTTTTGAAGCTCAGAAGCGTACCGTCGATGTCGAAGAATGCGGCCTTGATCATGGGCTACCGCTCCCCTTCCAGCCTTTCGCTCGCTTCGAGCCAGGCAAGCTCCAGCTCGTCCATGGCGGCATGCGCCTCGTCGATCTTCTGTTGCTGTGCCCCCAGCGCCGCATAGTCGGTGGGATCCACTTCAGCCATGGCGGCCTCGGCAGCCTCGACGCGCGCGCGTTGGGTTTCCATCTTGCGCTCGAGCGAGCTCACCTCGCGGCGGAGCTTCTGGCGCTCGGCATTCGAAAGGCCGTTTGCCTGCGGCGCCGACTTTGCGGCCGCTGCACCACCGGCGTCAACCTCGGCACCGACAGCCTCGGCGGGTGCGAAACCCCCGCGGGCAGCCGTCGCATCACCGATCTTGTCGGCCTCAACCAGACGCAGGTACTGATCGACGCCGCCCGGCACATGCGTGAAGTGCCCGTCGATCAGCGCAAACTGCTGATCGGTCACACGCTCCATGAGGTAGCGATCGTGCGTCACCAAGATCAGCGTGCCGGGCCAGCTATCGAGCAGGTCCTCAACGATGGCGAGCATATCGGTATCGAGGTCGTTACCGGGCTCGTCAAGAATCAGCACGTTGGGCTCGTCCAAAATGGTGAGCAGCAACGAAAGCCGGCGGCGCTGACCGCCCGAAAGATCGCCGATACGACTCCATAGTTGCTGGGTCGTAAAACCCAGGCGCTCGCACAGCTTCTCGGGGCTCGTTTCCTTGCCGTCCACCATGTAGAACTTCTTGTAACGGCTCAGCACCTCGCGGATGGTGTCGTCCCACATGGGCGCCAGCTCGTCGAGTTGCTGAGAGAGCACACCGAAACGCACCGTCTGGCCGATCTTCACGCGCCCACGCAAAGGAGCCACCTTGCCCTGAATCACCTTGAGCAGCGTCGATTTACCCGCTCCGTTGGAGCCCAGAAGGCCGTAACGATCGCCCGCGCCGATAAGCCAGGTCACATCGGTGAGCACGGGAGTCGCATCCGCATAGCCCGCATCAACATCCAAAACATCGATAACCTGCTTACCTAAGCGCGCGACGGCAAGGCGTTTAAGCTCGAGCTCATCGCGCACGGGTGGCACGTCTGCGATGAGTTCGCGCGCCGCCTCGACACGGAATTTGGGCTTGGTGCTGCGCGCCTGGGCCCCGCGGCTCAGCCACGCCAGCTCTTTGCGCGCCATGTTGCGGCGACGTTCCTCGGTGGCCGCCGCCATGCGATCGCGCTCCACACGCTGCAGGATATAGGCCGAGTAACCGCCTTCAAAGGGGTCGACACGCCCGTCATGGACCTCCCACATGCTCGTGCAGACCTCATCCAAAAACCAGCGATCGTGCGTAACTACCAAAAGCGCGCCCGCGCCCTTCTGCCAGCGGTTTTTCAGGTGGTCGGCAAGCCAGTTGATGGTGCGCATGTCAAGGTGGTTGGTGGGCTCGTCGAGCATCAGCACATCGTCTTCGCGGATGAGCAGGCGCGCCAAGTCGACACGGCGGCGCTGTCCACCCGAAAGCTCACCGACCAGCCCTTCCCAGGGAACATCGGCTATAAGCCCGTTGAGAATCGAGCGCACGCGCGGACTCGAGGCCCATTCGTATTCAGGGAGATCGCCCACCACGGCATGATGCACGGTATCGGTATCGGCAAGCGAATCGCTTTGGCCCAAAAGCCCCACGGTCACATCGCGGCGGCGCGTCACGCGTCCGTCATCGGGCTCGCACACGCCGGCGAGCACGGCAAGCAGGGTAGATTTACCGTCGCCGTTTTTGCCCACGATACCGATACGGTCGCCGGTACCAACGCCCAGCGTCACATCATCGAAAATATGCTTAGTGGGAAACTCGAGCGAAATCGAATCGCACCCTAAAAGAACAGCCACCTGGACTCCCCTATCTGCTCGGCATCAGCAACCTATCCTAACACGCAACGCGTGCATGCGCCCCAGCCTGCTGTGCCGCCGCAGATTGTGCCCCAGCCCGTCGCACCCCGGCCTGCAGCACCCCAACCCGCCGTGCCGACGCAGGTTGCGTCCTCTCGCCCCCCGGCCAAAAAACAAATAACGGCCCGAAGCAAAAGCTCCGAGCCGCCAATCAAAAACCCGCGTCGTCAAGCGACGGGTGCCCGTCATGTTCCGGACTAGGAGAACATGCCGGTGAGGTAGTCGTTTAGGCGTTTGTCCTTGGGACGCTGGAAGATCTCGTTCGTCTCGTCGTACTCCACCATGTCGCCCATGTAGAAAAACGCGGTGCGGTTGGACACGCGACTCGCCTGCTCCATGTTGTGCGTGACGATGATGATCGCGCGATCACGTACGATCGAGGTCATAAGGTCCTCGATGGCGAGGGTCGAGATGGGATCGAGCGCCGAACAGGGCTCGTCGAAAAGGATCACATCGGGATGCAGCGCCAACGTGCGTGCGATGCACAGGCGTTGCTGCTGGCCGCCCGAAAGAGCAAAGGCACTCTGATCGAGCTTGTCCTTGACCTCATCCCATAGCGCGGCCCCGCGCAAGGACTCCTCCACCAGGCGGTCGAGCTCGGCCTTGTCGGTAAGCCCATGGCGCTTGGGTGCAAACGTGATGTTCTCGCGAATCGACTTATGAAACGGATTGGGCTGCTGAAACACCATGCCGATGGAACGTCGCAGCTCATAGAGGTTCTCCTGGCGCGTGTTGATGTTGCGCCCCTCATAGTTGACCTCGCCCGTCACACGGCAACCGCGGATCTCGCGGTTCATGAGGTTGATGCTCCTCAGGAAAGTGGACTTACCACAACCGGAAGGTCCGATCAGCGCCGTGATCTCGCCCTTATGGAAATCAAGCGAGGTATCATGCAGGGCATGATGGTCACCGTAGTAGACGTTCACATCGGTGGTGCTGAGCATGACCTCGTCGGACACGGCCACGCCAGCCACGCGCCTGCCCTGTTCGCTCGAACTCACACTTGCGAGAAAATCTTCGGTCTCGGTCATTCGGCGGTCATCCTCCTCGCGAGCGCCTTACCCACCAAGCGGGCGGCAACGTTGAACAGCAGCACGCAGATCATAAGAAGGGCGGCGGTGCCCCACACGATCGCCTGGGCATCGGGCGAACCCTCGCCATAGATCTTGTAGATGTGCACGGCGAGCGACTCAGCGGGACGGAACACGTTCCAGGCGCACGTAGGGCTCGAAAAGTTAAGGCTCAAGAAATTGAGGCGCACAGGCGAGCTCATGCCGCTCGTGAAGAGCAAGGCCGCGGCCTCGCCGAACACGCGGCCGGCCGAGAGCACCACGCCGGTGACGATCGCCGGCATGGCAGCCGGGATCAGCACATGGAGCGTGGCCTCCCAACGCGTGAGCCCCATGGCCAGGCAGGCATCGCGCTGCGATTGCGGTACGTCCTCGAGCGCTTGCTGGATCACGCGCACCAGGATCGGGATGTTGAACATGGTGAGCGCCACCGCACCCGAGATGATGGAGTACTTCCAGCCGAAGTTCACCGAGAACACCAAGAAGCCGAACATGCCGACCACGATCGAGGGAAGCGACGAAAGCGTCTCGATCGCCGTCGAGGCGATACTCGTGATGGGTCCATCGGGCGCGTATTCCACAAGGAACACCGCGCCGCCCAAGCTGATGGGCACCGAGATAACAAGCGTGATAAACAGCAGGTAGAAGCTATCGAACAGCTGATAGGCCACGCCGCCCTGCGTGCCGTTGGCGCGCGCGGGCTCGGTGAGGAACCCCGCCTTGAAGAGCGTTCCCACGCCTTCCACCAAAATATAGGCGATCATGGATACCACGATGAGCATGATGACACCCGCGATAAGCGTCAGCACGCCCGTGGCGATCTTGTCCTGCAGCTCGGCGCGATGCACGCGGGCTTCGTCGACGGCAATGGTTTTGCTAGCCACGGGTCTTCGCCCCCTTGCGACCGACCATATGGATGATAAGGATGAAGATAAGCGACATGCCCATGAGCATGAGCCCGAGCGCCCACAGCACGTCGCTCTGAACCGAACCGGTGGCGTAGATGGCCATGGAGGTGGTGAGCGTCGTGGTGATGGTGGAAGCGGACGACAAAAGCGAGGTCGGCATGACCTCGATGCCGCCGATGACCATGCGCACCGCAAGCGTCTCGCCAAAGGCACGCGTCATGCCGAGGATCACCGCGGTCATAAGCGAAGGCAGAGCGCTCCTGAGCACCACGTGCCAGATGGTCTGCCAGCGCGTGTAGCCGAGCGCGAGCGAGCCCTGACGGTAGCTGTCGGGCACGGCGCGCAGGGCGTCGACCGAGAGCGTGGTGATAGTCGGCAGGATCATCACGGCGAGCACGATGGCACCGGGCAAAATACCCAAGCCCGTGTTCACGTTGAACATCGCCTTCATGGCAGCCACGACCACATGAAACCCGATGAGGCCGAAGACGACCGAGGGGATTCCCGTCAGAAGCTCAATGCAGGGCTGAAATACCTTTGCTCCGAACTTGGGGCGGATTTCGACGGCGAAGATGGCCGAACCGATGGCGATGGGCAGGGCGAACACCGTGGAGAGCACCATCACCGAAAACGAGGTGACGATCAGCGGCAACGCACCCGTTGAGGGCATGCCGCTCTCGCCGACGTTAGCCAGGTCCCACTTGGTTCCGCAGAAGAACTCCGCGATATTCACGCCATCCTTGAAAAACGCGGAGAGGCCCTTGCTCGCTACCATCACGATCAGCGCCAACACGACAAGTGTCACGAGCACGACGCACGCACCCGTGACACCGAGTCCCACGTTCTCAAGGTCGCGCTTAGGCAACTGTTTTGCCATGACGCACCTTTCGATTGCAGAGAGGATTTACTTGCTCGAGACCTTGCCCGAAGCGTCCTTGGTGACCTTCATCTCGGAGACGGGGATGAAGCCCTGCTCCTCGACGAGGCTGCCCTGGACGTCATCGGAGAGCATGTACTCGAGGAAAGCCGTGGTGGCCTCGTCGGCATCCTTGGCGCAATACATGTGCTCGGTAGCCCAGATCTTGAAGGAGTCGTCGTAGACGTTCTTACTCTTGGGCTCTACGCCCTCGACCTTGATGGCATTGAATTTGGAGTCGTCGAAGTGCGAGAAGTCGAGGTAGGAAATAGCGTTGTCGGTACTGGCCATCTGGGTCTGCACGTCACCGGACTTGTCGAGCTCGGCATCGCCCTTGAACTCATTGGCCTCGTCACCGAAGACGACGGCCTCGAAGGTGGCGCGGGTGCCGGAGCCGGCCTTGCGGTTGAGCACGACGATGGTGGCGTCCTCGCCGCCCACCTCGTTCCAGTTGGTGATCTGGCCGGAGAAGATCCCCTTGAGTTGCTCGAGCGAAAGGTCGTCGACCTTTACGTTCTTGGAAACAACGGGGCCCATGCCCACGACGGCGACCTCGTGATCAACGAGGTTCTTGGCCTGGGACTCATCGAGCTTGGTCTCGGCGAAAACGTCGGAGTTACCGATGGTGACGGTACCGGAAGCCACGGCGGTGAGACCCGTACCAGAACCATTACCCGAGCCGGAGATGGAGACATCGGGGTTCTCATCCATGAACTGCTCGGCTGCAGCCTCGACAAGCGCCTGGAACGAGGAGGCACCGTCGTAGGTTACCTCGCCTGCGATGCTAGAGCTTGCGGCGGAACCCGAAGCGGAGCCGGCACTCGTGGAAGAGCTGCCGCAACCGGCAAGACCGAGACCGGCGACGGCGGCGAGACCACCGGCGAGACCGAGGAACTGACGACGGGAATATGCGTGTTGGGACATGGTTCTCCTTCCAAGAACACTCATGTACGCGATTAAGGACGCGTTTCGTCCTTTGCTGATGAGCACTCTACGGCGGAAGAAGCGGGGTCGCGGCGTTGGCGGCCCAGGTATTACGAACGTCTAATCAAACATTACCGAGGGTGCACCGCCACCTTACAAAGCGTTGATAATGCGCCGTTCTTGTAAAAGAGGATGGGAGAACCTCTAGAACAGCAACGCCAGCGCCGCATCACGCCGGGACCGGAACAGGCGGACATAAAAGATGCCGCGGCACCGAAGCGCCGCGGCATCTGCTCAGCATCCGTCGGGGATCCCAGAGTCTAGAGTTCAAGCTCCTGCAGCCTCAAGATGGCCACGATGTAGATCTTGAGCGCCTGCTTAAGCAGCGCCTCGCTCGCGCACTCGTTGGGACCGTGCATCTGACCTCCCCAAGCGGGCAGAACCGTTCCCAGCTCTTCAGGGCCGAAGCTCACCGCACGCGGGAAATGACGCGCATAGGTGCCGCCACCCATGGCAAACGGCTTCTCGTCCTTGCCCGTGATCTCGTTGTAGGTGCTGATGAGCGTCTGCACGCACGGATCGTCGGCAGCCGTCGAGAACGGCGGCACGCCACGTCCCACCTTCGTCTCGACCCCAAAGCGACCAGCCAGAGGATCGATCACATCGACCATGGTGTCTTGCGTGATGGAATCGGGATAACGCACGTCGATCGTCTGCTCGATATGCCCGCCGGCGACGCAGATGGTACCGGCGTTGCAGGTGAGCGGGCCAAACGCATCGCTTTCCGCCTCGATACCTAAGCCACGTCCCGCCGTATCGGCATGCACGAACGCCAAAAACTTGACGAATTCATGCTCTGCGGGGGTGAGCAGGGTCCTGTTTTGAGCTGCAAAAGCCTCTTCCACCTCGCGCAGGTACTCGACCACAAGCTTGATGGCGTTGATGGTGCCCTCAGGCATGGACGCATGGCCACCGATGCCATGTGCGAAGATCTGGGTCTTGCCCTCCCCAACCGAGGTGACATCCAAACGCTCGGCAGACGCTTTGGGGGCGGGCAGTTCCGCAGCATCGATAGCCAACACGCAGATGGACTCCGAGGGAATGGCATTCGTTGCCTCGGCGCCGCTCCAGCTCAGGATGCGCCCGCCATCGATGTGCGCGCTCCTGAAAGTCGCCGCAAACTGGCCCTTCTCGGCATTGCACACCGGAAACTCCGCATCGGGCGTGAACAGGAAATCGGGCGCCGCATGACCTTTAAGATAGTGGTCGACATCGGTCATGCCCGTTTCCTCATCGCTGCCCAAAAGCGCACGGAAGCTGTAACGCGGCGTGATGCCGTGCTTGAGAAGGTAGGCTCCGGCATAAAGGCCGAGCACCGCGGGGCCCTTGTCATCGATGACGCCGCGGCCTAAGAGCCAGCCCTCGCGGCGTTCCATGGTAAACGGATCGGTGTTCCAACCAGGACCAGCAGGCACCACATCAACGTGGCAGATAGTAGCGATCTGGGTATCGGTGGCACCGGCGATATCCGCCATGCCCACATAGCCCTCGTCATCGCTTACCTCGTAGCCAAGCTTTTCGGCGATACCCAATGCGCAATCGAGCGCTGCGCGCGCATGGGGACCAAAGGGCGCAGCGGGCGCGGCCGCCGCATAATCCGTAACCGATGGATGGCTCACCAACTGGGCGATATCCTCGATCACATCCGGCCACACCTCATCGATATATGCATCGACGCTCTGTTCGAGCTCCTTATCCATGCCGACCTCCTAGACGGAAACGGGGTTTGTTACAAATGTTCACCAACACATACTAGATAAGCTCATACCCTGAATCAAACACCAAATACCTGCGCCAACTCGGCGATGGAATGCACGATGCAATCGGCGCCCGCGGCCTCATGCTCGCCGGGAACAGCGCCGCCCGAATAAAGGGCGATGCAGGGCAGCCCCATGGCATGCGCGCCCTCGACGTCGTGCTTACGGTCCCCTACCATCACGGCATCATCGGGTGATGCGCCCATAAACCGCAGCGCGTCGCGGATAGAATCGGCCTTAACCGAACGTCCCTCCTCGGGCACCATGCCCACCACATGTTCAAACTGGGTAAGCCTGAGCGCAGCCACCATCTCCTGCGCACCGCTTTCCTTACGCGACGTGGCGATAGAAAGCCGCTGCCCGCGTGCGCGAAGCGCATCGAGCAGCTCGCACATACCGGGAAACACCGGATAATCCTCCGGTGTCAGATGATCGAAATAGGCACGGTACTCGTCAGCCACCACCTCGGCCTCTTCACGCGAGAAGCCCCAAAAGTCATGAAAGCTGTCGCGCAAGGGTGGACCGATCATGCGGCGCAGATCACCGATCTCCTCATCGCTGAACCCGCGCGCACGCAACGCCTTCCGGGCCGATGTCATAACGGCACGCGCGGTATCGGCAACGGTGCCATCAAAATCAAAGAGCACCACCGGGCGCTGAGCTATACCGACTTGCTGCATGGCAGCCTCCTTCATAAATCACCTTGGCGCGCGAATGATCGCCTCAGGCACGCCGTCCTGCATGCGGCGCATAGGGCACGACGACCGGAGCTGGTTCGCGCTTCTACGTTTTAAGGTTTACAGGGTAGCACGCGCGGATGCTCCGCTTGATACCTTCTCGACGGAGCCCTCAAACGCCTTGCCCATAGCTTGCGTTATTTCACATCTATAGCTTTAACTGTGGATTATCTCGACTATACTTTACGAACCATCGCGGATATCCACCGCCCTTACGCTACTTGGTTAGGAGGCACCGTGTCATACGCCATCGTTACCGACTCAACATCCGACATATCCCCCGCCCGCGCTGCTGAGCTGGGAATCTACGTCATCCCCCTACACGTCATCATCGAAGGCGAAGACCTTCTGGACCAGGTTGAGATCACGGCAGAGGAATACGTGCGTCGCATGGCCGCCTCGGCTTCGTTGCCCCACACCTCGCAGCCGTCTGCCGGTGAGTTCAAAGCGCTTTTCGATCGTATTTTGGCTGACGGATACGAAGGGGCCCTCTTCATATCGCTCTGCAGCGCGTGGAGTGCTTGCTATGGAAACGCCCGCCAAGTTGCCGCCGAGCATCCGCTCGATATCCGCTGTGTGGACACTAAAAACGGATCCGCGGCCGAAGGCCTCGTGGTCGAGTATGCCCTCGCCATGCGCAATGATGGCGCCACGCTCGATGAGGCGGAGACGGAAGTGCGCTCCATCCTTCCCGACGTCCGCCTGTTGCTCATTCCGCGCACTTTGGAGAATCTCGTTAAAAACGGGCGTGCTCCCAAGCTGGCGGGACACCTCACGCAAATGCTCAACATCCGCCTGGGCATCTCGCCCGAATGGCCGAGCGGTGAGATCAAGGTCATCAAGAAGGCGCGTGGCACCAAGCGCATAGTCGCTGCCATGATGGCCGAGGTCATCGACTTTTTGCAGACGCATCCGGGCGCCGGCGTGCGTGTTCTGAACACCGGCGCCACCGAAGAGCAGGAACTCGTTCATGAGCTGCTCAAAGGCTGCGACTACACCGACGAAGGAACGGGATCCATCGGTTGCACCATCGCCACCCATGTTGGCGTCGATGCCGTAGCCGTATGCTATTGTCCGCACTATACGCCGCGCGGATAAACCGGCGCGCTGCATAGCGTGCAAAAGCCACCCTTTCAGCTCAAAACAGATGAAAAGCCCGCCTCACTTAAGTGAAGCGGGCTTTTAGTGTGCAGAGAATATGCGCTGCATATGAGCGCGGAAAGAACCCCCTACTGAATGCGGCGTTTGCGGATGATACAAGCCGCCATGATCGTCGCGATGCCGGCTGCGGCGAT
>CAVGWH010000075.1:0-4856 GCA_963633065.1 Oribacterium sp.
TTAACGGGCGAACCCGCCAGTGGGAGTCTTCTTTTCTGCGGCGCTTTCCGTCGGATCACTCCGCCCGGCCGTTAGCCGGCATCCCGCCCTCTGGAGCCCGGACTTTCCTCACGCCTATCACAAGCGATAGGCCGCGCGATCATCTGGCCCACTTTGCAAGTGTGCATTCTAGCACACCCCTGGCCCGCTCACCTCTCGCAGATAAAACGTATCAGCTGACCGTAAAACCCGTGTAAAGGAACCGCTAACTGGGTAGTTTGAGAACAATGTCACCACAGCACCGAAGGTCTGATCACATTGGATGTTTCTTTTGCCGGGTTCGTCACGCAGGTTCTCTCCAATCCTGTTCTCGCGATAACCACGCTCCTCACGCTCGGCGTTATCTTCGTCAACGGCTGGACCGATGCACCTAACGCCATCGCCACCTGCGTCACCACACGCTGCATGCCACCCAAACGCGCCATCCTCATGAGCGCGTTCTTCAATTTCTTCGGCGTGCTCATCATGACCAGCATCAATAGCTCAGTCGCCTCGACGATCTCCAATATGGTTGACTTCGGAGGCAATACCGAAATCGCCCTCGTAGCGCTCTGTGCTGCCCTTTTCTCCATCGTTATTTACAGTGTGGGAGCCTCGATATTCGGTATACCAACAAGCGAATCGCACAGTCTCATCGCGGGACTCACCGGAGCTGCTATCGCCCTCGGTGGCGCCGATGGCGTCAATATGGACGAGTGGATAAAAGTCATCTATGGTCTGATACTCTCGCTTGTTTTAGGCTTTGCCGCAGGTTGGATTGTTTGCAAGATCGTCTCGGTACTCTGCGCCGGGCTTGACCGGCGTCGCGCTAACGGCTTTTTCAAATACGCACAGATCGTGGGCGCGGCACTCATGAGCTTCATGCACGGAGCACAGGACGGTCAGAAGTTCATAGGCGTGCTCTTTTTGGGCGTCGCCTTCGTTAACGGACAATCGGGCGTCTCCGATATGGCCATTCCGGTTTGGCTCATGGTGCTCTGCTCGGCGGTAATGGGCATCGGAACAAGCGTAGGTGGCGAGCGCATCATCAAGTCAGTCGGTATGGACATGGTGAAACTCGAGAAATATCAGGGGTTCTCGGCCGATCTGGCAAGCTCGCTCGCACTGCTCTTCGCCACACTAACCGGTATCCCCGTCTCCACCACCCACGCTAAAACCTGCGCCATTATGGGCGTCGGCGCCGTCAAGCGCCTTTCCGCAATCAACTTTGGGATCGTCAAGGACATGATGCTCACCTGGGTATTCACCTTCCCAGGATGCGGCCTCATCGCCTTCATCATGGCCAAACTCTTCATCATGCTCGTGTAGCCATCGCACGCGCTATCGAAAGGAATCATCATGGCAAAGAAACCTGATTCGTTCTATTACGACAATCTATCAAACTGCGTAGATCACGCCTCCCGCGCCGCACGCCTCTTAGACGGCATCATGCGCTCCTTCGACCCCGAACATATCGAAGAAAAGCTCACCGAGATGCATGCGATAGAGCAAGAAGCCGATGAGTTGCGCCACGAGATGCAGGATGCTCTTATCAAGGCGTTCATAACGCCCATCGAGCGCGAAGACCTTGACGCCCTCTCAAGCGCTATCGATTCCGTCGTCGATCACATAGAGGGCGTTCTCCACCGGCTCTACTTCGATAACGTCACCGTAATGCGCCCCGATGCGCTTATCATGTCGAAACATCTGCTGGAAGCTATTGACGAGATGCAGAAGCTCATGGTGGAGCTTCCACGCTTTAAGAAATCCCAAACGCTGCACGAACATGTGGTGGCCATCAACACCATCGAGGGCGAGGCCGACGAATTCTATATCCGAGCCATGCGGACTCTCCACACCGAAGGGACGGATCCCATGACGGTCATCGCATGGCGCGACGTCTATCTCTTTTTGGAACTCTGCGCCGACAGCTGCGAAAATGTAGCGGAGCTCATTTCGACCATCGTCATGAAAAACAGCTAGCGCATGCGCTGCTACAACTAGTGCATGCGCCGTTCAGAACACACCATTACAGCAAGAAGTCATCTTTCTTGATGGTGCGCGCCTCGCGCTTTTCAGCATCGGCAATGGCATCGGAAGCGTAACCTACCGTAAGCATGTGATACGGATAGATGCCCTTTTCCAAATCGAATTGTTCACGCGCGCGCTCAGGACTGAAATGGCAAACCCAACAGGTTCCCAAACCAAGCTCCGTTGCCTGCATCATCATCTGATCGCAGACAATGGCTGTATCGATGGCGCTCGCATTCATCTGGTCATAAGGACGCACCCAAGCATCGTCCTGCACGGCGCAAACCAAAAGCACAACAGGAGCCCCGAAAATGCTCCCGTCTTTAGCGAATCGAGGCTGGCATGCAGCCGCCTTCTCGAGAAGCTCGGGCGTGTTGCAAACGAGCACACGGGTCGGATGATTGTTGCAAGCGGAAGGCGCTATGCGCCCTGCCTCGAGCACAGAAACGAGTTTCTCGGACTCTACGCTCTGCGTGGTGTAGTTGCGACATGAATAACGCGTCTTGGTAAGATCGGCAAAAGACATAGCAGCACCTTTCCTATGAGCTGTATATATCCAGGTTTCCAAACCCAACATGTAACAAAAAGGCTCCTCTCGCCATGCGAAAGGAGCCTATCTTTTAGCTATGACGAAACACTAGTCAAGATCGTCGGCAGCGAAGTTGTCGAGCGGAGCAAACGGATCGGCAACCGGAGCGGCGGCAGGCTGCGTCTCGGCAGGAGATGCCACGTAAGAAGCGGACTCGGCAACCGGAGCCGAAGCGGAGCCGACGGGAGTGGAAGAGCTCAGCAGGTTGGCAGGAAACTCGTTCTGAGCGTCGTCCATGAAGTGCTGGATGAGCTTGAGGTACTCGGACTTGAACTCCTCACGCGAAGCCTTCAGGCGATCGATCTCCTCGAGCTCATTCTGCTTCTCGGCAAGCGCCTGACGAATAACCTCACGCGCCTTGGCGTCAGCTTCGTTCTTGATGCGCTCGGCGTTGTCGTTGGCCTCAGCGACGATGGTGTCGGCCGTCTTCTGGGCAGCGATAAGGGCAGCGGAGATCTGGCGCTCGGTTGCGCTGAAATCAGGGGCGGGAGCGGGCTTAGGAGCCTCGACGGGAGCAGGCGCGGCCTGAGCCTGGGCGAGCTGAGCCTGGGTCTCGGCAAGCTGCTGCTCGGAAGCGGTAAGACGGTTCTTCAGATCGACGATCTTCGCCAGCATGGCGTCAACCTCAGAGGAAATCTGCTCAAGGAAGGCGTCAACCTCGCCGGGATCGTAGCCACGCTTTGCCTCAGAAAACATCTGAGCTTGAATGTCTGCAGGTGTGATAGCCATTGAAATCTCCTTATTTCTCGCTTGCAGGCGCATGCAAGCGCCCTCAGCACATTTACACGAGTATACCTATTACCAGTCGCTCGATTACAGATAACGCAATAACTGCAACAACGGGCGAAAAGTCCATTCCCCCCATAGGAGGAATGTAGCGGCGGAACAGATTAAGGTAAGGACCGACGATGGTATCCAATACGGCGGCGATATCTTGCATAAGACCGCCCTCCCGCATGGGAATCCACGTCATGAAACAGTGGACGATGATCAAAATCTCGTAGAAATTAACGAGCGTATCGACCAGTTGAACCAGAGTGTAAGCGTTTATGATGCTGCCCCTTGCCTATTTGAGGTAACCGTCGGCGCGAAGCTTGGAAAGATCGGATTCCTGGATCTCGCAGCCCGCGGGCAACACGATGAATACGCGATCGCCCACCTCTTTGACGCTGGCGCCCAAACCGCAGGCAAAGCCGTAGCTGAAATCGAGTACGCGCTTGGCAACCTCCGTACGCACTCCCACGAACACGAGCGCCACCGGCTGCTTGGTTCGCACGCGACGAACCACGGTCTCGACGTCATCGTAGCTCTCGGGACGAAGAACGTAGGCAGGAAGCTGCGGCGTAGCATTGAGGATCGAACTTGCCGTGGAGTGCGCACCGATAGGCTGTGTGGTGGCAGCAGAAGCGGACGCAGCGGCACGCGCACGCGATGTCTCGGCATAGGATGAAGGCGTGTCGTATGCACCGGGACGATAGGTTCCCGTGGAATCCTGACTGCGTGCAGGAGGATTATAGGTAGTCGCATGACGACTGTCGTCTCCCACCAGCTGACCGGAGCGCGTGTAAACCGCTACGCTCTCGGCCTCGCCTCGACGCGTCTGACCAAGCACGCCGTTGGAAGGCTCGGATGGCGTGTAGTAATCCTGCGCTCCGTATGAGTTATCAGACGCATAGCCATCGTTATAGCCGTAACCGTCATCATATGCGCCATCATCGGCGTAATCGTCCTGAGCGTAATCATCCTGGTTTTGCCCAAGATGGATCTTGCTCTTGATATCGTCAAGGAAGCCCATGCCTCGCCTTTCTGCCGTGATCCGTTTTTCCTACATGTATAGCAGGTCGAACCGAGGTTCAATGCGTTACTGTACCACTATATTGCAACGAGTGCGCCCACACGCGAATACCTGCGGTTTCTTCCGCGAGATGTTCAGATTTGCGCAAGAGATGCTCATTGCTGAACACGCGGCGTACAAGGCACATGAACAAGAGGACGTCGCCGCCGTTGCCCTCTGCGACCAGCTCGGCCTTGGGGGCGCTGGTGAGCGTCATGACGTTGGACTTGCCGAACTTCTGCGGCTGCGCGCCGGAGAGGCGGGCGAGCGCGGAGGTGGACTGTGCCTTCTTGAAGACGCCGGTGACGTACTCCTCGGGCAGGTTGAAGTCGTTGGTGATGAGTGCAGCCATTTTCTACTCCTTAGCTGTTGCGGCCGAAGATC
>CAVGWH010000076.1:0-6634 GCA_963633065.1 Oribacterium sp.
TTGCGACAAAGACGTTTTTGAAGTTCTTGGCCAGCGTATCGATGATCGCGATCTGTTCCGCCAGCGCCTTATCTTTCTGCTTTTGCTCGCGCACCGCTTCGTCTACGTCGTAGTGATACCCGCGAAGCGCGAAGCCACCTTTCACGCGCTTTGCGGTGCCGCCGCAGCGCACATATCGCTCGCCCAAAACGGGATGCTTCCAGAGGTAGGTATTCTCGTCACGTCCTTCCTCTTTCATTTTTTCAACACTGCGCAAAACAGACTGCAGCGAGTCGGGGACGATATTGGTAAACCAAGCGTCGTAGATTTCTTCGGGGGTCAGGTTTTTGCCTGCAACTCCAAGAAGCCCCAGCATGAGATCGTTAGCTTCCATTTTCGGGGTCCGACCGTCTATGAGATAGATGGTCCATATCCCCATCTTGGATGCCGCGATGATTTCGTTCATCGCGTCGAGTCTTTCATAGCTTTTGGCCACTTCGTCCAGTGTTTCGACGGCAAGGACCACATGACTCAGCTTGCCTTCGGCATCGGGGGCCTCTTTAACAAGATGCAGTCTGCACAATCCGGCGACCCTGCCGTTGAAACGAAGGTAAATATGCTTTTTCCCCTGCATTCGTTTCTCGACGGTGCTCAGGTCGAGAAACTTCAGTGCAGGGTCCAAGCTTTCCTCATCGGCAAGCGCTGTGATAATCGCTTCCAGATTGTCGTCGTAGCGATCGTTGCCGGGTATCGTGTGTTCCTGGATCGCCCCGGTCGTTTTGATCGATGTGTAGGTATTTTCCTTTATGTTGATGCGGAACATTGCCAGGTACAGGTCAGATACAGCCTCGTACGCACTGTACATCCCCTCTCTTCTGGTTTTGTTCTGTATGGTGATGGCGTCCTCGGTGAGCTCCTCGAAGTCAACACCCGCTGCAGCTGGCTTTTCCGCCATAGCACATACCCCTCCAGCAAAACACCCGATCATTTTACCTGGTGAGCCGATTTTACACGGTAGGCGCTGCGATTGCCGCATAGGGGGGTGGAAGTTTTCTTGAACCGCCCAAACGGTATGGTGCTCGATCGCGGGGATCGTCGGGTAAAAAACGTAAATCCTATTGAATAAATGGGTAATTCGCTCACTCCTTGGGTTGTTTCGGTTAGCCTTGTGATGCACGAATCGAAACAAGATGGGAGGTGTCTGTGGACGACTCGAGCTTTAAAGCGATGGCGGAGGAGATCGATGGTCTGTTGGGCATCGACGAGAAGAGGCTCGCCGGACTGCATAGCGACTCGGTGGCTGTCCACGGTTACCGTGGCGTTGACAAAGAGACGGGTTCAGTCAGCTTTCCTATCTATCAGACAGCGACTTTCGCCCATCCTGGCTTTGGCCAGTCTACGGGTTACTGTTACTCTCGCTGTGGAAACCCTACACGTTTAGAACTTGAAAACACCATTGCGGCGCTTGAGGGCGGCAAGAAGGCGTTGGCTTTCTCAAGCGGCATGGCGGCCATATCGTGCTTGCTCAAGCTTGTAAAGTCGGGCGATCACGTGGTGGTGAGCGACGACTTGTACGGAGGGACCTATCGCCTGTTTTCCCAGGTGCTTAGCCAGTACGGTCTGGAGTTCACCTATGCGGACCTCACGGATGAGAGAACCTTGCGTGACGCGATGCGCCCCCATACGCGTTTGGTTTTCTTGGAGACCCCCACGAATCCCATGATGAAAGTTGCCGACATCGCGACGGTGGCTGCGGTGGCTCACGAGGCCGGGGCCCTGCTTGCTGTGGACAACACCTTCCTTACCATGTATTTCCAGCGTCCTTTGGGTCTTGGTGCCGATGTGGTGATCTACAGCGGCACCAAGTACCTGTGCGGCCACAACGATGTGCTGGCCGGCTTCTTGGTCGTGCGCGACGAGAACCTGATCGAGCCGCTTTTCAATGCCACGATGACCGAAGGCAATCAGCTCGCCCCGTTTGACAGCTGGCTTATGATCCGCAGTTTGAAGACCCTCGGTGTGCGCCTTCGTCGCCAAGAACAGAACGCGCTACGTATCGCGGAGTTTCTCAAAGGCCACCCTCACGTGAGCGAGGTTTACTACGTGGGCGACCCCGAACATCCCGGCTACGAGTTGTCGCGCCGCCAAACCAAGGGTTTCGGCGCCATGATTTCCTTCAAGGTCGACACGCGCCAGCGCGCGGTCGATGTCCTTGAGCGCGTGAAGCTCATCCTGTTTGCGGAAAGTTTGGGAGGCGCAGAATCGCTCATGACCTATCCGCTGGTGCAGACCCATGGATCTATACCGGCCGAGATGCGCGATGCATTGGGTATCGATGAGTGCCTGCTGCGCCTATCGGTCGGTATCGAGGACGTTGAAGATTTGCTCGATGATTTGGAGCAAGCGCTGGCTTAAGTGCCGAGAGGAACGAGGGAAGCGACACCTCGCGAATGCAAGATGGATCAGGGGCCGAGAAGGGCCGGAAAGGATTGGGGCCGAATATGCAATACGATTTCGAAACGCGCGTTGAGCGCCGCGGTACGGGTTGTCTTAAGTGGGATGGCTACGAGGCACGCGGACACGCTGCCGACGAGCTGCCTTTGTGGGTGGCCGATATGGATTTTCGCGTTATGCCTGAGGCCTTGGAGGCCCTACAAGAGCGCGTTGCGCACGGCGTGTTCGGCTACACCATGCCTGCAGACGCCTATTTCGATTCGGTGCTGGGTTGGCTTGAACGCCACCACGGATGGAGGCCCGATCGCGCATGGGCGCTGCATGCCCCCGGGGTCGTCTTCGCACTGGCTACGGCTATCCGCGCCTACACGCAGCCGGGTGACTACGTGCTGATTCAGCCACCGGTGTACTACCCCTTCCGCCTGATGATCGAGAATAACGGCCGCCGTGTGGCCGCAAGTCCCTTGGTGCGCGGCGTCGATGGCCGCTACGAGATGGACTTTGACGGTTTTGAGCGCGCGCTTGAGCAAACCGGCGCCAAGCTCTTCATCCTGTGCAGTCCCCATAACCCGGTGGGCCGTGAGTGGACTGCCTCTGAGTTGCGGCGCATCGGTGAGATCTGCCTGGCACATGGCGTCACGGTGGTTTCGGACGAGATTCACGCGGATTTCGCACGGCCCGGTTTTGCGCACGTGCCCTTTGCGACCTTGGGAGAGGAGTTCGCCCAGAACGTGGTTCTGTGCACATCTCCGTCTAAGACGTTCAACCTTGCTGGCTTGCAGATCTGCAACATCTTCATTCCCAACGCGGATTTGCGCGCCGCGTTTAAGCGCGAGCTTGGGCGCACGGGTTACGACGAGCCCAGTTGCCTGGGAGTCTGTGCGGCGCAGGCCTGCTATGAGCAGGGCGACGAGTGGTTCTCTCAGCTCAAGGAAAAGCTCGAGGAAAACTACGCCCTGGTAGAGGGTGTGGTTGCGCGCACGCCGGGTCTGGCGTTGACGCCGCTCGAGAGCACCTATCTGCCATGGATCGACTGCTCAGGTCTTAATCTGGCGGGCGACGCAGAGCTCACTGAGTTCATTACGCGTGAGGCCAAGCTATGGCTCGATATGGGCACGATGTTCGGCAGCGAAGGCTCCGGTTTCATCCGTCTGAATATCGCAAGTCCCACCTCTATGGTGCAGGAGGCTTGCGATCGCCTGCAGGCTGCGGTGGAAAGGCTTTAGAGACGGCAGCTGCCCCGGCCGCCGGTTTGCGTCCGTATTGCTAATCGGCGGCTGGGGACAACCTAATGGTGAAGGAGCGGTGATCGTGGCTGAAACGGGAGCTAAGCAAACTTGGGAAGACGTCCATGCCATCGAAGGCAAGCTCACCAAGGCGGACATTTACGCGCTGTTGAATGCACGGGGAATCGAGTACGAGGCGGTGGAGCATCCGCCTGTCTTTACGGTCGAGGAGGCGCAGGCGAGGGCCAGACTACCTTTTGCCGAGCATGAGGCGAAGAACCTCTTTTTGCGCGACCCAAAACATCGCAACTATTACTTGGTTACCGTGCCAGACACCAAGCCCGTTGACCTTAAGGTCTTGCAGGAGCGTTTGGGCAGCAAGCGCCTGAGCTTTGCTTCTCCGTCTGACCTTGCCGATAAGATCGGCATCTACCCGGGCGCGGTCACGCCTTTCGCTGCGCTCAACGATGAGGCACGGAACGTGCAGGTAGCGTTGGATGCCGATTATGAGCGCTGGGGATGGATCGGTTGTCATCCCTGTAGCAATACGGCATCGGTTCATTTGCGCACGGCGGATCTCGTGGACCTTATCAAGGAGCATGGCAGCCCCTTCATGTTCATCGACCTGTGACCGAGGCACTGGGGGCGTCTTTGCGTCAATCGATTAGGCATTTTCTCGTCAACACGCCTGCTGGGGCAGAATGGACCTGTTCCAAGCCTTAGATGTAGATTTCCGACTCGGCGAACAAGACGGCTTTGCCGCGGAGGACGATCCGCTCGTCGGTGAGGCTGCAGCGCAGAATGCCTCCGCGGGGCGATGCCTGGTATGCCTCGAGCTCTGACTTACCCACCTTCTTTGCCCAATAGGGGGCAGCGTGGCAATGTCCACGTCCGCAAACAGGGTCTTCCGCGACTCCGCATTTGGGCGCGAAGCTGCGGATCACATAATCGTATTTCCGACTTTGCGCCGTGATATGGAGGCATACGCCATCCATTTGCCCGATCAGCTCCTGATTGGGGCGCACGTTGCGCACCTGCTCTTCGGTTTCCAGGACGCAGACCGTGTCGGCACCTAAGAACGCTTCGACGGGCGTTTCGCCCAGAGCCTCCGTCATCCGTTCCGTCACCGGAATGGGATCCAGATGAAAGGCTGGGAAATCCATAGCTAGCAGATCGCCTTCCACCTGCACGCTGAGCTGGCCGCTGAGTGTATCGAACGTTACCGCCTCTGCGCCAGGTTCGATGAAGCGTGTGATGACGTAGGCGGTCGCCAACGTGGCGTGTCCGCACAACTCAACCTCTCCGCCCGGTGTGAACCATCGCAGATGATAGGCGTCGCCCTCCTTCACGGCAAAGGCGGTTTCGGAAAGGTTGTTCTCGATGGCTATGTTTTGCATGGTGCGCTCGTCAAGCCAGCTGTCCATCACGCAAACGGCGGCGGGGTTACCTGCAAAGACTTTGTCGGTAAATGCATCGACGGTGTACTGCCTCATGTCGGCTTCTCTATTCTCCTCGGGCGGAAAGATACTCGCTGACCAGGCGAATGCAGGTGGGAAAGCTCTCACGGCATAGGCCGATGCGGAGATATTCGTCCGAGTTCTCCAGCACCGACGACGGGACGATCAAGACACCGGTGTGCTCCAGAATCTCCATGCAAAAGTCCATAGCGCCTTGCTTGCCTAGCAGCTTTACATAGGCCATGGTGGCTCCCTTGGGCGGCACGTAGGTGAAGAGGTCGGCATGCCGTTGCACGAATTCCTCGAGGAGGGCGGCATTGCGGCGCGCGATATCGTTGTTGCGGCGCATGATGACGTCGCGCTTATCCATCAGTTCGTTTGCGATCCACTGACATGGCAGGTTGGAGCAGGTGCTGGTGAAGTGGCGGTACGCGAGCAGTCTGTTCATGAGCTCCGGACTTCTCGTGGCGATCCAGCCAAGTCTCAGCCCTGGCGCGGCAAAGGTTTTTGAGAAACTCCCCAGCGCGATCGTCTTATCGTATAAATCCGCGAACGAGGCGTCCGAGCAAGACTCATCCATGCGCAGAAAACGGTAGACCTCATCTGTGACCAGGTAGAGCTTGTGTTTTCTGCACAGGGCTACAACGGAAGCCATCTCTTCGTCTGTGAGGCATGCACCGGTTGGGTTGTGCGGGTAGTTCAAAACGAGGAGGCGGGTGTTCGACGTGATTTTCGCCTCGAGCTCTTCTGGGTCAAGCTTCCAATTCTTCTCAAAGCTGGGACGGCATTCAACGACGGAGCAACCGATCTCTTGCGCGATGACGGAGAGGGACTGATACGACGGCATCTGAACCACGAGTTCATCCCCCGGGCTCAGCAGGGCACGCATCGTGACGTAGATGGTTTCCTCGCCGCCATTCATCAGGGCGATCTGGTCGGGTGCCACGGTCTCGTAGAGCGTTGAGAGCTTTTTGCGTAGGGGGAAGTAGCCATTTCCGAGCGCATAAGCTAATGGCTCGTCTGCATAACGGGAGAGATCGGGCGCCGCCTGCTCGAGCGGCAGGGACTCTGGGTCGGAACTTCCCATCATGTATGTCGCTTTCGTTTCATACTCGGTGAAGTAGGCATCTACCAGGAATTTGTTCATGTCCATAGAGCTCCCTTTCGACGGCTCGTGCTCGATGCGACTTTTATATACTTGAGCTACGAATAAGTAAAATTGATATTGATAATTCAAATATGCGGAAAGGTTATCTGAATCGTGCAGAAATACATCGCGCTTCTGAAGGTTCTCGAAGTTGGCAGCTTTACCAAGGCGGCAGAGCTTTTGGGCTATACACAGCCCGCTCTCAGCCAAATGATCGCTTCGTTGGAGAAGGACTTGGGTGTGAAGATCCTGAGCCGCTCGCGCTATGGCGTGCGCCTGACGCCGGAGGGGGAGCGGCTGTTTCCGTCTATTCAGAGCTCCGTGTTGCAATATCAGGCTATGCGTCGTGCAGCGGATGAGATTCGAGGTCT